>NZ_LMME01000001.1:0-548297 GCF_001422125.1 Methylobacterium sp. Leaf85 | reverse complement strand
GGCTGATGGAGAAGAGCGCCGACGCGGATTTGCTACGCGAGATGATCGGCTTTGCGGCCGAGCGCTTGATGGAACTGGAGGTGGGCGGCCTGACCGGGGCGGCCCACGGCGAGAAGAGCGCCGAGCGGCTGGTTCAACGCAACGGCTACCGCGACCGGGACTGGCAGACTCGGGCYGGTACGGTGGAGTTGCGCATCCCCAAGCTGCGCAAGGGCAGCTACTTCCCCGGCTTCCTGGAGCCGCGCCGCATGGCGGAGAAGGCACTGACGGCAGTGATCCAGGARGCCTACATCCAGGGCATCTCGACCCGCTCCGTGGATGATCTGGTCCAGGGAGGGCCCCATCGCGGCAGGCCGCKATGGGAACCCGCGATGGGCGGCACGGGCGTGTCGAAGAGCCAGGTGTCGCGCCTGTGCCAGGAGATCGACGAACGGGTCGGTGCGTTCCTCGACCGCCCCATCGAGGGTGAGTGGCCGTATCTCTGGATCGATGCGACCTACGTAAAGGTGCGCCAGGACGGGCGCATCCAGGGTCCCCATCGCACATGTGCGACGGGAGCCCGGTCTCGGTGGCCGTCATCGTGGCGGTCGGYGTGAACACCGACGGTCGCCGCGAAGTCCTCGGCATGGATGTCGGCCCGTCGGAGGCCGAGACGTTCTGGACGGACTTCCTGCGCAAGCTCGCCCGGCGTGGCCTGCGCGGGGTCAAGCTCGTGATCTCGGACGCCCACGAGGGCATCAAGGCCTCGGTGGCCAAAGTCATGAACGCGACTTGGCAACGCTGCCGTGTGCACTTCATGCGCAACGTGCTCGCCCATGCCGGCCGTAGCGGGCGGCGCGTCGTGTCGGCCTTCATCGCCACCGCGTTTGCCCAGGACGACGCGGAGGCGGCCCGGCAGCAATGGCGACGGGTGGCCGATCAGCTCCGGCCCAAGGTGCCCAAGCTCGCCGYCCTGATGRACACGGCCGAACCCGACGTGCTGGCCTACATGGGCTTCCCGGCCGCCCACCGGGTCAAGCTCCACTCTACGAACCCCCTCGAACGACTGAACGGCGAGATCAAACGCCGGACCGARGTCGTGGGCATCTTCCCCAACGAGGCCGCCATCACCCGCCTCGTCGGCGCAATCCTGCTGGAGCAGAACGACGAATGGGCCGTCCAGCGGTCCCGCTACATGACCCTGGAAAGCATCGCCCCAATCGGCGATGATCCCCTCGTCAGCCTGCCGACCCTGGCAGCCTGATCCTCCCGGCCCAAGCCGGTGATCGTGGTGGCCCTCAGCGAGCTACACCACGCCAAGGGACACGACCTCGAAACCCTCCGTCGCCGACTCGCCATACTGGCGACGGAGACAAAACTGATCCGCCTCCAACNCCCTCGTCAGCCTGCCGACCCTGGCAGCCTGATCCTCCCGGCCCAAGCCGGTGATCGTGGTGGCCCTCAGCGAGCTACACCACGCCAAGGGACACGACCCCGAAACCCTCCGTCGCCGACTCGCCATACTGGCGACGGAGACAAAACTGATCCGCCTCCAACAAAGCCTGGACCGGAAGTACGATCCAGCCCAGCCCCGTGCGCCCGCCGGCCAAAGCGATGGTGGGCGGTGGGTCTCCGACGGGGGCGTCGGAGGCAGTCGCCTGACCGATCGTCCGTCAACCGGTCAGGCACTCCGGTCCTCCATCGATAACGGAAGCACGTCAGGCACGTCCACGCGAGAGGAAACCGTCACCGATGACGGGGCCCGGATTCTATCGCTGCGTATTCGTTCGGGACGCGGAGATTGGGACGACCAGCACGCCGTCGTCACACCGGATGGCGAAAGCAGGATTTTCGAGAATTCGGGCGACGCTCAGACCATCCGCGATGGGGCATCGGGAGAGGTTCTCTCGCGTGGCACGTTCGCGTCATGCGAATCGCAATCCCAGCCCTCGATACAACACGTCTTTCTGCCGGCGGTCATCGTCGCTCCGGCCGTCAAGGTAACACTCGAAGCGGCGGCACTTCTCTTCACTTATTTGGAAGCTCGGAGGCCAGGATTCGGCAAGGCGCCGGGCAGAACGGCACTGCGCTACGACTTCGACCCAGATCCGGACAAGAAACTCCCCCTCATTTGGGTTGGTCCGGTCGATCAGGCAACGCTCGACCAAGCTTGTCCACGTAATGCCGAGGTTCAGGCGGTCACGGACGAGGCGACGAAACGGCTGACGGCCTTGAATCCTCTTCTGACGAGACAGCAACTCGGCACCATGATCCATGTCGATATCGCCAAATCAAACAGTCTGCGTCTATGATTATAAAACTGGATCTGCGGGGCTAAGCTCAACAAGGGCGCTGTGCCTAGCCAGAGCCGCCAATAAATTTTGGCCACAGTCAAATGGTATAGTTATTATTCAAGTGAGGCTGATAAAATGACGACCATTAAGAAATTAAAGGCCTCGCCAAGAGTCTGCTCGACAGAAATACTGATCTTGCCGCTGCCGGCAGGAATTCTTTTTGGCTTCTCCCCGTCGGGCCTGTCGGACGATTGATCCACCTCGATCGGACAAGCAATCCGGCCTATTGCGTTGCGGGCTGGTATCTCGTCGAGTTCTTCATGCCCGGAGTTCGTTCATCGTCCTCACTCGGGCGATGCAGCGGAAGGATTGCCCGTTCCGAAGGCTTCTAGGGTGGCCAGGGCTGGTTCTGGTCCGACCCGACGATCTACGACGATTTCGTCACTCGTGTCGAAGAGGATGCCTTGGCGATCCTTCGCCCCCTGGACACAACGCGAGGATGTCTCGACTTCGCCCGCACCCGTCCCGCCACGGTCGGACGTCTTGGCCTGGATTGGCACCTCGTCTCCTGCATCGCGCTCGGCGAACTCGATGAGGCTCGGGCGAGCTGGTCCAAAATGGGCAAGCAGTACCGCAAGGGGGCCGTGATGGAGGATGCGCACTGGCAGTTGATCAACGACCGGACCTGCCTCATCGGCGAGCCGCTCATGGCCAACGATCGAGCCGCTCTCGCCACCCTGTTGCATCGTTGGGAAGCCGAGACCATCGTCGGAAGCCCCCTCGAGCCATTTTGGAGACCGAGCCCGTTCCCGCTAGAGGACAACGCATCTGCGGGCCGGTAAGCGGACATGGAAGGCTCCGGCGAAAGACGGACCGGCATCAAACTTCGGCCTCCAACGCCGCCACATCCCCACCACTGATCGCCGGCAGGCACCGGGTGATCCGCTCGGCATCCCAGTCCCACCACGCCACGGCCTGGAGTCGCGCGGCAATATCGGACGGTACGCGCATCCGCACGAGCGTGGCCGGGTTGCCGGCGACGATGGCGTAGGGAGGTACGTCGCGGGTGACCACGGATTTGGCGGCGACCACGGCTCCGTCGCCGATGCGGATTCCCGGCAGGATCGTGCTGTCGTAGCCGAGCCAGGCATCGTTGCCGATCACCGTGTCGCCCCGGTTGGGGAAGGCCATCTCTTCGGGGAAGCGTCCGGCCCAGGCGCCGCCGAAGATGACGAACGGGTAGGTGGAGGGCGCATCGAGGCGGTGGTTGCCCCCGTTCATGAGGAAGCGCGTGCCCGCCGCAAACGCGCAGAAGCGACCGATTCGCAAGCGGTCGCCCAGGAAGGCGAAGTGGTAGAGGATGTTGTCGAGGAAGGCCTCCGGGCCGGCGGGGTCGTCATAGTAAGTGTAGGCGCCGACCTCGACATTCGGCGGCAGGGGGAGATTGCGGATGAAGGTGATGCGGCTGTGGCCCGCAACCGGGTGAAGGCAATCCGGGTCGGGTCCGAACGACGGATCGGCGGCCATGGCCGAGGCTCCCTGAAACGAGTTGACGGCGACGGAGCGACCGGGATGCGCTCCGCCGGGGAACGGTTCGCGAAATCGCTTGAAACGATCCGACGATGGGACTACTCATAGCACATCAGTTCTGGTTGCAGTCTTGAGGCTGCGGTTCGGGAGTGGGCCCCACCGGGTCCGCTCTTTTTTATTGCCGCAACGCCTCTCGCACCGGATCGCTTCACGCAAGGCCGGACGTACAGCGCAGCATGGCGGACACTTCCGAAAAACGTCTGATCACCGAGACCGGCGTCGCCGCACGGGTCGTGCAGATCATCGAGGCTTCGATCGAGGGCCTCGGCTATCGCGTGGTCCGGGTGCGGGTGTCGAGCGCCAATGGCTGCACCGTGCAGATCATGGCCGAGCGGCCGGACGGCACCATGACGGTGGACGATTGCGAGACCGTGAGCCGGGCGATCTCGCCTCTGCTCGATCTCGACGACCCGGTGGGCAAGGCCTATTATCTCGAGATCTCCTCCCCCGGCATCGACCGGCCGCTGGTACGGGCCGTCGATTTCGAGCGTTGGGCCGGCTACGAAGCCAAAATCGAATTGGCGATACCCCTCGACGGCCGGAAGCGTTTTCGTGGGATCATCCGAGCTCCTAACGCGGATGGCCTCACGGTGCCGATCGATCTTCCCGACGTGAAGGAGGGTCTGCCGAGCCGCATCGACCTGCCACTTCACGATCTCGGCGACGCCTACCTCGTCCTCACCGACGATCTCGTGCGCGAATCGCTGCGACGCGGCGGCGGGCCACCGCCGATGCTGGACGATGAGGACGAAGACGACATCGAAGAGGGCGCCGAGGCCGAGATCGAGCCCCCCGCCCCTCTCAAGAAGAAGGTCGAGCGGCCGCTGAAGCCCAAGGCTTCGGCCAAGCCCAAGCCCGAAAAGATCGAAACCGAGGCGAGCCGGGCCAACAAGGCCAAGCCGGTCCGCACCAAGGCGGTGCGGGTCAAGGACGACGGCAAGCTTCACTAGAACATCGGCCCGGAGCCCAGGTGGATGCCCGATGGCACGCCGGGGTTTCCGAAAAAAACACACGACGAAGAGAGGGACGAAATCCGATGGCTGTCGTCAGCGCCAATAGGCTCGAACTCCTGCAGATCGCCGAAGCGGTCGCCCGTGAGAAGGTGATCGACCGCTCCATCGTCATCGACGCCATGGAGGAGGCCATCGCCAAAGCCGCCCGCTCGCGCTACGGCGCCGAGACGGACGTCCATGCCGAGATCGACCCCAAGACCGGGGCGCTCCGCCTGTCGCGCCACCTCGTGGTGGTGGACGAGGTCGAGAACGACGCCCGCGAGGTCACCCTCGACCAGGCCCGCCGCTACAATCCCGGTGCCCTGGTGGGAGACGTGATCTCCGACACCCTGCCGCCCTTCGATTTCGGCCGCGTCGCAGCCCAGTCGGCCAAGCAGGTCATCGTCCAGAAGGTGCGCGACGCTGAGCGCGACCGCCAGTTCGACGAGTACAAGGACCGCATCGGCGAGATCGTCAACGGCCTCGTCAAGCGGGTCGAGTACGGCAACGTCATCGTCGATCTGGGACGCGGCGAGGGCATCGTGCGCCGCGACGAGATGATCCCGCGCGAGACCTTCCGCCCCGGCGACCGTATCCGCTCCTACCTGTTCGACGTGCGCCGCGAGGTACGCGGTCCGCAGATCTTCCTGTCACGCTCCCACCCGCAATTCATGGCCAAGCTCTTCGGGCAGGAAGTGCCGGAGATCTACGACGGCATCGTCGAAGTGAAGGCGGTGGCCCGCGATCCGGGCTCGCGCGCCAAGATCGCCGTGATCTCGCGGGACGGCTCCATCGACCCCGTCGGTGCCTGCGTCGGCATGCGCGGCTCCCGCGTCCAGGCGGTGGTCGGCGAGTTGCAGGGCGAGAAGGTCGACATCATCCCGTGGTCGGAAGACCAGGCGACCTTCATCGTCAACGCGCTTCAGCCCGCAGAGGTGGTCAAGGTGGTCCTCGACGAGGAGGCCGACCGCATCGAGGTGGTGGTGCCCGACGACCAGCTCTCGCTGGCCATCGGCCGTCGCGGCCAGAACGTGCGCCTCGCCTCGCAGCTCACCGGCTGGGACATCGACATCCTCACCGAGGCCGAGGAATCCGAGCGGCGCCAGAAAGAATTCGCCGAACGCACCGCTGTCTTCATGGCCGCCCTCGACGTCGACGAGACGGTGGGTCAGCTCCTCGCGGCGGAAGGTTTCCGGAACGTGGAGGAAATCGCCTATGTCGAACCGGGCGAGCTCGCCAACATCCAGGGCCTCGACGAGGAAAGCGGTACCGAGATCCAGGCCCGCGCGCAGGATCATCTCGCTCGCGTCGAATCGGAGTTCGACGCCAAGCGCCAGGAACTCGGCGTCGCCGACGACCTGCGCGAGATCGACGGCGTGACCACACCGATGCTGGTGGCGTTGGGCGAGAACGACGTTAAGTCGGTGGAAGATCTCGCGGGCTGCGCCACGGACGATCTCGTGGGCTACACCGAGGGACGCGGCCCCGAGGCCACCAAGCATGCTGGCTATCTCGACGGGTTCGAGATCTCCCGCGCTGAAGCAGAAGCCATGATCATGGCGGCCCGCGTGAAGGCCGGATGGATCGAGGCGCCGGTCGAGGTGGATGAAGCCGAGACCACTGACGGAGAGCCCGAGGCGGTCTGAGCACGGCGTTCCGGGCGAGCCAGGCGCTCCCCCCTGAGGCACCCGCCTAAGGCGGGCCTCAGGAATCGCAGGGCCGACCGGAGAGTGCCTTCGCGACATTCCGGCATCTCACGTCGAGGACGCCGGTAGGTTGCAAGGCGAGAGGGCCGCGAATTGTTGCGGTCCATGCGACGATCAACAGGGATCCGACCGCCGCATGACGGGCGAATACGCAGATGTCGCGGACGATGCCGCCGAACCGGAGCCGAGCACGCTGCTCGATCCCGGTCTCGGGCGCGGCCGGCGCAATGCAATGCGCACATGCCTCGTCAGCCGGGTCTCGCAAAATCCCGATAGGATGATTCGGTTCGTTCTGTCGCCGGACGGCGAGGTGGTGATCGATCTAAAAGCGAAGCTGCCGGGGCGCGGTGCATGGCTCACCGCCGATCGCGTCACCGTGGAGGCGGCCTTGAAGAAGCGGCTGTTCCAGCGCGCCTTCAAGACCAAGGATGCCGCGGCACCGGCGGATCTGGGCGACCGGATCGCCGCGATCCTGCGCGAGGACCTGCGCCAATCCCTGTCACTCGCCAACAAGGCGGGTTGCCTGGTGGCCGGCTTCGCCAAGGTCGAATCCGCGATCGGCGACAAGGCCGGCGTAGCCGCCGTGATACAGGCCTCGGATGGCAGTGCGGATGGCAGGCGGAAGATCGCTGCGGCATTGCACCGGAGGCATGGCGATGCCATATCCCGTGTCCCGGTCATCGATGATTTGTCCAATGAAGAATTGGACATGGCCTTGGGTCGGGATCATGTGATACATGCGGCGCTTGTCGCAGGAGTCGGAAGCACCGGCTGCCTTGCGCGTTGGCGTCGGCTACGCTCTTTCGAGGGCAAGCCCACGACGGCCGAGGGGGCCGGTTACGCCCGAACAGGGCAGACCGCTCCGACTCTGCAGGACGACGACGAGACGGATTTACCCGGCGCACAGCAGTTTGCCGGTTCACGGGACGATGGAAACCCTCAGGGTTTGGACTGAATGAGCGATACGAATAATCCGGGCGACAAGACGCAGGCACGACCCCCCTCGAAGCCGCTGTCCTTGAAGCGCCCGATCGAGCAGGGAACGGTGCGTCAGAGCTTCTCCCATGGCCGCTCCAAGCAGGTCGTGGTCGAGACCGTGAAGCGGCGCGTCATCGGGGCGGCACCGGCCGCTCCCGTTCGCGAAACGCAACCGGTCGCCCCGGCGTCACGCGTGGCGCCTCCCGCTCCGGCGGCTCCGCGCCCCGCCCAGCGGGCGGCGGGTGGCGTCGTGCTGCGGACATTGAGCGAGCAGGAGCGTGACGCGCGCGCCGCAGCTCTCGCCGACGCCCAGCGCCGTGAGCAGGAAGCACGCCGCAAGGTCGAGGAAGAGGCCGCTGCTCAGCGTGCCCGCGAGGCTGAGGAAATCCGTCAGCGCGAGGCCGAAGAGCGTCGCCGCCAGGAAGAGGAGCGCCTTCGCGCCGAGGAGCAGGCTCGCCTGCGTGCCGAGGAAGAAGCTGCTCGTGAGGCGGCTCGCGCCGCTGAGGCAGCTGCGAAGGAGGCCGCTGCGGCAGCCCCCGCAGCTGCGCCCGTTCCGGCAACGCCGCCGAAGCCCGTCTCCAAGACGGTGCCGATGGCGCCCGTCTCGGCTCCGATATCCTCCACCCCGAAGCCTGCTCCGGCAGCACCTGCTCCCGCTCCGCAGGCTGCGGCCCCGGCTCGTCCGGCGGCCCCTGCCGTGCGTCAGCCCCTCACGGCACGCCCGACACCGGCCGAGCCGCGCAAGACTATCACCGCAGACGTGCGCAAGCCGCGCGACCTGAACTTCATGGCCAAGCCGGCGCCCGCGCCCGAGCCAGAGGCGGCTCCGACCGCTTCCACGGCCGCACGCCCGGCCGGTGCGGCGGCTCCCACCGCCCGCGCGCCGGGTCGGCCACAGGCTGCCGAGGAGGAGAGCGAGCAGAAGCGCGTGATCCGCCGTCCCGGCATGCCGCTCAAGATCATCACGCCGCCCAAGACCCCCAAGCAGCCGGGCGGCGACCGCAACCGTGGGCGTCTCACGATCGCTACCGCCACGTCGGGCGAGGACGAGCGCACGCGTTCCGTTGCCTCGTTCCGCCGCCGTCAGCAGCGCATGAGCGGCAACCGGCAGGTTGAGCAAAAGGAAAAGCTCTCCCGCGAGGTGACGATCCCCGAGACGATCACCATCCAGGAACTCGCCAACCGCATGTCGGAGCGGGCCGTGGACGTGATCCGCCTGCTCATGAAGCAGGGCGAGATCCACAAGATCACCGACGTGATCGATTCGGATTCCGCTCAGCTCATTGCCGAGGAACTCGGACACACCGTGCGCCGCGTCGCCGAGTCCGACGTCGAGGAAGGCCTGTTCAACGACGAGCCCGATCTCGAGGAGGATCTCGATCCGCGTCCGCCCGTCGTGACCATCATGGGTCACGTCGACCACGGCAAGACCTCGCTCCTCGACGCCATCCGCAAGACCGCGGTGGTGTCCGGTGAGGCCGGCGGCATCACGCAGCATATCGGCGCCTACCAGGTGGCCTCGCCATCCGGTGACATGGTCACCTTCATCGACACTCCCGGCCACGCGGCCTTCACCTCCATGCGCGCCCGTGGCGCCAAGGTGACGGACATCGTCGTGCTCGTGGTGGCGGCAGATGACGGCGTCATGCCCCAGACGGTGGAGGCGATCAGCCATGCGAAGGCGGCCGGAGTGCCGCTCATCGTGGCGATCAACAAGATCGACAAGCCCGAGGCGAACCCGCAGCGAGTCCGCACCGAGTTGCTGCAGCACGACATCCAGGTCGAATCGATGGGCGGTGAGACCCTGGAATTCGAAGTCTCTGCCAAGACCGGCGACGGTCTGCCGGACCTTCTCGAAGGCCTACAGCTCCAGGCCGAGATCCTGAACCTGCGTGCTAACGAAGCCCGCGACGGCGAGGGTACGGTCATCGAGGCCAAGCTCGATCGCGGTCGTGGTCCCGTCGCGACGGTGCTCGTGCAGCGCGGAACGCTCTTCACCGGCGACATCGTCGTCGCCGGCGCCGAATGGGGTCGCGTCCGCGCCCTCATCGACGACAAGGGAGAGAGCATCCCCTATGCCGGCCCGTCGGTGCCGGTGGAGGTGCTCGGCTTCAATGGGACTCCGGACGCGGGTGACCGCGTGGCCGTTGTGCCGAACGAAGCCCGCGCCCGTGAAGTCACCGAGTATCGCGCCCGTCAGAAGCGCGAGCGCATCGCCGCACGGACCGGCGGTGCGAACCGCTCGCTCGTCGACATGATGCGCGACCTCAAGGAAGGCCTGGGCCGCAAGGAACTCGCCATCGTCGTCAAGGGCGACGTGCAGGGCTCGGTGGAAGCCATCATCGGCGCACTGGAGAAGCTCGGCAACGACGAGGTGTCGGCGCGCATCCTGCTCGCGGGTGTCGGCGGCATCACCGAGTCGGACGTCACCCTGGCGGAGGCCTCCAAGGCCGTCGTCATCGGTTTCAACGTGCGAGCCCACAAGGAAGCGCGCGAATCGTCCGAGAACAAGGGCGTCGAGATCCGCTACTACAACATCATCTACGACCTCGTGGATGACATCAAAGCGACCCTGTCGGGCATGCTCCCGCCGACTCTGCGCGAGGAGCGCCTCGGCGAGGCGCAGATCCTGCAGATCTTCGATGTCTCGAAGGTCGGCAAGATCGCCGGTTGCCGCGTCACCGACGGTGTCGTGCAGCGCGGTGCTCATGTCCGCCTGATCCGCGACAGCGTGGTGATCCACGAGGGCAAACTGTCCCAGCTGAAGCGCCTCAAGGACGACGCCAAGGAAGTCGGGTCGGGTTACGAGTGCGGTATGTCCTTCGAGAACTTCCAGGACATGCGCGCCGGCGACACGATCGAGTGCTACCGGGTCGAGGAGATCCGCCGCACGCTCTAGCAGCGACGCGGCCAGACGAACCCGGCGGCTGCAGCGCGCGCTGCAGCCGCCGTTTTGTTTTGAAGAGGGCCGGCACGTCGATGCGCCCCCGCAAGGTGGGCTGCCCCCTCCAGGCGATCCCGGATCCGAGACCAAGCGATCATGGCTCAGAAACCCAACCCCAGCGGTCCCTCGCAGCGACAGCAGCGCGTGGCCGAGCTCGTCCGGCACGCCATCGCCGAGGTGCTTCAACGCGGTGACATCCAGGATCCCGTCCTCGGCTCGCACGTCATCACCGTGCCGGAAGTGCGGATGTCCCCGGATCTCAAGATCGCCACGGCCTACATCATGCCGCTCGGCGGGCTCGACGAGAAACCTGTCATCGCGGCCCTGGAGCGCAACAAGAAGGCGCTGCGCCAGGAAGTCGCCAGGCGCGTGAACCTGAAATTCGCCCCCGATCTCCGCTTCCTCCGTGACGAGACGTTCGACGAGGCGGATCGCATCGACGCCCTTCTCAGGAGCGAGAAGGTCCGGCGCGATCTCGAATCCCAGCCCCAGGATTCGGACGATCAGGACGGCGGCACTCAGAACTGACCATGGCGGCGATACAGATCGGCCCCAGCGATCCGACCCCTGCGTTACACCCCATCACGAACTGACCCTGGCGTAGATTAAGGATTTTCCGGCTGCAGAGGCCGTTGCTTCCATCTCGCCGCCGACGAGGACATCATGATCAACGATCCGACGATCGAGCATTCCGACGTCGCCTCCCCGCCGCCCCACCGTTCCGGCGAGGAAAGCCCCTCCAAAGGCCGCCGCCAGCAGCGGGGTCAAGGCTCGGATCGGCCCAAGCGCCGCGACGTGAACGGGTGGGTGATCCTCGACAAGGGGGTCGGCATGACGTCGACCCATGCGGTTGCCGTGGTGAAGCGTGCCTTCAACGCCAAAAAGGCGGGTCATGCCGGAACGCTCGATCCGCTGGCCTCCGGCATCCTGCCGATCGCCCTCGGAGAAGCGACCAAGACCGTTCCCTTCGTCATGGATGGCCGCAAGGCCTACATCTTCACCGTGACCTGGGGCATCGAGACGGATACCGACGATGCGGAAGGCCGTCCGGTTGCTACAAGCGACACGCGGCCGGATCGCGCCCTCGTGGAGGCAGCCCTCCCCGCCTTCATCGGCGCTATTGAGCAGGTGCCGCCGCGCTACTCGGCGATCAAGATCGCCGGCGAGCGCGCCTACGATCTTGCCCGCGACGGCGAAGTGGTGGAGCTGGTCGCGCGCCCGGTCCAGATCGACCATCTCGCGGTGGTGGAACACACGCCCGATCGCACCGTCATTTCAGCCGAATGCGGCAAGGGCACCTATGTGCGCGCCATCGCCCGTGATCTCGGCCGCGTGCTCGGATGTTACGGCCACGTCTCGGCGCTTCGCCGCACCCGCGTCGGCCCCTTCGCGGAAGCCGAATCCTGCCTCGTGGCCACTCTCGAAGAGGGCGGTCCGGACGGCAACGCCGCTCATCTTAGGCCCGTCGAAACGGCGCTCGACGCAGTCGTCTCGGTGGCCGTCTCGCGCGACATGGCGCTTCGTCTGATGCGGGGCCAGCCGGTTCTCCTCCGGGGGCAGGACGCCCCCACGGAGGGCAAGGCTTTTGCCACCTGCGGCGGTATCCTCGTGGCCGTGGGCGACGTCGAGCGCGGCGAACTGGTTCCGCATCGCGTATTCCACCTCGGCGGAACGGCACGCCAGGGTTGAGGGGATCGTCGCTTGCCGGCAGCAGCGATACCTTGCTGGTTCTGGTCTGCGGGAACACGACGAATGTCTTCCGTTTGGTTTACGGGTTGTTGACATTCATCAACATTGTCTCCCGCCGACTGCCGAGGGCCGGCGGGATTTAGTGTTCCGTTAGAAGGTTCATCCTACGCCTCGGTGCATGACCACCCGCATCAGACAGTCGGCGATGAATCTACTCGGTCGGTTTCGCAAGGAGACCGACGGTGCCATCGCCATTCTGTTCGCCCTGCTCTCGATTCCCCTGTTGATGCTGTCGGGGCTAGCGATCGATTACAGCGTGAACTCCATGGCCCAGCAAGGCCTCCAGGATGCCGCGGATTCCACCGTCATCTCATTGCTGAAGTTGCCGCTCTCCACCACGGATGCCGACCTCCAGGCGAAGGCGGACAAACAGATCAGGGCCGCCGTTCCCAAACTGGTGGACGCAGGCACGACGGTCACCGCCACGCGCGTGGACAATACGATCACCGTGAAGGTGGTCGGCAAGAGCCCGACCAGCGTGTCCAAGATCGCCGGCTACGAAGCCTTTCCCGTCTCGGTCACAGCCGCCGGCACGCGCGGATCCGGCAATCTCGAGATCGCCCTCGTACTCGACAATACCGGATCGATGAGCGGCGCGAAGATCACCAACCTGAAAGCGGCCGCCAACGACCTCGTCACGTCGCTGTTCAAAGAGGCCGACACCACCAAGCCCAACGCCCTCAAGATCGGAATTGTCCCGTTCTCGATGACCGTGAATGTCGGGCCTTCGAATGCGACCCAGTCATGGCTCGATAAGGATGCGAAAGCCTCCTATCACTCGGACATCTTCGTCTCGCCGGCGAACCGCCTGACCCTGTTCAGCCAGATGAAGGTCGCGTGGGGCGGGTGCGTCGAGAGCCGGCCCGCGCCCTACGACGTTCAGGACACGCCACCGTCGATCGCCAATCCAAACACTCTGTTCGTCCCCTTCTTCGCACCCGACGAGTCCGACAAGGACAATAACGCCGTCAACGATTATATGAACGATTACGTCACCACGTCGTCGGTGACCGACTACCGCACGCGACAGGGCCAGATCACAAAATATTTAAAGAACGCCATCTTACAAAAAGGCCGGATCAGCAGCAACATCCCCTATCTCTACGGGCCCAATTCCGGCTGCGAACTCCAGCCCATCACGCGCCTCACCACATCGCAATCGACGCTTACGAACGCGATCAACGCGATGACCGTGGTCGGCGACACGAACATCGCCATGGGGTTGGTCTGGGGATGGCACCTGCTGTCTCCGAACGCCCCCTTCGCTGAGGGTGTGCCCTATGACGACAAGAACACCCGGAAGTTCGTCGTCCTGATGACGGACGGGCAGAACACCTCCTATGTCGGATCGTCCGCAAACGCATCGATCTATTCCGGCCTCGGCTTCATCTGGCAGAACCGGATCGGGACCACGTCGACGAATACGACCACCCGCACGAACGCCATGAATGCCCGGCTGTCGACGCTCTGCTCCAACATGAAGAATGCCGGCATCACCATCTTCACGGTTCGCGTCGAGGTGACCGAGGGAACCAGCGACATCCTGCGCAACTGCGCCACCAGCTCGGACAAGTTCTACGACGTCCAGAACTCGGCAACACTCACCGATGCCTTCAAGGCGATCGGATCACAGATGAGCGAGTTGCGGATTTCCCGATGAACGTCCGGGGACGCACTCGCCTGATCGTCCGCACGCTGCGGGAACTCCCAGGTGACCGAAGCGGTGCGACAGCCGTCGAGTTCGGGCTCGTCGGTATCCCCTTCTTCGTGCTGCTCGGCGCGATGCTGGAAGGCTTCATGTTCATGGTCGCCCAGGTCTCCTTCGACAACGCCCTGGACCGGGCCGCGCGTGCCGTCTTCACCGGCACGTTTCAACAGGGGTCCAACGGCAGCGACCCGGCGGCCCGCCTCATCCAGGAGATGTGCAAGGACGCCACGCTGTTCACGTGCAACGCGGCGAAGATCAAGCTCGAGGTCACCACCGCGGATGCGGACGACGCGCCGGTGACCTGCTCTCCCTACGACAGCACGAGCCAGTCGATCTCGGCGGGTTTCGGGACCAAGTTCCAGTGCCCCAATGGCGACGATATCGTCACGATCTGTGCCATGGCTGCGATCCCGCGCTATTTCCCGACATCGAAATTGACCTTACCGCCTCTCCCGAACAACGAGCAGATGATTCGGTCGATGGTCGTCTTTCGTGCGGAGCCATACGCGCAGGGAAAATGTCAGGCGAATTGATGCGGGCCGTCATTCTCTGCCGGCGGTTCGTCATCGAGCGATCGGGTGTTTCCGCCGTGGAATTCGCACTCGTGGCACCGGTGATGATCCTGCTGTTCATGGGAACGATCGAACTGCCTCGTGCCTACACGACCGGGCAACATGCCAACCGCGCCGCTCGCTCGATGGCGGATCTGATCTCACGCAAGACCCTGACCGCTCAGGAGGTGGACGGCGTCTACAATACGGGCCGCAACATGATGGCGCCGTACGATGCCACCGACGCGAAGATCGTCCTGACGGCGGCGGGCGTCTATCAGCAGAAAGACGGTTCGTTCAAAGCCAAGGTCTGCTCCAGCACGGCGGTGAATGCCCAGAAATACGCGGCTTCCACGGACCTTGGAGCACCGCCACCGTCGGAGGCGGTCGACAAGGCCCGCTACGTCATCGCCAAGATGACGATCGAATATAGGCCCATCTTCGACATCTTCCCGGCGCTCACCTCCTTCTCGTTCGAGAAGGAAGTGACTTGGCCCGTCCGAGCGATGAACGGAAAGCCGATCATCCTGCCCGGTGGTGTGGCCTGCCCGGCGACGTGATTCGCGAAGGGCATGGCGGATTCAGGGACCCGCCTGGATTGACGGTCAGCGAGCCGGCAGAGCCGTCTCGATCACCCTCGCCCAAAGCGAGGCCCCGTAGGGAATGGCGGCATCGTTGAAATCGTAATGCGGATGGTGGAGCCCGGCGCTGTCCCCGTTCCCCATGAAGATGTAGGCACCGGGCCGGTGGGCCAGCATGTAGGAGAAATCCTCTGCCGCCATCATCGGCGCCACATCGCGCTCCACATGGCTATCTCCGACCATCCCTGCCGCCACGTCTGCGATGAATTCCGCCTCGACCGGGTGGTTCTCCGTCACCGGATATCCGCCGCTGTAATCCACACGGGCGATGGCCCCGTAGGCCGCGGCCGTGTTCGTGACGATGGCATCGATGCGCTCCAGCATGGTGGCGCGTACCGTCTTCGAGAGCGCGCGCATGGTGCCCCGCATGGTCACCTGCTGGGGCAGGACGTTGAAGGCGTCTCCGGCCTCGAGGGCACAGACCGACACGACACCGCTTTCGAGGGGGTTCACGCTGCGCGCCACGACCGATTGCAGCGCGACGACGATGTGGCTCGCCACCAGCACGCTGTCGATGGCGAGATGCGGCTGCGCCGCGTGGCCACCGCGCCCTTCGATCGTGATGGTGAAGCGGTCTGTGGAGGCCATGATCGGGCCGGGACGGATTGCGAAACGGCCGAGTTCCAATCCTGGGATGTTGTGCAGCCCGTAGACGGTCTCGACGCCGAACCGTTCCATCATGCCATCGCGGACCATCGCCTCGCCGCCACCGCCGCCTTCTTCGGCTGGCTGGAAGATCATCACCGCCGTGCCGTCGAAATCGCGTGTCTCGGCGAGGTACTTCGCGGCACCGAGAAGCATCGCGGTATGACCGTCATGGCCACAGGCATGCATCCGCCCCGGCACGGTGGAGCGATAGGCGAGATCGCGCACCTCCTGGATCGGCAGCGCGTCCATGTCCGCGCGCAGCCCGATGGCACGGTTCGAACCGTGCGAGCGCCCGCGAATGATCCCGACGACGCCCGTCCGGCCGATTCCCGTGGCGACCTCGTCGCAACCGAAATCCCGAAGCTTTTCGGCGACGAAGCCGGCCGTGCGATGGACGTCGTATTGCAGCTCTGGATGGGCGTGGAGGTCGTGCCGCCATGCGGTGATCTCATCCGCCAGGGCTGCGATCCGGTCGACGATGGGCATGGTTCACGTCTCTTGCGCGTCTTGGCTCGTCTCGGGCCGAGCTCGTCGACCATAGCGCATACCAGCAAGGGCGAGGCCATTTAGATCGATTTCAAAGGGCGCGGATGACGGATCATGTGCAGAACGTGATGGCCGATGCTAGCGGGAGGGCGGCCTTGCCCGCACGGGCCGTCGTGGAGCCGGCGCATGAGCGGCGGCGAGATCGTCGAGGATCGGGCAATCGGGGCGGGCATCGCCGCTGCAATGGTCCGCGAGTGACGCCAGAGTTCGGGCCATGGCCTCGAGCTCGGCGATGCGGCGCCGCAGGTCCGCAACGTGATGCAGTGCCAAAGCCTTCACCTGGGCGCTGGCGCGGCTGCGATCCTGCCAGAGGGCGAGAAGGCCGGCGATGTCCTCGACGGAGAAGCCGAGATCGCGGGAGCGGCGCACGAAACGCAAGGCGTGCAGATCCTCCTCGCCATACATCCGGTAGCCGGACGTCGTCCTGCCGGCTGGCGGCAACAGGCCGATCTCCTCGTAGTACCGGATCATCTTGGCCGAGACGCCGGTGGCCTTTGCCGCCACGCCGATGGTGACGGCACCGCTCATCCCAGGCCTCCCACGCGGCGTCCCGCATTACGAAGGCGGAGGGCATTGGCGAGCACGAACACGCTCGACAGCGCCATGGCGCCCGCGGCCAGGACCGGCGAGAGCGACGGACCGCCGAACGCATGGAGCAGCCCCGCCGCCACGGGAATCAGCGCGACGTTGTAGGCGAAAGCCCAGAACAGGTTTTGCGTGATGTTCCGCATCACCGCGCGCGACAGGCCGATGGCAGAGACGATGCCGGACAGTGCCCCCGACATCAGCACCACGTCCGCGCTCTCCACGGCGATGTCCGTACCCGTCCCGATGGCGAGGCCGATTTCGGCCTCCGCGAGGGCCGGAGCATCATTGATACCGTCCCCGACGAAGGCCACGGGACCGAACCGGGCGCGCAAGTCCCGCACGGCCTCGACCTTGCCGCCGGGAAGCACCTCGGCGACGATCTCGGCAATCCCCAGCCGGGCCGCGACCCCGGAGGCCGCTCCCCTGGCATCCCCAGTGACCATGGCCACGACGAGACCCTGTGCCTTCAGGGCCGAGACGGCCTCGGCTGCACCCGCTTTGATCGAGTCCGATACGGCCACGAGGGCGGCGAGGCGACCGTCGATGGCGACGTAAAGGGGGCTCTTTCCGTCACCCTCCAATCGGGATGCCGCCTCGGCGAGGCCGGCCATGGCGATGCCGTACCTGTCCAGATGGCGCCGTGCGCCGACGATAATCTTCTGCCCCCCGACGCTCCCCTCGACGCCGTGGCCCGGCACGGCTTCGAAACGGTCTACGGGAAGCAGGGAAACGCCCCGTTCACCGGCCGCCTCGACGATGCTGCGCGCGATAGGATGTTCGGACCGTGCTTCAACCGAGGCTGCGAGCCTCAGCACTGCGTCCGGCTCGAAGCCGGCCGCGGTGATGAAGTCGGTGAGAGTGGGCCTGCCCTCGGTGAGGGTTCCGGTCTTGTCGAAGGCAACGACCTTGGCGTCGCGCAGGGCCTGTAGCGCCGCGCCGTTGCGGAAGAGCACGCCGAGCTCCGCCGCGCGCCCCGTGCCGACCATGATCGAGGTCGGCGTCGCCAGCCCCATGGCGCAGGGGCAGGCGATGATGAGGACGGCGATGGCGTTGACGAGGGCGAAGCCCATTGCGGGACTTGGACCGAAGGCGAGCCATCCGACGAAAGTCATCAGGGATGCGGCGATGACGGCCGGGACGAACCAGCCGGTGACCCGATCGATCAGGGCCTGGATTGGCAGCTTGGCGCCCTGCGCCGCCTGGACCATCCCCACGATCTGCGCCAGCACCGTACGCGCGCCGATCGTGTCCACGCGCAGATCGAAGCCGCCATTGGTGTTCAGCGTGCCGCCGACCGTGCGGTCGCCCTCGCGCTTCCGCACGGGCAAAGGTTCGCCGGTGACCATGCTTTCGTCGACGAAGCTCTTCCCCGCAACGACCACGCCGTCGGCGGCGATGCGCTCGCCGGGGCGGATGCGGACGATATCGCCGAGGCGAAGGGACGCGAGGGGAATGTCGCTTTCGCGACCCTCGCGCATGACGCGTGCGGTCGCCGGCGCGAGTCCGACGAGGCGCGCGATGGCCGCGCCGGTACGCCCTTTGGCGCGAGCCTCCAGCAGGCGGCCGAGGAGAATCAGCGTGACGATGAGGACGGCAGCCTCGAAATAGAGATGGGCCGTCCCGGGCGGCAGAACCTGCGGCGCGAGGGTCGAGACAAGGGAATACGAATACGCGGCCCCCGCGCCGAGGGCGACGAGGACGTTCATGTCCGGATGCCCCTTCACCAGGGCCGGAAAACCCTGCCGGAAGAAGCGCCGTCCGGGCCAAGCGAGGACGAGAGTGGCGAGAACGGCCTGAAACAGGCCGGCCGCCGTGCCGAGATGAGCCTGGACCGCCTCACCAAATCCGGGGACGAGATGCCCCCCCATGTCGAGGACGACAATCGGGGCCGACAGGGCGGCGGAGATGACGGCATCGCGCCGGAGCTCCGAAGCCTCGCGCTCGTGCCGATCCGCGGGCACTCCTCCCTTCACCTCGCCAACGGGAGTGGCCTCGTAGCCAGCGGTCTCGACAGCCTTTACGAGATCCGCAACGTCGACCGCCCCTTCCGCATGGCGCAGCGTGGCGCGCCCGGTGGCGAGGTTCACATTGGCGGTGCTTACCCCGTCGAGGGCGAGAAGCGAGCGCTCCACGCGGCCGACGCAGGACGCGCAGGACAAGCCGCCGACGGACAGCTCCGTGACGGTCTCGGGCACCTCATAGCCAACTCTGCGAATAGCGGCGACGACGCTTGCCGGGTCGTCGTTCAGTGTCAGGCTGACCCGCCCGGTGGCGAGATTGACGGCGACGTCCGAGGCGCCGGGAAGAGCGGCAAGAGCGCGCTCGACGCGACCAACGCAGGACGCGCAGCTCATGCCGACGACCGGAAGGTCGAGACGACGTCCCCTGACGGGGTGCTGCTTGGGGGAAGCGATCACGGTATCCATACGAGCCTATGTGGGGCTTCCCATCGTGGGAAGGTCAAGGCTGCGACGCATGGCTCATCGCGTCGCGTGCACATAGCATCCGGGGCGTTTCCGCGTCATAGGAAGGCGATGATACAGCCTCTCGACACCTGCATGCGAACCTTGAGCGCGCTGATCACCTCCGACATCCCGGCGGGTGAGGCCGAGGCCAATGCCTGCATCGAGACCTATCTCGCGACGTTTCCCGGACCGGCGAAGCAGGTGGCGGCCCTGAGCATGCTCGACCATGCGGTCGACCAGCGCTTGAGCCCCTCCCCCTTCCTGCCCGTGCTGAAGGCGATCATCGAGGCGCAGTACCGGCGCCTCGGCACCAGCCGGAACTGAACGGCCAGGGCCACGGTCAGAGGGTCGTAGACGTTTCGTCGCCAGCCTGCCGTTCCGGTAGCAGCGCGCGGACGGTGGTGCCCCGGTCCGGCTCGCTCTCGATGACGAGCTTGCCACGGTGGCGGTTGACGATGTGTTTGACGATGGCGAGGCCGAGGCCCGTCCCGCCCTTCTGCCGGCTCGAGGCCACATCCACCCGGTAGAACCGCTCCGTCAGACGGGGAATGTGTTCGGGCGCGATACCCGGCCCATCGTCCCGCACGCTGAGCGCAATCTGCGGCTTTCCCGACGCCGGGCGAAGGGTCCGTTCCAGACCGACGACGACGTTGCCGCCCCCGTACTTCACCGCATTCTCCACGAGGTTCTCGACCACGCGGGCGAGCTCGTCGCGCTCGCCGAGCACCGGATAGGTGGCATCCGGCGCGTCGAGGGTGATGCTCACGCCGCGCTCGCGGGCCAGCGGCCCCTGCATGTCCACCATCTGCCGCGCGATCTGACCGAGATCGACGACCTGCGTCGGCGGGACGTGCTCGCGCAGTTCGATGCGCGAGAGCGAGAGCAGGTCGTCGATGAGGCGCGTCATGCGCTGCGCCTGGGTCTTCATGATGCCGAGGAACTTCTCCCTGGCCGGCGCATCGGCCTTGGCCGGCCCCTGCAGGGTCTCGATGAAGCCGAGGAGGGAGGCGAGCGGCGTGCGAAGCTCGTGGCTGGCATTGGCGACGAAATCGACCCGCATCGCCTCAAGGCGACGCGCCGCCGTGAGATCGCGCAGGAACAAGACGACGTTGGGCTGTCCGCCCCCCGGGCCGTCCGGCATCGGCAATGCGCCGATCTGCACCTCGAACGCACGCTCGGTCGGCACACGCGTCGTGTAGAGGGTCTTCAGTGGGGCACCGGTGCGGAGCACCTCCTCGATCCCGTCGAGAACGTCCGGTGCCCGTAAGGCAAAGGAAAGCGGGTGCTTGAGCTTGAGGGCCGGCAGGAGCGTGCGCGCGGCCGGATTGACCTCGATGACCACGCTGCGCCGATCCACCAGGATCACCGGATCGGGGATGTTGGCCAGAAGGGCCTCGGCGATGGAGTGGCGCGTGCGGGCGGCGGCCTCGGGCGGGGCCACCCTCCTCGGCCGGCTCAGGCTGCCGACGAGGCCACCAATGACTATTGCCACCGCGCCCGCGGCGACGATGACGGCAAGGTCACCTCCCACGCTCGAGGCGACAACCGTGATCGTGGCAGCGATGCCTGCGCCGATCCAGGCCGATCTTCGCGCGCCACGGGCCATCGCTCACCGTTCCCTGGCCGAAGACACCGCTCAGGAGCCGCTTGACGCGGATGGCGAAGCCCTGCGCACTCGCCGGACGATCTCATAGACGCCGAGCATCGCCAGGGCGACCACGAAGGGAACGAGGTAGTAGCAGACCCGGAACAGCAGCAGTGAGCCGAGGACCTGATCTCGCGGCAGGCTCGACAGGGCGAGCAGGATCGTCGCCTCGAAGACCCCGAGCCCGCCCGGTGCGTTAGAGGCGATGCCGAGCATGGCCGCCAGGACGTAGACGCCGACGAAGGTGGTGAATCCGATGCTCGAACCAGCGGGGAGCAGGACATAGAGCGTCGCCGCCGCAGCGCAGACGTCACCGATGCCCACCACCATCTGGCTCATCGACACCGTGGCGCCAGGCAGTTCGAGGGACCAGCCCTTGACCCTGACATGGCGGCGCTTGAGCGAGACCCAACCGAGATAGCCGAACACCATGAGTAGGGCCGCAAAGCCCACGCCTTGGTTCAGACGGATGCTGGTGAAGGTGAGCGCCGCCAGTTGCCCCGCCTCGACCACGAGGCTGAGACCGAGGACGACCCCCATGCCGAGCCAGAAAGTGAAGCCAGCGATGACGGTGAGCGCCGCGATCTTCGCCGCGCTCAGACCTTTCTTCGAGTAGATCCAATAGCGGATCGTTCCCGCCGTCAGGAGCGGGAAGCCGAGGGTAAAGCTAACCGCGTAGCTGGTGAACGAGGCGAGCGCCGTCGTCCTGTAGGGGACTTTGATCTTGAGCTGTCGCAGGGCGAGGGCGTCGTAGCAGGTAAGGAACAGATAGCTCACGCCGACGAACAGGAAAGCGAAGCCGAGCTGTTCGCCGGTGGCCGCCGTCAGTGCCGCATGCAGCTCGGCCCAGGTGACCTGCTGCGACAGCTTCCACAACACGCCGAGTGACACCGCGAAGATGACGATGCTGGCGGCGGTGCCGAGCCAGGCGTAGCGATTCCTGTAGGAGCGCTTCGGCGCTGGCGGAGCGCAATCCTCCGTTTCGGCCGTCGTCACGGCGTCGGCCGGCTTCACGTCGGCCCGCCGATGATGGTCTCCCGCAAAGTTCATGTCGTCGGCGTCCGCCTCCGCCGGCCTTCCCGCCCAACCTCGACGGCGGCGTGGATTGGGACCGAGCTTTTGCCGGACCGCGGCCCGTGCCCCGGCATTTAGGGTCTTTGCGTCCGGATGGCCAGTCACCTCGGCCCCTCCGCTGGTGAAGTCCGGTATGAGAGTAGCTTCGCCGCGGCTTGGGCCAGCCCCTCGACGATCCGCTGAGCCACCAGGGGGGAGGTGCAGACGAAGGTCGGGCTCGGATGTGGAATGGCGAGAACCGGTATCCCCGGCCGGAGCCGTGAGAGTGGTTCGCGCGACAGGCCGGCCACGCGCCCGGCAAGCACCACGACGGCGAGGGACGGAAGCAGATCGATGAGCGGCGCGAGGTAGACGGCGGCGGACGCGATCTCGGCTTTCCTCGGTGCCCGGTTGAGGGCGCCGGGCGCGTGGATGACCCAGGGAACGGCGTTCCAGATGAGGCTGTCGCGCCGTGCGATACCGGCCTCCGCCATGAACCGGAACAGGTTAGCGGCGGTGCCGGTGGGGTTGTCGCGCGAGACGATGCCGGTGCGGCCGATGCCCGGACCCGGTGTCTCCAGCAGCAGGAGAAGCCGTGCGCCGATCCCACCATCGTGCGGATCGGGGTCCGGCACGGCCGCGGACCGTTCCGCCGCGATCCGTCGCGCCAGCGCTTGCAAGGGCGCCACATGCGCCGCATTTCGGCGTGCGCGACGGACAGCGAGCTGCTCCGGATCGGCGAGGCTCCTTGGCCGGATCACGTCAGCCTCGGGCGGCATGGTCCTCGAACAGGGCGGCAACATCGGCGGACAATGTCCCGGCAAGGCGGAACCGCTCAGTCCTCGCCTCGCCCGCCAGACGACCCATCAACCCTTCCACTCCACCGAACTGGAACGCGAGCTGGGTCGCATAGGCCGAGCAGGAGGCACCCTTCCGCGCCTCGGCCATCGCCGAATAGCGACACGCGCGCTCCGGCAACGCATAAAAATCTCGCTTGAACGGCTCCTTCGGCGCAGCGTCGCGAACGGTATAGGGAAAATCACGCCACCACAGAATCGGAACGGTCCATCGCGCTTGGCTCATGGCGCGGACCAGCTGGACGTGATCGACATGGCCGCCGACGGCCTGCGGGGCGAAGACGAGATCGGGAGAGAGGTCGCCGACGAGGCACGAAACCGCATCGCCGAGGGTATCGACGATGTCGTCGTCGCCGCGAGGTTCGGCGAAGAGCTCCGGTGCGGTGCCGTAGCCGCGATGCGGCGCTTCCCGAAACGGCATGTGCAGAGGCGGCGCGATCCCGAGCGCTTCGGCCGCGTGCCGATCCTCGTCCCGCCGGAGCGCCATGTAGTCGATCTCCGGACCCAGGCCTTTGTCGGTCTGGCAGGCGAGGGCAAAACCCTTCGGATCGGCGACGGTGGCGGTGAAGATCGTCGCCATCACCACCTTCCAGCCAGCTTCGGCCAGGGTCGCCAGGGTTCCCCCGCATGAGAAGGCGGCATCGTCGAGATGGGGTGAGAGCGCGAGGGCGACGGGCATAGTCAGAGCAGGTGGGGCTCGGCGCGGAACCGGCAGGCGGGATCATGCGGAAGGGTGTCCGCGAAGTCAGTCCGGGGACGCTCGCCCGCGACCTCGGCATAGACGTCCATGATCTGGCGGCCGACCGCCGTCCAGGAATAGACGCGGCGGCACTCGTCGAGTCCGTCCCGGGCGAGACGCCGGCGCAAGGGCTCGTCCTCGATGACGCGCCGGAGCGCATCGGCGAGGGCTTCCACGTCGCCGGGCTGGACCAGCAATCCGTTCTCACCGTCGCGCAAGCAGTCGGACACGCCCACCGCATGGGTCGAGACCACGGCGAGCCCCGCAGCCATGGCCTCCAGGATGGTGTTGGAAAAGCCCTCGGCATAGGTCGGCGAGACGAAGACGTCAGCCTGCCGGTAGAGGTCGGGTACGGTGTGGTAATCCGCGTAGCCCGTGAAGCGGATCTCGGCCTCGGAAAAGTTCAGCTCGGCCGCACGGGCCTTCGAGGAATCCACGTCGGGTCCGATGCCGGAGACGATCGTCTCGAATGGGACGCCGCGCGAACGCAGCAGGCCGAGCGCGTCGATGAAGTCGAGCACGCCTTTCCGGCGGTCGACCCGGCCGTGATAGAACAGCCGCACCGGCCCCGCATGACCCAGAGGACCGGGGGTAAAGCGCGCCGTGTCGACGGCGCCGGGCACGATAGTGAAGCGGTCCGGGTCGGAGCCCAGCCGGTCGCAGACCTCCTCCACGAAGGAGCGGCCGCCGATGAGGAGGGCGTTCGCCTGGGCCAGCACCTCGCACATGGCGACGCGATGGGTCTCGCAGCAGGACCCGACCCAATGGCCGTCACCGCCCTGGATCGAGACGACGTTGGGAACGCCGATCCGCTTCGAGGCGAGCAGCGTCGCCCAGCCCGTTGGATAGCCGTATTGGGCGTGGAGAAGATCGAAGGGCTGAAGCGCGTGCTCGGTCACGATGGTCTCCACCATCGTCTCGATGTCGCGCTCGAAATCGCCGTTCGTCTGCTCGCCGACCTGTTCGAGGCCGATGACGCGCACACCCGGCACGGATGGCGGCGGGCCACCGCCATAGACGCGGGTGCCGAATTCGTCGCCCCGGTACTGGCTGATCATCGTCACGTCGTGGCCGGCATCGACCAGTTCTCGCAGCAGGTTCTGCGCGTACACGCTCATGCCGGAAATCGCCGGGAAGTAGCGGCGGCTGACGAAGCAGATCCTCACGCGTTCACCTCTGCCTTGTGATTGCGGCAGGTCCGCAGGTAGTCCAGCGATCTCGGCACCATGACGTCGGCGCGGTGGCTCTCGCGGGAGAGTTCGACGCAGACGAGGCGCTGGAAGCCGATGGCGTCGAGGGCGTCGAGCACACCGGCGACCTCCATATCGCCCTCACCGAAGGGCAGGTGGATATGCTCGCCCCGCGCCATGTCCTCAATGGCGACGGTGCCGATCACGTCGGCGAATTCCGCCACGGCCGCCGCCGGATCGCGCTCGCCGGTCACGAGGCAATGGCCGGTATCGAGGGCGAGCCTCAAGCCTTCGATGTTCAAGGCGGCGAAATCGTCCAGGGTCTCCACCAGCATGCCGGGTTCCGGCTCGAGGCAGGCGACGATGCCCTGCTCACGGGCATAACCCACGATCTCGGCGACGCCATCGCCGAGCCAGAGGCGGGCCTCGTCCCGGTCGATGCCGGATCTCGGAACGCCGGCCCAAAACGACACGGCTTCCGAATGCAGGATCACGGCGATGTCCACCGCCCGCTTGAGGAACCCGATGCGCCGGGCGCGCCCGGAAGCGTCCGCGCTCACGAGGGTCGGCTCGTGCTTCGCCCTTGGGTCGAGGAGGAAACGGGCACCGGTCTCGATGACGCTGCCGAGGCCGAGCCGTTGCAGCCGGCTCGACACGCGCTGGGCCTCCTGGACCCAGTTCTCGGCGAACGGATCGAGATGGTGGATGTCGAGAGTCAGTGCCACGCCCTGGTAGCCGGCATCGGCGATGAGATCGATGGCGTCGTCCAGGCGATGGTTGGCCGTGCCGTTGGTGTTGTAGGCGAAACGAAGGGTCATGCCGCCCTCCCCTGCTGTTCGAGGCGGAACGGCGCGTGATGCGATTCCGGCTCGCGGTAGAGCGGGTAATGCCGCCCGACGATCTCGTCGGCCAGGGCCACGTCGAAGAGCGGCTGGCCGCCGAGACGATCGAGCGCTTCGGGGGTGAGACGCACGGGGAGCTTCGTCTCGCTGGCCTCACCGAACGTGATCAGCGGATGGTCCCGCTCGATCAGTTTGGCGGCGTTGCGCTCGCCGATGCGGTGATAGCTCATCGTCTCGACTTCCAGCCCCGGTACGATCGCCTTGACCACACCGACGCTGCCGCGTGGCGGAGAGCAATCGACGTAGAGAACGTCGAACCCGGCCTCTTCGAGGCGCTCGCGGGCGATCCGTCCACGGGCATGGCCGTCGGGGGCCTCCGTCGTCGGCAGGTCCGTGAACGCCTTGGTGCTGCGCTCGGAATAGACCGTGTCCTTCAGAACGTCGCGCAGCCCCTCCGGCGGCAGGACGATCCATTCGAGCATGGCTTTCAGGGCGCGGCTCTCCTCCAGATCGAGGCTCGGCAAGGCCTTCTGGATGAAGGCGTTGACGTAGCCCGGCGGCGTCACCCGTTCGGCGAAGGAAAGTGGGCCGTGGCCGAAGGCCTTGCGCACGCGGGCCGCCTGGAATTCGAGGAGCGCCTTGCGCAGGGCCCGCTCGCGGTCCGGATCACAGGCCTCGCCGCAGGCGGAGAGGGCCACGGGGACCGGAGCGTCGGCGGGGTTCCGGTCGTGACCGACGACGTAGATGTTGGTGAGACCGAACTGGTCGGTGGCGAATTTCGGCAGCGCCCGGATGCCGAGATCGTCGAGACGGGCGAGCATAGCCCTGTTTTCCGGGCCGATCCCGTCGAGATCGAGCATCACGCCCTGGTCGAGGGCGCGGAACAGGAGGCCGTTACCGTCGCGCTGGAGCAGTTCGAGCAGGCCGTGGCCAAGGGCGAACTCCACATCCGGCCCGGCGCCGAGGCCGTTGGTGATGAGGTTGGTGAAGGGCTTGTAGCCCTCCGACAGTTCGAAATAATCCGTGGCCGCGATGTCGAGGGGCATCAGAACGGTCTCGCCCGTGCGCGCCCGGACGCTCGGCGTCCATTCGAGCACCCTGTCGCGGCCAACCGGGGAGCCTGCGGGCAGACACAGGGTGAGCGGATCGGCGACTGAGCCAATGCCGAAGACCTTGGTCAGGTCGTGGTAGGAGCCTCGCTCCTTCTTGCGCGGCATGACCGCCAGTGACGGCATCAGGTTCTCGGCGATTTCGGCGACCGCGCCGATCAGCGCCTCGTCGTCGGTGGCGCCGTAGCCAATACCGCTCGGCATGGCGCCGACGAAGAACGGATCGTCGAGGAACAGCGAGACGAACCAGACAGGGATGCCGGTCCGGTCGAGTGGGGCCAGGGGGAAGCCGACGATGCGCCCCTTCGGCAGGATGTCGAGATAGGCGCGCACGGGCTCGGGCAGCGACGCGGGCAGCCCCTCGATGACCCGCGGGCCGCCATAGGTGTAGGGCCGGGGGGACTTGATGCGCGGGTCGCGCGCCCGGGCGTCCTGGTCGTGTTCGCTCATGTCGGTCGTCCCTCAGTTCAGGATAGTCCCACCCATCGACCTCATCCTGAGGTGCCGCAGCGTCGCTGCGGCCTCGAAGGAGGCCTCCGGGACCGAGAGCGATCGCTGGAAGTCTCCTTCGAGGCTGCTTCGCAGCACCTCAGGATGAGATCCGGGGTGGGAAGCAAGTAGGCGTCACGGTCCGCATTCTAGTCCTCGACGACCC
Source organism: Methylobacterium sp. Leaf85 (assembly GCF_001422125.1). Lineage (NCBI taxonomy): Bacteria > Pseudomonadati > Pseudomonadota > Alphaproteobacteria > Hyphomicrobiales > Methylobacteriaceae > Methylobacterium > Methylobacterium sp. Leaf85. The sequence goes on along the minus strand of NZ_LMME01000001.1, from coordinate 520,828 downwards.
GAGCGGTCCGGCAACCTTCGTAAGCCCGAGCCAGGAGCCGCATCGTGTGAAGGTCGCGCTCGGCGCTGTAGGCGTCGCGCTCGGCGGGCCGGCGCAGGGCGGAGCCGAAGGCGCGGACCTGTTCGAGGAAGGGCGAGGCCTCTGCGTCGAAGGAGAGGGCTTGCGCCTGCCCGCTGACACCGTCGGTGAGGCTGAGCGTGCCGCCCGCCACCTGCCCCATCGTGTCGATGGCGGTGAGGGCCCCCTTGGTGCCGATCGCTTCGAGGCGGCGGCGTGGCAGCGCGTCAGGGCAATTGTAAGCGACGTGAAGGTTGGCGAGGATGCCGGAGCCGGTACGGCCGATGAGAAGCGCGCCGTCATCGACGGCGTAATCCTGCGCCCTCGCCTGGGTCAGAGCGGCGATGTCCTCGATGGACTCGTCGAGGAGGAAATCAACGAGGTCGATGCCGTGGGGTGCCAGATCCATCAGCGCCCCGCCGCCTGCCTTCAGCGGGTCGATGCGCCAATTGTCCTGTCCGGCGAAGGAGGTCCAGGCGCGGTCGAGCCAACAGGCATAGACGATGCGGATCGTGGTCACGGCGCCGATGCGGCCCTGGCGGATCGCGTCGCGCATCGCCCGGTGCGCCGGGTGGTGACGCTGGTCGAAGGCGGTGCCGTAGAAGATGCCGCCTTTGCCAACCGCAGCGACCATCGCCTCGGCGTCGGAGAGCGAGGCTGCCATCGGCTTTTCGCAGAGCACCGCTTTGCCCGATGCGGCGAGGGCCTCCACCGCCTCTCGGTGGAGGTGGTTCGGGGTCGCCACGTAGACCGCCTCGACCTCCGGCTCCAAGAGCAGACCGGCGATGTCGGCATGAGCGCGAGCGCCTTCCGCCTCGGCGGCAGCGCGCGATGCCTCTCCGGGATCGGACACGGCAACGAGCCGATGCCCTGCGCTGCGGATGCCGGGAGCCATGTAATCCCGCGCGACCCAGCCGTAGCCGACGATGCCCCAACCGATGGAATCGCCCATCACCAGCGCTCCGGCAGGTCGACGAACTCGCGGCGGCGGACACGGTCCTCGTGGGGCGATTGCTCGCCGCCAACCCAGTCGAGGATCTCGGGTCCGTCCGAATGCGGGGGATAGGTGACCCGGGAGGCGTATTCCGCCTCGTAGCGTTCGGAGGGCCAGACGACGGTGTAGCCGCCCGCCGAGTCGGGCTCATAGAGAGGGTTGAGGCGAAGCGACGTTCCCTCGGTCGGCCAGGTCAGACCATCGAGGATGGCGCGCGGGGCTGGCCTCATTCCGGCGCCGGCGACCACGGAGAACGCCTCCACATGTCGCAGGTCGGCCGGGCGCCGTGGCGACGGCGCGCGCTTCTCGACGAGGGCGCGGGTGAGTTCGTCGTCGTCATAGACGAGCGCGTCCGGAAACAGCTCCTCGATCTCGTCCGCCGAGACCGCACGACCGGCCGAGAAGCCCGGCCGCTCGGAATTGTGGATGTGGCTGAGAACGAGCCAGCCATCGTCGCCGGCATTCTGGCGGAGGCATTCGAGCACGGCCGGCTTGTCGTCGAGGAAGTAGAACGCGTCGTTGCAGACGACGAGATCCACCGGCGCACCCGGGATCGGCCAATGCGGCGAACCGGCGTCGAAACAGACGAACTGCGCCGTCTCGCCGACGACCCAGTGGCGCGCCACCCAAAGCTTGGCGAAGACGACGTCGGCGCCCGCTACTTTGACGCCGCGCGCCTGGATCTCGCGCAGATAATGGCCGATGCCGCAGGCGAATTCGAAGACGCAGAGGGGGTCGTTCCAATGCGCCTCGAGGAGCGTCAGCCCGGCCAGGAAGGTCGGGTCGGTCCAGCGATGCAGGAAGTAGTCGCCGACCCGGCCCCAGCCGAGAAGACGCACGGCGTCGCGCAGACTGGCCTTGCTGCGGTCGCGGACGAGGGCATGGAGGTCCAGGGGATCGGCCGGAGGGCCGGTCCACCAATCGTCCTGATCGGCAAGCAGACCTTCCAGGGCGAGATCGTCCTGACCGTTGTCGAGCAGGGCGAGCGTAGATTCGACGAGGTCGTCGCGCCCGGTTCGGAGGTAGGGAATGCCGTCCACGACGGGCCAGCGCACATTCGTCTCCACGTCGCGCAGGGAATGCGGCGTGTCGGCTTTGAGCGCGTGCCCCGTGTGAGGGGAAAGGAGGTCGAATGGAATCATGACACGCGGCCCATCCTGCCGCTGCAAACCATCACGGGATTCGCATGTCCCTGAGGACACGGTCGTGGAAGCCCTTCACCGGGCCGGCATGGACCAGTTCCATGTCGTCGAGCACGGTCGTCATGGTCAGGGACGCGGCCTTAAGGTGTTGGGAAATCTGAAGAACCCGGTCGATGCAATCGGCGGCGTGGAAGGCGCGACCCTCGGCCGTCGCATCGTCGGGCAGGACGGCGCGCGCCCGCTCAACGGTCTCGCGCAAGGGGGCGTCCAACTCGTCGAGAGCCCATTGCGTGGTCCGCGCCATGATTGGAGCGAGGTGGTCGCCGAGCAGCATTTCGCCGGTGAAACCGGCATCGGGCATTGCCGCGTTGTGGAAGTGGTGGCTCATGGCCGCCAGGAAGACGAGGGTGGGGTCGGCCCGGTAGAACGGGCTCAGCACGACCCCGTAGACCGCCACCATCAGGCAATGTTCGGCATGGTTTTCCGGCGGTTCGAGCAGGATGCGAGGCTTGCCGGGACAGGTCACGCCGGCCCTCGGCTGGTGGCTCAGTGCCGCCACGAAACCCGGTAAAGGACCGCCATGCACCACCCCGTTCGTGCGCAACGCGACGGCCATACGCCGTTTCAGATCGGGGTCGACCGTGGCGGTGACGGCGTCGAGTCCGGACGTGAGAACGTCGCCGATTTCCGCCTCGCCGAGACCGGTGGAGGCGAGGAAAGCGGCGTCGAGGTCACAGAGCCTGGAGGCCGCGAGCGCCTTGGCGGTGATGTCGATGGCGACCGTCTCGGGATCGGCGCCACCGGTCAGGGCCGACCAGCCTTGAGCGAACAGCCGCTCGGCGATGGAGCCGATGCGCCCGGCCGAATGCACGCGCTTGAGGTCGTTGAGCTCGACGAACAACTCGCGCAACGCGAAGGGGGCAGCCATGCCGCCCCCCGTATCGGACGAGGTCATTGCTGGCCGCCGAGCCACTCGAGCAGCATGTGCTGCTGCTTGCCGAAATCGTGCTCCGGCCCATGGCCGTTGGCGACCATCGGCGCCTTGAAGAACGAGGACAGCTGCTCCTGGGGGCCGCTCTCGCCGCGCTTCTTGGCGAGGTCGAGAACGCGGGCGATCTCGATCACCAGGGGTGCGGCAAGGATGGAATCCTTGCAGAGGAAGTTGACCTTGATCTGCATCCGCTGACCGAGAAATCCGGTGACGTCGATATTGTCCCAGGCTTCCTTGTCGTCGCCACGCGGACGGTAATAGTGGATGTGGACCAGATGGTCCTCGACCGGATAGCCGAGGATCGAATCCAGCACCGTACCCTTGGTGTTGAGCTTCGACTGGAGCGAATCCTTGTCGTTCAGGGCGAGACCGTCGCGGTTACCGAGGATGTTGGTGGAGAACCAACCATCCACGTGCAGGGCACGGGCCTTGAGGGCCGGCGCCAGGACGGTCTTCATCATGGTCTGGCCGGTCTTGCCGTCCTTGCCCGCCAACGGCACGCCGTTCTCGCGGGCGAGTTCGAGCAGGGCCGGAATGTCGGCGGCCACGCTCGGGGTGAAGTTGGCGTAAGGCACGCCGCTCTGGATCGCCGCATAGGCGTAGAGCATCGCCGGGCTGATCGCCTCGTCGCTGGAATCGAGACCCTTCTCGAAAGCGTCGCGCGAGTTCAGTGCGGGCGCATCCAGGTTGGGCCAACGTTCCGTGGAGGCGAGGTTGATCACGACGACTTCGTCGAGATTGCTCTCCAGGCGAAAACGACGAAGGTCGTTTGCGATGACGGAGACCGCCTCGCGGTGATCGGCGGCGACGATGCGGTTGGCACCCTCGATGTTCTTGCAGAACTTGGCGCTGCCGACAGCCGGCCAGGGCTTGATGCCCTTGAGCACCTGGGCGCCGTTCTCGATATCCTGCTTGGTGAGCACGCCGTGGCCGGTGGCGGCCGAGGCGAGATCGTCGTCGTTGAGATCCCAGCCGCCGAAAACGAGATCCTTGTAATCGGCCAATCCGGCCACCGAGAGGCCTGCGAGAGGCAACCCGTCGAGGCGGTTCGATCCGGATTTGATCATCTCGATGCCGGCGATGGCGGTGGTGGCGACAGCGCCACCCATACCGACGAAGGCAACGCCGACGCGGCGACCGGTCTGCATGCTCATTGGAAAAAGGCTTCCTTCAATGGGTCCATCGGGGCGCGTCTCGTCGATGTTTCGAAATCGCCCTCTGGGACCATCGTAACTGGGCTACGGAGCCTTCGTTCCAACCCCGGCCAGAATGCCTTTTTGACGCGGCCTCTCTGAACCGCGTCCGAACGATTAATTAAAATATCGTTAAATCATAGCCTTAACCGTTCCTTAAGCGTGCCACGCTTGAATCACGGAGCTGTCCCAATGTGGTCACAGCTCCCAGCGAGATGTCCGCTCGCTGAACTGATCGAAGCCGCGTCCTAGAACGCCGCGGCACGAACAAGGAACAATGATGGGGCTTTTCCCGGAGCCGGCGCATCGCGCCGACGACGCGTGCCGTCTCGAGCCTGACGAGACCCTGGATCGTGACGAGACGGTTGCTTGGCTGAAGCCCGGCTCCCTTCGCGACAGGAAGACGGCAAGCACCACGGTATCGGCCAAACTCACCCTCGCGAAGATCGCGATCGGCCTGCTGCTCGGCTCGGGACTGCCGCAAAGCGCCTTGGCGCCGGCAGCGACCGCCCACGACCGCATCGACATCCGCGCCTACGTCGCCAGCGATTTCGCGGCGGCCACGATCGACAAACCCACGGATTGGGATGGGGTTCCCCTCCTCGACCAGGAACCTGCGACGGCCAGCCTGATCGAAAACGACCTCGCTTCTCTTCCCCAGAGCCGCGAGAGCGACGGACGGGACGTGCTTCGGTTCGGCGACATGAATGTGCCGCGCGACATCGTCGAGACGATCCTGAAGGCGTCGTCCGAAACCGGGGTCGATCCGGTCTACATGATGGCGCTGGCCGACAAGGAATCGAGCTTCTCGACCACCGTGAAGGCATCGACCTCTTCGGCCGAGGGGCTGTTCCAGTTCCTGTCCGCCACCTGGCTCGAACTGCTGCGAACCTATGGCGCCCGCTACGGCTATGAGACCGAGGCCAACGCCATCACCGGCCGCGGCAGCGCCATCACGATCCAGGACGAAGCCACCCGCACCCGCGTGCTGCGCCTTCGGCAGGACCCCTATGCGGCAGCCCTCATGGCGGGAGAACTGATCAAGCGCGACCGCGCCCGCATCGAGCAGCGTATCGGCCGCGAACTGAAGACGTCCGAACTCTATCTCGCCCACTTCCTCGGGACATCGAGCGCCGGCAAGTTCCTGACGCTGAGCGACGACAACCCGGATCTCGTGGCCAAGCAGGCTTTTCGCGCCGCCGCGCGCGCCAACCGCAGCCTCTTCACCGCGAAGGACGGCAAGCACCGCCGCAGCCTCACCGTCGCGGAAGTTCGCGAGCGCCTCGGCGACATGATCGACCGCCGGCTCGACCAGTATGAAGGCGTCACCGCCCTGGTCGGTACCCAGGACGTCACCCCGGGGACGAACAGCGATCCGAGCCAGGCTTCGGCCCTCCTCGATGCCAGCCTGCGCGTTTCGGCCCCGACCCAGCGGATGCAGGTGACCGAGGCTTTGCCGAGAGAGTAGAGCTTCGGAGGAGATTCGGCGCTCGGGCTGCACGGGACCAAAGGGCGTGACGATGCCGCTTCCGGCATGGCGTCCACGGTTCTTTCCGGTCTAGAACCGCCAAATCAGCGCCGACGGTAAGCCGACGGGACCTGCACTCCTGGATGACGACCGGCGGCCGATGACAGATCAAGAACCGGAACGGCCGAAGGCCCCTGACGTGCCGGATGCCCGAACCGCCGCCCGCGAAGCCGGGCAGGCGGCACGTGTCCTGTTCAGGCATCTCGGCTTTCTCCTCGCCACGGCCTTACGCGGCCTCGCGCGGGGCTCGCTTTCGACGGGGCGCGCTGCGAGGCGGATGCTCGCCACCCTCGGTTCGAGGCTCACCGCACGCACCACCTCCGCGCGAGCGAGCGACACGGGCACTCCGCCTGCGGCAGGGATCGCTCCGGCGGCGCAGACGCCACAATCGGGCTGGCGCGGCCGTCTGCGGCAACGGCCCTACCTCGCTGCCGGTCTTGCGGCCCTCGCCCTGCCGCTGGTCTTCGTCGCTTGCCTCGTCCTCTACAGTTTCGCGACCCTGCCCCCGCTCGGCGGGGTGGTGCCGGAAGGCGGCCAGCGCGCCCTCACGGTGGAGGCGGATGACGGGAGGGTCTTCGCCACGCGCGGCGCCTTCCAGGGCCAGAAGCTCACGGCGGCGGACATGCCCGCTCATCTCGCCCAGGCGGTGGTCTCCATCGAGGACCGGCGGTTCTACTCGCATTGGGGGGTCGACCCGCGCGGGCTGGTGCGGGCGCTCTGGCGCAACACCGTGAGCGGCGGCGTGCGCGAGGGCGCGTCCACCATCACGCAGCAATATGTCCGGCTCACCTCCCTCACCCAGGAGAAGACGCTGCGCCGGAAGATCCAGGAAGCGTTCCTGGCCCTGCGCGTGGAGAGCACGATGTCGAAGGAGGACATCCTCCTCGGCTATCTCAACACCGCCTATTTCGGGGCCGGCGCCTATGGCATCGACGCCGCGTCCCGGCGCTATTTCGGCAAGGGCGCGAAGGCGCTGACGCTGCCCGAGGCGGCGATGCTGGCGGGCCTCGTCCGGGCGCCGTCGCAATTGGCGCCGACGCGCAATTTCGGCGGCGCCAAGGAGCGCGCCGACATCGTGCTGCAGACCATGGTCGAGACCGGCGCGATCACCGCCGCCGAGGCCGACAAGGCACGCGCCGAGACGATCACCCTGCGCACCCCGCCCGAGACGCCGCCGGGCACCAACTACTTCCTCGACATGGTGTCGGCGGACGCCAAGCGCCTGTCGGACACATCCGGCGACGTCACCCTGCGCACCACCCTGAACCTCGATCTGCAGAGCCTGGCGGAGGGCGTCATCGCCCGGCGGCTCGATGCGGAAGGGGCCAAGAAGAAGGCGAGCCAGGGCGCCATGGTCGTCCTGAACAAGGAGGGCGCGATCCTCGCCATGGTGGGCGGGCGCGATTACGAGGACAGCCAGTTCAACCGGGCGACCCAGGCCAAGCGCCAGGCCGGCTCACTGTTCAAGCTGTTCGTCTACCTCACCGCCTATGAGAAGGGCCTCTCGCCGGAGACGGTGCTGGTGGACCGGCCGATCCAGATCGGCGATTGGGAGCCGCAGAATGCGAGCGGCCGTTTCCGGGGAGCGGTCCCCCTCCGCACCGCCTTCGCGCAATCGATCAACACCATCGCCGCGCAGCTCGCCGATGAGATCGGCATGGCCTCCGTGATCGAGACCGCACGCAAGCTCGGCGTCACCTCCGATCTTCCCAACGTCCCGAGCCTTGCACTCGGCTCGGCCGAAGTCTCCCTGCTAGAGATGACACGGGCCTATGCTGGCGTGCTGGCCAGCGCCCAGCCCCTCGACACCTATGGCGTCCATGCCATTCGCGGAGCCGGCCCCGACCCGCTCTACCTGCGCCCCGACGCCAAGCCGGCGACGCCGCTGCCGGGCGAGAGCCGCGCGATGATGCTGGATTCACTCCAGGCGGTGGTGGATAGCGGAACCGGGCGGGCCGCGCGGATCACCAACCTCGCGGTGGGCGGCAAGACCGGGACGACGCAGGATTACCGCGATGCCTGGTTCGTCGGCGTGACGCCGGACCTCGTCGTCGGCGTCTGGGTCGGCAACGACGACAATTCCTCCATGAACAAGGTCGGCGGCGGCGACCTGCCGGCGGCGATCTTCAAGGACTTCACCCAACGCGCCACCGTGCAGATGGCGTCACGGCGCAAGCGCCCCTCGGCCGCCCGCGCCGAGCCGGCTCCGGCCGCCAAGGAGACCAGTGCGGCCGGGGCGTTGCGCGGCGTGCCGGAGGTGATCGATACCGGCACTCTCTCGTTCCGTGGTCGGACGGTGCGCCTGCTGGGCGTCGATGGCGAGCGCGGCGCCCTGGCGCGCCAACTCGCGCGCTATCTGCGCCGGCGCGAAGTCGTCTGTGCCCCGGCGGCCGGCGAGGCGACCGACGAGGCGCAGCCCGCGGGCCTGCGCTGCCAGATCGACGGCGACGACCTCGCCTCCCTCATCCTCACGGCCGGCGGTGCCCGCGCGTCTGAGGATGCCCCGTCGGACCTCCTGGCGGCGGAGGAGCAGGCCCGGTCCGAGCGGGCCGGTTTGTGGCAGCGGGAACGTTAGGATCGTTCGCCCGTCGTTGACAGGCGACCATCCCTCACCCATTTGTGTAGTACGCTATATGATAGTAAGCTGCACGAATGACCCGTGATCGACAGAGGATCGCGACGGAGTTTTCCTTCGCGCTTAACGCCGCCGCCAACCGCATGGTGCGGCTGCACAAGCCTTTCCTCGAGCCGCTTGGCCTGACGTTCTCGCAATACCTCGTCGCCCTCGAATTGATGAATGGCTCGCCTCTGACGGTGGGCGAGATATGTGCCCGCCTCGACATGGAGACGGGCACCCTGACGCCGCTGCTCAAGCGGCTGGAGGCCGCCGGCGTGGTGACACGGACACGCGACGCCTCCGACGAACGCCGGGTGCTGATCGATCTGACCCCGCATGGCCGAGCCCTGGAAGGAGCGCTTCGCGGCATCCCCGACAGGATCCGGACGGCGTGTCAGCTGACCCCGGAGGCCATCGAAGAGTTGCGCCGCACTCTCGACGGCCTCGCGCGCCCGGTCGCCGCCCCGTGAGGGGGGCGGCCACCCCAAATTCAAAGGACACAGGCATGAAAATCGGCGTCATCGGCACCGGCAATATCGGCGGCACGCTCGCCCGCAAGCTCAGCGCGGCGGGACACCAGGTCCGCGTGGCGAATTCGAAGGGCCCCGACGGCGTGCGCGCCTTCGCCGAGGAGATCGGCGCGACTCCCGCCGATGCCCACGGGGCCGTCGCGGGCGCGGACCTCGTGATCCTGTCGATCCCGTTTCCCGCCGTCGCCCAGCTGCCGAAAGACCTGTTCGACGGCCTGCCCGAGGCCACCCCGATCGTCGACACGGGCAATTACTATCCCGGCCTGCGCGACCCGCAGATCGCCGAACTCGACGCGGGTAAGACGGAGAGCGTCTGGGTGTCGGAACAGATCGGCCGCCCCATCGTCAAGGCGTTCAACAACATCCTCGCCCATTCCCTCGCCGAGCTCGGGCGTCCGGCGGGTGCGCCCGACCGGATCGCCGTCGCCGTGGCCGGCGATGCCGAAGCGGCGAAGCGGACCGTGATGGACATCGTGGACCAGGTCGGCTTCGACCCGGTGGATGGGGGATCGCTGGCGGAGTCCTGGCGCCAGCAGCCCGCCACCCCGGGTTATTGCTGCGACTACGACGCGGAGACGATGCGCGAGGCCCTGCTCGCCGCAGTGAAGGGAGAGGCTCCCAAGACCCTGAACCGGGTCTATGGCCTCTTGGGAAAACTCGGTCCCAATCCCAGCCATGCCGAGATGATCGCCATGAACCGTTCGGTGCATGCGGCCGACTGAGAGCGGACGAACCGTAACCCGGGACCATTCGCGGCGCCGCGCCGATCCGATGGCACCGGGGCGGCGTCCCACATCGTCCCTCGGTCGCCGGCCTTCGGACGGCCTACCGGAACGGCGGTTCGTCGAAGCTCCTCAGCTTGCGCGAATGCAGGCCGTTGCGGTCGGCGCGGAGGATATCGAGGGCGGAGAGGCCGATGAGCAGGTGCTCGGCCACCGCCCGTTCGTAGAAGGCGTTGGCCGCCCCCGGCAGCTTGATCTCGCCGTGGAGCGGCTTGTCGGACACACAGAGGAGCGTGCCGTAGGGAACCCGCAGGCGGTAGCCCTGCGCCGCGATGGTGCCGCTCTCCATGTCGACGCCGATGGCGCGGGACAGGTTGATCCGCCGCCGCTCCTGGCTGAAGCGGAGCTCCCAGTTGCGGTCGTCGTAGGTCACCACCGTGCCCGTGCGCAGGCGCCGCTTCAGGTCGTCGCTGGTCTCGCCGGTGACGCTGGCGGCCGCGGCCTGGAGCGCGAGCTGGACTTCGGCCAGGGCCGGCACCGGCACGTCCGGCGGAACCAGCTCGTCGAGGATACGATCCCTGCGCAGATAGCCATGGGCGAGGACGTAATCGCCGATGGTCTGCGATTGCCGCAACCCGCCGCAATGGCCGACCATGAGCCAGCAATGCGGACGCAGGACCGCGAGATGGTCGGTGATCGTCTTGGCGTTGGACGGGCCGACGCCGATGTTGACCAGCGTGGTGCCCTGCATCGACCCGTCGGGGCCGCGCGCCACGAGGTGATAGGCCGGCATCTGGAACTTGTGCCAGGGAGAGGCGGCGATGAGGGCCGCCGGATCGATGCCCGCCGCCTCCTCCCGCGAGACGGTGATACCGCCGGGCAGGATCATGCGCTCGTAGCCGTCCCTGCCGCTGGCGAGCTGCTCCAAGCCGTGCCGGATGAAGCCATCGACGTAGCGATGGTAGTTCGTGAGCAGGATCCACGGCTGGACGTCGCGCCAGTCGCAGCCGGTGTAATGGACGAGGCGGCGCAGGGAGTAATCGACCCGGATCGCGTCGAACAGCGCCAGGGGCTTCGGCTCTTCGACCGGCGCCACCCAGAGGCCGTCGGCGATCTCGTCACCCACCACCGAGAGCAGCGGGACGGGGAAGTAGGTGGCCAGATCGCGCGGCGTGATCCCGCTGCCCGAGAGGTTGGCGCCGGGCTCCAGCACATAGGGATAGGGAATTTCCTGCGCGCTCAGGCCGACTTCGAGGGTCGCACCGTAATCCCGGATCAGGGGCGTCAGCTGCTCCAGCAGGTACGGCCGGAAATGCGCCGGCTGCGTCACCGTGGTGGCGTAGGTGCCGGGAGACTGGAACTTCGCCGTTGCGCGGGAAAAGCGCGGAATCGGCCCGGACGGGTGATAGGTGATCCGCAATTCGGGATAGCGGAACTGAAGCCGCTCGGCATGGTCGGGCGCGGCGCCCCCGTCGAGATAGCGGGTCAGGGCGGTCTGGAGCGACTGGATCGCACCCGCGTAGAGAGCGGCGAGGCGGTCGACGGCGGTCTCGGCATCGCCCACGGATTCCATCGGGCGCCATTCGCTGGTGGTCACGCTCTCTCCTTGGGAAGGCTTCGGCCCGAAGGCCGGCGGTGCCGCCGACGGCCATATGCAAGAATCTATACCGCACCGGCGCCCGATGGAACGATGCGGCCCGCATGGCGGCTCGCTGTCGACCGGCTTGCGCACGGGGGCGAGTTGTCCGACATGCTCGCTTCGAACGGCTCGGGGCTCTTCCGGGCACCGCCTCTCCAAATCCGATGCGTCTGATGAGCGACCCGATCGACCGGCGGCCCGGCGAAGAGACCGTCACGCTGCCCGCCTCCCACGATGCAGGGCTCTACTTCATCGGCCGTGTCCGGACCCCGTGGGCGACCCGCGCGGAATGCCCCAAGAACGGGCTTCAGACCGACGCCATCTGCACGCTGGAGGTCGATGCCACCTTCGCCCCCGGCTTGCAGAACGTGGAGGGGGCGAGCCACCTCATCGTGCTCTACTGGATGGACCGGGCCGCCCGGGACATCGTGCGCCAGAGGCCGCGCCATGCGGAGGGCAGCCGGGGCACGTTCTCCCTGCGCTCGCCGGCGCGCCCGAACCCCATCGCGCTCTCGGTGGTGGAACTCCTCGGCATCGACGGAGCGACCCTGAGCGTCCGGGGGCTCGACTGCCTCGACGGCACGCCGCTCCTCGACATCAAGCCCTATTACGCCACGACGGATTCGCGGCCGGGCGCCACCGTCGACAGGGCCGGCACGGCGAAGACCTCGGAGGTATCGAAGACATTGGAGGGATCGACGACATCGGAGGTATCCAAGACATCGGACTCGCCGGGAGCAACCCGATGAAGGCCCTGCGTCTGGGCATTGCCGGGCTGGCCGTCCTCGGTGTGGGCTTCGCCGTCGGATGGGTCGAGAAGCCCTCGCGTCTCAACGCCCGGCTCTACGCCACGGACCGGCTGCCTTCGATCCAGGCCCATCTCGACGATGCACCGAACGGCTACATCCTCCTCGCCGGCGATTCGCAGGCCGAGTTGCAGAGCCCGGCCCAGCGGGTCTGCGGTACGGAGATCGTCAATGGCGGCATCAGCGGCGCATCGGCTTCGGTCTATGCCGATCTCGTGGCCAAGCTGTCGGTGAAGACCCGCGCCCGCGCGGTGGTGGTCTTCATCGGAACCAACGACCTGCAGCGGAAGAAGGAGCCGTTGTCCGACAGGACCGCCCGGGGCTTCGACGACGCGGTGGAGCGGATCGTGACGCGGCTGCAGGCCGGCAGCGACCGTGTCGTGGTCGCCGCCGTTCCGCCCATCTCCCGTTCGGTGGAAAAGCGCCTCGAACCGGCGGCGGTCGTCGCGTACTCCGCGCGGATCGAGGCCCTGTGCCGGCGTCTCTCCTGCCGGTACGTGGACCCCTACGCGGATCTGCGCGACGGCGACACCGGGTTCGCCCTGCCCGGCGCCTTGCGCGACGCTCTGCACATCACCGATTATCGCCGCGTCATGCGGGCCCTGGAGCCCGCACTCTGCGCCGCAGCGCCCTGATCAGGCCTCGGCGTGATGGCCCGCCGCCGGGGCCGTCGATGCGCCGCCCGCGGGGCGATCCCCCTTCGGAGCCTTGATGCGGTACCAGCCGACATAGAGCGCGGGCAGGAAGAACAGGGTCAGGAAGGTGGCGGCGATGATGCCGCCGATCATGGCGTAGGCCATCGGCCCCCAGAAGACCTCCCGCGCGATGGGGATCAGGGCGAGGCTCGCCGCGCCAGCGGTGAGCAGGATCGGCCGCATCCGGTGGCAGGTCGCCTCCACCACCGCGTCCCATGGGGTGTAGCCCTCGCGGTCGTACTCGTCGATCTGCATCACCAGGATCACCGAGTTGCGGATGATGATCCCGATGAGCGCCAGCACGCCGAGGATGGCGACGAAGCCCAGCGGCTTGCCGAAGGGCAGCAGGATCGCCACCACGCCGATGAGGCCGAGGGGCGCCACGCTCGCCACCAGGAACAGCTTCTGGAAGCTCTGGAGCTGGATCATCAGGAACATCGCCATGGCGAGCAGCATCACCGGCGCCACGGCCGCGATGGGTCCGCTGCCCTTGGCGCTCTCCTCCACCGCACCGCCGACCGCGAGGGTGTAGCCGTCCGGCAAGGTCTTCTCGAACGCCTTGATGGCCGGATCGAGGGCGTTGACGATGGTGGGCGCCTGGGTGTCGTCGACGATCGCCGCCCGCACCGTGATAGTGGGCAGGCGGTCGCGGCGCCAGACGATGGGCTGTTCGAGTTCGTAGCTCACGGTGGCGAAGGCCAGCAGGGGCACGACGCTCCCGTTCGACAGCGGCACCTGCAGGCTTTGCAGCGTCTCGACGGAGTTGCGTTCCGCCGCCTGGGCGCGGCCGACCACGTCCACGAGGTAGATCGAGTCGCGCACCTGCGTGATCGAGCGACCGCCAACGATGCCGTTGAGGAGCCCGGCGATATCCTCCGAGGTGACGCCCAGCTGGCGCGCCTTGTCCTGGATGATGTCGACCTTCAGCACCTTGCCGGGCTCGTTCCAATCGAGGTTCGGCAGGCCGACATTCGGGCTCGATGCGACGATGTTGCTGAGCTGGAGCGCGAGGCCGCGCACCTTCTGGAGATCGGGCCCGCTCAGCCGGTACTGGATCGGTCGGCCCACGGGGGGACCGAGGTCGAGGGAGTGGACGAAGACGTCGGTGCCGACGAATTCCTTGGCCGCCAGCGCCTCGAATTTCTGGATCATCTTATCGCGGGCCTCGAGCGAGGAGGTTACCACGATGATCTGGCCGAAGAACGCGTTGCCGAGCTGCTGGTCCAGCGGAAGATAGAAGCGCACCGCGCCCTGCCCGACATAGGAGCTCCAGCGCAGGATCTCGGGATCGCCCTTCAGCGTCGCCTCGAACCGGTCCATCTGGGCCTTGGTCTCGGCGATGCTGGCATTCTGCGGCAAGGTCATGTCCACGAGGATCTCGGGACGGTCGGAGGCCGGGAAGAACTGCTGCTGCACGAACTGGATGCCGTAGAGCGACAGGCCGAGCAGGCCGACGCAGAAGGCCACGGTGGTCCAGCGGAACCGCATGGCCGGCAGCAGCAACGCGCGGAAGGTGCGAAGCAGGAAGCTCGGCTTGTCGTGGTGCTTCTTGATCGTCTTCGGCAGCAGCTTCACACCGATGAGCGGCGCGAACAGCACCGCCACGACCCACGAAATCAGGAGAGAGGCCGCGATAACCACGAACAGGCTGTAGGTGTATTCGCCGGCCGCCGAGCCGTTGAAGCCGATGGGCAGGAAGCCCGCCACGGTGACCAACGTGCCCGTGAGCATCGGGAAGGCGGTGGAGGTATAGGCGAAGGTCGCCGCCTTCTTCAGGGTGTCGCCCACCTCCAGCCGTGCGACCATCATCTCGACGGTGATCATGGCGTCGTCGACGAGGAGGCCGAGCGAGATGATGAGGGCGCCGAGCGAGATGCGCTGCAGCGTGACGCCCATCACCTGCATCACCACGAAGACCACGGCGAGGACGAGAGGGATCGAGAACGAGACCACGAGCCCCGCCCGCCAGCCGAGGCTGATGAAGCTGACGCCCAGCACGATGACCACGGCCTCAATGAGGGCCTTGGTGAAGCCGCCCACCGCCTCCTCGACGATCTTGGGCTGATCCGAGACGAGGTGGATGCCGACGCCGTAGGGCAGCTCGCCTTCGAGCTTCTTCATCCGCGCCTTGAGGTCGTGGCCGAAGGTCAGCAGGTTGCCCGAGGGCTGCATGGCGATGGCGAGGCCGATCGCCGGCTGGCCGTCGAACCGGAACAGGGCCGTGGGCGGATCGGTGAAGCCGCGCGAGATCTCGGCCACATCGGAGAGGCGGAAGAAGCGGTCGTTCACCCGCAGGTTGATGGTCCTGAGACTGTCCTCGGAAATGAACTGGCCGCCGACCCGCACGGAGACGCGCTCGGGGCCGGCCTGGATCACGCCGGAGGGGGCGATGGCATTCTGAGCCTGCAGCGTTGCGATGACGGCGGCCTGGTCGACGCCGAGGCCGGCGAGCTTGCGGGTGGAGAAGTCGAGGTAGATGACTTCGTCCTGCGCGCCAAGGAGCTGCATCTTGCCGGCATTGTTGACCTTCTTCAGGTCGGCCCGCACCCGCTCCACGTAGTCGCGCAACTGGCGCATCGAGACACCGTCGGCGGTGAACGCGTAGACGTTGCCGAAGACGTCACCGAACTCATCGTTGAAGAACGGCCCCTGGATCCCCTGCGGGAAGGTGCTGCCGATATCGCCGATGCGTTTGCGCACCTGATAGAAGATGCCCGGAATCGTCTTCGGCGGCGTCGTCTCGCGCAACTGGACGAAGACCGTGGTCTGCCCCGGCGTGGTGTAGCTGCGGCTGAAATCGACGGCGTCGATCTGCTGCAATTCCTTCTCGATCCGCTCGGTGACCTGATCCAGCGTGTCGCTGATCGTGGCGCCGGGCCAGCGCGCCTGCACGATCATGGTCTTGATGGCGAAGGGCGGGTCTTCCTCGCGGCCGAGCTTCTCGTAGGCGAGGAAGCCCGCCAGCATCGAGATCAGCATCAGGAACCAGACGAAGGAGCGATGCTCGAGCGCCCATTCGGACAGGTTGAAGTTCTTCACGGGCGGCTCTCGCGTGAGGCTGTTCGGGTCGGCGCGGCTCTAAACCCAGCGCGGGGCGGCAGCTATTGCGGCTTGTCGGACAGGCGGACGCGCTGGCCTTCGCCGAGACTGCGTGCGCCCGCGAGGACGACACGGTCCCCCGGTTTCAGTCCCTCGGTGACGGACACGCGCTGGTCGTTTCGTTCCGCCAGGGTGACGTCGCGGCGGGACACGGAATCCCCGGCCTCGTTCACGATCCAGACCGCGCTTCGACCATCGGCCTCGAACACCGCCGTCGCCGGCAGCTGGAACCGCGCTTTCATGTGGCGCGAGAGCCCGACCGTGATGGTGGAGCCGAGACGGAACGCCTCCGGCGGGTTGAGCAGGGTCATCCGAATGCGCCGGGTGCGGGTCTTCTGGTCGGCGAAGGGCGAGATCTCGCGGACTTTGCCCGTCGCCGTCACGTCGGGGGCGCTCTGGAGCGCCACGGTGAAGACCGCGTCCTTCGGCATGGCGCCGACCAGATCCTCGGGGATGTCGACCACGGCCTCGCGCTCCTCGGGCCGGGCCAGGGTCGCCACCGCCTGCCCCGCCGAGAGCACCTGCCCCACTTCCGCGCTGCGGACGGTGACGACGCCGTCGAAATCCGCATGCAGCTCGGTATAGCCCATCTGGTCGCGGGCCTTCTGCAGGTTGGCCTGGGCCTGGGCGAGACGGGCCTGGGCGGTGTCGCGGCTCGCCACGGCGCTGTCGAGCCGTGCCTGGCTGACATTGCCGTTGGCGATCAACCGCCGCTGGCGCAACTCCGTGGCGCTGGCATTCTCCGCCTGCGCCGTGGCATCGGCGAGCTCCGCCTCGGCGCGGGTGAGAGCGAAGCGGGTGACGATGGGGTCGAGGGCGGCGATGCGCTGGCCCTTCTTGACGACATCGCCCATCGTCACGTCGCGGGCGATCATACGGCCCGCGATCTGGAACCCGATCTCCGATTGATATCGGGGGGCCACGAACCCGGCGAAGGGCCCGAACACGATGGTGTCGACGGGCTTGGCCTCCGTATAGAGCACGGGCCGCACCGGCGGCGGTCCGGCCTCCTCCTCCGCGCCATGGCAGGCGCCGAGGCCGGACAGGGCCACCCCGATCAGGGCGAGGCGGATGCCGGAGCGGATCATTGGGCGATCTCCTCGGCGACGGCGACGGTCTGGCCCGGCCGGAGGAACTGGATGCCGGCGACGACCACCTCCTCGCCCGGCTCGACACCGCCGGACAGGGCGATGGTGTTGGGCGAATACCGGTCGATGGTCACGTTGCGCGGGGCGACCTTGCCGCTGGCCGGATCACGCACCCACACGGCGGGGCCGTTATCCCAGCGGTAGAGCGAGGACCAGGGCAGGACGATGGCCGTCTGCGGCCTGAACTTGCCGGTGCCGATGACGATGGCCCCGAGGGACATGGCGGCGGGCGTGTCCTTCAGGCCGACCTTGACCCGCACGGTGCCGGAGGCGGCGTCCACGCTCGGCGAGATCTCCCGCACCGTGCCGACGGTCCGCACCTTCGGGTCCGCCTGGAGGGTGATCTCCACCTGCTTGCTCTCGGGCGGGGTCGCCAGCACCGCCTCGAACACGTTGAACACCGCGTCGCGCGGCCCGTCCTCGGCCATGGTGAGAACGGTCTGTCCGGCCTGGACCACCTGGCCCACCTCGAAGCTGCGGCTGAGCACGATGCCGTCCACGCCCGCCTTCAGGTCGGTATAGGAGAACTGCTCCTGGGCGGTGCCCAGGGCCGCCTTGGCGGATTCCACCGAAGCCTGGGTCGTGCGGAGCTGCTGCTCGGCGTCGTCATAGCTCGGCCGCGTGGTGTATCCGCTGGAGAGCAGCATCTCCTGGCGCTTGAAATTGACCTTGGCCTGGGTCAGCAGCGCCTCGGCGGAGGTCAGCGCGGCCTGGGCGTTGTTGAGGTTGGCGCGTTGCTCCTGCGGATCGAGCTTGGCCAGAACCTGGTCGGCGGTGACGTGATCGCCCACTTCCACCAGACGCACGGCGATCTTGCCGTTGTTGCGGAAGGCCACGTTCACCTGCGACTGGGCCTGGATGTCGCCGGTGAAGACGAGATCGGCCGCGATGGTGCTGCGCTCGGCCTTCGCCGTGCGGACGGTGGCGAGGCTCTTTTTCGAGGAAGTCGGGCCGGGTTGGGCGGTTTCGTCCTTCGCCTGCGCCGGGAAGCAGACCAGGGCAGCGAAGCCGAGGCAGGCCACCGTCCGGGCGCCTCGGTACCGTCGAATGGACATGGTCGGACCAGACACTGTGACCCCATCCCGCAAAAGCTCTATCGAAACGCCTGTCTATCGGTTATCTTACCGACCGTCCAGACGGTTTTTAGGGTGTGAACATGGCGAAGCCGCGCACACGGCGGGAGGATCGGCCGAGCGTCATCCTCGATGCGGCCGAAAGCCTGATCCGTCGCGCGGGCACGCGCACCCTGACAATCGACGCGGTGGCGGCGGAGGCGGGGCTGAGCAAGGGCGGGGTCCTCCACCATTTCTCCTCGAAGGAAGCGCTCATCACGTCCATGGCCGAGCGCAAGCTGAAGGAGGTCAAGGAGGGCATTGCCAAGCTCGAAGCGGAGCAGGTGCCGGGCCCCTCGGCCCTCCCCCTCGCGCTGATCGCCCATGCGAGGCAGGTCTATGCGGAGGAAGAGGGGTTCCCGCGGGCCTTCCTCCTGGCCTCGGCGGAGAATCCCGAGGCATTCGCCGGATTCAACGCCTTCCTCAGCGAACGGCTCGCCGCCCTGGAAAAGATCGAGACCTGTCCGGGAATCGGTGCGGCTTTGGTTTTCTCGACGCTGGGGCTGCTGATCTCCCGGACGCTGGGCTTCCATTCCCTCGAAGGCGCGCAGTTGGAGCGGCTCTTCGACGGTCTCGAAAAGGTGGCGCGCTGCGTGACCGAGGGCGAGATCCCGCCGGATGCGTGCGGGACGCCTTGAGCGGCTTCACGCGAGGGCGGCCATGGCCTGGAAGACGAGGGCGTGGCGGGCGGCCAGGGCGTCGATATCGGTGGCATAGCCGCCGCCGATCACCGCCACGAGGGGAATGCGGCGCCGGCGCGCTTCTCCCACGACGAAGCGATCCCGTGCGGCGAGGCCCGCATCGGTGAGGGCCAGGCGCCCAAGCCTGTCGTCCACGTGCGGATCGACCCCGGCATTGTAGAACACGATGTCCGGCGAGAGCCCGTCGAGGAGGCCCGGCAGATGCGCGCCGAGGACGGCGGCGTAGGCCGCGTCGTCGACGCCGTCGACGAGGCCCACATCGAGGTCGCCGGGGATCTTGCGTGTCGGATAGTTCTTCTCGGCGTGGATCGAGAAGGTGAACAGGTCCGGCGAGCCGGCGAGGCAATCGGCGGTGCCGTCGCCCTGATGCACGTCGCAATCGACCACCAGCGCCCGGCGGATCGTGCCCTCGTCCTGGAGCGCCAGGGCGGCGACCGCGACGTCGTTGAACACGCAGAAGCCTGCGCCGGTCTCCCGCCGCGCATGGTGGCTGCCGCCGGCGGCGCTGCCGGCGAGGCCATGGACCAGCGCGAGCCGCGCCGCCGCGAGGGTGCCGCCCGCGGAGGCACAGGAGCGGGCGACGACGCTCTCGTCCACCGGAAGGCCGATCTCGCGCTCGATCTCCCGCGAGACCGAACAGGACAGGACCGCATCGACGTAATTCGAGCGGTGCGCGCGGTTCAGCAGGGCCGCATCGGCGGGCTCCGGCCTGACGAAACCGGAAGGCGCGAGGCCGAGCTCCGCCAACGTTTCGGCGAGGCGACCGTATTTCCGCATCGGGAACCGGTGCCCGTCCGGCAGGACGGCCTGATAGGCGGGGTGGACGACGATGGGCGGAATCATGTCGTGTCGGCGATCTGCCACGTCTCGGTCACACCGGCCCCTTCCCTGCGACGAGGAGCCGATCGACTCCGCATTGCTGTCATACGACTGAAACAGCCTGCCTGTTACGGCCTCGGGCAGGGGCTGGTTCCGTCAGGCGGCGGATGCCCGGAGGGAGCACGGCATGATCGGCAGCATCGAGACCGGCGCGATCGTCGCGCTCTCGCTCTGTGCCGCGCTGACCCTGGTCAATTGTCTCAGCATCGCCATCGCCGCATGGCGCATCGGCCGCAACCGCGGCACGCCGAGCTTTCCCAGCGCCGCGCCGATCTCCCTCGTACGCCCGGTCTGCGGCCTCGAAGCGTTCAGCGAGGAGATGCTGGAGCGCGGCTTCCATCTCGCCCACCCGGATTACGAACTGATCTTCTGCGTCGCCGACGGGCGCGATCCCATCGTCCCGCTCCTGCACCGCCTGATGGCGGCCCATCCGGCGGTGCCGGCGCGGCTCATCGTCGGCGACGAGCGGATCAGCGACAATCCCAAACTCAACAATTGCGTGCGCGGCTGGGAGGCGGCCCGCCACGACTGGGTGGTATTGGCGGATTCCAACGTCCTGATGCCGCCGGACTACCTGCAGCGGCTGCAGGCCTCGTGGCGGCCGGATACGGGCCTCGTCTGCTCGACGCCCATCGGCGCACGGCCGCACGGCTTCTTCGCCGAACTGGAATGCGCCTTCCTCAATACGCTCCAGGCGCGCTGGCAATATACCGGCGAGAGTCTCGGCCTCGGCTTCGCGCAGGGCAAGAGCATGCTCTGGCACAAGCCGTTCCTCGACGGGCGGGGCGGCATCCGGGCGCTCGCCGCCGAGATCGCCGAGGACGCGGCGGCGACCAAGCTCGTGCGCGCGGCGGGCAAGCGGGTGCATCTCGTGGCCTCGCCCTTCGACCAGCCCCTCGGATTCCGGACGTTTCGTGAGGTCTGGTCGCGGCAGGTGCGCTGGGCGCGCCTGCGCCGGGTCACCTTCCCGCATTTCTTCGCGCCCGAGATCGGCTCGGGCGCGGTGCTTCCCTTCGCCATCGCGGCCCTCGCGGTCCCGGACGCTCCGGTCATGATCGGCGTCGTCGCCATGGCCATGCTCTGGTACGGGGCCGAGTATACGCTCGCCGCCCGCGCCGGGTGGCACCGCTCTCCCCGGCTCCTCCTCGCCTTCCTCCTGCGCGACGCGATCCTCCCCGTCATGTGGGCGAGCGCCTGGATGCAGAGCGCCATCGTCTGGCGCGGTAACGCCATGGACATCCGCCCCAAGGAGACGCCCCGCCTGCGCACCCGCGCCACGGCGGCGTGAGGCCGGATACGGGCTTCGCACGCCCTATTTCTCTTGCGGCAAAACTCTTGCTTGGCCATTCCCGACGGCAGCCTTCGCCGATGACGGGAACCCACCATGCAAAGCGAATCCACCGGCCTGCATAAGGGCCTGAACGCCTTCCATCTCTGGGGCATCGCCGTCGGCCTCGTGATCTCGGGCGAGTATTTCGGCTGGAGCTATGGCTGGGCCAGCGCCGGAACGCTCGGCTTCCTGGTGACCACGACCTTCATCGCGGCAATGTACGTCGCCTTCATCTTCAGCTTCACCGAGCTCACCACGGCCATTCCGCAGGCCGGCGGCCCCTTCGCCTATAGCCGGCGCGCCTTCGGGCCCATCGGCGGCTGCATCGCGGGCTACGCGACGTTGATCGAGTTCGTCTTCGCGCCCCCCGCCATCGCGCTCGCCATCGGGGCCTATCTCAACGTCCAGTTTCCGGGCCTCGACCCGAAACATGCGGCGCTCGGCGCCTACCTGATCTTCATGACCCTCAACATCGTCGGCGTGCAGATCGCCGCCACGTTCGAGCTGTTCGTGACCATCCTGGCGGTGGCCGAATTGCTGGTCTTCATGGGCGTCGTCGCCCCGGCCTTCAGCTTCTCCAATTTCGCCGCCCATGGCTGGGCCGGTGAATCCACATTCAGCCTCGCCGCAATCGGCGGCATGTTCGCGGCCATTCCCTTCGCCATCTGGTTCTTCCTCGCCATCGAGGGCGTCGCCATGGCGGCGGAAGAGGCCAAGGACCCCAAGCGCACGATCCCCATCGCCTATATCACCGGCGTCCTGACACTCACCGTCCTCGCCTTCGGCGTGATGATCTTCGCCGGCGGCTCGGGTGACTGGCGCACCCTGAGCAACCTCAACGACCCGCTGCCCCAGGCCATGAAGACGGTGGTGGGCGAGTCGAGCGGCTGGCTGCACATGCTGGTCTGGCTCGGCCTGTTCGGCCTCGTGGCGTCGTTCCACGGCATCATCATGGGCTATTCGCGCCAGATCTTCGCCCTCGGTCGCGCCGGCTACCTCCCCGGGTTCCTGGCCAAGGTGCACCCCCGCTTCCAGACCCCCCACGTGGCGACCGTGGCCGGCGGCCTCGTCGGCATCGCCGCCATCTACAGCGACAACCTCATCGAGATCGCGGGCCAGTCCCTCACCGCGAGCATCGTCACCATGGCGGTGTTCGGCGCGCTGGTGATGTACGGGATGAGCATGGCGGCCCTGTTCAAGCTACGCCGCAGCGAGCCCGGCCTCGCCCGTCCCTACCGAGCGCCGTTCTTCCCCGTCGCCCCCGCCTTCGCCCTGGCCATGGCCGGCATCTGCTTCATCGCCCTGGTCGTCTTCAACCCGATGATCTTCGCGATCTTCCTGGCCGTGATGGTGGTCGCGGTCGCCGCCTCGCATTTCCTGGCAAAGCCGGTGGAGACCGCTCCCGCCGCGACGCTCGATCCGGTCATCTGAGGAGCTAATTGAGACGTTTCTCCAATGCTTTACCTCATCCTGAGGTGCCGCGCAGCGGCCTCGAAGGAGCCTTCCAGGGATCGCTTTGGTTTCTGGAGAGCTCCTTCGAGGCCCTTTGCTCCAGCAAAGGGCACCTCAGGATGAGGAGGTCTGCTTGGACGATCGCCTTTGGCGGATGATCGACGTCGACATGAGTATTCGCTGAGAAATCCAATCAAGCAGGATCTGAGGGCATAGGGCTCGCATCGATCCCCTCTCTTGGCCATAAGGCGGCGATGAAGATTGGAATCATCGAGGCGGGCGCACCGCCCGCCCGCCTGGCCGAGACCTACCCGTCCTACGGCCGCATGGTGGAGAGGCTCCTCGGCGACCCTGCCGAGGTGACCACCTTCCCGGTGGCGGAGGGGCGGTTTCCCACCTCTCCCGAGGCGTTCGATGCGTTCGTCGTGACGGGATCGGCGGCGGGCGTCTATGACGACCTGCCGTGGATCGCGCCGCTCAAGAGCTTCCTGCGCGACCTCGACGGGCGCGCCAAGCTCGTCGGGCTCTGCTTCGGACACCAGATCCTGGCGGCGGCCTTCGGCGGCACGGTGGAGAAATCGGCCAAGGGCTGGGGCATCGGCCTCCACACCTATGACCTGTTCGAACGCGCGGACTGGATGGACGAGGCGACCCGCGTCTCGGTCCCGGCGATCCATCAGGATCAGGTCGTCGTTCCTCCGGCGGATGCCCGCATCCTCGGCGGCAACGCCTTCACGCCCTACGGCATCCTGTCCTACCCGCAACGCCGGGCGATCTCGTTCCAGGTCCATCCGGAATTCGAGACCGATTACGCCACGGATCTGATTGCCGGGCACCGGCCCGCTCTGCCCCACGACGAGGCGTTTCAGGCAGCCGCCGTCGCCTCGTTGCGCGGCGAGAGCGATGCTCACCGCGTCGGCGGCTGGATCCGCCGTTTCCTGCAATCGAGATAGGGTTTGCCCGCCTCTGGCTCACGGGCCGCGTCGCAGGGGCGATTGGTGCGGGCGGTCGGAATCGAACCGACACTCTGTCACCAGAACCGGATTTTGAGTCCGGCGCGTCTACCAGTTCCACCACGCCCGCAACATGCGCCTCATGGCACAGGATCGCGCGGACGGCCAGAGGGGTTTTGCGGGGAAACCTCGCCGCTACGGTTCCGGCTCGCAAGTCCGGCCGGGTTGTGCTCAAAGGGCCTCGCGCCCTCCCCTTTCGGATAGAAGCCCTTCATGATCCGCCGCCTCTACGAGTGGATACTCGCGCTCGCGGGCAAGCCGTCGGCCCCCTACGCACTCGGTGCGGTGGCGTTCGCGGAGAGCTCGTTCTTTCCGGTCCCGCCCGACGTGATGCTGGTGCCGATGGCGGTGAGCCGACCCGACAAGGTCTGGTTCTACGCGACGATCACCACCCTGTCCTCGGTGGCCGGCGGGCTGCTCGGCTACGCCATCGGCGCCCTGCTCTACGATTCCATCGGGGTCTGGCTGTTCTCGCTCTATGGGCTGAACGAGAAGGCGGCGAGCTTCCAGGCCTCCTACGCCCAGTACGGGCATTGGGTGATCCTGCTGAAGGGGCTCACGCCGATCCCGTTCAAGCTGGTGACGATCACCTCGGGCTTCGCCCATTACGACCTGTTCTGGTTCGTCCTGCTCTCGCTCATCACCCGCGGGGCGCGCTTCTTCCTGCTCGCTGGGCTTCTGAAGCGCTACGGCGTATCCATTCGCGCCGTCCTCGACCGGCATCTGAATGTCGTCGCGGCCATCACGGTGGCCGTCGTCATCCTCGGCTTCGTCCTGTTCAAGGTGCTGCTGTGATCGATTACTCCACCCTTCTCCGCCTTCGCCGGGCTGCGCTGGCGGTCCTGATCGGCTCCGCACTGGCGATCGCGGGCGCCTTCTATTTTCAGTGGGTCCTCGGCTACGTGCCGTGCAAGCTCTGCCTGACGGAGCGCCTGCCCTATTACGCGGCGATCCCGCTGGCTCTCCTGGCCCTGTTCACGCCCGAGCGCCTGACCCGGCTGATCCTCGGGATCGCCGCCCTCGGACTGCTCTACGGGGCCGGCCTCAGTGTCTATCACGCGGGCGCCGAATGGGCGTTCTGGGCCGGCCCGTCCGATTGCGGCGGCGGCAGCGGCGCCAATCCCCGCGATGTCGGCGACTTCCTCGATACCCTGAAGGCAACGCGGGTCGCCGATTGCTCCACCGCCGCCTGGCGTTTCCTCGGCATCTCGCTGGCCGGCTGGAATGCGGCGATCGCCTTCGTCCTGGCCTCCATCGCCGGTACGGCCGCCCTCAAGCGGTGACGAGACGGGGCCGACCTCTCAGTTGAGGTCGCCCGGCAGTGCGGGGAGCGGCGCCACGTCGATTCCCTCCTCCACCAGCGCGCGCGCCTCGGCGGGACTCGCTTCACCGTAGATCGGCCGGGACTCGGCCTCGCCGTAATGCATGCGGCGGGCTTCC
Organism: Methylobacterium sp. Leaf85; assembly: GCF_001422125.1. Classification (NCBI taxonomy): domain Bacteria; kingdom Pseudomonadati; phylum Pseudomonadota; class Alphaproteobacteria; order Hyphomicrobiales; family Methylobacteriaceae; genus Methylobacterium; species Methylobacterium sp. Leaf85. The sequence continues at coordinate 495,740 of NZ_LMME01000001.1, read as the reverse complement.
TCGGGGAAACGGGGGCCGACATTGTCGGCCGTCCGGGTCACATGCTCGCGCATGGCACGCATCAGGGCGCGCAACTGCCGCTCCGGCTCGGCCATCACCGGCACGTCCGCCGAAGGCACGGCAACGGACGCGCTCGCAGGAGGTTCGACAGTCGAGCGGCTTCGGTCAGGCGACAATGCGACGGTCTTTGCCAGCGCTGGCGCCATCATGGCCTTCGCGACCTTGGTCGAGCCGCAGGCCAGACAGGCCACGAGACCGTCCGCCGCCTGAGCGTCGTAGGAATCGCTCGAGCGAAACCAGCCCTCGAAATCGTGTCCGTTCTCGCAGACGAGCGTGTAGCGGATCATGGGCGGGATCGGACCGGACGCATGCTCACCCGGCCCGCCCGACGCGCTCGACCGTGAAGGGGCGCGCGTGTTTGAGGGCGGGGATCCGCCCCCTCGCCTCGGTGACGCGGGCGAGGTCGATCTCGGCCAGGATCACGCCGGGCTCCGCCCCGCCGGCATCCGCCAGCACCTTGCCCCAGGGATCGACGATAATCGAATGGCCGTAGGTCTCGCGGCCGTCCTCGTGGCGACCGCCCTGGGCGGCCGAGATCATGAACGATCCGGTCTCGATGGCGCGGGCGCGGTGGAGCACATGCCAATGCGCCTCGCCCGTCTGCTTGGTGAAACAGGCCGGCGCGCTGAGGATCGTCGCCCCGGCTTCCGCCAGAGCCCGGTACAGGGCGGGGAAACGCAGATCGTAGCAGATCGCGATTCCGAGCGGCGCCCACGGCGTCTCGGCGACGACCGCGCAGGCGCCGCCGGTATAGGTGTTGGATTCGCGCCAGCGCTCGCCGTTGGGAAGGTCCACGTCGTAGAGGTGGAGCTTGTCGTAGGACGCGGTGATCGCGCCTTCCGCATCGATGAGGAAGGCGCGGTTCGCGATCTTGTCGCCGTTCCGCACGGCCAGCGAGCCGATATGGACGACGATGCCGCGCTCGCGGGCCACATCGCGCAGGGCGGCGAGGGTCACGTCCTCGTCCTGCTCGCGCACGTTGGCGAACAGGCTGGCTTTGTCCCGCTCCACCAGGGAGGTCATTTCCGGCGTCTGGACGTAGTCCGCCCCCTGGGACGCCGCCTCTCGCACCAGGGCGACGGCGGCATCGCGGTTGGCGAGGGGATCGCGCCCGGACCGCATCTGGACGCAGGCCGCGACGAAGCGGGGCTCCGTCTTGCTCTGTTCCGTCGATGACGCGTCGCTCATGATTGCACTGCCGGCGCCGACAGGAGCGGGTCGAGCTTTCCCGACCGGTCGAGGGCATAGAGGTCGTCGCAACCACCCACATGCGTCTCGCCGATGAAGATCTGCGGCACACTGGTCCGGCCGCCGGCACGCTGGGTCATGGCGAGGCGCGAGCCCGCGATCTTCTCGACGTCGATCTCGGTGAAGGAAGCGCCCTTCTCCCGCAGCAAGGTCTTGGCGGCGGTGCAATAAGGGCACCAGGCTGTCGTATAGATGGTCACCGGAGGCATGGTTTGCTGACGTCCCGCTTCGCTCCCCTCAGCATATAGGGGAACGGCGGTCACCTTCCTACCGACAAGACACCGTCCTGTTACAAAGCCGTCGTCGGGCCGGGGATCACGTCCCGACTCAGGCGGCCAGCAGCTTCTCGACCTCATTGACGAGATCGCGCAGGTGGAAAGGCTTGGACAGGACCTTCGCGTCCTTCGGAGCCTTCGAATCGGGGTTGAGGGCCACCGCCGCGAAACCCGTGATGAACATCACCTTGATGTCCGGATCGAGTTCGGTGGCGCGGCGGGCGAGCTCGATCCCGTCCATCTCCGGCATCACGATATCGGTGAGGAGCAGTTCGAAAGGCTCCTCCCGCAGGCGGTTGTAGGCCGACAGGCCGTTATCGAACGACAGCACGTCATAGCCGGCATTCTGCAACGCCTTGGCCAGGAACCGGCGCATGTCGTTGTCGTCTTCGGCCAGGAGGATCTTCATCTGTCGGTGTCCCGCACCCGTGAGTCGCTGAGTTCATTTCATAAAGCGCAGACTTGGTAAACAAGGTGTTGAGATTGGTGGCCGGGCCACGTGCACAGGGGCACACCGTTCGTTTCACCTCAGGTCGTGTCACAGTGGACACCACCCTCCGCGCACCGCAAAGTGCGGTCATGCGTTTCCCCGTCAGCCCCTGGGCGCCCACGCCGCGATGACCGAGCCGAGCCTCCGCCGGGATGCAGCGAATCCAGGAGATTTCGCGCCACCCTTCGCCATCGACGAACCGAGGGAGCACACGCTTCCGTTCGTGTTCAACACGCCTCATTCCGGTGCGGTCTACCCGAAGGCCTTCCTGGCGGCGTCGCGCCTCGACCCGTTGGCGCTCCGGCGCTCGGAGGACGCCTATGTCGACAGGCTGTTCGCGCCGGTGGTCGATCTCGGTGCGCCGCTGATGCGCGCGAACTTCCCGCGGGCCTATCTCGACGTGAATCGCGAGCCCTACGAACTCGACCCACGCATGTTCGACGGACGCCTCCCGCCCTTCGCCAACACCCGGTCCATGCGGGTGGCCGGCGGCCTCGGCACGGTGCCGAGGGTGGTCGCCGACGGTCAGGAAATCTACCGTGGCCGGTTTCCCGTCGAGGAGGCGGTCGCGCGGATCGAGGAGCTCTACAAGCCGTATCACCGCACCCTGCGCGGTCTCGTTCAGCGCACGGCCCGCGTGTTCGGCCACGCCATCCTCATCGATTGCCACTCGATGCCGTCATCGAGCCTGCTGCGCGAGGAGGATTCGAAGGCCGATTTCGTTCTGGGCGACAGGTTCGGAACGAGCTGCACCCCGGCCCTGATCGCGGCGTTCGAATATCATTTGCACGCGCGCGGCTTCCGCACCCTGCGCAACAAGCCCTACGCGGGCGGCTTCATCACCGAGCATTACGGCGAGCCGAATATCGGCCGTCACGCGCTCCAGATCGAGATCAATCGCGGTCTCTACATGAACGAGGCCACCCTCGCGGTCACGCAGGGCTTCGCCGATCTGGTCTGGATGCTGCGCGAGGTGGTGAAGGTGGTCGCGGAGGAGATGGACAGCCTCACGCCGCGCAGAATGGCGGCCGAATAGGCCTGGGCTTTCGGCCCCCTCACCTCCAAGGTTCGAGCGCGCCTGAACGGCTGCACTGAGCCCGACCCCACCGAAGCCCAACCCCGTCGAAGAATGGATCGCCCAAGAAAAAAGGCCGCTCCGAAGAGCGGCCCGAAGTCTAGGGAGGAAACGCCCAAGAAGGGCTGCGGGACCGCGACGCCATCGCGATCTCGCAATGCACAAAGTAAAGTGCGTCGCACAAAACGCAAGAGTGTTTCGCCGTCGAAAGGCTGCACACCGCGCATGCCCCGCCCGCGTCCGCTGCACCATACGGCGCAGCTTGCAGGTCTCCTCCGTTTTACCTCACGATTCGCTGAGCAGACGGGCGATTTCGGCTTTCAGCGGCTCGGCCAGATCCTTGCGCTCCAGCGCGTAGGCGATGTTCGCGGTGAGGAAGCCGAGCTTCGAGCCGGTATCGTAGGTCCGGCCCTCGTAGCGCATGCCGAAGAAGGATTGCTTCTCGGCGAGTTTGATCATGGCGTCGGTGAGCTGGATCTCGCCGCCGGCACCCTTCTCGCCATGCTCCAGGATCGAGAAGATCTCCGGCTGGAGGATGTAACGCCCGGAAATGATGAAGTTCGACGGGGCGGTGCCCTGTTTGGGCTTCTCGATCATGCCGTTGATCTCGAAGGTCTGCCCGTAGGTCTCGCCGACGCCGACGATGCCGTACTGGTGCGTCTCTTCGGGCTTCACCTCTTCCACGGCGATGACGTTGCCGCCATGGCGCTCGTAGGCCGAGAGCATCTGCTGCATGCAGCCCTTGCTCAGCATGTCGGGCAGCAGCACCGCGAAGGGCTCGTCGCCGACGATCTCGCGGGCGCACCAGACCGCATGGCCGAGGCCGAGGGGGGCCTGCTGGCGGGTGAAGCTCGTCTGCCCGGCGGCCGGGAGATCACGCTTCAACTCCTCGTAGATCGCTTCCTTGCCGCGCTCCTGCAGCATGCGGTCGAGTTCGAAGGCGATGTCGAAATGGTCCTCGATCACGGCCTTGCCGCGGCCGGTGACGAAGATGAAATGCTCGATTCCGGCCTCGCGCGCCTCGTCCACCACATGCTGGACGACCGGCCGGTCGACCACGGTGAGCATTTCCTTCGGGACGGCCTTGGTGGCGGGCAGGAAGCGGGTACCCAACCCTGCGACAGGCAGGACGGCTTTACGAATCGGTTTCATCAAGCGGGACCCGGTCTCTTAAAATGCGGTGGGAACAACCCGGAGGCGGAGAACGATAGCACGTTGTCGCGATCTCGCGAGCAAGAACAAAACCATTTCCACCCCCGACTCAGCCTAACGCGCCGCATGATCACACGGGGGGTTTGAGGTATATCTTCCGCGAAGTCGGCGGGAATGGAAGCGGGGCCATGGCGATTCTGGTGACGGGCGGCGCGGGATATATTGGCAGCCACATGGTTTTGGCGCTGCTGGATGCCGGCCATGAGGACGTCGTCGTCATCGATGATCTGTCCACCGGTTTCGACTGGGTGCTCCCCCCCGAAGTGACCCTCGTGGTGGGCGACGTGGCGGATCAGGCCCTGGTGAAGCGGGTCATCGCCGAGCACGGAATCGACGTGCTGGCGCATTTCGCCGCCAAGATCGTGGTGCCGGAATCGGTGGCGGACCCGCTCGGCTACTATCTCGCGAACACGGTCAAGACCCGGGCGCTCATCGAGGCCGCCGTCGCGGGTGGGGTGAAGCACGTCATCTTCTCCTCCACAGCCGCCGTCTACGGCGAGCCCGAGATCGTCCCGGTACCGGAGAACCTCGTGGCCGCGCCGATCAACCCCTACGGCCGCTCGAAACTGATGAGCGAGTGGATGATCGCCGACGCGGCCAAGGCCCACGGCTTCAGCTACGTCATCCTGCGCTATTTCAACGTCGCCGGGGCCGATCCGCGCGGGCGCAGCGGCCAATCCGCAAGCGACGCCACCCACCTCATCAAGGTGGCCACTCAGGCGGCACTCGGCCGGCGCACCCATCTCAATGTGTTCGGCACGGACTACCCCACCCCCGACGGCTCGTGCCTGCGCGACTACATCCAGGTGTCCGACCTCGCCGATGCCCATTGCGTGGCGATCGCGCATCTGCGCTCGGGCGGCGAGAGCAAGACGCTCAATTGCGGCTACGGGCGCGGCTATTCGGTCCTCCAGGTGATCGAGGTGGTGAAGCGCATGTCGGGCCGCGACTTCGAGGTGAGGCTGGCGCCGCGCAGGCCCGGCGACCCGGCGCAGATCGTGGCGAAGGCCGACCGGATCCGCGACGAATTGGGATGGCGCCCGCGCCATGACGACCTCGATGGGATCGTGGCCCAGGCCCTCGCATGGGAAGAGTCGCTGGCCCGGCGCAACCGCCTATGACAACGCTCCTTCGCGCCGCCCTCGCCCTCTGCGTCCTGTTGGCGACCGAGAGCAGGGCACAGGACGCTGTCCGGGTCCCCGCAACCGCGAAACCCGACATGGCGGCCAACGCATCGTTCCGCAGCTTCATCGATGCCCTGCGGCCCGATGCGGAGGCACGTGGGGTCAGCGCGGCGACCTTCGATGCGGCCTTCCGCGGAGTCTTCTCCCCCGACCCCGGCATTCTCGCCAAAACCACCGCTCAAGGGGAGTTCGGACGCCCCGTCTGGGACTATCTCGTCGGTGCGGTGTCGACCGGGCGGATCGCCAAGGGGCGATCCCAGGCGGCGCGTCTCTCCGGCACCCTGTCGGCGATCGAAGCGCGCACCGGCGTGCCCCGCTGGATCATCCTCGCCTTCTGGGGGGTCGAGTCGGATTTCGGGGCGAGCGGCGGGACCGTCCCGACCATCCGCGCCCTGGCGACCCTGGCCCAGGCGCGCTTTCGCGGGGCGCTGTTTCGCGACGAACTCCTCGACGCCCTGACCATCCTTCAGCGCGGCGACATCGCGCCGGAGGCGATGAAGGGATCCTGGGCCGGCGCCATGGGCCAGACCCAGTTCCTTCCATCGACCTTCCTCAAACATGCGGTGGATTTCGACGGAGATGGCCACCGCGACATCTGGCGCTCCGAGGCCGATGCCCTCGCCTCCATCGCCGGTTATCTTCAAACGCTCGGCTGGAACCGCGACCTGTCTTGGGGCTATGCCGTGACGCTTCCCGGCGGTTTCGACCTGACGAAGTATCGCGCGGACCTGTCGGACTTCACCAGACGCGGCGTTCGCAGGATCGATGGCGAGGCCCTGCCGGCATCGGGGGCGGCCAGCCTGTTCCTGCCCGGCGGTTCGGGCGGCCCGGTCTTCCTGATCACCGACAATTTCGAGGTCATCCGGGGCTACAACACCTCGGATTCCTACGCGCTCGCCGTCGGGCACCTCGCCGACCGGCTCGCCGGCGGGCCGGCCTTGGCGGCGCCCTGGCCGACAGGCGCGGCTCGCCTCGACAAACCGGGCCTGCAGGCACTGCAGAAGGGCCTCGCTACCCGAAACCTCTATGCCGGCGACGCCGACGGCCGCGCCGGACCGAAGCTGCGCGAAGCGGTCCGCCAGTATCAGATCAAGGAAGGTCTCGTGGCCGACGGCTATGCCACGCCCGCTCTCCTCGAACACATCACTTCGCGCCCGTGACTCCTGTCATACGAAGCGTCTTGCTACTCAAGGGGGATACCGGCGACGGGGGACCTGACGAGGTGGCTCGAATTGAGTTTGCCTCGACGATCCAAGACCTTACCTCATCCTGAAGCGCCGCGAAGCGGCCTCGAAGGAGCCCTCCAAGGATCGCATCGGTCTCTGGAACCCTCCTTCGAGGCCCTTCGCCGAGGCGAAGGGCACCTCAGGATGAGGTGGTCGGATCGGAAGACCCGATCGATCCCGATCATCCGCTGAAAGGTTCGATCGAACGCCCGCTTAGACGCGGGGCGGATCGTCGGATAGGATGGCATTGTCTCGTCCTTCGACGATCAGCAGGCAGGTCGCAGCGTGGCATCAAGGACCGTCAAGACCGTACCGAACGGGGCGACCATCGCGGGACGGGTGAAGGACGCCGTTCGTCGCGCCTGTCTCCTCGCTCTGTTCGCGACGCCCCCGCTCTTCTCGTCGAGCCCGTCCGCCGTGGCCCAATGGGGAGATTCCTACGATACCCCTCGCGGCGATTCCTACTACGCGCCGCGCCGCCGCCCCCGCGAGGAGGGTGATTACGGCGCTCGCCAGGCCAATCGGCGCTACACCCCTCCCCCTCAGGAGGCACCGCGCCAGTTCTACTGGCCCTGGGAGGATCGTCCTCAGCAGGTTCAGCCGACCCCCGCGCCCGTGCCATCGGCCCGACCCACCCGGCCGCGGCCGCCGACCATCGGGGAGAGCCAGCGCTCCTACACGAAGCGGCCGCGTCCCGCTCCGGTGATCGCCCAGCCGAAGCCGGTCCAGCCCAAGGCGGAGCCGTCGATCCGCATCGCAGTGTTCGGCGATTCGCTGGCGAGCTATCTCGGACGCGGCCTCGACGACGTGTTCGAGGACAATGCCGATGTGGCGATCCTCGACCGCTCGAAGGCCGATAGCGGCCTCGTCCGGAAGGACGTGGTCGACTGGCCCAAGGCCGCGGAGGATTTCCTCAAGACGAGCCCGAAGGTCGCCTACGCCGTGGTGATGCTGGGCGCGAACGACCGCCAGCCCATCCGCGAGGGGACGGAGAATGTGGACCCGGGGACGGAGCGCTGGCGCGAGATCTACCGCGACCGCGTGGACGCCCTGGCCAAGGTCTTCGCCAGCCAGAAGATCCCCTTCATCTGGGTAGGCGCGCCCCCCATGCGCAGCGAGCCACTGACGAAAGACATCGCCTCGATCAACGACCTGATCCGTGACCGGGTCGCCAAGGCGGGCGGGACTTATGTCGACATCTGGCCGGGCTTCGTCGACGACCGCAACCGCTTCACCATGACCGGCCCCGACCTGGAGGGGCAGGAAGCCAAGCTGCGGACGTCGGACGGCGTGCATTTCACCAAGGCGGGCGCCCGCAAGGTCGCGCATTTCGCCGACGTGGAACTCAAGCGTCTCATGGGCACGAACCCCACGGAAGCGCCTGCCGTCGCGCCCGTGGCGACCTTCCCCGGCCCCCTCCTCGATGGCGAGGCGCCGAAGCTCGACGATACCGCCGCGATCGATCGCCAGATCACCGCGATGCTGCCGAGCCTGCCGGAGCCTCCGGGCATCCCCGCCTTGCCGGTGAAGCCCGCGTTCGGCCCGGTCATTCCCCTCGGCCGCGCCGAAGTGACCCCCGGCGGCACGCTCATCAGCGGACGACCGCGCGATGGCGACGCATCGGGGAACGTGGAGCGGGTGCTTCAGCGCGGCTCGGCGCCGATGCCCCAGCCGGGCCGGGCCGACGATTTCAAATGGCCGCCGGGCTGAGCCCGGCGTGGCGGCACTGAGTTCGAGAAGAGATCAAGTCGCCGGGGCCTGACATAAAGCCGGCCCCGGATTGCTACTTCAGCGCGGCAGGACGCTCGATCCCATCAGCGCCTCGTCGATGGAGCGCGCCGCCTGGCGGCCTTCACGGATCGCCCAGACCACGAGGGACTGCCCACGGCGCATGTCGCCGGCGGCATAGATCTTCTCGTTGGACGTCCGGTAATCGAGTTCGTTGGCGGTGACGTTGCCGCGCTTGTCCATGACGACACCGGACTCCTCGAGCAGGCCCTTGCGGACCGAACCGGCGAAACCGATGGCGAGGAAGACCAGATCGGCCGGCAGGGTGAACTCACCGCCGGGAACGGGCTGGCGCTTCTCATCCACACGGGTGCAGACCACGCCGGTGAGCTTGCCCTTCTTGTTGCCTTCCAGGCGCAGGGTGGCGGCCTGGAACTCGCGCTCGGCGCCTTCGGCCTGGCTCGACGAGGTCCGCATCTTGGTCGGCCAGTAGGGCCAGACCGAGAGTTTGTCCTCGCGCTCGGGCGGACGCGGACGGATGTCGAGCTGCGTCACCGAGAGGGCGCCCTGGCGGAAGGAGGTGCCGACGCAATCCGACGCCGTATCGCCGCCGCCGATCACGACGACATTCTTCGCGGTGGCGAGGATCGGCAACTCGCCGTTGCCCGGCATCGGCTCGGCGCCGACCCGGCGGTTCGACTGGACGAGGAACGGCATCGCGTAATGCACGCCGGCCAGATCCTGGCCGGGGAGCTGCGGGTTGCGCGGGTCTTCGGCGCCGCCGGCGAAGAGCACCGCGTCGAACTCGGCGGTGAGTTCGTCGAGCGGCTTCGTCACGCCGACATTGACGCCGTAATGGAAGGTCACGCCCTCCGCTTCCATCTGCTTCACGCGCCGGTCGATATGGCGCTTCTCCATCTTGAAGTCGGGGATGCCGTAGCGCAGCAGACCACCGGCCTTCGGCTCACGCTCGAAGACATGGACGTCGTGGCCGACGCGCGCGAGCTGCTGCGCCGCGGCCATTCCGGCAGGTCCGGAACCGATGACGGCGACCTTCTTGCCGGTGCGGGTCGCGGGAATTTCCGGCTTCACCCAGCCATTGTTCCAGGCGCGGTCGGCGATGGCCTGCTCGATCGTCTTGATCGCGACGGGCTGGTTCTCGAGGTTGAGGGTGCAGGCTTCCTCACACGGAGCGGGGCAGACGCGGCCGGTGAATTCCGGGAAATTGTTGGTGGAGTGGAGGTTGCGCGCGGCCTCCTCCCAATCCGACTGGAAGACGAGCTCGTTCCAATCGGGGATCTGGTTGTGCACTGGGCAGCCGGTCGGCCCATGGCAGAACGGGATGCCGCAATCCATGCAGCGCGCCGCCTGCTTCTTCAGGTCGTGCTCGTCGAGGGGCAGCGTGAACTCGCGGAAGTGCCGCACGCGGTCCGCTGCGAGCTGATACTTCTGCTCCTGCCGGTCGAACTCAAGGAAACCCGTGATCTTGCCCATGACCTAAAGCCCCACTCACCCAAAGCGCTCCGCACGAAGCGGAGACCGATTCTTCTTTCGCGAGCGAGCTCGCTACGGTCTTATCCAGTTCTCGACGTCGAGCATCGGCACCCGCGAGAACTCACCGACATTGTCCGTCACCAATACACTGCCATCGCAAATCGCGTGCGACGCGATCAGCAGGTCGTTCGATCCAATCGGTGTTCCAGCCGCTTCGAGAAGTCGGCGCAGTTCGCCATAGGTGTAATCGACGGGCACGGAGAGGGATGCGACGGTGATCGCACCCAAAACCGCATCCACCTGCCGGGTCAGGCGTTCGGATCCTTTCCTGGCGGCACCGAAACGCAGTTCCGAGGCCACCACCACACTCGTATAGACGTTCGACTCCCCCACCCGCACAATCGTCTCTCGCAGGAGCCCATTGGGAGCGCGAACGAGGGCCGACAGGATGTTCGTGTCGAGCAGGTAGCGCACTAGAGATCGACCGGCTCCGGAAGTCGGTCCTCGATCTCGGGCCACGCGTCGTCCAGAGGCATGAGGCGCGAAAGGGTCGACAGGAGGGAAAGCTGTCCGACGGCTTCGAGCGTCAGACGGCCGGCCTCCAAGCGAAGGATCGCCTCGTCGCCGGGCAGAGCGAACTCATCCGGGAGCCGGATGGTCTGCTCGTGCCCCTCGCGATGAAGCTTGATCCTCCGTTCGATCATGTATCCCTTCTCCTCAGACACGGTCCGACGCGGAACGAGCGTCCGCGTCAATCCCCTCGACGACGTCGGATCGGAACCGATCCGACGTCACAGTGCTATTCCGCCGCCACCGGCATCCGCGCCATCTCCATTTCGCGCAGGGCCCGGCGGTATTCCACCGGCATCACCTTCACGAACTTGGTGCGGTAGCCGGCCCAATCTTCCAGAATCGCCTTGGCACGCGGGGAACCCGTGTACTTCAGGTGATTGGTGATGAGCTGGCTCAGGCGCTCTTCGTCGTGCCCGGACATGTCAGCGAGGATGTCGACGCGCCCCTTGGTCTCGAGGTCGCCGTCCTGGTGGAAGCGGCGCATGACGTCGTCCTCCTCCTCGACGGGTTCGAGATCGACCATGGAGAGGTTGCAGCGGGCGGCAAACGAACCGTCCGCATCGAGCACGTAGGCGATGCCGCCCGACATGCCGGCCGCGAAGTTGCGCCCGGTCTCGCCGATGGACACCACGACGCCGCCGGTCATGTACTCGCAGCCATGGTCGCCCATGCCTTCGACCACGGTGATGGCGCCTGAATTGCGGACGGCGAAGCGCTCGCCGGCCGAACCGCGGATGTAGCATTCGCCCGCGATGGCCCCGTAGAGCACCGTGTTGCCGGCCATGATCGTCCGCCAGGCGGGCGACCGCAGCGCGTCGCTCGGCCGGATGATCAGCTTGCCGCCCGACAGCCCCTTGCCGACGTAATCGTTGGCGTGGCCCGTGAGAACCACGGTGATGCCGGCGGCGAGCCATGCCCCGAAGCTCTGGCCGGCGGTGCCGGCGAGGTTCACCGTGATGGTGTCGTCGGGCAGTCCCTCATGGCCGTAGCGCTTGGCGACGACGCCGGAGAGCATCGCGCCCGCGGTGCGGTCCGAGTTCCTGATGACCTCGTTGAGCACCACCGGCTCGGCGGTCTCGATGGCGGCCTTGGCGCCCTCGATCAAGCGACGGTCGAGCACCGTGTCGATCGGATGCTTCTGCTTCTCCGTATGGCGGATCGCCACGTCGGGGCCGACATCGGGACGATGGAACAGCTTCGAGAAATCGAGGCCTCGCGCCTTCCAGTGGTTGATGACCTCCAGCGTGTCGAGGAAGTCGGAGCGGCCGATGAGGTCTTCGAGCTTGGTGTAGCCCATCGCCGCCATCAGCTCGCGCAACTCCTCCGCCACGAAGAAGAAGTAGTTCACCACATGCTCGGGCGTGCCCTTGAAGCGCTTGCGCAGGACGGGGTCCTGCGTCGCCACGCCCACCGGGCAGGTGTTCAGGTGGCACTTGCGCATCATGATGCAGCCGGCCGCGATGAGCGGCGCGGTGGAGAAGCCGAACTGGTCGGCGCCGAGCAGGGCCGCGACGAGCACGTCGCGACCGGTGCGGATGCCGCCATCGGCCTGCAGCACGACACGGCCGCGCAGGTGGCTGAGCACCAGGGTCTGCTGGGTCTCGGCGAGACCCGTCTCCCAGGGACCGCCCGCATGCTTGATCGAGGTCAGCGGCGCGGCGCCGGTGCCGCCGTCGAAGCCCGAGATGGTGATGTGGTCGGCGCGCGCCTTGGCGACGCCGGTGGCGACCGTGCCGACACCGACCTCGGACACGAGCTTCACCGACACGTCGGCCGCTGGGTTCACGTTCTTCAGGTCGAAGATGAGCTGGGCCAGGTCCTCGATGGAGTAGATGTCGTGATGCGGCGGCGGCGAGATCAAGCCGACGCCGGGGGTGGCGTAACGGACCTTGGCGATCTTGGCGTCGACCTTGTGGCCGGGCAGCTGGCCACCCTCGCCGGGCTTGGCGCCCTGCGAGACCTTGATCTGCATCATGTCGGCATTGACGAGATATTCCGTCGTTACGCCGAAGCGGCCGGAGGCCACCTGCTTGATCGCCGAGCGGCGCGAACGACCGTCGGCCATCGGCTTGAACCGCTCGACCTCCTCGCCGCCCTCACCGGAATTCGAACGACCGCCGAACGAGTTCACCGCGATGGCGAGGGTCTCGTGGGCTTCCTTCGAGATGGACCCGTAGGACATCGCGCCCGTGGCGAACCGCTTGACGATGTCCACCGCCGGCTCGACCTCGGAGATGTCGACGGGCGCCCGGCCGAGCTCGGCCGCCTGCTTGATCCGGAACAGGCCGCGGATGGTCTTGAGGTGGTTCTCCTGCTCGTTCACCAGCCGGGCGAACTCGCGGTAGCGCTCGGGCAGGCCGAGGCGCACCGCGTGCTGCAGGGTCGCCACCGAATCCGGCGTCCAGGTATGGCTCTCGCCGCGCAGGCGGTAGGCATACTCGCCGCCGACATCGAGGGCATGGCGGAAGACCGGGGCATCGCCGAACGCGTCGGCATGGCGCCGGGCGGTCTCCTCGGCGACCTCGGCCATGCCGATGCCTTCGATGGTGGTCTTGGTGCCGAAGAAGTCACGGGCGACGAAGGACGAGTTCAGGCCGATCGCGTCGAAGATCTGGGCGCCGCAATAGGATTGATAGGTCGAGATGCCCATCTTGGACATGACCTTGAGCAGGCCCTTATCGATCGACTTGATGTAGCGGTAGACGATCTCGTCGTCGGTGAGATCCGGCGGGAACTCGGCCTTCATCGCGATCACGGTCTCGAAGGCGAGATAGGGGTTGATGGCCTCCGCGCCGTAGCCGGCAAGACAAGCGAAGTGATGCACCTCGCGCGGCTCGCCGGATTCGACCACGAGACCGACCGAGGTGCGAAGCCCCTTGCGGATCAGGTAGTTGTGCACCGCCGCCGTGGCCAGCAGGGCGGGGATCGCGATGCGATCCGGCCCGACGCCGCGGTCGGTCAAGATGATGATGTTGTAGCCGCCGCGCACCGCCGCCTCGGCCCGGTCGCAGAGCCGGTCGACCGCGCCTTCCATGGCGACGGCGCCTGACTCTGCCGGGAAGGTCATGTCGAGGGTCTTGGTGTCGAAACGGTCCTCGAAATGCGAGATCGAGCGGATCTTCTCCAGATCGCCGTTGGTCAGGATCGGCTGACGGACCTCCAGGCGCTTCTTGCGGGAGGCGCCTTCCATGTCGAGCAGGTTCGGGCGCGGCCCGATGAACGAGACGAGGCTCATCACGGCCTCCTCGCGGATCGGGTCGATCGCCGGATTGGTGACCTGGGCGAAGTTCTGCTTGAAGTAGGTGTAGAGGGGCTTGGGCTTGTCGGAGAGAGCCGAGAGCGGCGTATCGGTCCCCATGGAGCCGACCGCCTCCTGGCCGGTGACGGCCATGGGCGCCATCAGCAGCTTGAGGTCTTCCTGGCTGTAGCCGAACGCCTGCTGGCGATCGAGCAGCGACACGTCGGAGCGCGAGGCGCGCGGGATGACCGGCTTCAGGTCTTCCAGCACGATCTGGGTGTTCTTCACCCATTGCGCATAGGGATTGGCCGCCGCGAGCTCGCTCTTGATCTCCTCGTCGGAGATGATGCGGCCCTTCTGCAGGTCGATGAGCAGCATGCGGCCCGGCTGCAGGCGCCAGGATTCGACGATGCTCTCGTCCGGGATCGGCAGGACGCCCATCTCGGAGGCCAGCACGACGAGGCCGTCTTCCGTGACGATGTAGCGGGCGGGGCGCAGGCCGTTGCGGTCGAGGGTCGCGCCGATCTGGCGGCCATCGGTGAAACAGACGGCGGCGGGGCCGTCCCACGGCTCCATCAGCGCGGCGTGATATTCGTAGAACGCCTTGCGCTCTTCGCTCATGAGCGGATTGCCGGCCCAGGCCTCCGGGATCAGCATCATCATGGCATGGGCGAGCGAGTAGCCGCCCTGCACGAGGAATTCGAGGGCGTTGTCGAAACAGGCCGTGTCGGACTGGCCCTCGTAGGAGATCGGCCAGAGCTTCGAGATGTCGTTGCCGAACAGATCCGAATCGACACTGGCCTGGCGTGCCGCCATCCAGTTCACGTTGCCGCGCAGCGTGTTGATCTCGCCGTTATGGGCGACCATCCGGTAGGGATGCGACAGCTGCCAGGTCGGGAAGGTGTTGGTGGCGAAACGCTGGTGCACGAGGGCGAGGCCCGAGACGTAGCGCTCGTCCTGCAGGTCCTTGAAGTAATGGCCGAGCTGCGTGACCAGAACCATGCCCTTGTAGACGATGGTACGGGTCGAGACGGAGACCGGGTAATAGGCCTTCACGCGCGGATCGTTGAGGCCGTAGACCTTGTTCGAGATGACCTTGCGCGCGATGAACAGACGGCGCTCGAAGGCGTCCTCGTCCGTGATCGCGGCCGGGCGGCCGATGAAGACCTGCTTGTGGTGCGGCTCCGTCTCCTTGACGCGCACGCCGAGGTCGCTCGAATCCACCGGCACGTCGCGCCAGCCGAGGAAGGGAAGCCCTTCGTCCTGGAGGGCCTTCTCGACGATCTCCTCGACGATGCGGCGGCCTTCCTCGTCCTTCGGCATGAAGAACTGCCCGACGCCGTAATGGCCGGGCTCGGGCAACGCGATGCCGAGGCCCTCGCACTCCTCCTTCAGGAGGAAATGAGGGATGTGGGTGAGGATGCCGCAACCGTCGCCCATCTTCGGATCGGCGCCGACGGCGCCGCGATGGTCGATGTTCTCGAGGATGAGCAGGCCCTGCGCCACGATGGCGTGGGTGCGCCGGTCATGCATGTCCGCCACGAAGCCGACGCCGCAGGCATCGCCTTCGCGGGCGGGATCGTAGAGGCCCTGCTTGGGCGGGAGAGCGTGATCGCGGACGACGAGCGGCGCGACGCCGTCCCGCGTGGCGGGGATCGGGTTCTGGACGACCCCGGCAACCTCAGATGCGGCCATGTTCATAACCCCTCAGCCTCGTTCGTCCGTGCCCGCATGCGAGCATGTTTCATGCCCAAATGCCATCCGGCACTCAGGCTCCGTCCTCGACGCGGTCGGATTCGGGCAGGGTCTTCGGTGAGGAAGCGCCCGCTCTCCGCGGGCTCAGCGCCGGCTTGAATTCAAGCCGTGCGGGCCCGGATCGCCGCGATGGCGACCGGCTTGGAATCTCGTTTTTTCGTGAGATTCGACACCCGCTCCAGACCTTCCACGTTCCTCGAAGGCACTTCGTCCCCGGCGATCGCTCGCCGTAGGGACGCCCCGCCAAAAATGGGACAGCCGTACTGTCCTAATTATGGAAGGTGACAGATTTTAAACGGTCCAGCAAGAGGCTCGCGCGCCCGATGGACAGGTTTGATGCGCCATGCGACGCCGCGACCGGCCGAGGCGCAAGGCAGCCTATGAACAGCACTCGCCCCCTCGCCGAATGGCGGCGGATCGAGGCCGCCCGCGACTTGCCGCGCTTCACCCGTATTCCCGCCCCATTCGGGCAGTCTACAGGGCTTGCCAAGCACAAGCGGCATGCGGGGTGATGGACCGCACGGAGACCTCCTTAGACCTGCGCCAACAGTGGGCTACGGAACGACGACACTTCATCGAGACGAGGCACCATGGAATCGAGCCGCAGGGCGCCTGTGCGCTTCCATACGATAAGCCTGACCATGCTGGCGGGGTTCATCACCCTGTCGGCACTCGGGACGGGCACGGCCCAGGCACAGTACGGCTACGAGCCCGATCCGTTCCTTCCACCCCGTGCCGTGGTCTGGCGCCTCAACGACCGGGGCTTCACCGAAGTGACGCGGCCGCGATTCGACGGCCGGGCCTATATCGTCGAAGCGACCGGCCCCTATGGCGACAGGGTCCGGTTGTTCGTGGATGCACGGGACGGCGCCGTTCTCGACCGCCAGCGGCTTGGTGTCCCGATGCAGCCGGCACCGGTTCCGGTCGCCCGTCCGGCGGCGCCCGGCTATGGCTGGACCGAAGCGGACGAGCAGCCCCGTCGACCGATGCGCGAGGCGGAACGGCTGGTTCCTCCCGGCAGGATCCCGAGCCAGGATAGCATCGGCCGGCAGCCGCGTTACGACGTGGCGGCGCGCCCCGAGTCCACCACCCGCGCCGAGCCCTCCGACCGCAATCCGCTGGGCTTGAACCCGGATGCCCGGTCCGGCGACGTCAGACGCCCGGGGGAAGCAGCACCTGCCCGCAAAATCACCAGATTGGCCCCGCCGGCGAAACCGGCCGCGCCCCGGCTCGCGCCGGAAGCCCCCTCGCCGTCGCCCGCGGACGCAGCGTCCGACGCTCGGGCCAGCACGCCGCCGGTCGCCGCCATCGAGCAGCCGAAGGCCGAGCCAACGACGCCGGCTGCGAATCAGCCCCGCCGCGACACGGCGCAGGCTCCGTCATCCGCCAAGTCTCAGACCTGGAGCGACCCGCCGTCTGACAGGAAGGCCGTTCGGGTCATCGGCGGCGCGACGGTGGTGCCGGGATCGACCGACAAGGATCAGCAAGGCGACCGTCCGGCCGAATAGCCGGCACCTCGATTTCCGCCATGCCGACAAAAGGCGTCGAGCCATGAGGGCTCGGCGCCTTTTTCTTCGAAACGCCTCCGGCCGTTCAGCCGGCGTCGCTGGCGCCGGCACCCTGGAGGTGCGGATCGTTGGTGGCCGCCCGAACGGGGCTGTCGTTCTGGTCCGGGGAGGTCGTGATCGCCTTCAACGCCAGCGGATCGAGGCCGCTTCCCTCCGTGGGGCCATGCGCTTCGAGGGCGCGGCGCATCTTCGGCGTCCAGAACGCGACGATGTGCTTGTGAATGCCGGCGACCGCCTCGTCATCGGGGTAGGATCGGAAGAAGCCCGCGATCTGGTTCGCCATGCGGACGAGCTTGTCGTTGGTGGTCAGGGCGCTCATGGGACTGGCTCTGGTCGACGGGTGAAGGGGGCCGCGCGCCTCTAGCGCTCGGCTGCAAGGAGAAGGCGTTCGCGGCCGGTGAAGACCGTGAGGGTGTCAGACCGGGCGATGGCGCAGAGCGTCATGTCGTGCAGGCGCGCCCGGTCGATGGCCAGCGATGTCGGGGCCGAGATCGCCACGAGGATCGCGGCGCCGAAGGTCGCGGCCTTTTCGACCATCTCGAACGAGCAGCGGCTGGTGATGACGACGAACCCCTCGCGTGGGTCGGTCCGCTCCCGCATCAGCGCGCCGATCAGCTTGTCGAGGCCGTTATGGCGGCCGACATCCTCGCGCAGGGCAAGAAGGTTGCCGTCCCGATCCGCCCAGGCCGCGGCATGGACGGCGCGGGTCGTGTGGTTGAGAAGCTGCGCGTCGCCCATTCCAAGCAGGGCGCGCTGGATCGATTCGATCCCGACCGCCTGCACCGCATGAGCACGCGGCTCCGCCTTGGGCAGGGCGGCGAGATCGTCGATCCCACAGACGCCGCAACCGGTGCGCCCGGAGATGGCGCGTTTCCGGGCAAGGTGCTCGCGCAACCGCCCCGGTGCGAGATCGACCACGAGGCGCAATCCCCCGTCTCCGTCCTCCACCCGGACCGACCTGATCTCGTCGACGGACTCGACGATTCCCTCGGTGAGGCTGAACCCGTAGGCGAAATCCACGAGGTCGGACGGGGTCGTCATCATGACCGCGTAGGGGACGCTGCCATAGACGAGGTTGACGGGCATCTCGACGGCAAGATCGCGATGCCCTTCGCGGGCCGTGGGGTCGTCGTAGGCCACGACCAGGGTCGGGACACGCCGGCTCGTCGGAGCCGGCGTGTCGCTCTCGTTCAGATCGTTCCGTTCACTCGGCAGCATTCAATTGCGTCGCGATTCTCGTGAGCGAGAAGTCCTCCTCGAAGAACTTCGCCTGCCAATCCGACGGCCGGTTGGTCCGTCGCACCTGCACCGCCGTCACCTTATACTCGGGGCAGTTGGTGGCCCAGTCCGAGAAGTCGGTGGTGATGACGTTGGCGCCGGTCTTGGCGTGGTGGAACGTGGTGTAGACCACGCCCGGCTGCATGCGCTCGGAGACGATCGCCTTGAGGGCGATGTCGCCGGAACGGCTCTCCAAGGCCACCAGATCGCCGTGGACGATGCCGCGCACCTCCGCGTCGAACGGGTGGATCTCCAGCACGTCCTCCTCGTGCCAGCGCGAGTTCTCCGTGCGGCGGGTCTGCGCGCCGACATTGTACTGCGACAGGATGCGGCCGGTGGTGAGGATGAGCGGGAAGCGCGGGCCGGTGCGCTCCTCGGTGGCCACGTATTCCGTGATCATGAACTTGCCGAGGCCGCGCACGAAGCGGTCCACGTGCATCATCGGCGTGCCGTTGGGGGCGGCGTCGTTGCACGGCCACTGGATCGAGCCGAGCTCGTCGATCTTGGCGAAGCTCACGCCCTTGAAGCTCGGGGTGAGCGAGGCGATCTCGTCCATGATCTCGCTGGGATGCGAGTAGTTCATCGGGTAGCCCAGCGCGTTGGAGAGCAGGATCGTGCCCTCCCAATCGCCGTAGCCGGCCAGCGGCGGCATCACCTTGCGCACGCGGCTGATGCGCCGCTCGGCATTGGTGAAGGTGCCGTCCTTCTCAAGGAACGACGCGCCCGGCAGGAAGACGTGGGCGTATTTCGCCGTCTCGTTCAGGAAGATGTCCTGGACGACGATGCATTCCATCGCCATCAGGCCGGCGGTGACGTGGTGCGTGTCGGGGTCGGACTGGGCGATGTCCTCGCCCTGGATGTACATGCCCTTGAAGGCACCATCGACGGCTTCGTCGAGCATGTTGGTGATGCGCAGGCCCGGATCCTTGTCGAGCTGGACGCCCCACAGGGATTCGAAGGTCTCGCGGGTGGCATCGTCCGACACGTGGCGGTAGCCCGGCAGCTCGTGCGGGAACGAGCCCATGTCACAGGAGCCCTGGACGTTGTTCTGGCCGCGCAGCGGATTCACACCGGCGCCCAGCATGCCGATATTGCCGGTGGCCATGGCGATGTTGGCCATGCCCATGACCATGGTCGAGCCCTGGCTGTGCTCGGTGACGCCCAGACCGTAATAGATGCCCGCGGCCCCGCCGGTGGCGTAGAGGCGGGCGGCACCCCGGATGTCCTCGGGGTTCACGCCGATCTTGTCGGCCTGGGCCTCGGGCGAGTGACGCTCCTCGGCGATGAAACGCGCCCAGGATTCGAAGTCGCCGAGATCGCAGCGCTCGCGGACATAGGCCTCGTCGATGAGCCCTTCCGTTACGATGACATGCGCCATCGCGTTGATGAAAGCGACGTTGGAGCCGGGCTTCAGCGGCAGGTGATAATCGGCCTCGATATGGGGCGACTTCACCAGGTCGATCCTGCGCGGATCGGCGACGATGAGCTTGGCACCCTCACGCAGGCGCTTCTTCATCCGCGAGCCGAAGACCGGGTGACCGTCCGTCGGGTTGGCGCCGATGACGAGGATCACGTCGGAATGCGCCACCGAGGCGAAGTCCTGCGTGCCGGCCGAGGTGCCGAGCGTCGACATCAGGCCGTAGCCCGTGGGTGAATGACAGACGCGGGCGCAGGTATCGACGTTGTTGTTGCCGAAGGCGGCGCGCACGAGCTTCTGGACGAGATAGGCTTCCTCGTTGGTGCAGCGTGACGAGGTGATGCCGCCCACCGAATCCTTGCCGTACTTGGCCTGGATGCGCTTGAACTCCGACGCGGCGCGGTCGATCGCGACCTCCCACGACACTTCCTGCCAGGGGTCCGTGATCTTGTCGCGGATCATCGGCTTGGTGATGCGGTCCTTGTGGGTGGCGTAGCCGTAGGCAAAGCGGCCCTTGACGCAGGAATGGCCCTCGTTGGCCTTGCCGTCCTTGTAGGGGACCATGCGGACGATGCGGGTGCCCTGCATCTCGGCCTTGAACGAGCAGCCGACGCCACAATAGGCGCAGGTGGTGACCTCGGAATGGTCCGGCTGGCCATGCTCGATGATCGACTTCTCCTGCAGCGTCGCCGTCGGACAGGCCTGGACGCAGGCGCCGCAGGACACGCATTCGGAATTGAAGAAGTCGGTGGGGCCGGCAGCCACGCGGCTGTCGAAGCCACGGCCCGAGATCGTCAGCGCGAAGGTGCCCTGGGTCTCTTCACAAGCGCGGACGCAGCGATTGCAGACGATGCACTTCGACGGATCGTAGGTGAAATACGGGTTGGACGTATCCTTGGCCAGGTACTGGTCCGAGGTCGGCTTGACGTGGTTGGCACCGTCATAGCCGTAGCGCACGTCGCGCAGGCCGACCGCGCCGGCCATGTCCTGCAACTCGCAATCGCCGTTGGCGGCACAGGTCAGGCAGTCGAGGGGGTGATCGGAGATGTAGAGCTCCATCACGCCCTTGCGGAGCTTGGCGAGCTTGTCCGTCTGGGTCGAGACCACCATGCCGTTCTCGGCTGGGGTGGTGCAGGAGGCGGGCGTGCCGCGCCGCCCCTCGATCTCCACGAGGCAGAGGCGGCAGGAGCCGAAGGCTTCCAGCGAATCGGTGGCGCAGAGCTTGGGGATCTGCGTGCCGGCATGCATCGCCGCCGCCATCACCGAGGTGCCGGCGGGAACGGTCACGCTCATGCCGTCGATGGTGAGGGTGACGGTCTGCTCGTTCACCCGGATCGGGGTGCCGTAATCGATCTCTTTGATGAGGGCCATGGGTCGCGCCTCCTTATTCAGCGGCCACGGACATCGGTCCGCGCTGCTGGAAATCCTCGGGGAAATGGGTGATCGCGCTCATGACGGGCATCGGTGTGAGGCCTCCCATGGCGCAGAGCGACCCATCGGTCATGACGTCGCAAAGGTCGGCCACGACGGCGAGATTCTCGGTGGGACGGATGCCGGCGATGACCTTGTCCATGGTCTCGACGCCGCGCGTCGCGCCGATGCGGCAGGGGGTGCACTTGCCGCAGGATTCCACCGCGCAGAACTCGAAGGCGAAGCGAGCCTGCTTGGCCATGTCCACGGTGTCGTCGAACACGACGATGCCGCCATGGCCGACGAGGCCCTTCTTGGCCGCCATCGCCTCGTAATCGAGAGGCGTGTCGAGGAGATGGTCGGGGAAGTAGGCCCCGAGGGGGCCACCGACCTGCACGGCGCGGACCGGACGGCCGCTCTGCGTGCCGCCGCCGAAATCCTCGATGATCTCGCGCAGGGTGATGCCGAAGGCGAACTCGATGAGGCCGCCATGCTTGATGTTGCCGGCGAGTTGGATCGCCAGCGTGCCGAGCGAACGACCCATGCCGTAATCGGCATAGGCCTTGGCGCCGTGCTCCAGGATGTAGGGCACGGCCGTGAAGGTCATGACGTTGTTGACGAGGGTCGGCTGACCGAGGAAGCCCTTGAGTGCCGGGATCGGCGGCTTGGCGCGGACGATGCCGCGACGACCCTCCAGGCTCTCCAGCAGAGAGGTCTCCTCGCCGCAGATATAGGCGCCGGCGCCCAAGCGCACTTCGAGATGGAAGGCCTTGCCCGAGCCCGCCACGTTCTCGCCGAGATAGCCGGCGGCCCGGGCATTGACGATCGCTTCCTTGAGCGTCGCGAAGGCCTGGGGATATTCGGACCGCAGGTAGATGTAGCCGCGCGTGGCACCCGTCGCGATGCCCGCGATGGTCATGCCCTCGATGAGGTTGAAGGGGTCACCCTCCATCATCATCCGGTCTGCGAAGGTGCCGGAATCGCCCTCGTCGGCATTGCAGACGACGTATTTCTGCTCGGACTGGGCGAGCATAACCGTGTTCCACTTGATGCCGGCGGGGAAGCCGGCGCCACCGCGTCCGCGCAGACCGGAATCGCGCACCTGCGCCACGATGCCGGCGGCATCGAGCTTCAGCGCGGCATCCAGCCCGTTATAGCCGCCATGCGCCCGGTAATCCTCCACCGAGACGGGATCGATCACACCGCAGCGATGGAAGGTCAGGCGCTGCTGACGGGCGAGATAGGTCATCTCCTCGGGCTTGCCGAGGCGAAGGGCATGCTCGCCGCCGTTCACCAGACCGGCATCGAGAAGGCCGTCGACATCGCCGGGAGTGACGGGACCGTAGGCGATGCGGCCCTCCGGGGTCGCGACCTCGACCATGGGCTCGAGCCACAGCATCCCGCGCGAGCCCGTGCGGACGATGGTGACGTCGAGGCCGCGGCGCTCGGCGCCGGCGAAGATCGCGCGGGCGACACGGTTGGCGCCGAGACCGAGGGCGACGGCGTCGCGCGGGACATAGATGGTGATGCTCACGACTTCATCTCCGTGAGGGCCGATTCCAGGGAATCTGCGGTGAGGCGCGCGAGCGGCTCATCGTCGACCAGGGCGCCCGGACCGTTGGCGCAGAGGCCGAGACAATAGACGGGCTCCACGGTGATCTGACCGTCAGGCGTCGTCCCGTGCCAATCGATCCCGAGGCGGGCGAGAATGTCGGCATGCAACGCGTCCGAGCCCATGGCCTGGCAGGCCTCGGCCCGGCACAGCTTCACCTGATGCTTGCCCGAGGGAGCGCGACGGAAGTCGTGGTAGAACGTGATGCAGCCGTGAACCTCGGCCCGGGACAGGTTCAGCGCATCCGCGATCAGCGGTACCGCGCCCTCGTCCACGTAACCGAAGGTCTCCTGCAAGGCGTGGAGGATGGGGAGCGTGGCGCCTTCGAGATGCGTATGGTCGGCGATGATGCCGGCCGCACGCTGCGCGCTCCAGGGCTCGTGCTGCAGCATTGTTCCTACCTAGTGAACTTGTTGTCGTTCCAAGGTGGTATATCTCCGAACGTGAATCAATCGCGCGGTTCGGTCGGTCGACAATGCTTTTTTGTTATAATTCTATTGTGCGCTGCGAAAGGGCAGTGTGACGAGTGAGTTGCGGGGCAGCCCGTCAGAGCGAGGCGATGTCGTCGGCGACGGTGGGAGCGATCGCCTGGGCCTCGACGATGAGCGCGGCGCAGAGGGGCGTCATCGGGTCCCGTTCCGGCACCACCAGCCCGATCATGTGGCTCACGTCGGGCTCACCGATCGGAACGGAGCGGACGCGCTCACTCAGGCGGAAGCTGTCGGCGAGGACAGCGGGCATCACGCTCGCCCATTTCGCCGTGCGGACATGGGTGAGCAGCACGATCATCGAATTCGACTGGAGCAGCGGCGCGGCATCCCGCCCGGCATTGTGCAAGTGACCGTCGATGATGCGGCGGTTCTGCATGTCCGGCGTGAGCAGGCACAGGGGCAGACGACCGACCTCCTCCCAGCTGACCGAATCCCTCTTGCCGTAGACGCCGTCGATGGCCGTGAGCAGGCGGTAGCGCTCGCGGTAGAGTGGCACCGCGATGACTTTCCCGAGGGGCTCGTTCTCCAGATAGGTGATTCCGGCGTCGATCTCGTGGTCGGCGATCAGCCGGCCGATCTCGCCGGAGGTCGTCGAGTGGACGGAGAACCGCACGTCGGGATGGCGGGCACGGAAGGGCGTCGTCAACGAGGCGACGATGGGCGTCGCGGTGGGAACCGCCGCGAGCCGCAGGGTACCCGACAAACCTCGGCGCAAGCTGGCCACTTCTTCCCGCATGGCGCGCGCGTCGCCGACGATCCGGCGTGCCCAATCGAGGACGCGCTCGCCTTCCGGGGTGAACCCCTGGAAGCGGGACCCGCGCTCCACCAGCAGGACGCCGAGTCGCTCTTCGAGCTGCTTCACCCCGGCCGACAGGGTTTGCTGAGACACGTTGCAGAATTGCGCCGCCCGGCCGAAATGCCGCTCGCGGGCCAAGGCAAGGAGGAATTCGAGACGCTCGATCACCGCCGGGACCCTATCGTGTTCATCCCCGTTCCGGCCTTCGGCGCGTTCGAAACCTGGATGGGCACGGGCATCCTCGCACGGGATCAAGCCCCCTCCATAGCGGGAACGGCGCTATACTGGCGACGGATTCAGCCCCGAAGACGGCTGTAAGATAAATTTAAGTTCGCCGCCGAGCAAAATCGCTTTGAACCCCGCTCGTCATTCGGGCTCCCTTCGGCCTGGACTACGGGGAAAGCCTCATCCATGCGACGCTGTTGCGGTTGCGCCGTCGACCTCCATGTGGTCTGACACCGGCAATGCCGGCCCGAAATACGTGATCGAGGCTTGCCTTTCCCGTTGAGCTAGGACTTGCGCGCGACGTCAAAAGTCGCAAGACGCTGCGGGACGACGTAGAACGATACCAAGGGGAGCCACGAGAGGCACATGCGGACCACGCAGGCGCAACACCGGTCATCATGGGGACTTGCTGCGGGCGCTTTTGCTGCGCTCGGCACCGCCCTCGTTTCTACAGCCGCTCTGGCGGCGGGCATCGGCCAGCCCGAGCCGTGGCAGATGGACCGTCAGGTCGCCGTCACAGAGAACGCGCGGGACATTCACACGTTCGAGCAGGGGATGCACTGGCTCTCCTTCGGCATCTCGGCCTTCGTGCTGGGCCTGATCGTCTATTGCATCTTCAAGTTCAACGCGAAGGCGAACCCGGTCCCGTCCAAGACCACTCACAACACCATGATCGAAATCGCCTGGACCATCGTCCCGGTGCTGATCCTGGTGGCGGTGGCCATCCCCTCGTTCCGCCTGCTGCGCACCCAGCTCTCGGACCCCAAGGCCGACGTCATCATCAAGGTGATCGGTCATGCCTGGTACTGGTCCTACGAGTACCCGGCCGTGGAGAACGGCGGCGGCTTCACCTTCGATGCCAATATCGACGAAGACAAGCAGCCCAAGCTGCTGGGCACCGACAACGACATGGTCGTTCCGGTGAACAAGATCGTGAAGATCCAGGTGACCGCGGCCGACGTGCTGCACTCCTGGGCGATGCCGTCCTTCGGGTTCAAGATCGACGCGATCCCCGGCCGCCTGAACCAGTTCTGGTTCAAGGCCGAGCGTGAGGGCACCTATCACGGCCAGTGCTCGGAGCTCTGCGGCGCACGCCACGCCTACATGCCCATCACGGTGCAGGTGGTGAGCGACGAGGCCTACGCCGCTTGGCTCGCCGAGGGGAAGACCAAGTTCGCCCGCCTCGATGAAGGTTCGAAGTTCGCAGAAGCCAAGTAGCGGCTTTTTCCGGCGCCGCCCGACGGCACCGGCTGGACCGGCCCTTCACCGGGTCGGTCCATTCGCAAATCGAGAGATTTAGAGAAACCTGAACAGGGTCTGCAACGATGGCAACCGCCACAGCACAATCAGGGCATCACGACGCCCACGCCTCCCATACGCCGTCCTTCTTCGCCCGTTGGTTCCTGTCGACCAACCATAAGGACATCGGCACGCTCTACCTCCTGTTCGCGTTCTGCGCGGGCATCATCGGCGCGTTCCTCTCCTTCGGCATCCGCATGGAGATGGAAGAGCCCGGCCTGCAGTACTTCTCGAATCCCGGCACCTACAACGTGTTCGTGACCGGCCACGGCCTCATCATGGTGTTCTTCATGGTGATGCCGGCGCTCATCGGCGGCTTCGGCAACTGGT
Source organism: Methylobacterium sp. Leaf85 (assembly GCF_001422125.1). Taxonomy (NCBI): domain Bacteria; kingdom Pseudomonadati; phylum Pseudomonadota; class Alphaproteobacteria; order Hyphomicrobiales; family Methylobacteriaceae; genus Methylobacterium; species Methylobacterium sp. Leaf85. The sequence continues at coordinate 469,756 of NZ_LMME01000001.1, read as the reverse complement.
TCGTCCCGCTCATGATCGGCGCGCCAGACATGGCGTTCCCGCGCATGAACAACATCTCGTTCTGGCTGACCGTCGCCGGCTTCGCGAGCCTCGTCTGCTCGCTGTTCGTCGAAGGCGCCCCCGGAACCACCGGTGCCGGCACGGGCTGGACCGTCTACCCGCCGCTCTCCACCTCCGGCCATCCCGGCCCGTCCGTGGACTTCGCGATCTTCGCCCTCCACCTCTCGGGCGCCGGCTCGATCCTGGGCGCCATCAACTTCATCACCACCATCCTGAACATGCGCGCGCCGGGCATGACCTTGCACAAGATGCCGCTGTTCGCCTGGGCCGAGCTGGTGACCGCGTTCCTGCTGCTCCTGTCGCTCCCGGTCCTCGCCGGCGCGATCACGATGCTGCTCACCGACCGCAACTTCGGCACGACCTTCTTCGATCCGGCCGGCGGTGGTGATCCGGTGCTCTACCAGCACCTGTTCTGGTTCTTCGGCCACCCCGAAGTGTACATCATGATCCTGCCGGCCTTCGGCATCGTCTCCCACATCATCTCGACATTCTCGCGCAAGCCGGTGTTCGGCTACCTCGCCATGGCCTATGCCATGGTCGCCATCGGCGTCGTCGGCTTCGTCGTGTGGGCTCACCACATGTACACGGTCGGCCTGTCGCTCCAGACGCAGTCCTATTTCGTCTTCGCCACCATGGTCATCGCGGTACCCACCGGCGTGAAGATCTTCTCGTGGATCGCGACGATGTGGGGCGGCTCGATCCGCTTCACCGCCGCCATGCACTGGGCAGTCGGCTTCATCTTCCTGTTCACGGTCGGCGGCGTCACCGGCGTCGTGCTGGCGAACTCGGCGGTCGATAAGTACCTGCACGACACCTATTACGTCGTCGCCCACTTCCACTACGTGCTGTCGCTCGGCGCCGTGTTCATCATCTTCGCCGGTGTCTACTACTGGTTCCCGAAGATGACCGGCTACGTCATCCCGGAATGGGCCGGCAAGCTGCACTTCTGGCTGGCCTTCATCGGTGCGAACGTCCTGTTCTTCCCGATGCACTTCCTGGGTCTCGCCGGCATGCCGCGTCGTTACGCCGACTACCCGGAAGCCTTCGCCGGCTGGCACAAGGTCTCCACCTGGGGCGGTCACATCTTCGCTCTCGGCATGGTGGTGTTCTTCATCGGCGTCGTCCTCGCCTTCCGTTCGAAGGTCCGCGCTGCCGACAATCCGTGGGGCGAAGGCGCCACCACCCTCGAGTGGACGCTCTCCTCGCCGCCGCCCTTCCACCAGTTCGAGACGCTGCCGACCATCGTCGACGACCACGGTCACTGAGGCACTGCCGTCTTCACGATCGCGATCGGCTTCGAAATTACGATTGTTCTAAAACGACACTAGGGATTGCGAGGATCGCGTGAGCGGTCCTCGCTCTTTACCGGATGCCCCTCTTCACCGAGCGACATCCCGCAAAGGGCGGCGCCAGAGACGGCGTGATCCGAATTCCGGCCATACCGACAACAGTATCGGGACCCCATGACGAGCCTGTCGAACAGCGTCTCCGCTGCCGCCGAGCCGCACGATTTCGCGCCGACCCCGATGATGGTCGGTGGTGAGGTCGCGGATTTCTTCGCACTCCTGAAGCCGCGCGTGATGGTGCTGGTGATCTTCACCGCCCTCGTCGGCATGGTGGTCTCGCACGTTCACATCCAGCCCGTCGTCGGCGTGATCTCGCTCCTGATGATCGCGGTGGGCGCCGGCGCCTCCGGCTGCCTCAACATGTGGTGGGATGCCGATATCGACGCGGTCATGACCCGCACCGCGACCCGCCCGATACCCGGCGGCCGCATCCAGCCCGGCGAGGCCCTGGCCTTCGGCATCGTCCTGTCGGTGGGCTCGGTGCTGGTGCTCGGCCTCGCCTCGAACTGGCTCGCCGCTTCGCTCCTGGCCTTCACGATCGTCTTCTACGCCGTCGTCTATTCCATGTGGCTGAAGAGGGCGACGCCGCAGAACATCGTCATCGGCGGCGCTGCCGGTGCCCTGCCCCCGATGATCGGTCAGGCGGCCGTGTCGGGATCGGTGGGCATCGAATCGACGATCCTGTTCCTCATCATCTTCATCTGGACCCCGCCGCATTTCTGGGCGCTCGCGCTGATCAAGGCCGGCGAATACGCCAAGGCCGGCATCCCGATGATGCCCAACGTCGCCGGGCCGCAATCCACCCGCCGCCAGATCATCTACTACTCGATCGTGCTGTTCCCGGTGGGCCTCGCCCCGGTGTTCCTCGGCTTCGGTGGTTGGCTCTACGGAGTCACCGCCTTCATCGGCGGCCTCGGGATGCTGGCCTTCAGCGTCCATGTCTACCGCAACCGCGAGGGCGAGGCGGAACGCAAGGCCGCCCTCGGCATGTTCGGCTTTTCCATCCTCTACCTGTTCCTGCTGTTCTCGGCGGTCCTGGCCGAGCAGGGCCTCGGGCTCTACCGCGCGGTGCTCGCGTGACCTCGATGCCGGAGAAATCCACGCCGCCGCGGCGTCTGACGCCCGAGGAGCAGCAGCGCCAGCGCAGGCGCTCGATCGCCATCGCCACGGTGCTGTTCGTCCTCGTGGCCATCTTCTACGCCCTGACCATCGCCAAGCTCGGACCGCAGATCCTCAACCGCCCGCTGTGACCCGATCGACCGGACCGTTCAGCGAAGAGAGTCGGACGTCATCATGACCGACATGCCAACCAAGCGAAGCAGCACGCCGAACCGCAAGGCTTCGGTCACCGCCCTCGCCTGTGCGGGTCTGGCTATGGGAATGGTCGGCCTCGCCTTCGCGTCGGCGCCGCTCTACGACATGTTCTGCAAGGCCACCGGCTATGACGGCACGCCGCGGGTCGGGCTCGCTCCCACGCAGGTCGCGATGGACGACAGCATGGTCGTCCATTTCGACACCAATGTCGCGTCGACCCTGCCCTGGCGCTTCGTCGCGGAGACGCCGAAGATCGAGGCGCGTCTGGGCGAAACGAAGACCGTGTTCTTCCGCGTGAAGAACACGGGGACGACCCCCTCGACGGGGATCGCGACCTACAATGTTCAGCCCGGGCTCATGGGCAGCTTCTTCGTGAAGATCCAGTGCTTCTGCTTCAACGAGCAGACGTTGCAGCCCGGCGAGACGATGGATTTCCCGGTGGTGTTCTACATCGATCCGGCCGTACGCGCCGATTCGAACACCGCCCATCTGCAGGAACTGACGCTCTCCTACACCTACTTCGCGTCGAAGAACGGCCAGCCCTCGGCCGCCCTGGCGACGACGGACGGCAAGGGTGCGAAAACCAATTTCTGAGGTCGTCAAATAATTTGGCGGGACGCGTTTTGTACGCGCCAGGTTTTTTGAGGTCTCAAGCGTGACAACACTGCGCCGTCCCGATTAAGGGTTCCGGTGTAGCCGAACGTTCAGAAGGTCAGAGCCGTTCGCGGCATTGGGCCCGGGGTGAGGAGAAGAATTGAGATGGCCGAGGCGCACGCCAAGAATCACGACTTCCATATCTTGAGCCCGAGCCCTTGGCCGCTGTTGGGTGCCTTCTCCGGCTTCCTCATGGCGTTCGGCGCCGTGTTCTGGATGAAGAGCCTGCAGATCGGCACGCTCAGCCCCGGCCCCTACATCTTCGGCGCCGGCACGATCGGTGTGCTCTACGTCATGTTCTCCTGGTGGCGCGACGTCGTCCACGAGGCGAATGCCGGCGACCATACCCGCGTGGTGCAGCTTCACCACCGCTACGGCATGATCATGTTCATCGCCTCCGAGGTGATGTTCTTCGCCGCCTGGTTCTGGGCCTATTTCGAGGCGGCGCTCTACACCGCCGACCCGATCCAGACCACGCGCCTGGATTTCACCGGGGGCACCTGGCCGCCCAAGGGCATCGAGGCGTTCGATCCCTGGCACCTGCCGCTCCTCAACACGCTGATCCTGCTGACCTCCGGCACGACGATCACCTGGGCTCACCACGCCCTGCTGCACAACGACCGCAAGGGCCTTAAATACGGTCTGTGGCTCACGATCATCCTCGGCGTGCTGTTCACGGCCTGCCAGGCCTACGAGTACAGCCACGCGCATTTCGGCTTCTCGGGCAGCATCTACTCGGCGACCTTCTTCATGGCGACGGGCTTCCACGGCGCTCACGTCATCATCGGCACGATCTTCCTCGCGATCTGCCTATACCGGGTCTATCTCGGCCAGTTCACGGTCCAGCAGCATCTCGGCTTCGAGTTCGCCGCTTGGTACTGGCACTTCGTCGATGTGGTCTGGCTGTTCCTGTTCGCGTCGATCTACGTCTGGGGCGCCGGCACGGCGGCTCACTGACACCGGTCCCGCCTCATCGAGGCGAAGCGACACAGGTATGAGAATCAGGGCGGCGCGAGCCGCCCTTTTTCGTGCCATGACTGCCGGGAACCCCATATGGGACGGACGGCGGACTCGCCCGTCACCGAGGAGCAAGCATCGTGAATCACCCTCGGCCGCTACCGCCGCCAGTTCCCACCGGATTGCGCTGCCGCTGCCCCCGCTGCGGCAAGGGCGCGATGTTCGACGGCTTCCTCACGTTCCGGCCGTCCTGTGAGGTCTGCGGCCTCGACTATTCGAACTTCAATTCCGGCGACGGCCCCGCCTTCTTCGTCATGTCCATCGTCGGCATCGTCGTCGTCGGGCTGGCGCTCTGGCTCGAGATCACCTTCGAGCCGCCGATCTGGGTCCATGCGGTCGTGGCCATCACCCTGTCGGTCGGGCTGAGCCTCGCCCTCGTGCGCCCGTTGAAGGGAATGCTGGCGGCGCTTCAATTCGCCAACAAGGCCGCGGAGGGGCGCTTTCGCTGATGCCCAAGCCTGTTCGTCCGGGCGCCGTGCGGGCGCTGGCGGCGCCCGCCATCGCCTCGCTGATCTGCCTTGCCATCCTGTTGAGCCTCGGCGTCTGGCAGTTGCATCGCAAGGGCGAGAAGGAAGCCCTGATCGGCCGCATCGTCGCCCGCTCGCGCGCCGAGCCCCCTGCCCCTCTCCCGGCCCGAAACGATTGGGATCCGGCGCGGGACGAGTTCGAGCGCGTGCGGGTGACGGGGACGCTGCTGAACGACCAGGAGACCCTGGTCCACGGTCTCGCGGCCGGTGCCGTGCCTGGCAAGGCGCTCCAGGGCTTCTACGTTCTGACGCCGTTGAAGCGGGACGATGACGGCAGCCTCGTCATCGTCAACCGGGGTTTCGTGCCCACGGAGTTGAAGGATGCGGCGCGTCGCCAGCCGGGACAGGTCGCCGGATCGGTCACGATCACCGGGATGCTGCGCGGTCCGGAGATACGGACCATGTTCGTGCCGCCGCCGGAGCCCGCCAAGGGAGAGTGGTTCCATCGCGACATCGACGGCATCGCCGCTGCGAGGGGGCTCACCGTGATGCCCTATCTCATCGAGGCGGATGCCACGCCGAACCCCGGCGGCTGGCCCAAGGGCGGACAGCTTCGCGTCGACCTTCCCAACAACCACATGCAATACGCCTTCACATGGTTCGGCATCGCCGCCTGCCTGGTCGGCGTCTTCGGCGTCTTCGCGTGGAAGCGTCTTTCGGAAGAACGGGACGGCTCCGCGAGCAACCCGGCCACATAAGGAAGCCGGCAGGGCTCGGGATCCGGGCTCGCTCTTGCCGGCCGGACGCGTCGCGCTATCCTGACGTCGGACATCCCCATCGCGGAGTGTGGTCCATGCGCGCCGTCCTCTCCCTGCTGATCGCCCTCACCTGTCTCGCTTCGGAACCGGCCCGGGCCGCAGACGAAGCGGCGAAGCTCGCAGCCAGGGCGACGGTGGAGCGTCAGATCGCGGCGTTCCGCAAGGACGACGCGGCCACCGCCTATGCCCAGGCCGCCCCGTCGATCCAGGGGATGTTCGCCTCACCGGACACGTTCATCGAGATGGTCCGGAAGGGATACGGTGCCGTCTACCGCGCCCGCAGCTTCAGCATCGATCGTGTCGAGGAGAGCGGCGAGGACGGTCTCAGCCTGGGCATGACGCTGCAGGACGAGAACGGCATCGACTGGACTGCGCTCTACAGCCTCGAAAAGCAGAGCGACGGCACATGGCGGATCAATGGCTGCCGCCTCGTCAAGGCGCCCGGCGACAACGCATAGGCGAGGTCCGAGGCGGACGGTCTCGATCCGGTCTTCCCGGAACCTCGATATCTTGTTGGATGCAAGCCGCCTCGTTCACGGTCGAGCGGGCACGCGTGATCGAATGATTTTTGGCGAGGTGGGCAACCCCCAAGGCTTCCGGATGGCGGGCCATGTCGCTGCGCTCGCAGGGGCGGTGCACCCTCACAGCTTAGGCGGCAATTTCCGGCTTTCGACAGCGCCATCCACTTCGTGTAGACCGGCCCCCTTCCCGGAGGCCCCTTTGCTACACGTTTCGACCCGCGGCGCCGCGGCGCCCCTCAGCTTTTCCGATGCTCTCCTCGCCGGCCTCGCCCGCGACGGCGGTCTGTACCTGCCCGAGAGTTGGCCGCAGATTTCCCGTGCCGAGATCGCCGGGCTCGCCGGACAGCGCTACGCCGACGCGGCCAAGCTCGTCCTGCGGCCGCTGATCGACGGCGAGATCGCGGATGCCGATCTCGACCGGATGATCGAGGACTCCTACGCCACCTTCCGCCACCCGGCGGTGTGTCCGCTGGTGCAGCTCGACGACAACCTGTTCCTGCTGGAGCTCTTCCACGGTCCGACGCTGGCGTTCAAGGACGTGGCGATGCAGCTCCTCGGCCGGCTGATGGACCACGTCCTGCGGTCCCGCCGCTCCCGCGCCACCATCGTCGGCGCCACCTCCGGCGATACCGGCAGCGCCGCCGTCGAGGCCTTTCGCGGGCTCGATCAGGTCGACATCTTCATCCTGTTCCCGCATGGCCGCGTCTCCGAGGTGCAGCGCCGCCAGATGACGTCGGTGGGCGCGGACAACGTCCACGCCATCGCCATCGACGGCAATTTCGACGATTGCCAGAACATCGTCAAAGCCTTGTTCCAGCACGCGGATTTCGCCGACGAGCTGCGGCTTTCCGGCGTCAACTCGATCAACTGGGCGCGGGTCGCCGCTCAGGCGGTCTATTACTTCACCAGCGCAGTGGCCTTGGGCGCACCGCACCGCCCCGTCTCCTTCGCGGTGCCGACGGGCAATTTTGGCGACATCCTCGCCGGTTGGGTCGCCAAGCGCATGGGCCTGCCCATCGAGCGCCTGATGATCGGCACCAACGCCAACGACATCCTGGCCCGCACCCTGGAGCATGGCGCCTACGAGGTTCGCGGCGTCCAGCCGACCACCTCGCCCTCCATGGACATCCAGATCTCCTCGAATTTCGAGCGCCTGCTGTTCGAGGCTCTGGGCCGCGACGCGTCGAGCCTGTCGCGACTGATGGCCGGTCTCAAGCAATCGGGCGGCTTCCACCTCGACGAGGCGGTCCTCAAGGCCGTCCGTGACGAGTTCGATGCCGCCTCGGTCCCCGAAGAAGCCGTCATCGCCGAGATCGCGCGGGTCCACCGGGAGATCGGCATGGTCATCGACCCGCATACCGCCATCGGCGTTCATGCCGGCCGGCGCCTTCTGGAGAAAGACGGTAAGACCCCCGTCGTCGCCCTGGCCACCGCCCATCCGGCGAAATTTCCGGATGCGGTCGCACAGGCGACGGGTGGCCATCGCCCGGCCCTGCCGCCGCACCTCGCCGATCTGCTGGATCGGAAGGAGCGTTTCACCCGCGTCGCCAACGATCAGGCGGCGGTGGAAGCTTTCATCCGCGCACATTCACGCATCACGGCGGGGAACTGAGAACCCATGAACCAGCATTTCGCGACCCATGGCGCTTCTCCCGGCCTGAAGGTGTCCCGCCTCTCCAACGGCATCACCGTCACCACGGAGACGATGCCGGGTGTCGCCACCGCGACCCTGGGCGTCTGGGTGGGCGCCGGGTCGCGCCACGAGCGGCCCGACGAGGGCGGCCTCAGCCACCTCATCGAGCACATGGCGTTCAAGGGGACCGAGACCCGCTCGGCCCGACGGATCGCCGAGGACATCGAGAATGTCGGCGGCGACATCAATGCCGCCACCAGCGCCGAGGGTACGAGCTACACCGCACGCGTGCTCGGCGAGGATGCCGGCGTCGCCCTGGACGTCATCGGCGACATCCTCACCCGCTCGGTCTTCGACGCGGGTGAACTCGCTCGCGAGAAGGGCGTGATCCTGCAGGAATACGCCGCCATCGAGGATACGCCCGACGACGTGGTCTACGAGGCCTTCACCGCGGCGGCGTTTCCAGACCAGCCGATCGGCCGTCCGATCATCGGCACGCCGCAGACCATAGCGAGCTTCGACCGCGACGCCATCGAAGCCTATCTCGCCCGCGAATATACCCCGGACCGCATCGTCGTGGCCGCAGCGGGCGCCATCTCGCACGAGGCCATCGTCGAGGCGGCCGAGCATCATTTCGGCGGGATGCCGGCGACGGTCGCCCCGGACATGGTCCCCGGCACCTATGTCGGCGGCGAGAAGCGGATTCAGAAGAAGCTCGAACAGGCCAATCTCGTGCTGGGCCTGCCCGGCCTCTCCTTTCGCGACGAAGGCTATTACGCCCTCCACATGTTCGCGCAGGTGCTCGGCGGCGGTCTCACCTCGCGGCTCTGGCACGAGGTGCGCGAGACCCGCGGCCTCGCCTACGAGATTCAGGCGTTCCACTGGTCCTTCGTCGATTGCGGCCTGTTCGGCATCGGCGCCGGCACGTCCGGCTCGGATCTCGCCGAACTCGTCGACGTGACCCTGGCGGCCACGGCCAAGGCGGCGCGCGATGCCGATTCCGTGGAGGTCGCCCGCGCCAAGGCGCAGGTGAAGGTGGCACTCCTGTCGGCCCTGGAGACCCCCGGCGGCCGGATCGAGCGCAATGCCCGCCAGATGCTCGCCTGGGGCCGGGTGATCCCGCCTCAGGAAGTCATCGCCAAGATCGATGCCGTCACGGTGGATGACGTCAGGGCGGCGGGATTGCGCCTGCTCTCGGGCGCTCCGACGCTCGCCGCGATCGGCCCGATCAAGAAGCTCCCGTCCCTGGAAAAGATGACGGGCGTGCTGCGGGCGAATTGAGGGGCGCCGCTGGCCCGGCGTCGAGGATAAGGCTTTCGACGACCGACCGAACGCCCGGTAAAGGGTCGTAGGTATGATCTCATACCGGCGATTGTCGCCCCTGGGAGCGATCCGGGCGTACGCCTCCACGTTTCAGAAGTGTGTCCGGCTTGTTTTGGCCGCAAAAGGACGCGATCCAAAACGTCTCGGCGCTACGCCAAGAAGCAGTGGGTGCCGCGATTGCGGGCAAGCCGCTCGCCTTGTCCGTGGACCCCCCCGCCGGTACGACTGGGCCACAAGCTGAGCCGTATTCCTCGTCAGTGCCCGCCCGGCCGGAACACTCGCCCGTTGCGCAGATCTTTCCTCGTCCTCACCGCCTTCGTCTCGCTCCTGATCGGCTTCCTCGGAACGGGGATGCCGGCTTCGGCCGTGGAAGCCGTGCGCGTGACCCTCGACGCTCCGGCGATCGATCTGACGCCGATGATCGAGCGCTATCGCTCGGACGGCGACCTGATCCAGATCTCCACCGCCCCCGGCAAGGACGGCATCGTCCGGCGCATCGTGGTGAAGGCCCGCGACAGCGGAGCGCGGCCCGACTGGATGGTCTTTGCGCTCACCAACGACACCGACGAGCAGGTCGACCGGGTCCTCGTGGCGCCCCATTTCCGTCTCGTCGGCTCGGGCGTGATCTGGCCGGATCTCGGCGGCTCGCGCATCGCGGCGATCACGGCGAGCCAGGGCATCAGACCCGAGCGGGACGAGAACCCGGAAGCCGACCAGTTCGTGATCACCCTCGATCCCGGCGCCACCGTCACCTTCGTCGCCGAGCTGAACGGGCCGAACGTGCCGCAGGTCTATCTCTGGGACCAGGAAGCCTACCGCAAGAAATCCACCGGCCTGACGCTCTACAAGGGCATCATCATCGGCATCGCCGGCCTGCTCGCCCTGTTCCTCACGATCATCTTCGTGGTGAAGGGCGCGATCATCTTTCCCGCGGCCGCCGCCCTCGCCTGGGCGGTGCTCGCCTATGCGTGCATCGATTTCGGGTTCCTGCAGCGGGTCTTTCCCGTCACCGAAGTGGCCGAGCGGGTCTACCGGGCCTCCGCCGAGGCGGTGCTGGGTGCGACGCTCCTCGTCTTCCTGTTCGCCTATCTCAACCTGAGCCGCTGGCATGTGCGCTACGGCCATGTGGCCTTCTTCTGGCTCGCGTTCCTGGCCGGCCTCGTGGGCCTGGCGGTGTTCGACCCGCCGGTGGCGGCGGGCGTCGCCCGCATCTCCATCGCCGCCGTCGCCGGCGTCGGCCTGCTGCTGATCGTCTATCTGGCCATCCATAACGGCTACGACCGGGCGATCCTCCTGGTGCCGACCTGGTTCCTGCTCCTCGTCTGGGTCGTGGCCGCGGGCTTCGCCATCACCGGCCAGATCGGCAGCGACCTCGTCCAGCCGGCGCTCATCGGAGGCCTCGTCCTCATCGTCATGCTCATCGGCTTCACGGTGATGCAGCACGCCTTCACCGGGGGCGGGATGACCCATTCCCTAGTCTCGGACACCGAACGGCGTGCCCTGGCCCTGACCGGCGCCGGCGACGTGGTCTTCGACTGGGACGTGCCGGCCGACCGGGTCTTCGCCGGACAGGAGATCGAGAACCAGCTCGGCCTCAAGCGCGGCACCCTCGAGGGGCCGGCCTCGAACTGGCTCGGCCTCGTCCACCCCTTCGACGTGGACCGATACTCGGCCGCCCTGGACACGGTGATCGAGGAACGGCGCGGCCGCATCGTCCACGATTTCCGCCTGCGCTCCACCGAAGGCCTCTATGTCTGGTACCGGCTGAAGGCCCGGCCGGTGATCGGACCGGACGGTGAGGTCATCCGCATCGTCGGCACCATCTCGGACGTTACCGAGGTGAAGACGGCCGAGGAGCGTCTGCTCTACGACGCGATCCACGACAGCCTCACCGGCCTGCCCAACCGCGAATTGTTCAACGACCGCCTCGACGCCGCCCTCGCCTTCGCGAGCCAGGACGCGCGCCTCAAACCGACGACGATCCTCCTCGACGTCGACCGGTTCAAGGCGATCAACGACGCCATCGGTCTTTCGGCGGGCGATTCGATCCTGCTCACCCTGTCGCGCCGTCTCGGCCGGCTTCTGCGCCCGCAGGATTCCCTGGCCCGCATCGCAGGCGACGAGTTCGGACTGATCCTGCTCTCGGAGCGCGAGCCGGACCGCATCCTCGCCTTCACGGACATGATCCGCCGGGCCATCGCCACGCCGATCACCTATGCCGACCGCGAGATCTTCCTCACCGTCTCCATCGGCATCGTCCTGCACGAGGCCGGTGCCGCCCTGAAGCGCGAGGACGTGTTCAAGAACGCCGAGATCGCGATGATCCAGGCCAAGCGCAACGGCGGCGACCGCACCGAAGTGTTCCGCGCCTCCATGCGCAACGAACGCAGCGACCGGCTGATGCTCGAAGCCGACCTGCGCCGCGCCCTGGACCGCAACGAGATGAAGGTGCTGTTCCAGCCCGTCGTCCGCCTGGAGGACCGCACGGTAGCGGGGTTCGAGACGGTCCTGCGCTGGGACCACCCCAAGCTCGGCCGCATTCCGCATTCCACCTTCATGCCCATCGCCGAGGAGAGCGGATTCGTCGTCAATCTCGGCATCTTCGCCCTGGAGCGCACGGCCCTCGAACTCGCCGCCTGGCAGCGCTCCCTCGACGTCGATCCGCCGATCTTCGCATGCGTGAACGTGTCCTCGCGGCAGATCCTCCGGCACGACCTGCTTCACGACGTGAAGACGATCCTGGCCCGCTCGGGCGTGCTTCCTGGTTCGCTCAAGCTCGAACTCGGCGAAGGGCTGGTGATGGAGAACCCGGAATACGCGGCCCAGATGCTGAGCCGCATCCACGATCTCGGGGCGGGCCTCTCGCTGGACGATTTCGGCACCGGCTACTCGGCCCTGTCCTATCTCCAGCGGTTCCCGTTCGACACGATCAAGATCGACCCGAGTTTCGTGCGCCAGATGGCGGCCGGGCACTCGGTGATGCTGCGCTCCATCGTCAAGATGGCCCAGGAACTCGGCCTCGCGATCATCGCCGACGGCGCCGAGAACGAAACCGACGCACAGGCCCTGGCCGAGTTCGGCTGCGAATACGCGCAAGGTCCCGCCTTCGGCGACCCGATGTCGATGCTCCAGGCCCGCCAACTGGTCGGCGCGGCACCGGAAGCGGCCTGATCGCCAAACCGCGACGGTTGAATTAAACCTCCCTTAACCATGATCGCTCATCGTGACGGTCGAGATGGATCGAGCGGCGCGGCACGGTCTGCCGTTCGACAGGAGGCGGGCGTGATGGCCGAAGCGGCATTGCGATTAGGTGACGAATTCGGCCCGGGCGAGGATTTCGGCTCGGATATCGTGAAGCGCCTCATGGCGCGCCCGATCCGCACCGGCGCCGCGCGGAAGCGCGTGGACATCGCACCGGTGACATTGCCGGTGGAGCCGCGGGCGGAGGTGGCCGAGGAGGCCGCACCGTCCGACGACCTGGCGCGGCTGCGCTCCGAGATCATGGTGATGAAGGCGGTCCTGCGCGCCGAGCGGGAAGAAGCCGCCAGCGTCCGTGCCAGCGTCGAGCGTCTCGCCGGGCCGGCACCGCTCTCGCCGGAAGCCTGCGCGGTGCGCGACCGCTGGGCCGCTCTCGTGGATCAGTTGCTCGACGGACACCGGTGAGGTCTCCGCCATCGGCCGGCGCGCGTCATCCGACGCCGGCTTCCTTTCGACTTCTCTCACCATTCGAGGCTCGACCATGAGCGCGCGCTGCTCGCTTGTCGTCAACGGCAAGGCCGTGCGGGTCTCGACCGGCGATACGCCGCTCGAAGCCGCCCTTGCCGACGGCGTGATCGCCCCCACCACCGGCCTGCACGGGTCACATCTCCTCGGCCAGGGCGCCAGCCCGTCGTCGCGCCGCGCCCAGGCCCGCCTGCACCGGGCAGAGCCCGTCAAGCTCTCCACGCCCCGCCCGTCCAAGGCGGCCGAGAGCCTCGTCTTCGCCGAGGTCAAGCCGGCCGCCCAGGCGCGCCGGGTCGGCACCGTCACGCAGATCGTTCCCCTCGGCGCCCATGTGGTCGAGGTCGTGGTCACGATCACGCGCCGTCTCGACATCGAGCCCGGTCACCAGGTCACCGCCACGTTCGAAGGGTTCGACCCGATCGACGTGAGCCCGACCCTGCGCCTCGACGGCACGACGGAGCTCAACGAACTCGTCTTCCACCTGCGTCTCGGACATGCCTGCGACGCGGTCGCCCATGCCCTCGGCGAGGAGATCCTTCTCGGGCATCCGGTCAAGATCAAGGGTCCGGTCGGTCGCGGCTATTATCGTCCCGGCGGCGGTCGTCTTCTCCTCGTCGGCCGCGAGACCGGCTTCGCGCCGATCTGGGCGATCGCCCGGGCGGCGCGCTACATCGAGCCACAGCGCGAGATCGTGGTGGTGATCGGGGCGAGCGACCCCCTCGACCTCTACATGCGTCCGTCGCTCGACTGGCTCAGGGCCACGGGAGTCTCACGGATCACCCTCGTCGCCGACAGGACGCGGCAGCGCCCACCGGATGTTCGTCCGGGCCCCCTCACCGCGCATCTCACCGGCCTGAAGACCACCGACGTCGTGCATGTGGCAGGCGACGCCTCCACCGTGGGCGCGGTCGAGGTCCTGGCGGCGGGTGCCGGCGCGCGATGCTACCCGATCCTGATCCCGCCGGGACTCTGACCGCGACGGCTCATACTGGGCGGCGCAGATCCCAACCGCCGGTCGACATCAGCTCGCCCGGCGAACGGTCGCCGCCCCGCGATCAAACCGGCAGACGGCCATGCGAGCCCTCATTGCCATCCGCTGTCAGGCGTCGTCCTCGGCAGTTTCGGCGACGGCTCCGCGAAACCCGGTCGCCAGCACGTAGAGTTCGCTCGAATCGGCGCGGCTCGCCGAGGGCTTCACGTGGCGCACCAGGGTGAAGTCGCGTTTCAGGTCGGCGAGGAGCGTGCCCTCCGTCCCGCCCTGGAAGACCTTGGCGAGATAGGTGCCGCCCGGCGCCAACACCTCGCGGGCGAATTCGGCGGCGGTCTCGGCGAGGCCGATGATGCGCAGATGGTCCGTCTGCTTGTGGCCGGTCGTGTTCGCCGCCATGTCGGACATGACGATATCGGCCTGCCCGCCGAGAAGATCGATCAGCCGCTTCGGGGCGTCGGGATCGAGGAAGTCGAGGGTGATGAACTCGACGCCGACCATCGGCTCGATCTCGAGCAGATCGATGCCGACGATCCGCCCGCTCGGCCCGACGATCTTGGCGGCGACCTGGGACCAGCCGCCGGGTGCGGCCCCCAGATCGATGATCTTCTGGTTCGGCTTCAGGATCTTGAAGCGCTCGTCGATCTCGAGAAGCTTGAAGGCCGCGCGGGAACGGTATCCCTCGCGCTTGGCCCGCGCCACGTAGGGATCGTTGAGCTGCCGTTCGAGCCAGCGCTTCTGAGAGGCGGTGCGGCCTCGCCCCGTCTTGACCCGCTGCTTGAGATCGCCCCGCAACCCGCCGCCCGCACCACGCCTGTCGGTCAACGGTAGCCTCCGCGGCGCCAGACGCCGTCTTCGCGCATCATGTTCATCAAAAGACCTTCGCGCAGCCCCCGGTCGGCGATGCGTAGCCGTTCGGAGGGGAATGCCCGGCGGATCGCTTCCAGGATGGCGCAACCCGCGAGCACGAGATCGGCCCGATCACGGCCGATGCAGGGATTGTCTGCCCTCTGGTCGAGGCGCGTGTCGAGCAGATCGTCGATGGCGTCGCTGACTTCGCCGTCGCTCATCCACAAGCCATCGACGCGGCGGCGCTCGTAGCGTGCCAGTCGCAGATGCATGGCGGCCAGCGTCGTCACCGTTCCGGACGTGCCGAGGAGATGGAAATGCCGAGCATTGGCAGCCGGCGCGGCGCGGATGGCGAAGCGCGACAGCATGTCGGCCACCTCCTCCACCATGCCCTCGAACGTCAGGCGGGTGACATCGGCCGTTCCGTGCCGCTCGGCCAGGGTGACCACCCCGACGGGGAGGGAATCCCAGGCGCGGATCCGTAAGGTGGGGTCCGCCGAGGGGTTGGTGGCCGCGCCGTCGAGCCAGGCGATCTCGGTGGAGCCGCCGCCGATATCGAAGATGACCACCGATTCCGAATAGGGGTCGGCGAGGGCGGCGCAGCCGGTGACGGCGAGGTAGGCCTCGGTCTGCCGGTCGACGATTTCGAGATCGAGCCCCACCTCGTCGCGCACGCGCGCCACGAAATCCGCCCCGTTGACGGCAAGCCGGCACGCTTCCGTGGCGATGATCTTGGCACGGGCGACGCCGCGTGATTCCATCTTGGCGCGGCAGACGCGCAGAGCCTCCAGCGTGCGCTCCACCGCGGCTTCGCTGAGACGGTCGGACGTCCCCAGCCCTTCGCCGAGCCGGACGATGCGCGAGAAGGCATCGACCACGCGAAAGCCGTGGGACGCAGGCTCGGCGATCAGAAGGCGGCAATTGTTCGTGCCGAGGTCGAGGGCGGCGTAAGCATTGCGCCGTCCGGGCCGGTAACCCACCACGGGCGACCGAGCCGCATCCGGCAAGGCGGGAGCGCTCGGTGAAGACGGGCCAGCCATAGGGCGGGCCGGCATCATGGCGGCGCTCTCTTCCCTCATCGGCCTAGCCGGCATCCTCGATCGTGGCCCGACCGGGTAGGTCGACCATCATGCGATAAGAAGCCTACAGGCCTTGGGCGTCAGTGCAAAGCCTCGATCTATGATCGGCTTAGAGAGCTTTGCCGGCTGCCGTCATTCTCGGCACCGGACGCAGGAGGCTCTTCACCTGGGAGAACGGCCGGGGCCGGTTGATGACTTCGTCCAGGCGCGACCACAGGGTCTTGGGCGAGAACGGTTTGGCGATGATCTCGTTGACCCCGAGGGAGATGGCACGGTCGACGACGTTGCGGCGGGGCTGCGCCAGCATCAGGATGATCGGCACGGTGGGCGACGGCGACGTGGTGGGCGTGCGGGCGAGGCGGATGAACTCCTCGCCGGACAGGATGGCGAGGTCCCAGTCGATGATCGTGATGTCCGGCTTGCTCTCGGCCAGCACACCCAGCGCCTCGGCACCGTCCGGCGCTTCGAGGACGCGTTTGATTCCCACGCGCATCAGCATGTCGCGAACGATTCGGCGAATATAGAGGCTCTCGTCCACGACGAGGGCCGAAAGATCCGGAAATGACGGGGTTGCGATCATCGGCTAGGGGTTCCGGGCCACCGGCTTTCGCAGGCGCCTGCGCGCATCCTAGCGGCCATCGATGTGCATTTTCCTAACGCGATCAGGAAAAATTGGGAACGCGAAGTCGTTCATCCGCATGGCGTTTGCGCATCCTGTACGCAATGGCCTCCTGTCGAAAAGGCAGGCCTGAGACGGAACGGAATACGTAATCTGTCGCAGGAAATCCGCGGAACCTTGCAGAGTCCGGCGAGAAGCACCTTGCGAGAGAGCCAAGATTCAGTCAGGACTAAGGCGTTATTCTTGGTCACCGCTGCTGAGAGTGATGATAGTGTGGTGAAGTGCCCGTCTGGGACGGCGCGCACCCGGTATTCAAAGACAGATGGTCGGCGGACGGTTTTTGCGAGCTTTCGATGGGACGTGGTCGTGATTTCAGGGGGCCGCAGAAGCGCGGCTTCGATGAGGGTGGTGCCGAGCCTCGCTGGCCGGATCAGGCACCCCCGAGCGGTGGCTTCGGCGGTGGATATGGCGGTGGCGGCGGCGGTTTCGATCGTGGTCCGGCCCGTGCTGCAGCCGCTCCCTCTGGACCGGAGCGTGACGCGACGGTCAAGTGGTTCAACAAGGAGAAGGGCTTCGGCTTCGTCGAACTGGCTGACGGTTCCGGCGACGCGTTCCTTCACATCCGCGCAGTCGAGGCTGCGGGCCATGCCGATCTGCTTCCCGGCACGCGCCTGACCGTCCATACCGCGCAGGGCCAGAAGGGTCCGCAGGTCACGGACGTGACCAGCGTCGACACCTCGACGGCCGAGGCCGAGGCCCCGCGTCGTGCGCCCGCACCCCGCGCCGGTGGTTTCGGTGGTGGTGATCGCTTCAGCGGCGGTGGCGGCGGCTACGGCGGCGGCAACGATCGCTTCGGCGGTGGCGCTGGCGGCGGTGGCGGTCGTTTCGCCAGCGGTCCGTCCGTCGAGATGAGCGGCACCGTGAAGTGGTACGACCCGGCCAAGGGCTTCGGCTTCGTCTCCGTCAATGACGGCGGCAAGGACGTGTTCGTGCACCGCTCGGCCCTGTCGCGCGCCGGACTCGAGTCCCTCGCCGAAGGCCAGCAGGTCACCCTCAGCGTGATCGACGGCCAGAAGGGCCGCGAGGCTCAGAGCATCAACGCCGATTACTGATCGGTGAGAGAGCTTTCGGGTCAGACCGCGGTTACGCGGCCTTGCCCACGGAGAGACGAATCAGCGGCGGCCTTCGGGTCGCCGTTTTTCGTATCCAGCATCCTCGGGGGAAACCCTATGACGGTCTCCGAACGAAACGATCCGAAGGGACGATGCCGGGTGCCGGGAACAGCGATGCGTACCGTCTTCATGACGATGAGCCTGTGCCTGCCGATGGCTTTCGCGGTTCCAGCGCAGGCCGAGGATTTCACCGGCTTCTATGCGGGCGTGAATGCCGGCTACGCTTTCGGACGCGACGAGGCAGCGCGAACACCGGATATGCCGTCCCTGTCCTCGACACGCGGGGCGGACGACCGGGCCCTCCCGCCCAGCGCCCTCCAGGCCTCGGAAGTCATGCGGGGCGCGAGACCGAAAGCGCTTACGTCGACGACGACCCGCTGACCGCAGGGCGGACCGCCGACAGCACGATTCTCGCTGCCTTGCGGCTCGGCTCGTCATCGCCCGCGAGGCGCATCGAGCCGTCGATGCGTTGAAGCGAGCGCACCTGTGCGTCACGCGCCGCGCCGCCCTTGAGGAGCGGAAGCAGGGCCTCGCCCAGGCGCCCGGGGGTGCATTCGGCCTGAATGAATTCGGGCATGGCATTCTCGCCGAGGATCAGATTCGGCAGCACGATGGTCGGCACCTGGATCAGCCGCCGCGCCACGGCCTCCTCGAGGCGTGAGACCTTGTAGGCGACGACCATTGGCACGCCGGCCAGGGCGAGTTCGAGGGTGACCGTACCCGAGGCCGCCAGGGCCGCGCGGGACCGCCGGAAGGCCGCGTATTTCGCCGCCTCGCCATGCACGATCGTCACAGGGCGGGACCAGGAAAGGGCCAATCGCTCGATCATGGCGCGATGGCGTGTGACCGCCGGGAGCACGGCGTCGATAGGCCCGTATCGCTGCACGAGAAGGTCCAGGGTGGCACCGAAGACCGGCATCAGCCGCTCGATCTCGGAGCGGCGCGAGCCCGGCAGGATCACGAGGGTCGGCGGCGTCCCCTCCCGCGCCGCCGCCTCCGCGGAATCCGGGCGCAGCTCGGCCAGACGCTCGATGAGCGGATGCCCGACATAGGTGCAGTCCGGGCCGCCGAGCCGGCGATGCGCCTCCGGTTCGAAGGGCAGGAGCGCCAGGACGTGGTCGATGAACGGCCGCATCTTCGCCGCACGCCAAGGCCTCCACGCCCAGACGCTGGGAGAGACGTAATCGACGATAGGCAGATCGGGCAGGCGCTTTCGCACCCGCGAGGCGACCGCATGGGTGAAACCGGGACTGTCGATGATGACGAGGACGTCCGGGCGCGCCTCGACGATGTCCCGCACTGTCTGGCGAATGCGGCGCAGAAGGGTGCGCAGGCGGGCCGCCACGGGCAGGTAGCCCATCACCGCCACGTCATCGAGGGGAAACAGGGAGAGGAAGCCCTGCGCGGCCATGGCCTCGCCGCCGACCCCACCGAACGTCACCTGCCCGTCGGAGAGGTCCGACAACGCCCGCATGAGCTTGGCCCCGAGCTGATCGCCGGAATCCTCGCCGGCAACGAGCCAGATTCGTCTGGACGGATGCATGGTCATGCCTCGATCCGCAAACCGATGAGGAACAGGCCCGCGCGGTCGGCCTCGGCCACCGTGGCGTCCCTGTCGATGATGAGGGTGTAGCCCGCCTGGATGGCGATGCCGGCGCAGCCCGCCGCTGCGGCGGCCTTCACCGTGCGCGGACCGATGGCCGGCAGGTCGACCCGCAGATCCTGGCCGGTCTTGGCGAGTTTCACCAACACGGTACCGGGCTGAGCCGTGCCCAATCCGAACGGCTTGCGCCCGAGGGCACGCGCGCGGGCGAGCATCCGGTCGGTGCCCTCCGGACCCTCCACCGCCAGCGCGCGCTGGGCCGCGACGACGATCGCCTGGCCGACATCGTAGGCGGCCAATGCCGCGAGGATGCCGCAACCCGTGGCGATGGAGGCCTGCGCCGCCAGATCCGGCGCGAGGCGCCCGAGCTGCCCCTCTGGACTCAGCAGGTCGGGCGCCACGTCGTGGATGCCGACGACGCGGTGGCCGTTATCCTCCAGAAGGACGAGGGCGCCCCGCAGCAGCCGGTCGTCCCCTCCCCCCGAAATGGCCCGGAGCGCATCGCGATTCCGCAAGGCCGCCGCCGCGTTGAGGATGGCGGCGGGGTTGGGCCGCGAGACTCCGCCCACCGGTATGACGCAGGCCGGACCCCAGGCCTCCAGAACCTTTAACGCGCCGGCGATGTCGAGGAGATCGACCGTGGCCTCCGCGCGTGCGCGCATCGGGCGTTCGGCGAAACCACGGATGGCGAGCACCCGGAACGAGCGTCCCGACCTATCGAGGGATTCGGCGACGAGTTCGGGAAGCCGCCCCGCTCCGGCGACCAGAACCAGACGCTCCTCCGGACGGGGATCGACGAGGGACGCCGGCTGGAGAGATGCGGTCAAGCCGAGCCCGGATTCTCGCGCGGGGTGCAGATCGAGCGTTTACCGCCCACGCGGATGAAGGCGATGATCTCAGCCACGGCACGATGCGCCTCGAACTCCGCCGCCACGTCCTCCACACGCTCCATCAGGGTGCCCTCCTGGGCAAAGAGCAGGCGATAGGCCCGGCGCAGGGCATGGATATCCTCGCGGGCGAAACCCCGGCGCTGCAGGCCGATGATGTTGAGGCCCGAGAGATAAGCGCGGTTGCCGAGCGCCATGCCGTAGGGAATGCAATCGTTCTCCAACCCCGAGAGGCCGCCGACGAAGGCATGGGCCCCGACGCGGGCGAACTGGATCACGGCGGCTCCACCACCGAGAATCGCATAGTCGCCGACGCTGCAATGGCCGGCGAGCATGACGTTGTTGGAGAAGACGACCCCATCGCCCACCCGGCAATCGTGCCCCACATGGGAATTGGCCAGGAAGGTGCACTTGTCGCCGACGACCGTCTCGAGGCCGCCGCCGGCCGTGCCGGGATTCATCGTGACGCCTTCGCGAATCAGGCAGTCGGCCCCGATGGTCAGCGTCGACGCCTCGCCGCGAAACTTCAGATCCTGCGGTGGATGACCGATGGACGAGAAGGGGTAGAGCTTGGTGCGGGGACCGATTCCGGTGCGTCCGGCGACGACCACGTGGCTGACGAGCTCGCAGCCCTCGCTCAGGACGACCTCCGGCCCGACATGGCAGAAGGGGCCGATCCGCACGCCTTCGCCGATCGTGGCCCCGTCTTCGATGACGGAGCTCGGATGGATCTCGGCCAATGCGCTCACTCCGTCACCAGCATGGCGCCGATCTCGGCCTCGGCCACGAGGGTGTCACCCACCCGCGCCTGGCCCTTGAACCACCACATGGTCCGGCGCTGGTTCATCTTCGTCATGTGGTACCGCACCGTGTCGCCGGGCACGACGGGCTTGCGGAACTTGCACTTGTCGATGGTCATGAAGAACACCTGCTTGGCCCGCATCTCGTCGGTCTTGATGTGCTGGCAGCAGATGGCGCCGGCGGTCTGGGCCATGCCCTCGATCAGCAGGACGCCCGGGAACACCGGCAGGCCCGGAAAATGCCCGGTGAATTGCGGCTCGTTGAACGAGACGTTCTTGATCCCGATGCAGGAGCGATCCCCGTCGATCTCGATGATGCGATCGATCATCAGGAACGGGTAGCGATGGGGCAGAAGTTCCAGGATCTTCTGGATGTCGGCCGAGCCCAGATCTTTCGGCATGTCACTCATCGATCGAACAATCCCATGGCGCCCCGGCGCCCCTGACGCCTCGCCCCGAACCTTGGAAGAAAACCGAACGTCGTCATCGGCATAAACGCCAACGGATGCAAGTCTCGGAGAGTCGTGCAGCCGGTCATCCCGTGCCGGGGACGGTTCCGGCTCAGTCCTTGGGGGGCTCGCTCGTGTCGCGGCCCGACTTTTCCGCGAGGCGGGCGAGAGCGGTGAGTTCGCGGAACCAGGTGCGCACAGGCTTGGCCGGAGTACCGCCCCAGCGGCTCCCGGGTGGGACGTCGCGGTTGACGTTCGAAGACCCGGCGATCTGCGAGCCCATGCCGATCCGCAGGTGCCCGACCACGCCGACCTGGCCGCCGAGGACCACGTAATCCTCCAACGTGGTCGAGCCGGAAATGCCCACACCCGAGACGATGACGCAGTGGCGCCCGATGACGACGTTATGGGCGATCTGGACGAGGTTATCGATCTTGGTCCCCTCCCCGATCACGGTATCGCGGCCGGCGCCGCGATCGATCGTGGTGTTGGCGCCGATCTCGACATCGTCCTGCACGATGACGCGGCCGGTCTGGGGCACCTTGAGATGCCCGCCCGGTCCCATGGCGAAGCCGAACCCGTCCTGGCCGATGCGCGCGCCGGGATGAAGGATCACGCGGTTGCCGACGAGGGCATAGGCCAGGGTCACCCCCGCCCCGATGGAGCAATCGCGGCCGATGCGGACATTGGGGCCGATCACGGCGTTCGGGCCGATGACCGTCCCCGAACCGATCTCGGCACCGGGACCGATCACGGCGCCGGGATCGACGATCACGCCGTCTTCGAGGCGGGCCTTGGGATGGACATGGGCGCCCGGAGATACCCCCTCGGTGGCGAATTGCGAGTGGGGCCGCATGGCCTCCGGGTGGAAGCGCGCCAGCAGGCCGGCATAGACCCGGTACGGATCACGCGTGACGAGGGCCACCGTCGTCGGTGGCACCTTGGCCGCGAAGCGGGGTGAGACGAGGCAGGCGAGCGCCTTCGTCTGCGCCAGGACATCGCCGTAGCGGGCGTTGTCCATATAGGCGAGGTCGCCGGGGCCCGCGGTCTCCAAGGGAGACGCGCCGCCGACCATCGCGCCAGGGTCCACGCCTTCGGGAAGCGAAATGCCGGCAGCCCCGGCGATGTCGCCGAGGCTGAGGGCCGTGCTGGATGCGAAGAAGATGGGATCAGACATGCTGCGACAACGCACGGGCTTCGAGAAGGAAGCCCGTGCGTCTTGGCTCAGAAGCGCGAACCGCCGGAGAAGCGGAAGGCCTGGAGCTGATCCTTGCCGACGCGGCCGAGGAAGCTGCCATCGGCGTTGTAGATCTTCTGGCCCTCGTCCTTGGTCAGGGCGTAGGCGTAATCGAAGCGGATCGGGCCCAGCGGCGAGTTCCACAGGATGGACGCACCGATCGAGGAGCGGATCGTCATCTTGTCGCGGACGTTCAGGCATTCCGGCTCGACGGTGATCGCTCCGGCACCCAGCGCCGTGTAGGCACAGGCCCCGCCGGGTGCGATGCCGTTGATGATCGCGTCGCCGTTCACGTTGAACTGGGTGCGGCTGTTGTAGCCGAACAGCGTACCGGCATCGGCGAAGACGGCGCCCTTCAGACCGAGATCACGCGGAATACCGTAGATCGGGAACTGAACTTCGAGCGTACCGCCGAAGTAAGTCGTACCGCCGACGGCATTCGAACGGGAGTCGGCGCTGCCGACGTCGCGGGGACCGATACCGTTGGGCGCGAAGCCGCGAACGAGCGACGGGCCGAGGAAGTACTGATCGGTGATGCGCAGCTTCTCGTCGGTGAGCGGCGAGATATGGCCGCCCTGGAAGCGGGCGAAGCCGACCACGTCCTCGTAAAATTCCTTGTAGTAGCGAACGTCGCCAGCCACGCGGAAGAACTTCGAGTCACCGCCGAGACCGGCGATTTCGGGTTTCAGCTCGGCATAGAGGCCGTTCCGCGGCTGGGCGAGGTTGTCCAGCGTCGAATAGGCAAGCGTCACACCGGCAAGCGAGGTGAGCGTGTTGCCGGTTGAGCCCTTCAGAGCAATCGAGGCTTCGCCATTGAAGGCACAATTATCCGGGTATCGCGCCAGACCGCCCGTGTTGAGGCCGGAGACGGGGTCGATCGTGCCCGCCGGGTTCACCGTTGTGAAACCGGGGATCGGGTTCGAACAGTCGTTATACGGCCGCTTGGTGCTGTTCGGGATCGTCAACTCGGTGTTGTAGAGCGAGTACCGCAGGGTGACGCCGAACTCTTCCGTGATCGGAAGGCCGACGCGGATCTGGCCACCGTAGACGGTGGTCTCGTAGCGCGAGTAGCGGGTCAGATCACTGTACTTGTAGAAGGCGTCGAAGCCGGCGGCGAGGCGGTAGCCGAGGAAGTACGGCTCGGTAAAGGAGAAGTCGACGCCGCGGGAGTACTGGCCGCCGGTGCCGGCGACGCGGACATACTGGCCGCGACCGAGGAAGTTCGACTCGGAGACCGAGACTTCGCCGATGATGCCGTCCTGGGTGGAGTAGCCGCCCGCCACCGAGAACGAACCCGTGGGCTGATCCTCGACGTCGATGTTGATGATCACTCGGTCGGCCGACGAGCCCGGCTCGTTGGAGAAACGGACCTTCTTGAAGAAGCCGAGACCGTTCAGGCGACGCTCGGCGCGATCAGTGAGAACGCGGTTATAGGCATCACCCTCGGTGAGATCGAGCTCGCGGCGGATGACGTAGTCGCGGGTGCGGGTGTTGCCGCGGATGTTGATGCGCTCGACATAGACGCGCGGGCCGTCCTCGACGACGAAGCCGAGGGCCACGGTGTGGGAGGCGCGGTCGCGCTGGCCGGTGGGGCGGACCTGGGCGAAGGGGAAGCCCTGGCGGGCGACCTGGTTGGTCACGCCGGAGAGGGTCTTCTCCACGTCCTCGGCATTGTAGACGTCGCCCACGGCGGCGCGGACCTCGCCGTCGAGGATCTGGGTGTCGACGCCCGGCAGGCGCGAATCGATGGCCACCGCGCCGACGGTGTATTGCTGACCCTCGTCCACGGTGACGGTGATGACCCAGCCGGCATCGCCCTCGCCTTCGACGTAGCGCGCATCGGCATTCACCACCCGGAAATCGGCATAGCCGTTCTTCAGGTAATAGCGGCGCACGAGGTCGAGATCGTTGGTGATCCGGTCGGGATCGTAGACGTCCGAGGTCTTGATGAACGAGAGGAAGTTCATCTCCGACGAGCTCATCAGCTCGCGCAGCTTGCTGTCGGAATAGGCGCTGTTGCCGACGAACTTGATCGCCTTGATGCCGGTCTTGTCGCCTTCCTCGATCACGTAGATCAGGTCGATGCGGCCGTTGGGCAGATCGACGGTGCGGAAGCTCACCTTGGCGGTGCCGCGGCCGGCGCGGCGGTAGATCTCGCGGATGCGCTGAAGATCGGCCTGGACGATGCCCTCGCTGAAGCCGCCGCGGGCCTTGGCCTCGACCTCGGCTTCGAGCGTCCCCTTCTCGACCTTCTTGTTCCCCTCGAACACGACGCGGTTGATGAGGTTGTTCTCGCGCACCGTCACCACCGTCCCGGCGCCGCTGCGCGAGACCTTGACGTCGGAAAACATGCCGCTCGCCAGAAGGTTGCGGCGGGCCTCTTCGGGAGATCCCGAGGCCGTACCGGTCACGTAGGACCGGATCGTGTCGGCATCGACGCGCTTGTTACCCTGGACGACGATCTGCTGCGCCTGTGCCGTACCGCCCAGAACCAGCCCTGCGGCCGCGGCAGCGACTAGGACGATGGTCCGTTCGGCCGACTTCCGCCGGCGCTTCCCCGTCATCGACATCATGTAATCGCCCGTCTCTATTTATTAACAGTCCGGGTTTGCACCCGCAGACAGGCGGTCGTTGTCCGACCGTCCCGTCACCTGGTCCCAAGCTCAGCTTCTACCGAGTTTCCCGAGCGAAGCAAACGCTCGGACCTGGGCTGTAGGGGGGATTTTGGGGAGACGTGGCCTTCCGGTCACTTAACGGTTCCCGTTCATCGCTCGATAAGGTGAATCAATCGTCAATTTGCAGCAAAAAGCCCGCCCCGAGGATTGGGCGGGCTTTTCGATTATCGAGCTCGATCAAGGCGTTACGGAGACATCCACAGCCTTGCGAGAGGCGCGCTCCGCGGCGCCGCGGAGACGATGGCGCCGGGTCAGGAACCCCGTCCGGACCAGGACGCGCCGAGGTTCAGGATGTCGTTCCAGGCGGCGAACAGCATCAGGAACAGCACCAGGGCGAGCCCGATCCGGAAGCCGATCTCCTGGGTCTTCTCGCTCAGGGGACGGCCGCGAACGGCCTCGAACGCGTAGAACAACAGGTGCCCGCCATCGAGGAGGGGGACCGGGAAAAGGTTAAGCAACCCGATCGACACGGATAGGAGCGCCACGAGGCCGATGAGCCCGCCGACACCGCCGACCTTGGCGACCTCGCCCGAAACGCGTGCGATCCCGATGGGTCCGGAGAGCTGATCGGCGGATTCGCGCCCCGTCACCAGCTTGCCCAGGTAGTTCATCGTCCGGTCGACCACGAAATAGGTCTCCGACACGCCGAGCCCGAGGGATTGGACGAGGCCGTAATGCCGAACCTGGGCGTCGGCGCCGTTCGGTCCCTTGATGCCGAGGCGGCCGAGGCGGTGCTTGCCGAACGGCGTGCGCTCCTCCACCGCGTCGGGAATCGCGGTCAGGGTCTTCGTCTCGCCGCCGCGGTCGACGGTGACGGCGAGGCTGGCGCCGGCGCTGCCGGAGACGGTGCGCTGCATGTCGAGGAAGTTGGTCACCTGCGTCCCGTCGATGGACGTGACGAGGTCGCCGGGCTGGAAGCCCGCCCGCTCGGCCGCACTGCCCGGCATCACGCCGTCGATGCGCGGCGGAAGCTCGTAGCGGCCGGAGACATAGATCGCCCCGGCAAAGAGCGCGATGGCCAGGAGGAAGTTGGCGATGGGTCCGGCGGCGACGATGGCCGCGCGCTTACCCAGGCTCTGGGCCGGGAAACTCGTGGCGCGCTCCTCCGGCGTCATGCGCGCGAGGGCGGCGGGATCGGCCACGCTGGCGCCGTTCGCGTCGCCGTGGAACTTGACGTAGCCGCCGAGCGGGATCGCCGAGACCTTCCAACGGGTACCATGGCGGTCGTTGAAGCCGAAGAGTTCGGGGCCGAACCCAAGGGAGAAGGCATGGACGCCGACCCCGCACCAGCGGCCGACGAGGAAGTGGCCCATCTCGTGGACGAACACCACGATGCTGAGCACGATGACGAAGGGGATCACCGACCCGAAGAAGCCGGAGGCCGTCCCCCCCATCGAAGCTAGAAAGTCCATTCGTCGATCCTCAGGGCCTCGCGAGGGGCCAACACACGTCCATAGCAGATCGGATCGCGGACGAGCGAACGCAAACCGGACGGGGCCGGCGAGATCGTCGCATGCGGCTCGCCCGTCCCCGTATTCCTCGGTGGAGGGTTAAGGGCTCGGCCGGAGCAGTCGTCTCAATGGCCGCCGCCCGCCGGAGCGGCGGCGCGCGGCCGGCGGATCAGCGGCGTCGCGCAGGCCATGGCGAGGAACAGGAAGGTCAGAACCAGGAAGACGTCGGTGAAGCCCATCACCAGACCCTGCATCCGCACCGTGTTCATCATCGCCTTGAGGGCCATGGCGTTGCCGTCGAGGCCCAGCGCATCGAACTGGCGGCGCGTCATGTCGAGCCGCTCCAGCACGGTATTGTTCGTCCAGGTGAAGCGCTCGTGCAGACGGGCGAGATGCAGATCCCAGCGGTCGTTGAGCACGGTGTTGATGAGGGCGAGGCCCACCGCCCCGCCGAGGTTGCGGGTCAGGTTGTAGAGGCCGGACGCGTTCTTCATCCGCGCCGGCGGAAGCGTGCCGAGCGCGATGTTGTTGATCGGGATCATGCACAGCATCAGCGAGCAGCCGCGCAGGACCTGCGGCAGCAGCAATTCCCAGAAATCCCAATCCTTGGTCAGCCCGGTGACGATCCACGTGCCGGCGGCGAAGCCGGTGAAGCCGATCCCCATCAGGATGCGCGGATCGACCTTGCCCGAGAATCGGCCCGCGATGGGCGCGGTGGCGAACATGCACAGGCCTGAGACGAACATCGTCTCGCCGATCTGCAGGGCGGAGTAGCCGCGCACGCGTCCGAGATAGACCGGGTAGAGATAGGTCAGGCCGTAGAGGCCGATGCCGAGGACGAAGCTGAAGATGCAGCCCGCCGCGAAGTTGCGGTCGGAGAAGGCGCGCAGGTCGACGATGGGCTCTGCCGCCGTGAGCGCGCGCCAGAAGAAGGCGACACCGCCCACGACGCAGACGATGGCGCAGGCGAAGACCGCCTCGTCCTGAAGCCAGTCGTGGTTCGGCCCCTCCTCCAACACGTATTCGAGGCAACCGAGGAAGGCGGCCATGAAGGCGAGACCGAACCAGTCGAAGCGCTTGAACAGGTCGAGGTTGGGCTCGTCGAAATCGACGAGCAGGTAGGTCGAGACGGTGACGACGATGCCCGGCACCACGTTGATGAGAAACAGCCAGTGCCAGTCGAACGCATCCGTCAGATAGCCGCCCACGGTCGGGCCGATGGTGGGGGCGAGCGTCGCCACGAGGCCGATCATCGGCGAGACGATGGGGCGCTTGGAGGGCGGGAAGATCGTAAAGGCCGAGGCGAAGACGGTAGGGATCATGCCGCCGCCGATGAAGCCCTGCAGCGCCCGCCACAGGATCATCTCGTTGATCGAGGTCGAGGTCGCGCACATCAGGCTCATCAGGGTGAAGCCGCCGGCCGAGACCACGAACATCCAGCGGGTCGAGATCACCCGCGACAGGAAGCCGGAGAGCGGGATCGCGATGACCTCGGCGATGAGATAGCTGGTCTGGACCCAGGGGATCTCGTCGCCCGAGGCAGAGAGCCCGGCCTGGATCTCGGCCAGCGATGCCGAGACGATCTGGATGTCCAGGATGGCCATGAACATCCCGAACACCATGCAGACGAAGGCCACCATGCGACGGCGATCGAGGGGCGGCTCGGCGGCGGGTGCCGGCGCGATGGTGGCGGTAGCGGCCATGATCGGCCCCTAATGCCGCCACGCCGTGCGGACGGGCTCGCCCCCGTCGCGGGTATCGACACGCACGGTGACGGAGAGACCCGGACGCAGGAGCCCCTCATGGGCGACGTCCGCCGGCACGTGGATACGCACCGGAAGGCGCTGCACGATCTTAGTGAAATTGCCGGTAGCGTTGTCCGGCGGCAGCAGGCTGAAGACCGAGCCCGAGGCCGGTGACAGGGATTCGACCTCACCCACGATGTCCTGACCGGGATAGGCGTCCACCGCGATATGGACGCGCTGACCGGGATGCATTCGCTCGACCTGCGTCTCCTTGAAGTTCGCGTCGATCCGCACGCTCTCCAGGGGAACGAGGGCGGCGACCCGCGAGCCCGGCGCGACATAGGCGCCCGCCTCCACGGCCTTGTTGCCGACGACGCCGTCGAAGGGGGCCTGGATCACCGTGAAGGAGAGGTCGCGGGCGGCCCTGTCCTCGGCGGTCTTCAGTTCGGCCGCGAGCCCTTCCGCCTCCCGGCCCTGAGCCCGCAGCACCTCGACATTGGCTTTCATCATGGCGAGGTTCGCCTCGGCGCCCTTCACCGTGGCCTCGGTGCGGTTACGGTCGGCCAGAGCCTGCTCGATCCGCGATTTGGCGACGAAATCGACCTTCTCCAGCTGCTGCTGGCGGGCGTAATCGGCGGCGGCGCGAATGGAATCGGCCTTGGCCGCATCGATCTGCGCTGCGCTCTGGAGGATCTGGGCCTGCGCGGCCTCCACCTGCCGGCCGATGCGGGCGATGGTGGCCTGCTGCGTCAGGAGCTTGTCATGCGCGGCTTGGGCGGCGAGGCGATAATCGCCGTCGTCGAGGCGGGCGATCACGTCGCCCTTCCGCACCGCCTGCCCGTTCATCACCGGCACGGCGGCGAGATAGCCGGGAACCTTGGCCGCCAGGATCGAGATGTCGGCCTGGACATAGGCGTCGTCGGTGGAGACGAAGAAGCGTCCCACCGTCCACCATTCGTAGCCCTTGTAACCGCCGCCGGCGAGGCCGAGGACGACGAGGCTCGCCAGGATGGCCTTGCGCAGAGGACGTCGCTTCGCAGGTGATGCGACCGCTCCGGCCGGCGGCGCGGTCGGCGGTCCGGCCACGACGGGGATCGCCGGCGAGGCCACCGGCGCCACGACATCGTCGGAATTAACCGCCCCCGAGGACGCGTCGCGGTGCCCATCATCGTCACGCAGAGACATGATCCCGTCCCGAAACAAATGAATTGACCGAACCGTTCGGTCAATTTTGGCATCGGATTGACCGAGGCCGTCGATTGCACCTAGTTAGGA
The DNA here is from genome assembly GCF_001422125.1 of Methylobacterium sp. Leaf85. Lineage (NCBI taxonomy): Bacteria > Pseudomonadati > Pseudomonadota > Alphaproteobacteria > Hyphomicrobiales > Methylobacteriaceae > Methylobacterium > Methylobacterium sp. Leaf85. The sequence goes on along the minus strand of NZ_LMME01000001.1, from coordinate 440,051 downwards.
TGACTGAACGGTTCGGTCAATCGGAGGGAGAGGTGGTGGCAGGCGGAGGGGACGTTCCAACGTCGAACGGGACGGGCGCTAGAAACCCGGCGGAGACCGATAAGCGTCGGCAGATCCTCGACGGCGCGCGCTCGGTCTTCATGGCCTCGGGCTTCGACGGCGCCAGCATGGGCGAGATCGCCAAGGCGGCAGGCGTGTCGAAGGGCACGCTCTACGTCTATTTCGACAGCAAGGAGGCGTTGTTCGAGGCGCTGACCCTGGAGGAGAAGCGCGGCCTCGCCGAGGCATTGTTCCAGCTCGATGCCGACGATCCGGACGTGCGCGGGGTTCTCACCCGGCTCGGCGAGACCTACCTCGTCCACATGATCCGTCCGGACCACGTGGCGATCATCCGGATGGTGATCGGGGCGACGGAGAAGTTTCCGCGCTTCGGCCAGGCCTTCTACGAGGCAGGCCCGGCACAGGGGGTGGCGCGGCTCACCGCCTATCTCGACCGCCAGGTAGCGGCGGGTCGCCTGCGCCGCGCCGATACGGAACTCGCCGCCAAGCACTTCCTGCATCTGTGCCAGGCCGGGCTGCTGACGCGCCTGCTCTTCGCGGCGGGCGGTCCGGTGACGCAAGGCGAGATCGCGCCCCGCGTGAGCGAGGCCATCCGCGTGTTCTTCGCGGCCTACGGGCCCGAGGATTGACGGGTTTCCGCCTCGCGAACGGTCACGCTTGATTTAGGCAAACCTGCCAAGGGTGGGCCGCGACGCGATCGGAGCGGTGGATCACCGAGAGATGCGAATCCTGGTTCTCGGAGGCTACGGCCTCATCGGCTCGGCGGTGGTCTCCCGCTGCCTCGCCGCCGGCCATGCGGTGACGGGTCTGGGGCGGGACGTCCGGTCAGCGCGATGGCGTCACCCCGATGCCGACTGGATCGCGTGCGACATCGCGAGACTGGCCGAGCCGGAGGATTGGACAACGATCCTCACCGGGTTCGACGCCGTGGTGAACTGCTCGGGCGCCTTGCAGGACGGCCCGCGCGACGATGTCCGCGCCGTCCAAGCGGTCGCCATGCGCGCCCTGTTCGCCTGCTGCCGGCAGATGGGCATCCGGCGAATCGTCCAGGTTTCGGCCGTGGGAGCCTCGCCCGATGCCCCCACCGAATTCATGCGCAGCAAGGCCGAGGCCGATGCGGCCCTTTGCGCCCTCGATCTCGACTGGGTGATCCTGAGGCCCGGCCTCGTCGTCGCGCCCGTCTCCTACGGCGCCACCGGCCTGATACGCGGGTTGGCGGCGCTTCCGGTGGCCTTCACGCGGATGCCCTCTCTCCGGCCGATCCAGACCGTCCATGTGCAGGACGTAGCGGGGGCGGTCCTCCTCGCGGTGGAGGGAGGGATCGCCGTACGGGCGCACTACGACCTCGTCGAGGATCAAGGCCACACCCTGCCGGACATCGTCGCGGCCTACCGCGCCTGGCTCGGGCGCCCTCCGGCCCCGCTCGCGCTGCCGGTCCCGTCCTGGCTCCTCCGGGCCGGTTTCCGCATGGGCGATCTCGTCGGCCGACTCGGCTGGCGGACTCCCATCCGCATCACGGCTCTGCGCCAGATCGAGGCCGGCATCGACGGAGATCCGACCGCCTGGGAGCGGGTCGCGGGCTCACCGCTCTCCTCCCTGTCGGAGAGCCTTCGGCGGATGCCGTCCGGGGTGCAGGAACGCTGGTTCGGCCGGCTCTGGCTCCTGAAGCCGGCGATCCTCGCCACGCTCTCGCTGTTCTGGCTGCTGTCGGGGCTGATCGCCCTGACGCATCTCGACGCCGCCATGGCGGCGATGACCGCCCACGGCATTGATGCGGTGACGGCGCGGGTCACGGTGCTCGCCGGGATTTTCGTCGACCTGGCGCTGGGGGCCGCGATCCTGGTGAGGCGCACCATGCCGCTCGCCGCCCTCGGCATGGCGGCGATGACGGGGATCTACCTCTTCTTCGGCTCGGCCATCGCCGCCGGTCTCTGGCTCGATCCCCTCGGCGCCTATCTCAAGACCCTGCCCGGGGTGATGCTGGCCCTCGTGGCCTATGCGCTGGCCGACGAGCGCTGACCTCGATGGAATACGTCGATCTCCTGCGCTGGCTGCACGTCATCGGCGCGACGATCCTGCTGGGCACCGGGGCCGGCATCGCCTTCTTCATGACGATGGCGCACCGCACGGGACGGTCCGACCTGATCGCCCATGTGGCGGGGACGGTGGTCGTCGCCGACACGCTCTTCACGGCGACGGCGGCGGTCATCCAACCGGTGACGGGCTGGCTGCTGGCACGCGCGGTGGGCTGGCCCCTCTCCGAGGGATGGATCGCCCTGTCGCTGATTCTCTACGTCGTCATCGGCTTGTTCTGGCTGCCGGTCGTCAGGATCCAGACGACCTTGCGCGATCTCGCCAGCGCTGCGGCGGGATCGGGAGTGCCCCTACCGCCGCGCTATCACAGGCTGTACCGGATCTGGTTTGCCTGCGGTTTTCCCGCCTTCGCCGCCATGCTCGCCATCGTCTGGCTGATGACGGCGAAACCGCGATTCGTCCTGTTCTGAGCTGACCTCAGGCGGCCGAAGGCAGCGCCTTGGCGCTCCAGGCACGGACATGGGCGTCGATGGCCAGAGCCTCGTCCACGTCGGCGGGCGCGCTGCGATACTCCGGGGCGAAATGCTCGCAAGCCCGCTCCACCAATTCGGCGATGCCGTAGAAGTCGATCTCGCCGCGGATGAAGGCGGCCACGGCGATCTCGTTGGCGGCGTTCATCACCGTCGGGGCAGCACCGCCCTCCGCAAGCGCCGCGCGGGCGATGCGCAGGCAGGGGAAGCGCGCCTCGTCCGCTGCCTCGAAGGTGAGGCTGCCGACGGCGGCGAGATCGAGGGAGCGTCCCCGCTCGATGGTCAGGCGGTCGCCGAGGCCGAGACAATGGGCGATGGGGACGCGCATGTCCGGCATGGCGAGACCGGCCGTCACGGCGCCGTCGCGCCAGGTGATGAGGCCGTGCACGATGGATTGCGGATGCACGATCACGTCGAGGCGCTCGGCCTCGATGGCGAACAGGTGATGCGCCTCGATGAGTTCGAGGCCCTTGTTCATCAGCGACGCCGAATCGATGTTGATCTTCATCCCCATCGACCAGGTCGGATGGGCCGCGGCCTCGGTGGGCGAGGCCGCCGCGATGCGCTCCCGCGTCCAGGTGCGGAAAGGGCCGCCGGAGGCGGTGATGGTCATCTTGGTCACGTCGGAGACACGGCCGTCTCCGAGAGCCTGCGCCAGCGCATTGTGCTCGGAATCCACGGGCAGCAGCGTCGCCTTGAACCGCGCGGCATCGCGCATGAACGCATCGCCGGCGCAGACGAGGCTCTCCTTGTTGGCGAGCGCCACCGTGCGGCCGAGGCGCAGGGCCGCATGGGTCGGCCGCAGGCCGGCCGCGCCGCTCACCGCCGCCACGACGATGTCGGCGTCACGGGCCACGGCTTCGAGGACGGCGCTATCGCCTGCCCCATTGGCGATGCCGGTGCCGGAAAGCGCCTCGCGCAGGGCCGGCCCCTGGCTCTCGTCGGCGAGCGCGGCGAAATCCGCGCCGATGTCGCGAGCGAGCTTTGCCAAAGCAGCGGCATCGCGGCCACCGACGAGGGCGCCGATCCGGAAGCGCCCGGGATGTTGCGCCAGGAGGTCGGTGGTGGAACGACCGATGGACCCGGTGGCGCCGAGGATGGTGACGGTATGGGTCAACGAATCGATTCCTTCAGACCACCGCCAGGCGGTGGGCGATGAGATAGAGGCCGGCGAGGACGGCCACGGCGAAGAAGCCGTCGAGCCGATCCATGACACCGCCATGGCCCGGGATCGAACGGCCCGAATCCTTGACGCCGTAATGACGCTTGAGACCTGATTCGGCGAGATCGCCGGCCTGACTCAGGATGGACGCGAGGGCACTCGTGATGGCGACCGCGACGAGGGGTGCATTCGCCAGACTGCTCCACCCCTGCGAGCGCGCGGCCATCACCAGCAGGGTGCCGGCGGCGATGCCCGCCGCGAGGCCGCCGAGGGAACCAGACCACGTCTTCTTGGGGCTCACCGACGGCATCAGCTTCGGCCCGCCGAAGGTCCGGCCGGTGATGTAGGCAACGATATCCGTGGACCAGACCACGGCGAACATCCAGGCCGGGCCGAAGATGCCGATGGCCGGGTCGTCGCGCAGGGCCGGGGGAACCAGGGCCAGCACGGCGGCGCTGAGGAAGCCGATGAGGACGCGGCCCCGCCCGCCGGAATCCCTCACGGTGACGAGGAGCGCTACGAGGGCGGCGCCGGTGACCGCGAGCCAGATCGGCGGCGCTGCATCAAGGCGCAGGCAGAGGGCGAGGCCGGCCAGCCCCAGGCCCGTGATCGCAACGGTAGGCCTGAGCGGCGCGATCCGGCTGATCGTGATCCATTCGCCCGCGAAGACGATGCCGGCGATGAGCCAGATGGCGGCGAAGGCCCAGCCGCCGAGGAACAGCGTGGTCAGTACTATGGTCGCCAGCACGATGGCCGACGCGGTGCGCAGCTGGAACTCGCGGCCGCCGAGGGGGCCACGCCTCGGGGCGGACGCCGCGTCGCCGGGCGAGACCATCACCCGGCCTTGCCGCTGAGGCCGCCGAAGCGGCGGTCGCGGCGATGATACTCGTCGATGGCCGCATGGAAGCAGGCGTGATCGAAATCCGGCCAGAATTCCGGCACGATCACGTATTCGGCGTAGGCCGTCTGCCACGTGAGGAAGTTCGACAGGCGCTGCTCGCCGGAGGTCCGAATGACGAGGTCGGGATCGGGAATGCCGGTGGTGTCGAGGGCTTGGGTGATGGCTTCGAGGCCGATCTCGGCAGGGCTCATCCGCCCGTCGGCCACGGCCTGGGCGAGGGTCCGGACCGCCCGGAGGATCTCCTGGCGCCCGCCGTAATTGAAGGCGATCACCAGGGTGAGGCCGGTATTGCCGCGGGTCCGCGACTCGGCCTCGTCGAGCAGGGCGGCGATATCGGTGCTCAGGCCCTCGCGGGCGCCGATGATCTTGACGCGCACGTTGTTGCCGTGGAGCTCGGCGAGGTCGCGGCGCACGAACAGCTTCAGCAGGCCCATGAGATCGGCGATCTCGGCCGGTGGCCGGCGCCAGTTCTCGGAGGAGAAGCTGTAGATCGTCAGATAGGAAACGCCGAGTTCGATCGCGGAGCGGACCGCGCGACGGACGGCCTCGACGCCGCGGCGATGCCCCTCCACACGCGGCAGACCACGGCGCGCGGCCCAGCGGCCGTTGCCATCCATGATGATGGCCACATGGGCGGGTGCCGCCGGACGGGTGACGGGAGACGGGCCGGCCCCCGACGGCGCGGCATCGCGCGAGGCGAGGCCGACCGTGGCAGCGGCCGCATCCCTATCCCCGGCCGCAGATACCTCGATCTGACGCGCGCCCTCTGAGCGACCCAACGCGCTTCTCCCCGTCCCTGATTCCGTCGATTCCATACCTGTCCGAAACCTAGACCTGCATGATTTCCTTTTCCTTCGAGGCGAGAACGCCGTCGATCTCGGCGATGTGCTGGTCGGTCACCTTCTGCACCTCGGTGGCCTGACGCTTCTCGTCGTCCTCGCTGATGGCGCTGTCCTTCTCGAGCTTCTTGAGATGGTCGAGCGCATCGCGGCGGACGTGGCGGACCGCGACGCGGGCCTCCTCGGTGTATTTGTGGGCGACCTTGACCATTTCCTTGCGGCGCTGCTCGTTCATCTCCGGCACGCGCAGGCGGATGGTCTGGCCTTCGGTCTGGGGGTTCAGCCCGAGATCGGATTCGCGGATGGCCTTCTCCACGGCAGCGACCATGCTCCGGTCCCAGACCGAGATCGACAGGAGGCGCGGTTCGGGCACGCTCACCGTGGCGACCTGGGCCATCGGCATCGACGACCCGTAGGCATCGACGTTGATCGGATCGAGGATGCTCGGAGTGGCGCGTCCGGTGCGCAGGGAGCCGAGATCCTTCGACAAGGCGCTCACGGCGCCCTGCATCCGGCGCTTGATATCGTTCAGGTCGAACTCTGGGGTCGCCATACTGTGTGTCCCGACGAAATTAGGGAGAAAGGGCGTTGGGCCGCCGGGGCCCGTGCGTGCGGCCTCAATGAACCAAAATCCGACAGGTCGCAAATGGCGTTCGCAGCTGCGGCGGATCAAATCGCCGGTGCGAGCCGGGTTCGCGATCGGCCTATCGCGCGACCGGCTTCATCGGCACGATCCCCGGCTGGCCCGAGCGCTGCACGAAATGGCTCGCATCGAGCTCCGTGAACGCCCGGAGCAGGGCGATGATGGACGTCGCGGACATCTCCGTGGGGTCGAACTTCGCGGTGGGACCGTATTGGAGATAGAGGGCGTTGAGGGCCTCCGAACGGCCGGCATAGCCCACCGTCCATCCCCCCAACGAACGCTGCTGCACCGGGGCGGCCGAGACGAGGACCATGCCGCTGTGACGGCTGTCCGCCGCCAGGGTCCAGAGCTGCTCCGAGATCGTCGATGCCTCGCCCTCCATGGCCTGGAGGAAGAAATCCTCGTTGAACACGAGGGCCCCGGTCATGCCGGACGCGCGATCGTAGCGGCTGCAGGAGGCCAGGATGTCCCGGACCATGTCGCGCATCGAACCACCCGTCAGCTTGACGAGATTCCGGCTATAGAAAACGATCTGCGACAAGGGCATCGACTATGCTCGGTAGCCGCTTCGGGCGTGCGGCAGGCGTTCCCTTTCCCAGGACGACCTAAAATCCTCAAGAAACCCTGAGGACAGAATCATCGATCGACTGACAGACCGCCGCGCATTAACGCGGCACGGCCAATCCGATACTTGAGACAGGGTGCCGTCAGGGCACGACATGCGTCGAAGGGGCGTTCCCGGTGAGGATCGCGGTCACCGAACTCGGCGCGTGGACCGAGCCGACGACGATGGAGATGCGGCTCTCGCGGGCGAGAGCGAAGGCGGCGGTATCCATGATCTTGAGATCGCGGGCGATGGCATCGTCATGGGTCAGGCGATCGAACCGCACCGCCGAAGGGTCCTTCTTCGGATCGGCCGAATAGACACCGTCCACCTGGGTCGCCTTGAGCACAGCTCCGCAGCGCAGTTCGGCCGCGCGCAGGACGGCGGCGGTGTCGGTGGTGAAATACGGGTTGCCGGTGCCGCCGGCGAGGACGACCACCTGGCCCTTGTCGAGATGGTGAAGGGCCGGCTGGCGCGCATAGGTCTCGCAGATGGTCGGCATCGACACGGCGGACATGGTGCGGGCGGGCACGCCGGCGGCATTCAGCGCCGTCTCCAGTGCGAGGGAGTTCATCACCGTGGCGATCATGCCCAGCGAGTCGCCGGTGGCCCGGTCGATCCACCCCGCCGACGAGATGCGCGCGCCCCGGATCATGTTGCCGCCGCCGACCACGAGGGCGACCTGGAAGCCGGCCTCCAAGGTCTTGGCGATATCGTCCGCCAGGGCCGCGAGAAGCGGGGGATGCAGCCAATACCCGTCCGGGGCGGCCAGGGCCTCGCCCGACAGTTTCACGAGCACGCGGCGAAACGGTTTGGTCTTCGACATGGCGCCAGTCCCCTCGAGCACCGGCGCAAGGCCGAACGATCCAATCGGAAGTGTCCGCTGTCTATCGCAAGGCGGTCGCGAAGGTCGAGGGGCAGGACGCCGTTAGCGCGTCATCCCCCATCTCGCCCCCAAGCCTGTGGAGAGACGCGACGAGGCCGGGGACCGGAAACGCGAAACGGGCGGCGGCATCGCTGCCGCCGCCCGTTTCACAGGGAGACCCGTCTCGGATCGAAGGCCGTATCAGCCGCGGGCGGCGGCGGCGACTTCGGTGGCGAAATCGGGGGCTTCTTCCTTCTCGATGCCCTCGCCGAGGGCGTAGCGCACGAAGGCCGTGAGCTTGACCGGCGCGCCGGCCTTGCCCTCGGCTTCCTTCAGCACCTGCGTGATGGTCTTGGAGCCGTCATGGACGAAGGGCTGCTCCAGGAGGGTGACCTCCTTGTAGTAGCTCTTCAGGCCGCTCTCGACGATCTTGGCGAGCACGTGGTCCGGCTTGCCGGCGTTCTTCTCGCGCAGGATGTTGCTCTCACGCTCCAGCACGGCCTGATCGACGCCCGCTGCGTCGAGGGCCACCGGGTTGGTGGCCGCGACGTGCATGGCGATCTGACGGCCGAGGGTGGAGAGAACCTCCACATCGCCCTCCGATTCGAGAGCCACCAGCACGCCGATCTTGCCGAGGCCGTCGGCGACCTGGGCATGGACGTAGGACGCGATCACGCCCTTGGTCACGTCGAGCTTGGCGACGCGGCGCAGGGTCATGTTCTCGCCGATGGTGGCGATGAGGCTGGAGAGCGTCTCCTTGATCGTCGTGGAGCCGCCGGGGAAGTGCGCGGCCTCGAGGCCTTCGAGGGTGCCGTCGGTGTCGAGGGCGAGCTTGGCGGCCTCGCGGGCGAAGCCCTGGAAGCTGTCGTTGCGGGCCACGAAGTCGGTCTCGGAATTCACCTCGACGATGGCGGCGTGATGGCCCGACGATTCGACGGCCACGAGGCCCTCGGCGGCGACGCGGCCGGCCTTCTTGGCGGCCTTGGCGAGGCCCTTCTTACGCAGCCAGTCGACGGCGGCTTCGATGTCGCCGTCCGTCTCGTTGAGTGCGCCCTTGCAGTCCATCATGCCCGCGCCGGTCTTTTCGCGGAGCTCTTTCACCAATGCGGCGGTGATGTTGGCCATGGCGAGTCCTCTCTTCGGGTCTGTCTCAAATGATAAAGGAGCCCGACGCTAGGGTCAGCGCCGGGCTTCGGGGATGGTTTCGACGTCAGCGGCGGCGTCCCGTCACCGGGATGCCTGTGCGATCAAACGGCGGCAGCGGCCTCGGCGAAGCCACGGGCCTGATCGACCCAGCCGTCGCGGCTGATACGGCCGTTGAGCTTCAGGTCGGCATCGACCTTCGCGACTTCCGCGTCGGTCATCGCGGCGATCTGCCAGTAATGGTAGACGCCGGCATCGTTGAGCTTCTGCACGATCTGCGGGCCGGCACCGTGGAGCTTGGACAGGTCGTCCGGAGCGCCGCGGGGAGCGGAGAGCAGTTCGAAATGCTCGGTGGACTCGACGAGTGCGGCCACGTCGGCCGGGTCGAGAGCACCGGATTCCACCGAGATGGCAGCCTCTTCCTGCGGGAGTTCCTCGGCGACGGGAGCCTCGGAGGCGCCGAGATCGACGCCGCTGGAGCCCTGGCCACGCGAGATGCCGTCGATGGCGGCGCGGGCGATGAGGTCGCAATAGAGCGAGATCGCGCGGCCGGCATCGTCGTTCGCCGGGACGACGTAGGTGATGCCGTCGGGGTTGCAGTTGGTGTCGACGATGGCCGCCACCGGGATCCCGAGGCGCTGGGCCTCCTTGATCGCGAGCTGCTCCTTGTTGGTGTCGATCACGAACAGCAGATCAGGCACGCCGCCCATGTCCTTGATGCCGCCGAGAGCCTTCTCGAGCTTGTCCTTCTCACGGGACAGCATCAGGCGCTCCTTCTTGGTGAGGCCCTGGCCACCACCTTCGAGGGTCTCGTCGACCTTGCGCAGACGGGCGATCGAGCCCGAGATGGTCTTCCAGTTGGTCAGCATGCCGCCGAGCCAGCGGGAGTTGACGTAGTACTGGGCCGAACGCTTGGCGGCTTCCGCGATCGTGTCGGCGGCCTGACGCTTGGTACCGACGAACAGCACGCGGCCGCCCTTGGCCACGGTGTCGCTCACGGCCTGGAGGGCCTGGTGAAGAGCCGGCACGGTCTGGGCCAGATCGATGATGTGGATGTTGTTGCGGGTACCGAAGATGTAGGTCTGCATCTTCGGGTTCCAGCGGTGGGACTGGTGTCCGAAATGGGCGCCCGCTTCGAGGAGCTGACGCATCGTGAAATCAACGGCCATGATCGTTTTCTCTTCCGGTTGATGCCGCCGCGGAGGAAGCGACCGCCCCTCGAAAGGAACGATCACCGGAAACGCCTCATTCAGGCATGAGGCCGGCTCCGCGTGTGGAATGGGCGGGGCCTTAGCAGAGGATATCTGCCGAGGCAAGGCTATGCGAAGGACATCGCAGGCAGCGAATCAGGCAGCCGGTGCCTCGCCGAACAAGGCCGCGACATCCCCCTTGGTGAGGATGCGGTAGGCGCCGGCTTCCAGGTCGGCCGGCAGGGTCAGGCCGCCGATGCGGTCGCGATGCAGGGCGGTGACGTGGTTGCCGAGCGCCGCGAACATGCGGCGGACCTGATGATAGCGGCCCTCATGCAGGGTCACGACCACATGGGTCTCGTCCTCGACTTCCATCTCCACCGGCAGGAGCGGCTTGTCCTCTCCTTCGAGCAGCATCGAGCCGCTGCCCAGCACCATGACCTCGTCGCCCTTGAGCGGACGGTCGAGGGCGACACGGTAGCGCTTGGCGACTTTCGATTTCGGCGAAATCACCTTGTGCAGGAAAGGCCCGTCATCGGTGAGGAGCAGGAGACCGGAGGTTTCCTTGTCGAGGCGGCCGATGGTGGAGAGGGCCGGGTCGCGCCTTCTCCAGCGCTCTGGAAGGAGCCCGTAGACCAGGGGACCGGCCTCCTTGTGAGAGCAGGTGACGCCCAGCGGCTTGTTCATCATCAAGGCGAGGCCGGGCGGCGGATCCAGGGGATCGCCATCGACGACCATGCGCTCCGACAGATCCGGCGTCGCGGCGATGCGCTGGCTCGCGTCCCGCAAAGGCGCGCCGTCGAGAACGACGAGGCCGGCCTTGGCGAGAAGGCCGATCTCCCGGCGCGAGCCGTAACCGAGATTCGCCAGCAGGCGATCGAGCCTGAGGCTCGGGCTCTTGCTCACGAAGGCACGCTCACTTGCGCGCTTCGTAGATCTTGTAGCCGCCGGCCGAGGCCCTCAGCGTGACGGCCTTGAAGGCGGCCTTCAGGGGTGCCTCGTAGGGCAGGTGCGCGTTGGCCGTCAGCCAGAGCGTGCCGCCGGGCCTCAACGTCTCGGCGGCGCGCCGGATGAAGACCTCGCCGAGGAAGCGATCCTCGATCCCGCCATCGTGGAAGGGCGGGTTCATCACCACGAAGTCGAGACGCTCGAGGGTGACGTCGGTGGAGCGGATGTCGGCCCAGCGGATATCGGCGCGGGGATCGCCCACGTTGCGGCGGGCCATCTCCACGGCGCGCCGGTCGATGTCGATCAGGGTCAGCGCGGTGACCCCCTGGGAGGCGAGGACGGCACGGGCGAGGACGCCGATACCGCAGCCGAAATCGGCGCCCCGGCCAGACAGGGCCGGCAGGTTGGCCAGGAGCAGCGCCGTGCCCGGATCGAGCCGGTCCCAGGAGAAGACGCCGGGCTGCGTGCACAGGGCGAGGTTGTCGATATGGCGGGGGGCGCCTTCCTGGATCACCTCGTCGAGGTCGATGATCGCGGCGGGCCGGGCGACCTCGCAGATCCGGTGATGCCGCTTGGCGGTCTCGGCCGGCTCGCAGCCGAACTCCTTCAGCTCTCGGCCGAGGCGGGCGCCGCCCTTGTCCTTCGGCGCCAGGGCACGCAGACGACCGCCCGGACGCAGGGCGCGCAACGACAGGGAGAGTGCGTAGCGCCGCTCGATCGTCCCCGCCGGGGCCAGCATGGTCACGCTCTCGAGGCTGCCCTCGGCGATGTCCTCGAGCCGGACCGATCCGGGGATCAGCGGCGAGAGTTGGGCCGCTCCTGCGGACACGTCGGCGAGTTCGGCGGGAGGTGAACCATAGACGGCATCCGGGACGGTGGGAGAAGGCATCATTGATGGATCCGGCGCGACAGCACGCGCGCCTCGAGAGTTGGGCGTTGAGAGGAGGATAGAGAGGTCCGCGACTCGGAATCGGGTGCGGCTTCGTGATTGGTAGCCGGCGATGGCCTCGTTGGAAAGGTTATCTTCGAGGCATCCGCCAAATTCGCAAAATCGAGCGAATCGGTTGGCAACAGCCTGTCAAGTCATTGCCAAGCTGTTCTGTACGAAATCATTCAAAGCAGGCCTTTCAATTGCAACTCCGCCTTGAGAACCCCAACCTTCCGCGAAGCGATACTGTGGTTTATGCGGCGGCGCAGCATGAAACGAGTATCCGATACCTCGGATCATGCCGTGCGACATAGGGCCTTCCTTTAGCCGCGCGGGAATTCGAGTCCCATTTCGCGATAGCGCGCCGGGTCGTCGGCCCAGTTCTCGCGCACCTTGACGTGCAGGAACAGGTGGACGGGCTGATCGGCCGCCTCGGCGATCTCGCGTCGCGCCGCCTGCCCGATCGCCTTGATGGTCTGTCCGCCCTTGCCGAGCACGATGGAGCGCTGGCTCTCGCGCTCCACGAAGATCGTCTGCTCGATCCGGACAGAGCCATCGGTCTTGGCCACCCATTGATCGGTCTCGACGGTGGAGCGGTAGGGCAGTTCCTCGTGGAGCCTGTCGTAGAGCTTCTCGCGGGTGATCTCCGCGGCGAGCATGCGGAGCGGAGCGTCGGAGACCTGGTCCTCCGGGTAGAGCCAGGGGCCGGGCTGCATCATCCCGGCCAGGGTCTTGCGCAGCGTATCGATGCCGTCGCCGTTGAGCGCGGAGATCATGAAGGTGTGGGCGAAGGCGATGCGCTCGTTGAGCGAGGCGGCCAGCGCCAGCAGCCGGTCGCGCGGGATCAGGTCGATCTTATTGAGGATCAGTGCCTTGGGGCGGCGCACCTCGGGCAGACGGGCGAGGATCGCCTCGACCTCCTCGGTGACGCCCTTGCGGGCATCGACCAGCAGGCAGATCGCGTCCGCATCGGCGGCCCCGCTCCAGGCGGAATGCACCATCGCCCGGTCGAGGCGGCGCTTCGGCGCGAAGATGCCGGGCGTGTCCACCAGGATGATCTGGGCGCTGCCCTCCATGACGATGCCGCGCACCAGCGCCCGCGTCGTCTGGACCTTGCGGGAGACGATGGAGACCTTCGTGCCCACGAGGCTGTTGAGCAGGGTCGACTTGCCGGCATTGGGAACGCCGATCAGGGCGACGAAGCCCGCGCTCGAATCCGCCGGGATGACCGGCAGCGGCTTGATCTCGGGCATCGGGGCCTGAGGGGTCAGGTCGTCCTCGTCGTCGAAATCGTTGTGGTCGTCAGGCATCGGAGTCGCTTTCTTCACCGACGTCCGCCGACGTCTCCATTCCGTTGAGGGGGCGCGCGCCAGGTTGCTGGCTCACACCCTGGACCTCGCGGTCGAGGACGAGGCGGGCGGCCTCCTGCTCGGCGAGGCGTTTCGAAGGGCCGGTGCCGTATCCAGGCTCCAGGCCCTCGACACGCGCGGCGATCCGGAAGACGGGGGCATGGTCCGGGCCGGACCGCTCCACGACGTCGTAGACCGGGATCGGCAGGGCGCGCCCCATCGCCCATTCCTGAAGGGCTGATTTCGCGTCGCGTCCGCGCGGCGCCGCCGTGTCGGTGCCGGGCGCGAAGGCCGCCAGGACGATGGCTTTGGCCGCCTCGTATCCGGCATCGAGGAAGACCGCGCCGAGGATCGATTCGCAGGCATCGGCCAGGATCGTCTGGTTGCGGCGGCCGCCGCTCTGGATCTCGCCCGGGCCGAGGGCGAGATGCGGCCCGACATCCCAGGCCGTCGCCACGGCGGCACAGGTCTCCCGGCGCACGAGCCCGGCGAGACGCCGCGACAGGTCACCCTCATCCGCCTGGGGAAAGGCTTCGTAGAGGAGGTCCGCGATGGCGAGGCCGAGCACCCGGTCACCGAGGAACTCGAGGCGCTGGTAGCTTCCCACCCGTCCACCGCCGCCGGCCTTGCTGACATGGGTCAGGGCCAGGGACAGCAGGCTGCGGTCGGCAAAGACATGGCCGATCCGCTCTTCGAGCACGTTCAGGCCGGGCTTGGGTCGCGGTGCGCGCCGCGCCCGGCTGGAAGGACGCGCCTCCTCACCCACGATCGATCGTCCTAATGGATGCTGCTGAAGATGCGGCCCCACCGCACCTTCGTCGGCCATTGCCAAATCTGCCAGGCGGGCGTGCCCTCGTCGATGGAGAAGAAGATCATTTCGGCGCGGCCGACGAAATTCTCGAACGGGACGAAGCCGACATTGGCGAGATCGCGCGAATCCGTGGAATTGTCGCGGTTGTCGCCCATCATGAAGTAACGGCCCGGCGGCACCAGATAAGGCTCGGTATTGTCCCAGTAGCCGTTGTCGCCCTCGCGCTCGATCACCTGATGCACCACGCCGTTGGGCAGGGTCTCGGTATATTGCTCGACTTTCGTTTCCTCGCCGTAGGGACCGGTGGTCTCGTAGGGGGCGATGCGCTCACGCTTCACCGCCACGTCGTTGATGTAGAGGATGCCGGCCTTCATCTGGATCTTGTCGCCGGGCAGGCCGATGACGCGCTTGATGTAGTCGGTGGCATTGTCCTTCGGCAGCTTGAACACCGCGATGTCGCCGCGCTTGGGCTCCGCCGCCCAGATCCGGCCATCGGCCTTGAACGGCAGGTACTCGCTCAGGGGGAGAGAGTACTTCGAATACCCGTAGGAGTACTTGGACACGAACAGGTAGTCGCCCACGAGAAGCGTCGGAACCAGCGACCCCGAGGGGATGTTGAACGGCTGGAAGAGCAGCGTGCGCACCACGAGGGCGATCAGCAGCGCCTGGACGCCGACCTTGACCGTCTCCTTGATGCTCGCCCAGGCGCCGGTGTCGGCCGCCCTCAGGTCTCGCTTCGTCTGGTGATCCACGCGCGCTCGTTCCATCTGTCTGCAATCTCCGGCTCGACGCGCGAACCCGATCGACTGTCGGTGAAGACCGGCGGTCTAGACCATGCGGTCGGGGGCCGCAACGCGAGCGGTCGCCGGCTCAGCATGCGCGGCCGGAAGGGGCAAGGCTTCGATGATCACGAATGCTTGCGCCATGGGCGGATCGTCGGTGAGCGTCACGTGGATCTTCGCGGCATGCCCGGCGGGAATCATCGCCTGCAGTCGCTCCGCGGCGCCGCCGGTGAGATGCAGGGTCGGCGCCCCGCCCGGCAGACTCACCACCTCCATGTCGCGCCAGAACACGCCGTGGCTCATGCCGGTGCCAAGGGCCTTGGCGCAGGCCTCCTTGGCGGCGAACCGCCTCGCATAGGATGGAGCGCGGGCGGCGCGGCCCTCCGACTTCGCGCGCTCGCCATCGGTATAGATCCGGTGGGTGAACCGCTCGCCGTAGCGTGCGAGGGACCGCTCGATCCGGCGGATGTCGCAGAGGTCCGAGCCGATGCCGACGATCATGCCGCGATCCCCGCCCGCGCCCGGTCCATCGCGGCGCGCATGTCGCGGATCGCCTGGCCGAGCCCCCAGAAGATGGCCTCGCCGATGAGCGAGTGGCCGATATTGAGTTCGGCGAGCTGCGGCAGGGCCGCCACCGGCCCGACGCTGTCGAGGGCGAGACCGTGCCCGGCATGGACTTCGAGGCCGATCCGCGAGCCGTAATCGGCGGCCCGCGCGATGCGGGCGAGTTCATGCGCCACCCGCGCGCCGTTGCCCTCGGCGACCGCTTCGCAATAGCTCCCCGTATGCAGTTCGACCACGGGTGCTTCGAGACGGAGTGCTGCGTCCATCACCGCCTCGTCGGGCTCGACGAAGAGCGAAACGCGGATGCCGGCGGCCGACAGGGCGGCGATCCGGGGGGCGAGGTGCGCCGCCTGCCCGACGATGTCGAGGCCGCCCTCGGTGGTGCGCTCCTCGCGCTTTTCCGGCACGAGGCAGGAGGCGTGCGGCCGCAGGCGGGCGGCGATGCCCACCATCTCGTCGGTGGCGGCCATCTCGAAATTGAGCGGCACCGAGAGCCGCCCCATCAGCGCCTCGATATCGGCGTCGCGGATATGCCGGCGGTCCTCGCGCAGATGCGCGGTGATGCCGTCCGCCCCGGCTTCCACCGCGAGCAGGGCGGCGGCGACGGGATCGGGATGGATGCCGCCGCGAGCGTTACGCACGGTGGCGACGTGGTCGATATTCACCCCGAGGCGCAGGGGAACGGGGGTTGTAGCGGACATCATGCGGCTCCGGACGGCAGGCGGGTCCCGAGAAAAAGGACGACCGGCAGAGGATGTGCCGGGCCGGCTCGTCCCTAGATAGGGGCGAGGCGGCATTTTCGGGATAGGCGGCGCAATGGGAATTCTCGACGGCCTGTTCGGCCATGGCAGCGACCTCTCTCCGCAGGAGGTGAACGACAGCCTCGCGGGAATCCTCACCCAGGGCGAGACGGTGCAGGTCGCCTTCCGGGTGATCCGCGACCTCATCGTCTTCACCGACCGGCGGCTGATCCTCGTGGACAAGCAGGGCATGACCGGGCGCAAGGTCGCCTACATGACCGTGCCCTATCGGGCGATCACCTGCTTCTCGGTGGAGACGGCGGGCGGTTTCGACTTCGATTCGGAACTGGCGATCTGGGTCTCCGGCCGGCCGGAGCCGATCAGGAAGACGCTCAAGCGCGGCGCCGACATCCTCGGCATCCAGCAGGCGATCGCCGCCTCCCTCAGGTGATTCGTCTCCGGAACCGGAAAACCAGGGCAGATGTTTGCGTTTAGACGGCAAACGAAATCTTGGAGGAACCCCATGAGTGTCCTGAAACCCGCGCTCCTCGCCCTGCTCCTCACCGCCGGGTCCGCCGGCATCGCTCTCGCCGACAAGCCCGGTGCGGATTGGATGCCGGCCGAGCAGGTCAAGCAGAAGCTGATGGCCGCCGGTTATACCGACATCACCGAGTTCGAGGCGGATGACGGCCATTGGGAGGGCGAGGGCATGAAGAACGGCGTGAAGATGGAGTTCCACGCCGATCCGAAGACCGGCGCCATCATTTCCGAGAAACCCGACAAATAGGCCCATCGACGGGTGAACAGGGACGGCGTCAGGATTGTCGCCGTCCTCGTCTCTGCTTAGGAGCGACCGACGGGCTCTGAGCGGATGGACTGCGCGTGATCGGCAATTTCGAGATCCTGGGCCGTCTTCTCCTCGCGGCGCTGCTCGGCAGCGCCGTGGATTTCGAGCGCGAGCGCCTCGTCTGGGCGGCGGGGATGCGGACGCACATGCTCGTCTGCGTCGGCTCCTGCCTGATCGTCATCGTCTCGGCTTTCGGCTTTCGGCTTTTCGGACATTCTCGGTACGCCGAACGTCTCTCTGGATCCGTCGCGCATGGCGGCGCAGGTGGTGTCCGGCATCGGCTTTCTCGGTTCCGGCACGATGTTGCAGGCCATCGGCCGGATGCGGCAGCGGGCGGCTTGCCCAATCCGGCGCTTGAAAGATGTCTGATTCAAAGCGAAGAAACGAATAATTATCTCGCCGGAATTACGCGCGAGATTTCCAGAAATAAGCAAAGCTATACATGGGCACATCTTCGTGATAGTTGCGGTTGAGGGTTTATTGATGTCAGAAATGATCGATCTTCTACGCAAAATATACGACAAAAATCAGGAATTCGAGTTCGACCAGGTTATCGGAAAAGGCAAACCGCCAGAATCGATCCTCATGATCGACGGCGTCACACGCAAACCGCTTTCGCCGCAGATGCGCGATTTCTATAGCTTCGCCCTGACTTGGACGGAGGGGCTGACGGGATTGGATGTCGTTGATCCGAACAAGCTGGAAGAACTCTATGCCAAGCCGGAGGTGAAAGAATCGATCGACCTGAAGGCCGAGGACTACAAGCCGCTGCCACCATCAGATCCCTCCGACTGGCAAAGAACGGCACTGTTGGCGTTGGAAGATGGCGGCCAGGGCCTCGGACTATGTTTCTACTGGTGGCAGTCGGATGCCGATACCGAACCCTGCATCGTCTTCATCAGCGGCGGCACGATCAACGTCTTCGTTGACCTCGAGGAATATGCCGAGCACCTCGCAAACGGAACCTTCCCCGAGCAGGGCGATGCGATCTACCGTGAGCGCGACGAACATGCCACGTTGTGGAAGAGGCCAGTTCGTGTTCCTGACTACTAGCGGACGGCGCGGGTGACAGCATAGAGCTGGGTGACGGCTGCTCGAATATGGAGATGATCGGTCGCTCGGACTTTTCGTTTTTCTTGCGGTGACAGTCGGAACAGCATTTTGGCGAGGTGCGGATTGACGGCCATGATCGGGGTGATGATGGGCTTTGGTATCGCCAGCAGGATCGGTGCCCATGCCTCGCCACCCAGTCCCAGGGCAAAGCCGATCGCCCAGGCGTCGACTATCGTCTTGCCCTTGTCCTGCATGAAGATCGGATAATAGTCGCCAGGGGCATGTGCCAGGAGATGGTCCACTTCGTCATGCCGATTGAGGACGGTATTGACGAGACATTCTTCGATCGAGCCGGGCTTGGTTTGGGGTACGGTTCCGCCGAACACGTTCGGCAGCCAGACTGCTGGCGCCACCGGCACGGGGCCAGCGACGCATGCTGCGCGGGGAGATGGTGAAGGGCCTCACCACGGCGGCGGGGTTGTGGGCCGTGGCCGCCATCGGCCTGGCCGCGGGAACGGGCCTCTACGTGGCGGCGATCGCGACCACCGCCATCGTTCTCCTGATCCTGGCGGGGATGAAGCCGCTGGAGAAGCGCTACCGCGAGCGGGCACAAACTCGCACCCTCACCATCACGGCCAGGCGCGGCGCGATCACCATCGAGAGCCTGCGGACGATGTCCGGTTCCTTCGCCTCCCGCCTCGTACAATTCGTGGCGCAGCCGACGGAGGAAGACGGCATCGACACAATCGACGTGTCCTACGTCCACATCCCGGAGAGGAGCTTCGACGAGATCGTGGCCGCCCTCCGCGCCCGCGACGGCGTGAGGAGCGTTTCCTGAGGCGTCAGTCCCGCATTTCGGGAAGGGCGAAGACCGTGAGTTGTCCGCCCAGCGCCGTGTAGTGCGACAGGCCGGCATAGCCGCCCACCGCCCCGGCCCCGTCGGCCGGGTCGGTGAGACCGGCCGCAAGCCCGATCCCCGCCCAGCCTCCGACGCCCGAGAGCACGGCGACGTATTGCCGGCCGCGATGGAGGTAGGTCGTCACGTTGCCGATGATGCCCGACGGGCTCTTGAATCGGTAGAGCTCGCGGCCCGTGCGCGCATCGACGGCCTTCAGGTAACCTTCCAGCGTTCCGTAGAAGACGACGCCGCCGGCCGTGGCGAGGGCGCCGGACCAGACCGAGAACGGCTCGGTGTTCGACCAGACGACCTTTCCGGCGACGCCGTCCCAGGCGATGAACCGGCCCGTCTCGGGACCATCCTCGGTCGGCTGCAGGGTTACCGTGGCGCCGACGTAGGGGATGCCGGGCGTATAGGTGACGTGGAACGGCTCGTAAGTCATGCAGATGTGGTTGGTCGGCACGTAGAAGAGCCGGGTAATCGGCGAATACGCCGCCGGCTGCTCGTTCTTGGCACCGATGGCGCCGGGGCAGATGCCGGTAGTGGTCTCGTCCTCTCCCGTTCGATCGGGTGAGCGGCGCGGATCGACCAGGGGGCGCCCGTAACGGCCCGAGCCCTCGTCCATGTCGATCCCGGTGGCCCAGTTCACCGCCGAATCGAATTTTTTCGCCACCAGGAGTTCGCCGGTGCTCCGGTCCAACGTGTAGCCGAACCCGTTGCGGTCGAAATGGGTGAGAAGCGGACGCGTCCGGCCGTCGATCGTCTGATCCGTGAGGATCATCTCGTTGACGCCGTCGTAGTCCCACTCGTCGTGGGGCGTCATCTGGTAGACCCATCGCATCATGCCGGTATCCGGGTTGCGAGCGACGATCGCCGTCGTCCACTTGTTGTCGCCGGGACGCTGCGTCGGATTCCAGGTCGAGGGGTTGGCGGTGCCGTAATAGATGAGGTCGAGCTTGGGGTCGTAGGAGTACCAGCCCCAGGTCGCCCCGCCGCCGGTCTTCCACTGGTCGCCCTCCCAACTCGCGAGGGACGAATTCTCGCCGATGGGCCGGCCGAGCGAGGTGGTCTTCTGCGGATCGACGATCATGTCCGCGTCCGGCCCCGTCGAGTAGCCGCGCCAGAGCCGTGTCCCGGTCTTGGCATCGTAGGCGGTGATATGGCCACGCGCGCCGTACTCGGCGCCAGAGATGCCGACGATGATCTTGTCCTTCACCGGCATCACGGTGGCGGTGTTGGTCTCGCCGACCGCCGGATCGCCGTTCTTCACGGACCAGTTCACCCGGCCGGTCCTGGCATCGAGGGAAACCAGGGTGGTGTCGGCCTGGTGCAGGATGATGGCGCCGTCGGCATAGGCCAGACCACGGTTGACCGTGTCACAGCACATCACCGGGATGACGCTCGGGTCCTGCCTGGGCTCGTACTTCCAGACGATCACGCCGTCCTTGTCGAGGTCGAGGGCGTAGACGATGTTCGGGAAGGGGGTGTGGACGTACATCATGTTGCCGACGACGAGGGGCGAACCCTCGTGACCGCGCAGGACGCCCGTCGAGAACGTCCAGGCCACCTGCAGCTGCTTCACGTTGCCGGCATCGATCTGGTCGAGCTTCGAATAGCGCGTGTTGGCGTAATCGACCGTCTGCAGCACCGGCTCGTCGGCGATGGCCGGGCCGGACGCAATGAGACAGAGCAGGAGGGCCACGGCTCGTTTCATACCTGACATCGGCGGTCCTCCAACGTGGCGTGCGCGTTCCGGCGGCTCCTCTATCACCGGATGCGGATCGATTCGCGGGCTTCCTTGCCGCTGGGATCGGGGCGATCATCCGTGTCGCCATCCTTGCCATCCCGTCCGAACTCGTCTATGCGCCGCAATTCGTGTTCGCTCCGGCTGGGGGCTGAACGGACGGTGCCGGCTTGTCCGGCATGCGGAGTTCGCTCCATCGTCCCGTGTCTCCGCCTTCGATCAACCGCTCGGGCCTTCAAACGGCTCGAAGGGCTTGGCGCCGGGCGAAACGCGTTGAACCGGCCCGACGATCGACACCCGCACATCCGTGCCGTCGGGCCCCTTTTGCTATGAAGGGCCCGTTATGCCTCTTTATGAACACGTCTTCCTGGCACGCCAGGACGTGACGGCCCAGCAGGTCGAGACCATGGTCGAGACCTACAAGGGCGTCATCGAAGCCAATGGCGGCAAGGTCGAGAAGATCGAGATGTGGGGCGTGAAGTCCCTCGCCTACCGCATCAAGAAGAACCGCAAGGCGCATTTCACGCTCCTCAACGTCGACGCCCCCCCGGCGGCTCTCGCCGAGATGGAGCGCCAGATGCAGATCTCCGAGGACGTCCTGCGCTTCATGACCGTCCGCGTCGAAGAACTCGAGTCCGAGCCGTCGGCGATGATGCAGAAGCGCGACCGCGACGACCGCAAGGATCGCGAGCGCGGCCGTCGTCGTGACGACGAAGGCTTCGGTGGTGGTGGATTCGGTGGCGACCGGGATCGTGGCGACCGCGGTGATCGCGGCGACCGTCCCGAGCGCAGCTTCGGCGGGGAGAACTAAGCCATGGGTTTCGGTGCTGGACCTGGTGCGGCTCCTGCCGCTGGTGGTGGTGCGGGCGGCGGACGTCGTCCCTTCTTCCGTCGCCGCAAGACCTGCCCGTTCTCGGGCGCGAACGCTCCCAAGATCGACTACAAGGACGTCAAGCTCCTGTCGCGCTACGTCTCCGAGCGCGGCAAGATCGTGCCGTCGCGCATCACGGCGGTGTCGGCCAAGAAGCAGCGTGAACTCGCCCAGGCGATCAAGCGCGCCCGCTTCCTCGGCTTCCTCCCCTACGTGATCAAGTAAGCCTCGGCCTCTTCACGAGGTCCCCTCCTCCCCCTTGTGGGGAGGAGTTGGAGGTGGGGGTGATTGGGTGGCCCTCGGCCTGCGCAGGCTGGCGGAGCCACCCCCACCCTCGATCCCTCCCCACAAGGGGGAGGGAAGTCTACGCCGGCGGTAAGCACGCTGCCGGACGTCGTTGGGGCGAAATGAAACGCCTCTAACCCTGCCCTTTTCGGGGACAGCGGGACAGCGGGATCGATGACACAGTTTCTCGGTATCGGCATCGGCGCGGGCCTCGTCTCCGCACTCCTCTTCGGCGTCCTGCTGAAGGGCACGCTGCTGTCCATCGTGCTCTACCTGCTCGCCCCGCTCCCGATCCTGATCGTGGGCCTCGGCTGGAGCCACAAGGCCGCCCTCGTCGCTGCGATCACGGGCGCCGTCGCGCTTGCCTTCCTGCAGCCCTTCCTCGGACTCGGCTTCCTCGCCTACCTGGCGCTGCCGGCCTGGTGGCTGGCCTATCTCGCCCTCCTCGGGCGGCCGAACGCCGACGGCACCATGGAATGGTACCCGACCGGGCGGCTTCTCGCCTGGACCGCCGGCACGGCCTTCTTAGCAGTAACTGTCATCACCGCGCCGAACTATGACGAAGTCCAAATCAGATTGAAGACTTCGCTTCTTGAAGTCGTTAAGCTCCAGAATCAAGGTCGGGTTGTTCCGCAAACGCCCCCCGAAAAGAGCCATAGCCAACCGCCTGCTGCAAGCGATACGACACCAGAAAGTCAACCAAAAGACGGAGTACTGGCAGCCGAACTTCCTTCAGATCTTCAATTAAAGTTTATCGATTCATTCGCCGCGATTTATCCCGGTTTTGCGGCCTACTTCCTGACTATGCTACTTACCGCTTATCTTTGGTTGTCTGCGCGGATCGTGCGGGTTTCTGGGCGTCTGCTAAGGCCTTGGCCAGATATACCTTCAACACAAATGCCCCGCACGATTTTAGGTTTGCTTCCACTAGGAATTCTATTCGTTAGCGCGTCAGGAGCCGTCGGGTCCCTGGGTATTGCTTTAGTCGGCGCTCTGGCCGCTGCCTTCCAGTTGCAAGGGTTGGCCGCTTTTCATGAGAGAAGTCGATTACTCCCGGCTCGACCGGCGCTCCTGTTTGGCCTTTATTTTATTATTTTGGCCACGAGCGGCGTCGCCCTTTTCGCCCTGACCCTGTTCGGCCTCGCCGACACCGCCTTCAACCGGCGCCGTCCCAAGGAGGACGCCGGACGAACCTGAGGCCCGTCTCCCGCATCACGCGGCCGGATCTCTCTCGACACACCCCACCCCAGCAAGGACCAAGATCATGGAAGTCATCCTCCTCGAGCGCGTCGCCAAACTCGGCCAGATGGGCGAGACCGTGAACGTGAAGCCGGGCTACGCCCGCAACTTCCTCCTCGCCCGCGGCAAGGCCCTGCGCGCCACCGCCGGCAACAAGAAGCACTTCGAGACCCAGCGCGCGCAGCTCGAAGCCCGCAACCTGGAGCGCAAGACCGAGGCCCAGTCCGTCGCCGAGACCCTCGAGGGCAAGAGCTTCGTGCTGATCCGCCAGTCGGGCGAGACCGGCGTGCTCTACGGTTCGGTCTCCACCCGCGATCTCGCCGAAGTCGTCACCGCCGAGGGCTTCACCGTCGGCCGCGACCAGTTCGCCCTCAACCAGCCGATCAAGACGCTCGGCCTGCACAACGTGCCGGTGGTGCTGCACCCCGAGGTCGAGGTGACCGTCACCGTCAACGTCGCCCGCTCGCCGGAAGAGGCCGAGCGTCAGGCCCGCGGCGAATCGACCACCGAGCGTGAGGCGTTCAACCTCGACGACCTCGGCCTCGAAGTCGGCGCCGCTCTCGCCGAGGCCGGCGACGACCGCGAGTAAGCCGCATCCACGACCGGTGGAGAACGGGGATCGTCGCCCGAAGGGGTTGACTGGTTCCCGATTTGTTCCAGCATGGCGCCTGTCATCCCGAAAGGGGTGGCAGGCGTTTTTCGTGTTGCAATCCGGGCGCACTCCATCCCACCCGGCCCCCTCATCCTGAGGTGCCGGAGCACAGCGGAGGCCTCGAAGGAGGCTTCCAGTTCGCGCGTCGGGTTCTGGAGCCCTCCTTCGAGGCCCGCTTTCGCGGGCACCTCAGGATGAAGGGGGTCGGATTGAGGAAGCGACGAGCGCGTCGCGCGAATCGGCTAAGGTTCGGCTAACCATGCCTGGGCCATGGTCGTGCGGTAGCGGAATGGTGCGGCGATGGACTCGCCGCGCGGTGTCGAAGAAGTCGGAGCCTCGAGTCAGCCCATGGCCCTGCCCAACGCCCTGACGGCAAACCTCCAGAGCGTCACGCAGGAGTTCCGCGTCGCGCCCCACAATATCGATGCGGAGCAAGCGCTGCTCGGCGCGATCCTCGTCAACAACGACGCCTATTACCGGATCTCGGACTTCCTCCTGCCCGAGCATTTCATGGAGGATGTCCACCGTAAGATCTTCGAGGTCGCCGCCTCGCTGATCAAGGTCGGCAAGCTCGCGACCCCGATCACGCTCAAGACCTATCTCGGTGACGCCGATCTCGGCGGCCAGACGGTGATGCAGTACCTCGCGCGCCTCGCGGCCGAGGCCACCACGGTCATCAACGCGGGCGATTACGGCCGCACCATCTACGACCTCGCGATCCGCCGCCGGCTGATCACCATCGGCGAGGATCTGGTCAACGGCGCGTACGAGGCGCCGGTGGAATCCTCCCCTCGCGACCAGATCGAGGGCACCGAGCGCCGGCTCTACGAGCTCGCCGAATCGGGCAAGTACGATGGCGGCTTCCAGAAATTCTCCGATGCCCTCACCGCTGCCGTGGACATGGCCGCCAAGGCCTACCAGCGCGACGGCAAGCTCTCGGGCATCGCCACCGGCCTGTCGGACCTCGATGCCAAGATGGGCGGTCTGCAATCCTCCGACTTGATCATCCTCGCCGGCCGTCCGGCCATGGGCAAGACCTCGCTGGTGACCAACATCGCCTTCAACGTCGCCAAGGCCTACCGGGGCGAGAAGCAGCCCGACGGGCGGATCGAGACCAAGAACGGCGGCATCGTCGGGTTCTTCTCCCTCGAAATGTCGGCCGAGCAGCTGGCCACCCGCATCATCGCCGAGCAATCGGGCGTGCCGTCCTACAAGATCCGCCGCGGCGACATCCGGCCGGAGGATTTCTACAAGATCACCGATGCCGCCCGGGACATGCAGACGATCCCGTTCTACATCGACCAGACCGGCGGCATCTCCATCGCGCAGCTCGCCGCCCGCGCCCGCCGCCTGAAGCGCCAGAAGGGCCTCGATCTCCTGATCATCGACTACCTGCAGCTGCTCTCCGGCTCGGGCAAGCGCAGCGACAACCGCGTGCAGGAGATGACCGAGATCACCACCGGCATGAAGGCGCTGGCCAAGGAACTCGCGGTGCCGATCATCGGCCTGTCGCAGCTCTCGCGTCAGGTGGAGAACCGCGACGACAAGCGCCCGCAGCTCTCGGACCTGCGCGAATCGGGCTCGATCGAGCAGGACGCCGACGTGGTGATGTTCGTGTTCCGCGAGGAATATTACGTCAACAACAAGAAGCCGCGCGAAGGCACCGAAGAGTTCTTCGCCTGGGAGGCGGAGATGAACCGCGTCCACGGTAAGGCCGAAGTCATCCTCGGCAAGCAGCGCCACGGCCCCACCGGCACGGTGGAGCTGCAGTTCGACGCCAACATCACCCGCTTTTCGGACTTGGCGAGCGAGGACCGCATGCCCGCGCGCATGTGATCGGTGCCGTCCCCGCCGAGTGAGGGTCACCCCCCCCCACTCCTAACCTCTCCCCGCAAGGGAGGGGAACGCGGTCCGCTTGAAAGAGCCGATGTGAATCCTTTAGCCCCGCAAGGGGGTGGGTGGGGCGCCACAGAGACCGTCGCCTCTATGGTTCACCCTGCGGGAGACGGTAGACTCCGGTTCCTCACATGAGATTTGCAGGCAGCGGAGACTGCCCCATCACCGCGCTCGAACGAGACCCGGCAATGTCGATCGCTCATCCGGAGGCCGCCATCCACGGCGCCCACCTCACCATCGACCTCGCGGCCATCGCAGAGAACTGGCGTCGGCTCGGCGCGCAGGCGCCGCACATCCCCTGTGCCGCCGTGGTCAAGGCCGATGCGTATGGCTGCGGACTGGTGAAGGTTGCGCCGGTCCTGTGGCGGGCCGGCTGCCGGACGTTCTTCGTCGCCCATGCGAGCGAAGGCGCGGTCGCCCGGTCCGCCCTGCCCGCGGCCACGATCTACGTCCTCAACGGCCTCACGCCCGGCAGCGGCCCCGTCCTCGCCGCACACGCCCTGCGCCCGGTCCTCGGATCGCGCGAGGAACTCGACGAATGGGCGGCTCTGGGGGGGGAGATGGGCCGGCCACTTCCCGCCGCCCTTCACGTCGATACGGGCATGAACCGCCTCGGCCTCACCGTCCCCGAAGCCCTGGCGCTCGCCGGCGATCCGCTCATCCAAGCGGCCGGGATCGACCTGCTCATGAGCCATCTCGTCAGCGCCGAACGGCCCGACGAGTCGATCAACCGGCGCCAGTGCGAGGCGTTCGGGGACGTTCTGCGGGCCTATCCCGGCATTCCGGGCTCGCTCGCCAATTCCTCCGGCTGCTATCTCGGCGAGGGCGTCGCCAACGACCTGCTCCGGCCGGGCTACGCCATCTTCGGCGGCAATCCGACCCCGTGGCGGTCGAACCCGATGCGGCCGGTCGTCCGTCTCGAAGCGTCGATCGCTCAGGTCCGCGACGTCGCGGCCGGAGACGGCGCGGGCTACAATTCCCGCTGGACCGCCCCCGGCCCGCGACGGCTCGCTACCCTGTCGGTGGGCTATGCCGACGGGTATCCGCGCTCGGCGAGCGGGCGCGGCCATGCCCTCGTCGGTGGGGTGCCCTGCCCCATCGTCGGCCTGATCTCCATGGACCTCATCATCGTCGACGTCACCGACGCGCCCGCCGCCCGGCGCGGCGAACCGGCGGTCCTCATCGGTGATTCGCTCGACGTGGACAGTGTCGGCCACGCCGCCGGCACCATCGGCTACGAAATCCTGACCGGTCTTGGTTCCCGTTATGTTCGCCGTTATGTAGAGTCCATCGACTGATCCGGCGATTCCACATCCACCTCCTCATCCTGAGGTGCCGAAGCGAAGCGTAGGCCTCGAAGGAGGGCTCCAGATGGCGCCGCCGGCCCTGGAGGCCTCCTTCGAGGACCGCTGACGCGGTCACCTCAGGATGAGGGAGCGGGTTGGATGGCCGTAGACTGTCGTCTGTGCTTCCTCAAAAGGCGATCATGGCCAAGATCCACCAGACCTTCGTCTGCCAATCCTGCGGCGCCGTCTACAATCGCTGGCGCGGGCGATGCGAAGCCTGCAACGGTTGGAACACGATCGTCGAGGAGACGGGCGCGAGCGGCCCGCAGGCCGGTCCGGTCAAGACGCGGCCGAGCCGGTCGCATGGGCGCATCTTCCCCCTCGAAGGGCTCACCGGCGAGGCGCGGGAGGCGCCGCGCATTCCCTCCGGCATCGGCGAACTCGACCGCGTGACCGGCGGCGGCTTCGTGCGCGGTTCGGTGATCCTGCTCGGCGGCGATCCCGGCATCGGCAAATCGACCCTGCTTATGCAGGCCACCGCCGCCATGGCGCGCACCGGCGAGCGCGTGGTCTACATCTCCGGCGAGGAGGCGGTGGCGCAGGTGCGCCTGCGGGCCGAGCGCCTCGGCCTGTCGAGCGCGGCGGTGGATCTCGCCGCCGAGACCAATGTCGAGGACATCGTCGAGACCCTGAGCCAGGGCCGCCCGCCGGCGCTCGCCATCATCGATTCGATCCAGACCATGTGGACGGAGACGGTGGAATCCGCCCCCGGCACGGTGACCCAGGTCCGATCCTCGGCCCAATCGCTGATCCGCTTCGCCAAGACCACCGGGACGGCGGTGATCCTCGTCGGGCACGTGACCAAGGACGGACAGATCGCCGGCCCCCGCGTGGTGGAGCACATGGTCGATGCCGTGGCCTCGTTCGAGGGCGACCAGGGCCATCACTTCCGTATTCTGCGCGCGGTGAAGAACCGCTTCGGCCCCACCGACGAGATCGGCGTGTTCGAGATGACCGATCGCGGCCTCGCCGAGGTGCCCAACCCCTCCGCGCTCTTCCTCGCGGGACGCGACCACGCGGCGCCGGGCACGGCGGTCTTCGCCGGCATGGAGGGCACGCGGCCCCTGCTGGTGGAGATCCAGGCCCTGGTGGCGCCCTCCTCCCTCGGCACGCCGCGCCGCGCCGTGGTCGGCTGGGATCCCAACCGACTGTCCATGGTGCTCGCGGTGCTGGAGGCCCATGGCGGCATCCGGCTCGGCACCCACGACGTCTATCTCAACGTCGCCGGGGGCCTGCGCATCACGGAGCCGGCGGCCGACCTCGCCGTGGCGGCCGCCCTGGTCTCGTCGCTGTCGGGCGCGGCCCTGCCGGGCGAGACCGTCTATTTCGGCGAGATCGGTCTCTCCGGCGCCATCCGCCCGGTGGCGCAGGCGCCGTCGCGGCTGAAGGAGGCGCTGAAGCTCGGCTTCGCCAAGGCCGTCACGCCGCAGGGCCGCAACGAAATCGGTGACAGCTCCCTGCCCACGGAGGCCCTGCGCCACATCGCCGATCTGGTGGCCGGCATCGCCAGCGGCGCGCCCAAACGCGGCCGGCCCGAGCGCAACCCGGCGCGGTACGAATACGAGGACGACGAGTGAGGCCGGGAAAGGGAGGACGTAGCGGAGGGTGACGGCCGAGATTCCGCAGGATATACAGGCGCGGCGGCGAGGGGGAGCCGCACGAGCCGGCGATCGTCAGCCCCTCTGCCCCGTGCGACCATAGCCTTAAATGCCGTTTTCCGTTCTCGATCTGGCCGTTCTCGGCATCGTCGTCATCTCGGCCCTGCTGGCCGCCGTGCGCGGGGCGACACGCGAGGTGCTGGCCATCGTCGCCTGGGTCGCCGCCGCGGCGGTCGCCTGGAAGCTCTATCCCCTGCTGTTGCCCACCGTGAGCCAGCACGTCTCCAACGCCACCGTGGCGCTGGTGGCCTCCATCGCGACGATCTTCCTCGCGACGCTCATCATCGTCTCGATCATCACGGTGAAGGTCTCCGACATGATCCTCGATTCGCGCATCGGCGCGATCGACCGGTCCCTCGGGCTCGTCTTCGGCGCGGGGCGCGGCTTCCTCATCTGCGTGATCGGCTGGGTGTTCCTGGCCTGGCTGGTCCAGGGCAAGATGCCCGATTGGGCGGCCCAGGCACGCAGCCGTCCGATGCTCGAGAAATCGGGGGACGCCCTGGTGGCGCAGTTGCCCGAGAATCCGGAAGGGTTCCTCAAGCAGTTCAAGAAGTCCAAGGGCGATGCGGTCGACCCCGCCGAACCGTCGGCCGACGGCGATGCGGCACCCGCCCAACGCCGCACCGAGTCGCCGGCCCGGCGCTGACCTTCTCACGCAGCGCGTCTGATCTGCGTGGCATGCCGCTTGGTTGCTGGGCCAAGGCCGACTAAATGACGGCTTCTTGCAGCAAGCGGCCGTCGTCATAAAACGGTCGCAGGATGCAAGCCGGTCCGTGGACGGTGCCGAACTCGGCAGCGGCGGGCCACCTTAGGATCGCAGAACCAGATGTCAGCACGCAGCGCGAGCGCCCGCCATTCGGTCGACGTGGTGGATGGGCTGGACCGGGACGGGGACACGCTGCGCGAGGAGTGCGGCGTCTTCGGCATTTTCGGCCATCCGGACGCCTCGGCCATCGTGGCCCTCGGGCTCCACGCCCTCCAGCACCGAGGCCAGGAGGCGGCGGGCATCGTCTCCTTCGACGGGCACATCTTCCATTCCGAGCGCCGGCCCGGCCTCGTGGGCGATTCGTTCTCCGACCGCTCCACCATCGAGCATCTCGAAGGCTCGGCCGCCATCGGCCATGTGCGCTACTCGACGACGGGCGGCACGATCCTCCGCAACGTCCAGCCGCTCTTCGCCGAACTCGCCAGCGGCGGCCTCGCGGTGGCCCATAACGGCAACCTCACAAACGCCCTCTCCATCCGGCGCGACCTCGTCCGCGACGGCGCGATCACGCAGTCGACCTCCGACACGGAAGTGATCCTGCACCTCGCTGCCCGCAGCCGCGCGCCGCTCATCGTCGAGCGCTTCACCGAGGCACTGCGCCAGGTCCAGGGCGCCTACGCCATCGTGGCGCTCACCAACAAGAAGCTCATCGGCGCTCGCGATCCCCTCGGCATCCGCCCCCTGGTCATCGGCGAACTCGACGGTCGCTACATCCTCGCCTCCGAGACCTGTGCACTGGACATCATCGGCGCGAAGTTCATCCGCGACGTGGAGAACGGCGAGATCGTCGTCATCTCCGAGGAGGGCATCGAATCGATCCGGTTCGCGCCGGCGCAGCCCATGCGCCCCTGTATCTTCGAATACATCTACTTCGCCCGGCCGGATTCCGTGGTGAACGGCAAGAGCGTCTATTCCGTCCGCAAGAATATCGGCCACGAACTCGCCCGCGAATCCGCCACCGCCGCCGACGTGGTGATCCCGGTGCCGGATTCCGGCGTGCCGGCGGCGCTCGGCTTCGCGCAGGAGACCGGCCTGCCCTTCGAGATGGGCATCATCCGCAACCACTATGTCGGGCGCACCTTCATCCAGCCGACCCAGTCGGTGCGTGAGCTCGGCGTGCGGATGAAGCATTCGGCCAACCGCGCCGTGGTGGAGGGCAAGCGCATCGTCCTCGTGGACGACAGCCTCGTGCGCGGGACCACCTCGGTGAAGATCGTGCGGATGATGCGCGAGGCCGGCGCCAAGGAGGTGCATTTCCGCATCGCCTCGCCGCCGATCACCTATCCGGATTTCTACGGGATCGACACGCCCGAGCGCGAGAAGCTGCTGGCCGCCACTCATGATCTCGAAGGCATGCGCCGCTATATCGGCGCGGATTCCCTGGCCTTCCTGTCCATCGAGGGCCTGTACAAGGCCATGGGCGAGGAGAGCCGCAACGAATCCTGCCCGCAATATACCGATCACTGCTTCACGGGCGACTACCCGACCGGCCTGACCGACCTCGCCATCGCCGGGCCGAAGCGTCTCGCGATGCTCGCCGAAGCGGATTGATCCCACCCATGACGAAGCCCCTCGACGGCCGCATCGCCCTCGTCACCGGCTGCTCGCGCGGCATCGGCCGGGCGGCGGCCCTTGCCCTCGCCGAGGCGGGCGCGCACATCGTGGCCGTCGCCAGGACGCAAGGGGCACTGGAAGAGTTGGACGACGCGATCCGACAGGCGGGATCGAGCGCGACGCTCGTGCCCCTCGACCTCACCGATTTCGATGCGATCGACCGGCTGGGTCACAGCATCTACGAGCGCTGGCGGAAGCTCGACGTGGTCGTGGGCAATGCCGGCATCCTCGGCAATCTCACGCCCCTCGGCCACGTGACGCCCAAGACCTGGTCGCAGGTGATGGACATCAACGTCACCGCCAATTGGCGCCTGCTGCGCTCGATGGACCCGCTGCTGCGGATGTCGGATGCGGGCCGCGCCATCTTCGTCACCTCCGGCGCGTCGCAGAAATGCAAGGCCTATTGGGGACCGTATTCGGTCTCGAAGGCGGCCCTCGATGCCCTGGTGCGGACCTATGCGGCGGAGACCGAGACGACGGCCATCAAGGCCATGCTCCTCAACCCCGGCCCTCTGCGCACCTCCATGCGCAAGGCGGCGATGCCGGGCGAAGACGAGACCACACTGAAGACTCCGGGCGACCTCGCTCCGCATTTCGTGCGGCTCGCGAGCCCGGATTGGGATCAATCGGGCAAGATCTACGATTTCCCCAGCGACCGCGTGCTGACGCCGCAGATGGCGGCTTAGCTTCCCTGCCCCTCATAACCCCACCCGCCACCTCATCCTGAGGCGCCGAAGCGAAGCGCAGGCCTCGAAGGAGGGCTCCAGCACCCGCAGCGCGATCTGGAGCCCTCCTTCGAGGCCGCTTCGCGGCACCTCAGGATGAGGTCGGTGGAGGGAGTGACCCGCCTTCATCGAGGTTTCCATCATGATCGACGTTCGCTGCATCTGCGCCATCGGCCTGCGCGGCCAGTTGGGCCTCAACGGGCAGCTGCCCTGGGAGGGCAACACCGATCCGCTCTTCGTCGAGGACGTGACGCGCTTCTTCGCGCTGACCATGGGGCACGTGCTGATCGCCGGGCCGAAGACCGTGGCCTCGGTGCCGGACTTCGCCTTCAAGGATCGCACCGTCGACGTGATCCGCAGCCACGAGGACCCGGAGGAGGTGCTCAAGCGCTATCCGGGCCGGCGCATCTTCGTCGGCGGCGGCATCACGGTCTGGAACGTCTACGCCAAGTACATCCAGAACTGGGACATCACCCGCCTGCCCTATGACGGCGAGGCCGACCGCTGGTTCGACCCGGCCTGGCTGGTGGGCGGGGCGCTGCGGACCTGACGGCAACGACGACGCCTCCTGCGAGTTGATGCTAATCCACCGCAGGAAACCTCCATGACCGCGCACAGCTACCGTTTCGGCATCGAGGAGGAATATTTCCTGGCCGATGCCGAGACGCGAGGGACGCCGCGGCGGTCGGTGAAGCCGTTCCATACGGAAGCGAGCGAGCGTCTGCCCGAAATCGGGCGGGAGATGCTTCAGTGTCAGGTGGAGGTCTGCACCCCGCCCTCCACGGAGTTCAGCGAGGCGCGTGAGATCCTGGGACGCCAGCGCGACGCCCTCGGTCGTCTGGCGAAGGAGCACGAGCTTCTGCTCTTCGCCGCCGGCACCCATCCGGTGTCCGATTGGGCGCGGCAATTGCCGACGAAGGGCGAGCGCTATCGCGGCATCCTGCGGGATGTGGGAATGGCGGGACGGCGGAGCCTGATCTGCGGCATGCATGTGCATGTGGAGGTGCCCGACCCGCAGGCGCGAGTGGACCTGATGAACCGGCTGCTGCCGTTCCAGCCGCTGCTGTTCGCGCTCTCGGCCTCGTCCCCCTTCTGGCAGGGCAAGCCGACGGGTCTCACCGCCTACCGGCTCAGCGCTTTCGGCGAGCTGCCGCGCACCGGCCTGCCGCAGCTTTTCTCGGACCCCGACGCCTATGAGCGCTACGTCCGTATCATGACGCGAGCCGGCTCGATCCAGGATGCGAGCTTCCTGTGGTGGTCCCTGCGCCCGTCGATCAAGTTTCCGACCCTCGAATTGCGGGTGGCGGATTCCTGCACACGGCTGGAGGACGCGCTCACGGTGGCGGCACTCTTCCGCTGCCTCGTGCGCTGCGTCGTGCGCCGGCCCGACCTCAACGCCGATCTCGACGGCGTTTCCCGCGCTTTGGCTGAAGAGAACCTGTGGCGCGCCCAACGCAGCGGCACGGAGGCCGAGATCATCGACGAGGCTAGCGAAGACGCCCTCCCCTTCGCCGACGCCCTCGACGCGATGCTGGCCCTCATCGACGCAGATGCCGACGCGCTCGGCTGCGGCGAAGAGGTGGAGCGGGCACGCACCATCGTTCGGGAGGGCACCAGCGCCGACCGCCAGATCGCGGTGTTCGAAGCCGCCCGTGAGACGGGCCGCACCAATCGGCAGGGGCTGGACGACGTAGTCGATTGGCTGAGTGAAACGACCTGCGGGTCGTGAGGCTCAGCCCTTGTTCTCCTTGTCGAACGGGTTCTTCGATGTGCGGAGCGACAACCGGATCGGCACGCCGGGGAGGTCGAAGGCCTCGCGCAGGTTGTTGACGAGGTAGCGGGTGTAGGATTTCGGCAGGCCGTCGAGTTGGTTGCCGAACAGGGCGAAGTGCGGCGGGCGGCTCTTCACCTGGGTGGCGTAGCGGATCTTGATGCGGCGGCTCGCCACCGCCGGTGGCGGGTTGCGCTGGGTCGCCTCGTTGAGCCAGTCGTTGATCTTCGAGGTGGAGATGCGCTTGTTCCAGACCTCGAAGGTCTCGGTGACGGCCTTCATCAGCGTGTCGATGCCGTCGCCGGCGAGGCCCGAGAGGGGCACCACGGAGACGCCGCGCACCTGCGGCAGCAGGCGGGTGCAATCCTCGCGCAGTTTCTTCAGGAGACCGGGCTGATCCGCCACGAGGTCCCACTTGTTGAGGCCGATGACCAGGGCGCGGCCCTCACTCTCGATGAGATCGACGATGGTCAGGTCCTGCTTCTCGAACGGGATCGTCGCATCGAGGAGCACCACCACCACCTCGGCGAAGCGCACGGCCCGCAGGCCGTCGGACACCGCGAGCTTCTCGAGCTTGTCGTCGATGCGGGCCTTGCGGCGCATGCCGGCGGTGTCGTGGAGCTTGATGCGGCGGCCGCGCCATTCCCAGTCGAGGGAGATCGAATCCCGCGTGATGCCGGCCTCGGGGCCGACGAGCAGGCGCTCTTCGCCGAGCATCCGGTTGATCAGGGTCGACTTGCCGGCGTTGGGGCGGCCGACGATGGCGACCTTGAGCGAGCGGTTCGACGGGTCGTCGTCGTATTCCTCGTCCTCGTCGTCGAGCTTGGGCAGGGCCTCGGTGAGCGCGTCGTGCAACTCGCCGATACCCTCGCCGTGCTCGGCCGAGAACGGGATCGGGTCGCCGAGGCCGAGGGAGAACGCTTCGTAGGCGCCGGACAGGCCGGTGCCGCCCTCGGCCTTGTTGGCGACGAGCACCACCGGGCAGCCGGCGCGTCGCACCAGTTCGGCGAAGGGCTGGTCGGCCGGCAGGATGCCGGCGCGGGCATCGATGACGAACAGCACGACGTCGGCTTCGAGGATCGCGGCCTCGGTCTGCGCGCGCATGCGGCCAAGCAGCGAATCGGCATCGGCCTGTTCGAGCCCCGCCGTGTCGATGACGCGAAACACCAATCCGCCGAAGTTGACATCGCCCTCGCGCCGGTCGCGGGTCACGCCGGGGCGATCGTCCACGAGGGCGAGCTTCTTGCCCACCAGCCGGTTGAAGAGGGTCGACTTGCCGACATTCGGCCGTCCGACGATAGCGACGGTCGGCATGTCCATGGTGGTCTCGATTCAGTCGTCGTACGGAGAAAATTCGTCGTGCAGGCGGCGTGCCGGAACCGGCTCAGCGCGTCACGGGCGGGGGTGCGGCCGGCTCAGGCGCAGGGGCCGCGGTCACGGTGACCGGGCCGCCGGCCACGAGGGCGGCATAGACCTCGATGCGCTGGCGAAGATTGGCCGGCGTCTGAGGATCGGAGATGATCTGGTCGAACCAGCGCCCGGCGGCATCGTATTCGCCGCGCTTCAGCGCCACGAGGCCGAGCATTTCGCGGGCGGTGTGGCGGAACGCGCCGGCCGGGGCGGCGAGCCCCTGGAGGCTGGCGAGGGCCGGATCGGGGTTCGGCTGATCGAGGCGGATCAGGGCGGCGCGCAGGCGGGCGAGGTCGCGCAGGCCATCGTTGAGCTTGGTGTCGGCTGCCAGCGCATCGTACTCGGCAGCACCCGCGGTGGCGTCGCGCTTGGCGGTCTCGGTGGCGGAGCGGAAGCGGGCCAGCATCCGGTAGCCGCCGGGAGCCTCGGCCTCCAGCGCCTCGAAGGCCTTGTCGGCCTCGGCGCCCTTGCCGTCCTTGGCGAGGCGATTGGCGGCCTCGAACTTCTCGGACGCGGCTTCCGCGCGAACCCGCTGGTCGTGCTGCCAGTAGCGATAGCCGCCGACGCCGGCCACGACGAGAATCGCCACGGCGACGATGAGACCGCTGTAGCGCTTCCAGATCTGAGCGACCTGATCGCGGCGATAGTCTTCGTTGACCTCGCGGATAAACTCGTTGTTCTCGGCCATGTCGTCTCACGCCGACCGCGATACGATCGACGGCCTTGAGGAAAACCAAGCCCGGCGCCTAGCACAGCCAGGCCGGCTTGGCGACTGGCCATGCAGCCTGCTTCAGGCCGGGACAGGCCAAGCCGAGACGCCGATCACCCATTGATGCAGGTATTTGGCGAAGGCGAACCAGACGACGAAGCCGACCACGACCGCGATGGCGTCGTTGCGCCAGCCGGCCGGAGCCGCGACGGCGCCGTGCTGGGCGGCCACCGCACCGGCCGACAGGGCGCGGCGCTTGGCGCTGATCCGGGCGATCACCGCCCAGGCGAGGAAGCTGCCGAACAGCAGGATCGAGCCGAGGTCGCCATTGGCGAGGAGATGGGCCGTCGCCCAGATCTTCACCGCCAGCAGCATCGGGTGCTTGGCCCGCGCCCGGATATGGCCGGGCAGGTAGGCCGAGGCCAGGGCGATGAAGGCGAAGAGCGTCAGCAGCAGCGCGAGATGGCGCGTGAACACCGGCGGGTTCCAGACCTGGATGTAGCCGTCCGCGCGGTATTGCCCGAAACCATAGGCGATGAGCACGATGCCGACGATCGACAGCACGGTATAGCCGAGCTTGAACCGGCTTTCGCCCACCTCGTCGATGACGCCCGCGCGCTTCGTCCTCAACATGGAGAAGGCATGCGTGCCGAGGAACAGCACGA
The DNA here is from genome assembly GCF_001422125.1 of Methylobacterium sp. Leaf85. Lineage (NCBI taxonomy): Bacteria > Pseudomonadati > Pseudomonadota > Alphaproteobacteria > Hyphomicrobiales > Methylobacteriaceae > Methylobacterium > Methylobacterium sp. Leaf85. Next base: position 403,809 of record NZ_LMME01000001.1, on the reverse strand, counting down.
GGCCGAGGATGAGGATGAGCATGGGATGCCTTCGAATCGCGCCTGTGGATCGCGGGAGCCGCGCCAGGCCGGGTGAAGCAGACTGTAATTGTTCAAAACCCAAACTCGGGCCGATGTCCAGGCTCACCCGATGACGCGGCTCCTCGCCCTCCTCCTGCTCGTCCTGCTCCCCAACGGTGCGGCAGCGCGGTCCGAGCCGCCGCTCTCGGCGCTCACCCTCGTCGGTCCGCCGACGACGATCTTCAGGGCCGAGCGCGATGCCTGCGACGGGGCGGACGTGCCGGACGCCTCCGCCCGTGCCTTCCGCGACGCATCGGGCAGCGTCGCTCTGTTCGGGATGCATTACCGCAACCGGGCCCTGCGCGGTCCGAGCCTCGACCAGTTGAAGCTCGACTGCACCGTGGTGCTCGACTCCGGCGAGAAGGCCGATCCGGCGGCCTATGACGACCGTTCTTGGATCACGGCTACATGGACTGAGGACGGCAAGGCGGTCGCGGCCCTCCTCCACCACGAGTATCAGGCAAACGAGCACGAGGGCCGCTGCCGCTCGAAGGTCTATATCGAGTGCTGGTACAACACGATCGTCGCCGCCTCCTCCGGCGATGGCGGCCGCAGCTTCAACCGCGCCAAGTCCCCCGTGGTGGTGGCCGGGGCGCCGTTCCGCCAGGAGGTGGGCCAGGGCCGGCAGCGGGGATTCTTCAATCCGTCGAACATCGTCGCGGACGGGCGCTGGCGCTACGTGCTGATCGCCACCACGGGCTGGTCTTCCGGCGGCGGCGAGCAATCCGCCGGGGCCTGCCTGTTCCGCACCGACACACCGTCCGACCCGACGCGCTGGCGGGCCTGGACCGGGCTCGGCTTCACCGCCGCCTTCCCCGACCCCTACGCCAAGCCGACCCTGCTCTCCGAACCGTGCAAGCCGCTGGAGCCGTTCGGCCTGCCCGTGGGCGCAGTGGTGCGCCATCGCGGCACGGGGGCCTGGATCGCCGTCTTCATGGCCGCGGCCGGCGCCAAGTTTCCGCAATCCGGTTTCTATTGGACGACGTCGCGGGATCTCCTCACCTGGGATCAGCCGCGCCTGCTCCTCGCCGGCGCCACGCTCTACGACGATCCCTGCGCGGCCAAGGGCGACCTCATCGCCTATCCGTCGATCCTCGATCCGCAGGCGACCGGCCGCAACTTCGACGATGTGGGCGACACCGCCCTCCTCACCTACGTGACGCTGCGCCGGGAGGGCTGCCAGGTGACCTCGGACCGCGACCTCGTCCGCCGGCCCCTGGCGATCAAAGTCTGGCCATGAGCCGGGAGCGGATCGACATCACGGCCGGCCCCTATCCGGCGTAAGGCGGACTTCGTCACCGAGACCGTACCGGTGGAGACGACCTCCCGGGCCGGCGGCATCGCACGTCTCCGCGTCAGAACTTCACCAGTTCCACGCGCCGGTTCTTCGCCCTGCCCTCCTCGCTGCCATTGGAGGCGACCGGGCTGGTGGCCCCGAAGCCCTTGGCTCTCAGCCGATCCTTCGCGACGCCCGACGCGATGAGCCTGGCCATCACCGCCCTGGCGCGGCCATCGGAGAGCGACTGGTTGTGCCCGGCCGAGCCGGTCTCGTCGGTGTAACCGTTGATCGCCAATTTAAGACCGGGATTCGTCTTCAGCAGGCTCGTCACCGCTTCGATCTGAGCCGCGGAATCCGGCAGGATCTCGGTCTTGTCGGTGGCGAAGTTGACGTGGATCACCGCCCGACCGGTCTTGTCGATGTCCTGCTTCAGCTGATCGGCGGGCAGCAGGGAGGCGGTTTGGGCGAACGGCTTCGTCTCGAGGATGGTCCAGCTCGCGCTGTTGCTGCCGGGCACGAAATGCACCCAGATCTGCTTGTCCGGACGGCGGATCACCCATGTCTGCGTCGGTTCGTTGAAGACGTCGCCAAGCCCGTCATACATGCCCATCGTGACCTCCTCCGGCAGGGTATCGGTCACCGCAGCGGGGATCTTGCTGTCGGCAAGTTTCCGACCGCCGGCCTGGGTCAGCACGGCTTCGATGTTCTTCTTCAACTCGTAGGACGAATAGGTTTTGCCGTCCTCGGTGCTGATGAGGGACAGGAACACCTTGCCGTCGACGTCGTGGAGCGCGGTGCCCGTCCAGAACGGGAAATGCCCGAAATCGCGCGTCTTGGGCGGGTTCATCGGCTGATAGCCGGCTGGCAGCACGAAATAGGGAAAGCGGCCGAGGGGCACGGTCGAGACGGGGATGTCGTCGAGCGCCACGGCGCCCGGTATGGTCCCGCCCCCGGGAGACGGTGGACCCGCGAGCGGCTCGGCCCTGCTTTCGCTCGCGGCCCATGTCAGAGCCAGCAGAATCCAGGCCAGTGTCAGTACTTTCATCATCTACTCCGGCAGGATGACGGCGCCGACGGTCCGGGCCACCGTCGACGGGTTCGCGGGAAGGCGGGGCCTTCAAGGGGCGAGAGATGCCACGCCTACACCCGGCGTCGAGTCGGACGGATGTCCGATGGACCCCGACCGCCCCCTTAGCCGACCACGCGACCTTGCTGCCCGCTCTCGCTCTAGATATTTTACTGGAGATGTCCGGAGCCGATGATGGAAAGCTCGCAGAAACGCGCCATCCGGAAATATCGCTCGCGCCTTGGCGAGCGCGGCCTCGCGCGTTTCAAAGTGCTTGGCCGGGACGCAGATCGCGACCTCATCCGGTCGCTCCCCAGACGCCAGTCCGAGGACACGTCCGAGGCCTCGAAGCTTCGCGCGACCGTCAGCCAGTCGATCGCTCGCGCTCCGGCCAAGACTCGACGTATCCTTGCCGCCTTACGGCGCTCGCCGCCGGTGAATGCGGAACTAGATCTTTCCCGCCCCCGTGAAGAGGGACGTAAGGTCGACCTGTGACGCGCTATCTCTTGCACACCAACATCATCAGCAACCTCGTCAAGCGGCTTGTGGAACGATCCGGCGCAATGTCGGTGGAGACTGACATCACTCCCACTCGATCGTGCCGGGCGGCTTCGAGGTGATGTCGTAGGTCACCCGGTTGATGCCCTTGACCTCGTTGATGATGCGGGTGGCGACGCGGCCGAGGAAGGCCATGTCGAAGGGGTAGAAATCCGCCGTCATGCCGTCGACCGAGGTCACGGCGCGGAGCGCACAGACGTGGTCGTAGGTGCGGCCGTCGCCCATCACGCCCACCGTCTTCACCGGCAGGATCACCGCGAAGGCCTGCCAGATCGTGTCGTAGAGCCCGGCCTTGCGGATCTCGTCGAGATAGATCGCATCGGCTTTGCGCAAAGCCTCCAGCTTCTCGGCGGTGATGGTGCCGGGGCAGCGGATGGCGAGGCCGGGGCCGGGGAAGGGGTGGCGGCCGACGAAGGCCTCGGGCAGGCCGAGCTCCTTGCCGAGCACCCGGACCTCGTCCTTGAACAGCTCGCGCAGGGGCTCCACGAGCTGCATGTTCATGCGCTCGGGCAGGCCGCCGACATTGTGGTGGCTCTTGATCGTCACCGAGGGGCCGCCGGTGAAGGACACGCTCTCGATCACGTCCGGGTAGAGCGTGCCCTGGGCCAGGAAGGCCGCGCCGCCGATCTTCTTCGCCTCCTCGTCGAACACGTCGATGAACAGGCGGCCGATGGTCTTGCGCTTGATCTCCGGGTCGCTGACGCCCTCCAACTCGCCGAGGAACAGCTCCTGCGCCTGAACATGGACCAGGGGGATGTTGTAATGGTCGCGGAACAGCCGCACGACCTCGTCGGCCTCGCCCATGCGCAGCAGGCCGTGATCGACGAAGACGCAGGTCAGCTGGTCGCCGATGGCCTCGTGGATCAGCACCGCCGCCACCGAGGAATCCACGCCGCCCGACAGGCCGCAGATCACCCGCTCCTTGCCCACCTGGGCGCGGATCTTGGCGATGGCCTCCTCGCGATAGGCGCCCATGGTCCAGTCGCCGGTGCAGCCGGCGATGTCGCGCACGAAGTTGCGGATCAGCAGGGCACCGTGCGGGGTGTGCGCCACCTCCGGGTGGAACTGGACGGCGTAATAGTTGCGCGACTCGTCGGCCACCGCCGCGAAGGGCGCGTTCTTCGACAGGGCGACGGTGGTGAAACCGTCGGGGAGCTTGGTCACACGGTCGCCGTGGCTCATCCAGACCGGATAATGCTCGCCCACATGCCAGACGCCCTTGAACAAGGGACAGTCCGAAATGATCTCGATCTCGGCGCGGCCAAATTCGGCGTGGTGCCCGCCCTCGACCTCGCCGCCGAGCTGGGCCGCCATGGTCTGCTGGCCGTAGCAGATGCCGAAGACCGGCACGCCCGAATCGAACACCACCTGGGGCGTGCGGGGCGAGGCGTCGCTCGTCACCGATTCGGGGCCGCCGGACAGGATCACGCCCTTGGGCTTCGACTCGGCGAAGGCCTCCGCCGCCTTGGTGAAGGGGACGATCTCGCAATAGACCCCCTCCTCGCGCACCCGCCGCGCGATGAGCTGGGTCACCTGGGAGCCGAAATCGACGATGAGGATCTTGTCGTGGTCGGTATTCATGGATCGGAGTTAGACGAGGCCCTGCCGCCGTGCAACGCGCAGGTTCCGCAGGGCGCGCGCCGCCCACATGCATCGGGCGCGCCCATCGCCCGTTGGCTCACGCACGGAGGAAGCCGCGTCGGCGCATCCAGGTGAGGAACAGGCCGGACCAGGCCGCCGCCGGGGAGCCGGGCACACCGAGGCCGAAACCGTGGCCGCCGCGCTCGAACAGGTGCAATTCGGCGGGCACCAGGGCGCCGCGCAGGGCGGCATACATGAGCAGGCTGTTGTCCACCACGGCGATGGGGTCGTCGGCGGCCTGGGCGAGGAAGGTCGGCGGCGCCTTCTCGCGCACATGCGTCTCCACCGAATAGGCCGAGGCCTTCACCGGATCGGGCGGGTCGCCTGCGAGGATGCGCCTCGTGGAGGTCCGGTCGAAGGGTGGAAGCAGGGTGATGACGGGGTAGATCAGCCCCGCGAGCTCGGGCCGGGCAGAGAGCGCATCGCTGGCGTCGAGCCCGGCATAGGTCTCCGCCGAGGCGCGCATGGCCGCCTCTCCCATCAGGTGGCCGCCGGCGGAAAAGCCGAGCACGCCGACACGCTCGGGGTCGATGCCGTAGGTCACGGCCCCCGACCGGACGAGGCGGAGCGCCCGCTGCACGTCCTGGAGCGGCGCGTCGGCACCGGCCGCCCAGCCCTCGCCGGGGAGGCGGTAGATCAGCACGAAGGCGGTGATGCCCACGGTGGCGAGCCAGCGCGCCACCGGTATGCCCTCGTTGCCGATGTCGATGCGGCGATAGCCCCCGCCCGCCGCGACGAGCAGGGCCGCCCCGTTGGGTTTGGGCGCGCGCATGACGAGGAGGCAGGGCCGCGCAACGTTGCTGATCACCCCGTCGCGGCTCTCGTCGAACCGCCCATCCGCCGCGATGGGACCGCCGCCGCCGGGGGGCAAGCCGGGCCACAGGTCGATCACGTCGAGATTCGTGCCCGGAGCCGGAACCGTCTCCGCGCGGGCCTGCGCACCGCCGGACAGCATCGCCGCGGCTGCGGCGACCAATGTCCGGCGGTCGAGGCGCATCAGCCGCGTCGTTCCAGGGTGGCGACGTAGAAGCCGTCCGTGCCGGTGAGGGCCGGGCTCATCTGCAGGCCGTGCTCGGTGAACCGCACCACCCCGGCGAGGCCCGGCGCATGGTCGGCGGCGACCGTCTCGGCCGGCAGGACCGTCAGCCCGCCATTCGCCCGTGCGAGGATGCCGTCGATGGCTGCGTCGTTCTCCTCCCGCAGCAGGGAACAGGTGATGTAGGTGATCCGCCCTCCCGGCCGCACCAGGCGGGCGGCCCGGTCGAGCACCTCGGCCTGGTCCGTGACGCGGGCGCTGAGGGAGCCGGGGCGCAGGCGCCATTTGGCGTCGGGATTGCGCCGCCACGTCCCCGTGCCGGTGCAGGGCGCGTCGACCACCACCCGGTCCACGGTGCCGTCGAGGTCGCCGAGCACGTCGGCCCGCGCGCGTCCGCCGCGCGGGGTGCGGATCTCGGCCTCGGCACCGGAGCGGCGCAGCCGGTCGTGGATCGGCGCGAGCCGGCGCGGATCGTCGTCGGTGGCGATGAGGCGTCCCTCGTTCCGCATCATGGCCGCGAGGGCGAGGGTCTTGCCACCGCCGCCCGCGCAGAGATCGACCACGGTCTCGCCCGCGCGCGCACCGGTCAGAGCGCCGGCGATCTGCGAGCCCTCGTCCTGGATCTCGTACCAGCCGTCGAGGAATTCCGGCTCCACATGCAAGGCGGGACCGCGACCGTCCTCGCCGATGGGAATGCGCAGGCCGTTCGGCGCATGCGGCGTCACCGCCGGCGCCAGATGCGCGAGCCCGGCCAGGGCCGTCTCGCGGTCGCGCTTGAGGGTGTTGATGCGGATGTCGAGGGGCGCGCGGCGGGCGAGCGCGCGCAGTTCCTCGAGCAGGGTATCGCCGAACAGGTGGCCGAGGGAGGGCAGGATCCAGTCCGGCACGTCGCCGGCCACATGGGGCGGTGCCTCGGCGAGCGAGCCCTCGGCGATGGCCGTGCGCTCGGCATCGGTCAGGGGATCGGGCGCGAAGCGCTCGCCCGAGAACAGCTCGGCGATGGTGGGCGCCGCGAGTCCGTGCTGCAGCCGCAGCATGCCGATCAGGATGGCGCGCGGGGTCTCGTCCCCCATCACCCAGGCGGAAGAGGCCCGGCGGCGCACGGCGTCGTAGACGAGGCTCGCGATGGCGGCGCGGTCGCCGGAGCCGGCGAAGCGGTGGGCGAGGCCCCAATCCTTGAGGGCGTCCGCGGCCGGTCGGCGCCGACCGGCGATGTCGGCGAGCACTTCGATGGCGGCGGAAAGGCGAGCGGGAGGGGTCAGGATGAAATCCTCAGGGTTAGGGAAGCGTGACCGGTCACGGCCACCGCCGCGATACGGTCACGCTTTGAGCGGGTGTCCGACACAATACAGCCGAGCTTCCGGCGCGATCGGCCGTCAGACAGGCAGGGCGCCAGACTCGTCTCGTGCCCTTGCTGCGCCCGAGCCCGCTGCGTCAACGTCCGGAGCCTCGCAATCGTCATGTACCCCATCGTCCAACTCACTCTCGCGGGCCTCGTCCTGCTCAGCGTCGCCGCCTGCTCCACCGCGCCCGCCGTCGACCTGACGCCGCCGCCGCAGCGCCCCTACGATGCCAAGACGCAGCTCGAATACGGCAACCCGCCGCCGCCTCCCCCGGCTCCGCGCTACTGAGCGTCCGCCTTTCCGGGGCCGCCGCTCAGGCGGCCTCGCGGGCGCGGCGGTTCTCGTAGGCCTTGAGATGGGTGTAGGCCCGGTCGAGCATCGGGTGCGCCCCGTCGCGGCTGCGGGCGATGAGATCGCCGATGATGTGATCGGCCTCGATCCGCGCCTTGTTCTCGATGTCGCGCAGCATCGAGGCGGTGAAGGCCGAGCCTTCCGCGGTGAGACTCGTGCGCGTGTTCTGCATCACCTTCTCCCGCGGGGCGTAGCCGGCATCTTCGGCGATCCGGCGGCACTCCTCCATCAGCGCCTCGATGAGGGCGAGGCCGCCCGGCGCGGCGACGATGTCGCCGATGGTGGCCCGCATTAGGCAGGTCGCCCCGGCGAGTGTCGCCAGGAACGTCCACTTCTCCCACATTTCCAGCACCATCGCCTCGCTGAGGCGAGCCTGGAACGCGACGCCCTGCATCAGCGCCTCGATCCGCTCCACCCGCTCCGAGCGCCCCCCTGCCCGCTCGCCAAAGGTGAGGGAATGGAGCGGGCTCATCATGCGGATCTCACCGTCGCCCCGCACCGTCGCCACGATGGCGCAGGACCCGCCGAGGACATTCTCCGGTCCGAAGGCGGCGTCGAGGGCGTCGAGATGGCGCAGGCCGTTGAGGACGGGCAGCACCAGCGTCGCGGGGCCGACGGCCGGGGCCACGTCCGCGATGGCTCCGTCGAGGTCGTAGGCCTTGCAGCTGAGGAGAACGAGATCGAAGCGTCCGCCCTTGCCCGCCGCGAGATCGGCGGCGGTGAGGGTCGCGGGCTCCGCGATATGGATGTCGCCGGCCGGGCTCTTGACCCGAAGCCCCGAGGCGGCGAGCTTCTCGGCTCGCGCAGGCCGCACGAGGAAGGTGACGTCCCGACCGGCCTCCACGAGACGCGCCCCGAAATATCCACCGGTGGCACCGGCGCCGACGACGAGCACGCGCATGGGACGATCCTCAATCTCATTGAGCCTTCCTCATTAACGGACGAGGGAGGCGGTTTTCCAGGCGTGCGTTCAAATTCCGATCGGCGCGAGAAAGATGCGCACCGCGAAGACGATCCACATCGCCAGCAGCACCAGCGCCCCGAGCGTATAGGCGCGAAAACGGAAGGGGACGTGGTTCGAGGTGACGTAGACGCCCGCATGGACGGCGCGCGACGCCACGAAGATCCAGGCGAGGACGACGAAGAGCAGATCGGCCTTCTTCGTGTAGAGCGCCAGCGGCACCAGGGCGAAGAACAGCACCGGCAGCTCGAACTGGTTGGAGAACGCGTTGGCGGCCTGTTGCGCGCGGGGCGGCCAGTTGCGCTGCCCCATCGAGACGTCGCCGGCCGTCACCGCACCCGCCTTGATCTCGGCCAGGCGCACCCGTCCCAGCCAGAACATCAGCACGAAGATCAACAGAACTTGCGCGAAGACGGGGGCGAGGATGGCCTGGACGGTCATGGAGGATCCCGATGCGGCGGCGTCAGCGCCCGAGGGCGACGAGGCCGAGATGCGCGACGAGGATCGCGCAGCCGAGGAAGTTGATGACGAAGACCCTGCCCCTGAGGGGCACGTCGTCGGTGAGCGTCTGGACGGCGGTATGGATCACCCGGCCGGCGAAGAAGAGCCAGGCGGCGGCGACATCGACCCAGGTCACCCGGTCGAGGGCCGCGAGCAGGGCGACGCAGGCGAAGAGGATGACGGGGAGTTCGAACTGGTTGGAGAGATTGCGGGTGATGCGGGCGATCGGCGCCGGCTCGTCGCGGCCGAACTCGAAACAGCCGAACTCCACCTCGCCGCGACGCACCGCCAGGAGGCGCGCTGCGGAGAGCCAGACATAGAGGCCGAAGGTGAGCCCGATCTGCGCCAGCACGGGCCAGAGCACGAGGTGGCGCGGATCGGACATCGGACCGCGCTCAGGCGCGGCTGGGGTAGTTGGGGCTCTCGCGGGTGATGGTCACGTCGTGGACGTGGCTCTCGCGCAGGCCCGCATTGGTGATGCGGACGAACTGCGCCTTGTCCTGGAACTCGGGGATGGTCGGCGCGCCGACATAGCCCATGGCGGCACGCAGGCCGCCGGCGAGCTGGTGCAGCACCGCCGCCACCGGCCCCTTGTAGGGCACCTGACCTTCGATTCCCTCGGGGACGAGCTTGTGGGTGTCGCTGACCTCGGCCTGGAAGTAGCGGTCGGCCGAGCCGCGGGCCATGGCCCCCACCGAGCCCATGCCGCGATAGCTCTTGTAGGAGCGGCCCTGGTGCAGGAACACCTCCCCCGGCGCCTCGTCGGTTCCGGCGAGCAGCGAGCCCAGCATCGCCACGGAGGCGCCGGCCGCGATGGCCTTGGCGAGATCGCCAGAGAACTTGATGCCGCCATCGGCGATGACCGGTACGTCGGCCCGGTCGGCGGCCTCCACCGCTTCCATCAGGGCGGTCAGCTGGGGCACGCCGACGCCGGCCACGATGCGGGTGGTGCAGATCGAGCCCGGGCCGATTCCGACCTTGATCGCGTCCGCGCCGGCATCGATGAGCGCCTGGGCCCCGTCGCGGGTGGCGACGTTGCCGGCCACCACCTGAACGGCATTGGAGAGCTGCTTCACCCGGCGCACCGCATCGAGCACCTTGATCGAGTGGCCGTGGGCGGTGTCGACCACGATCACGTCGCAGCCTGCATCGATGAGACGCTCGGCCCGCTCGAACCCGCTATCGCCCGTGGTGGTGGCGGCGGCGACGCGCAGGCGGCCCTGCTCGTCCTTCACGGCGCCGGGATAGGCCACCTGCTTCTCGATGTCCTTGACCGTGATCAGGCCGATGCAGCGGTAATGGTCGTCGACCACGAGGAGCTTCTCGATGCGGAACTGGTGGAGCAGGCGCTTGGCCTCCTCCTGGTTCACGCCCTCGCGCACGGTGATGAGCCGGTCGCGGGTCATCAGCTCGGCGACGGTCTCGGAAGGGTTGGTGGCGAAGCGCACGTCGCGGTTGGTGAGGATGCCGACGAGCTTGCCGCGCGAGCCGTTGGGGCCGCGCTCCACCACCGGGATGCCGGAGATGCGGTTCTGCTTCATCAGCGAGAAGGCGTCGGCCAGGGTCTCGTCGGGATGGATGGTGATCGGGTTGAGCACCATGCCCGACTCGTATTTCTTGACGAGGCGGACCTGCTCGGCCTGCTCGTGCGGCTCGAGATTGCGGTGAATGACGCCCATGCCGCCGTTCTGGGCCATGGCGATGGCCATCGGCGCTTCGGTGACGGTGTCCATGGCCGAGGCCAGGATCGGCATGTTGAGGTGGATCGTGCGGGTCAGTCGCGACGCGACGCTGACCTCGGTGGGCATCACCGAAGATGCGGCGGGACGGAGAAGCACGTCGTCGAAGGTCAGGCCTTCGATGATGGAATCCGCGGTGATACGAGCCATGTGCCAACTCCCGAAACGGTGAGAGGCGCCGGGCTGTAACAGCCGTCGACGCCGAATGCGTTGGCACGGCGCAGTATCATGGGGCCGGACCCTGCGCAAAGGCAGGATCGCGGCATCGCAATGGAAAACTCAGTTGATCGTGACGCGGGGGCCCTTGTCGGTCCATTCCGGCGGCAGGCCGAGATAGTCGCCGACCATGCCGTCGATGCCGGGCGCGCGGCCGAACTGCTCGCAATCCGGGTCGAGCGGAGCCTCGCCGAGGGTGGTGACGCGGATGCGGTCCCAGCTCGGAATCGCCAGCGGCTCCTTGAACGGGTCGCGCCCGGTGACGAGCAACGTGCCGAAATCCTGGCCGAATTCGCCGGCCAGATCGTAGGCGTCCCCGGCCGCCGAGAAGCGCGCCTGGTTGGTGAAGGCGTTGGCGCCGCCGCCCCAGATCATCGCCGCCCGCTGCTGGTGACGGCTATCGAGGGCCTCGGCCTCGATGGTGATGCTGCCGAGACCGATCGGGATGCGAGGGATCGGCACGCGGCCGACAGCGGTGGCGAAGCCGACGCCGAGCTGGGACGCGATGGTGATTCCCGCCGAGGTGGCGATGGTCGCGCCGGCCGCCGGGACGTTGGTGAGTTCGACACGGGTGACGGCGGACCGGATCGTGAGGTCGGCCTTCTTGGTGGAGACCACGTCGTAGCGCAGCGACAGCTCGTAGCAGAGGGCGCGGTCGGCCGCGTTGGCGATCAGCCGGCGCTCGACGCTGTTGAGACCGGGGCCAGAGATCGATTCCGGAAACGCCGCCGGGATGATGCGGACCGTCCGCGTCGCCGCGAGGGTCGGCTGATCGGCGTAGAGCTTCGCCCCGGTGGCCACTTCGGTGCTTCCATTGAGGCGGTCGTAGCGGGTGAGCGACCCCGTCTCGTTGAGAATGACGGTGCCGCAACCGGCGACCATGAGCAGCAGGCCCAGAGCCCCACCGATGAGGGGCGAGCGTCGACAGGTTTCGAACCGCGAGGGCATTCAATATCTTTCGCGCAAAATGGCGGCGGTGGCTCGCTCGACCGACGTGATACGAGACAGCCGAATTGTTGCTGAGCTTAAGGCCGTATCGACTCCCCCGAAAGGCGGCCATGCCGGCCTGACGACTTGAAGCCTGCACCTGTGGCTCGTGGGTCACGGTCGTCCACCACGTGCGACACCGCACGTGTCATCCACAGAGACCATCATTTGTGTGCATGTTCGTTCGAGAGCCGAGTTGCGCGCCCTCGACGGCGTGACGGAACCGGGCGGCTTCGGCCGCGCTACCTACGCGATCCCCATGCGCCCATCACAGATCGTTCCCCTCGTCGTCGCCACCGCGCTGTTCATGGAGAACACCGATTCCACGGTGATCGCCACCGCGCTGCCGGCCATCGCCCGAAGCCTCGGCGAGGATCCGATCGCCCTGAAACTGGCGCTGACCTCCTATCTCGTGAGTCTCGCGATCTTCATCCCGATCAGCGGCTGGATGGCCGACCGCTACGGTGCGCGCACGATCTTCCGCGCCGCCCTCGTGGTGTTCATGGCGGGGTCGCTGGCCTGTGCCGCGTCCGATTCGCTCGGCGCCTTCGTCGCCGCGCGCGCGTTCCAGGGCATCGGCGGAGCGATGATGGTGCCGGTCGGCCGTCTCGTCATCCTCCGGGCGGTGCCGAAGGGCGAACTCGTCAGCGCCCTCGCCTACCTGACGATCCCGGCCCTGATCGGACCGATCATGGGGCCGCCTCTGGGCGGGTTGATCACGACCTATCTCGATTGGCGCTGGATCTTCTTCATCAACATCCCGATCGGGCTGGCCGGAATCGCGCTCTCGACGATCTATTTCGAGAACGTCCGCGAGCCGTCCCGGCCGCCCCTCGACGTCCTCGGGTTCCTGCTCTCGGGAGCCGGCCTCGCCACCTTGATGCTCGGCCTCGCCTCCCTGGGGCGCCACCTCCTGCCGGATTACGTCTCGTGGGGGTGTCTTGGCGGCGGCGCGATCCTGCTCGCGCTCTATCTCGCGCATTCGCGCCGGGTCGAGCATCCGGTGATCCGCCTCGATCTGCTGAGGTACCCGACCTTCCGCGCGGCGGTGACCGGCGGCAGCCTGTTCCGCATCGGCACAGGGGCGATCCCGTTCCTGTTGCCGCTGATGCTGCAAATCGGCTTCGGCCTCGATCCGCTGCAATCGGGACTGCTCACCTTCGCCGCGGCGGCGGGCGCGCTCCTCATCAAGATCATCGGGCCGCGCATCCTGCGCGCCTACGGTTTCCGCCGGGTGATGCTGTTCAACGCCGTCGTCGCCTCTTGCTTCCTCGCGGTGAACGGCCTGTTCACGGCGCAGACGCCGCATTGGATCATCATCGGCATCCTGCTCGTCGGCGGCTGCGTGCGCTCGCTTCAATTCACCTGCGTCAACGCCATCGCGTATGCCGATCTCGACAAGCGGGAGATGAGTTCGGCGACGAGTCTCGCGAGCGTCGCGCAGCAATTGTCCCTCAGCCTCGGCGTCTCCATCGGAGCCCTGGCCCTGGAGACGGCCGCCGCGCAGCATGGCCGCACGACCATCGAGGCCGGCGATTTCTGGCCTGCCTTCCTCACCGTCGCGCTGATCTCGTCCGTCTCCCTCCTCGCCTTCCTGCGGCTGAAGCCGGATGCGGGCGCGGAGGTGTCGGGTCAGCGCCTGGCGTCGAAGGGCGTTTAGGCCGCCGCACGGCTCGACGGCCGGGCGGGGCTACGCTTCGGTCCCTTGGCGGATTTCGCATTGGCGTTGGCCGATTGCGGCCGGGCGGGAGCGAGCGCCTCCCGGGTCGAGCGGCGCCAGCCCTGCCAGCTCCATGCGCCCGGGCCGGCCAGCGCGTAGATGAGGAAGCCGCCGGCCAGGCCGAGATCGGCGAGGAACAGGGTGCGCTCGGTCATCGCCGCCGCGCCGGAATAGGCCCAGAACCCGTGCAGCAGCACCGCCATCGCCACCGCGAACCCCGCCAGGGCGAAGCCGGTGATGCGGGGCAGGACACCGAGGATGAGCGCCAGCGGCCCGAAGACCTGAACCACCACGGCCGCCGTGGCGACGGCATTGGGAGACGGCATCCCGGCCCCGGCCAGCGCGAGCGCAAAACCCGACACGTTGAGCGCACGCGCGATGCCCGTCGGCAGCAGCGCCGCCGCCAGCAACAGGCGCGACGCAAGGAGGATTCCGTCCTGGCTCCGACCGAACACGCGCGAACTCCGTCCCTGACCCATCGAGGTCGGAAGAATGCGAGTGAGCGACTGAAGACGGCGTTAAAGCTTGGAGCCGGCGCTCACTCGCCCGGGGAGCGACGCTCCGCCTTCGCCAGCGAGCGCTCATGCAGCAGCACTGCGAGCCAGCCGAGGCCGACGGCGAGTAACGGCGTGAAGACGAAGGCGATCGCGTAGGAGGCGCTCATCGATCGAACTCTTTTGGGATCGCCCACCGTCAAGAGAAAGATAGGCGAGGCGCGCGTTGAGTTCAACTTATGGTCGCTGCCGAACCGGTGCGGTCCTCAACCCGACACCCCACCTCGGAACAACCGGCCACGTTCGGTCCAGGCGACCACGAGGAGGGCCGATCCGCCGAGGCCGGCATAGCCGAGGCCGAGGGGCAGCACCGTGCCGTCGAAGGCGTGGCCGATGATGAAGCCGCAGAAGGCGCCGAGGATGGTGGTGTAGAAGCCGAGGAAGGACGAGGCCGTGCCGGCGATCTCGCCGAGGGGCTGCAGGGCCAGCGCGTTGAAGTTCGGCATGGCGAAGCTGATCATGAACTGGTTGCCGGCCAGCACCGTCAGGAACAGCCACAAGGGCGGATGCCCGGCATAGGCGAGGCCGATTCCGACCTGGGCCAGAGCCACCGCCACGAACAGGGTGAGGCCCACATGCGAGAGCGGCCGCATCCCGAGGCGCCGCACAAGACGGGCATTGACGAGGGTGGCCGCCCCCATGGCGCCGGCCACCAGGGCGAAGGCGAGCGGGAACAGGGCCCCGAGCCGGTAGAGCCCGGTATCGAAGAGCTGCTGGGCCGAGCCGACATAGCCCATGATACAGCCGGTCAGCAGCCCAAGGGCGGTGGCGTAGCCGACCGCCACGCGGGTGCGGAAGGTCAGGGAGACCGCCTGCCCGATCGACCGCAGGGAGAGCGGACGCCGAAATTCCGGATGCAGCGTCTCCGGCATGCGCCAGGAGAACCAGAGGGTGAGGATTCCGGCCAGGGCCAGCATGGAGACGAAGACGTAGTGCCAGGAGCCGAGCAGCAGCATCGCCCCGCCGATGGCGGGCGCGATCATCGGCACGATGAGGAACACCATCATGATCAGCGACATGACGCTGGCCATCTCGCGCCCCGAATAGCGGTCGCGCACGATGGCGGTGGAGAGGACGCGCCCGCCCGCCGCCCCGATTCCCTGGATGACGCGGGCGGCCAGCAGCCATTCGAAGGACGGCGCGACCATGGCGAGGCCCGTGCCCGCGCCGTAGACCGCCAGACTCCCGAGCAGCACCCGCCGGCGCCCCAGCGCATCCGAGACCGGCCCGTAGACGATCTGGGCGACGCCGAAACCGATCATGTAGACGTAGACGAGAAGCTGCAGCGCATTCGGGTCGGCGACCGAGAACCGTGCCTGGATCGCGGGGAAGGCCGGCAGCAGATTGTCGATGGAGATGGCGGTCACGGCCATCATCAGGGCGACGATACCGACGAATTCGCCGAAGCCCGGGCCGTTCCAAGCCGGACCGCCCTCCGGAAAAGCCCGTTCCGTTACCGGCCGGCCGCTCGGCGGAACCGGCCTCAAAGGTGCAGTCACTGGTCCTGAGCCTCGCTGCGGTCGCCGGCTCCTGCGCCGGCGAGTCGTGATGGAAAGTCAGCGGCCCGACCTCCGGTTGCACGAGCCCTTCGCGGACCGCCATTCCCGGAGGCCGGGCTCGGCTCGGCTCGGCGGGGTGCTACTGCCCGCCGCCCGCCATCTGACCGAGCTTGTCGATGTTCTTGGTGACGAGGGCGATGTTGCCGTCGGAGGGCTTGGTGGGCTCGCCGGCGGCGATCGCCTCGTTGATGTCCTTCAGCGCGGCGGCCTTGTCCTTGGGCTTCATCTTCGTGTCGGCCTCGATGGCGGCGACCTGCTTCTTCAGCAGCGGCACGACGCCGACATAGGTCTTCGTCTCGGGGTCCACGCCGTCCAGCACCGCCTCGACGCTGTCGGCCGCGTCCTGCAGGTCGTCGACGCTGGCAAAACCGTTCTTCTTCGCGATGGCCACGGCCTGGGCCTGGACCTTCGGATCGGGCTTGTCCGCGTTGCCGGCAGGGAGTTTCGCCAGTTCGGGCTGCGCCGCCACGAGGCCGTCGATCAGCGCCTGGGTCAGGGCGACCTCCTTCTGCTCCTCGGCCTCGGGGGCCGGGGCGGGAGCGGCCTTGGCGGGTGCCGGCGCCTTCTGCGGCGCCTGGGCGAAGCTGACCTGCGAGACCAGGGCGGAGGTACCAAAGGCGAGGGACGCTGCCAGCAGTGCGCGAGTGGTGCGGCTCATGGATGTCTCTTCCTGTTGCGTGGTTGGGGAAGGGCCGTCATCGGCGGAGCGGGTCCGGTCGTGACGGATGGCTTCGTCCGTCGGCACGAAGGCGGGCCATGTTGCCGAGCTTCGGGGCAAAACAGTGATCTCGGCGCCGATGCCGATCACGGTTTCGCGGGAATGCCGCCGATCTCGACCGGGGGTGGCACTCCCGCGCAACCACGCCACATTCCCGCGCAACCTTGGCAGGATCGCAGCCGACGGATCACCGCGCCTCATGCTTTCACGCTTCCTTTCCGGCGCTTGCGCCCTGTTGCTGCTGCTCGGCGCGGCGACTGCCCAGGACAGGGCGTCAGGCACTCCCATGCAGGACGGGACCGGCGACTTCGCGCGCGAGGCCTCGGCCCTCATGGACTCGCACGCCAGGGGCGGCGTCTTCTCGGGTGCCGTGATCGTGGCGCGGGACGGCATCCCCCTGTTCCGCCGCGCCTACGGCATGGCCGACCGCGAATGGGCGATCCCCAACACGCCGGACACCATGTTCCGCATCGGCTCCATCACGAAGCAGTTCACCGCCGCGGCGATCCTGAAACTCGCCGAGGCCGGTTCCCTCTCCCTCGACGATCCCGCCATCCGCTACCTGCCCGAACTGCCGCCGGTCTGGGCGCCGATGACGATCCGGATGCTCCTCAACCACAGTTCCGGCCTGCCCAATGTCACCGCCCTGCCGGGCTACGCGACGCAGCTCGGGCGGATCGAGCGCTCGCCGATGGAGACGGTGGCCCTCCTCTACCGCGAGGATCTGCTCTTCCCGCCGGGGACCGGCCACGAATACAGCAATACCGGCTACATCCTCCTCGCCGGCCTGATCGAGCGGATCACCGGCCAGAGTTTCGCGCGCTACCTCAACGACGCCATCCTGGCACCGGCCGGATTGGCCTCGACGCGGGACGCCGATCCGGGCGCCATCATCCCCCGGCGTGCCGCCGGCTACCGCCGCGTCTCTGGCGAATGGCGCCACGCCCTGCCCCTGGCGGCCAGCGTCCCGTCGGGTGCCGGCATGCTGGCCTCGACCCTCGACGATCTCGTCGCCTGGGACAGGGCGCTGTTTTCCGGCCGTGTCCTCTCGGAGGCGTCGCGCCGGGCCATGGTGACCGATTACGGCCACGGCTACGGTCTCGGTTTGTACATCGGCACGGCCTACGGGCACCGCCTGTGGTCGCATGGCGGGTTCATCAGCGGGTTCAGCGCGATCAAGGATTCCTACCCCGATCTCGGCCTCACCATCGTGGTGCTCGGCAATTCCGAGATCGTGCCGGCCCAGGCCCTCTCGCGACAACTCGCGGCCCTCTATCTCGGCGAGCCCGCGCGCATCGAGATCAGCGTCGGCCAGACCGTTCTCGACCGCTATGTCGGCTTCTACCGGACCGGCCCGCGCTCGGTCCTGGGCGTCACCCGCGACGGCGACCGCCTCACGGCGCAGGCGCTCGGTCAGGGATCGACCGAGTCCCGCATCACCCTCGTCGCCGAGAGCGACAGGGCCTTCGTGGCGGAGAACGGCGCGATCCGCGTGGCTTTCGACATCGAACCGGACGGACGCGCCACGGGCGTGATGATCCACCGCGACGGCATCGAACGGGCCGGTCCCAGGATCGACCGGGCCATCGCCCGGCGGATCACCGCCCGGCGCTTCACCCGGCTGCCGTCGGGACGGTGAGTGTCTTGCCGAGCCTGTTTGGGTTGTTCGTCCAAGGCTTTACCTCATCCTGAGGTGATCTGATCGGATGATCGATTTTGGCAGAACTCCCGCTGCGGATCCGCACTCCCGGAGATAACCGCCGGTGATCGAGAGTTTTGCGAGGCCTTCCAAATCGCCTGCCAACGGCATCGCCAGACCGCCGCAGAGGGGTTAGACTGCCTTCAGCGCGTAGCTCCCCGCCATAGAAGCGGGACCACGCGCCGACCCGCTCGATGCCGTCGATCCGAGCCGGTTAGGCCAAAAGTCTATCTTGATTTGGCAATCCGCCCGGCTTCTGCTGGCGCATACAAGAACAACACGGAGGAAACGCACATGAACAAGCCCGAATTCCTGTCGTCAGGTACCAAGGCGCCGTTCTCGGCCCGTTACGAGAACTTCATCGGCGGCCAGTGGGTCGCCCCCGTCGCCGGCCGGTATTTCGAGAACACTTCGCCGGTCACCGGCCGCGTCATCTGCGAGGTCGCCCGTTCGGATGCGCAGGACGTGGAGAAGGCCCTCGATGCGGCCCATGCCGCCAAGGAGGCCTGGGGCCGGACCGCGCCGGGCGAGCGCGCCCTCATCCTCAACCGCATCGCCGACC
Source organism: Methylobacterium sp. Leaf85 (assembly GCF_001422125.1). Classification (NCBI taxonomy): domain Bacteria; kingdom Pseudomonadati; phylum Pseudomonadota; class Alphaproteobacteria; order Hyphomicrobiales; family Methylobacteriaceae; genus Methylobacterium; species Methylobacterium sp. Leaf85. Next base: position 385,259 of record NZ_LMME01000001.1, on the reverse strand, counting down.
GGATGGAGGAGAATCTCGACCTGATCGCCCTCGCCGAGACCTGGGACAACGGCAAGCCGATCCGCGAGACGACCAACGCCGACATCCCGCTGGCCATCGACCATTTCCGCTACTTCGCCGGCTGCGTCCGCGCGCAGGAAGGCTCGATCTCCGAGATCGACCACGACACCGTCGCCTACCATTTCCACGAGCCGCTCGGCGTCGTCGGCCAGATCATCCCGTGGAACTTTCCGATCCTGATGGCGGTGTGGAAGCTGGCACCCGCGCTCGCCGCCGGCAATTGCGTGGTGCTCAAGCCCGCCGAGCAGACCCCGGCCTCGATCCTCGTGGTCGCCGAGCTCATCGCCGACCTGCTGCCGCCCGGCACCCTCAACATCGTCAACGGCTTCGGCCTGGAATGCGGCAAGCCGCTCGCCTCCTCGCCCCGCATCGCCAAGATCGCCTTCACCGGCGAGACGACGACGGGCCGCCTCATCATGCAATACGCCTCGCAGAACCTCATCCCGGTGACGCTGGAGCTCGGCGGCAAGTCGCCGAACATCTTCTTCGCCGATGTGGCCAACGAGGATGATGATTTCTTCGACAAGGCCCTCGAAGGCTTCACCATGTTCGCCCTCAACCAGGGCGAGGTCTGCACCTGCCCGAGTCGCGCGCTGGTGCACGAATCGATATACGACCGCTTCATGGAGCGGGCGATCAAGCGCGTCGAGGCGATCACCCAGGGCTCGCCCCTCGACCCCGCCACGATGATCGGCGCGCAGGCCTCCTCCGAGCAGTTGGAGAAGATCTTGTCCTACGTCGATATCGGCCGCCAGGAGGGCGCCGAATGCCTCACCGGCGGTGAGCGCAACGTGAAGGACGGCGAGTTCGCCGAAGGCTTCTACATGAAGCCCACCGTGTTCAAGGGCCACAACAAGATGCGGATCTTCCAGGAGGAGATCTTCGGCCCCGTCCTCTCGGTCACCACCTTCAAGGACGATGCCGACGCGCTCTCCATCGCCAACGACACCCTCTACGGCCTCGGCGCCGGTGTCTGGACCCGCGACGGAACCCGCGCCTACCGCTTCGGCCGCGCGATCCAGGCCGGCCGCGTCTGGACCAACTGCTACCATGCCTACCCGGCCCATGCGGCCTTCGGCGGCTACAAGCAGTCCGGCATCGGCCGCGAGAACCACAAGATGATGCTCGACCATTACCAGCAGACCAAGAACATGCTGGTCAGCTACTCGGCCAAGAAGCTCGGCTTCTTCTAGGCCTTCACGAACGAGACCACCTTGCCCCGGCCGGAAACGGCCGGGGCTTTTTCATGCCCTGATCTCTGCGAAGACGCTATTCGCGCCAGCCGTAATCCCGCGCATGGGCGGCCGCCCGGTGGAACACCAGCCGGCGGTCGTATTCGAGCGGGTCCTTCGGCTGGACCAGGGCGCCGGGGGGCACGTTGAGCCAGTCGACGAGGCGCGTCAGCATGAAGCGCAGGGCGGCACCCCGACACAGGATCGGCAGCGCCGCGACCTCGTCGTCCTGCAGGCGCCGCACGGATTGGTAGCCGGCGATCATCGCCTCGCCTTTGTCGGGGAAGAACCTGCCGTCGGGCTCGAAGCACCAGGCATTGAGGCAGATGGCGAGGTCGTAGGCGAAGGCGTCGGTGCAGGCGAAGTAGAAATCGATCAGGCCCGACAGGTCGTCGCCGATGAAGAACACGTTGTCGGTGAAGAGGTCGGCATGGATCACGCCGGAGGGCAGGCCGAGCGGCCAGCCGGCCCGGAGCACCGCGAGGTCGCCGCGCACGCGCCCGGTCAGACCCTCGGACACGGTGTCGGCGGCGGGGCCGGCAGCCTCGAACAGCGGCTCCCAGGATTCCACCGAGAGGTTGTTGGCGCGGGTCATGCCGAAATCGCTGCCCGCCCGGTGCAGCCCGGCGAGAGCGACGCCGAGAGCCCGGCAATGGTCGACCGTCGGGCGCTTGACCGAGACGCCGTCGAGGAAGGTCACGATCACCGCCGGCCGGCCGCAGAGTTCGCCGAGCGCCACGCCGTCGCGCTTCGCGATGGGCTGCGGGCAGGCGAGGCCACGGGCGGCCAGATGCTGCATCAGGTTGAGGAAGAACGGCAGGTCGCCGGCATTCACCCGCTTCTCGTAGAGGGTGAGGATGTAGGAGCCGGCGGTGGTGTGCAGGAAGAAGTTGGTGTTCTCGACGCCCTCGGCGATGCCCTTGTAAGAGAGCAGCGTGCCGATCTCGTATTGGGCGAGGAAGGCGGTCAGCGCCTCGTCGGAGACCTCGGTATAGACGGCCACGGGCTTCGCTGACGTTGGAGGGCAGACATGAGAAGGGGCGCCCTCCGGCGCCCCCAGCGAGGAAAACGGGCGATGCGGCCTACTCGGCGGCTTCGCTGCGCAGTTCGCGCGGCAGCGGGAAGGACATGTCCTCCACCACCGTGGAGACCGTGTCGACGGTGACGTCGTAGCGGGCGGCGAAGGCGTCGATGATCTCCTCCACCAGCACCTCGGGCGCCGAGGCGCCGGCGGTGAGGCCGAGCTTGCGGATGCCCTCGAAGGCCGGCCAGTCGATCTCCTCGGCGCGGAGCACGAGGCGGGTGATCGGGCAGCCGACGCGCTCGGCGACCTCGCGCAGGCGCTGCGAGTTCGAGGAGTTCGAGGAGCCGACGACGATCACCGCATCCACCAGCGGGGCCACCTGCTTCACCGCTTCCTGGCGATTGGTGGTGGCGTAGCAGATGTCGTCCTTGTGCGGCCCGGTGATGGTCGGGAACTTCTGCTTCAGGGCGGCGACGATATGGCGGGTGTCGTCCACCGACAGGGTCGTCTGCGTGACCCAGGCGAGGTTGTCGCGGTTGTCCGGCTCCAGGGCGGCGATCTGCTCCAGATCCTCCACCAGGGTGATCGAGCCCTTGGGCAGCTGCCCCATGGTGCCGACCACTTCCGGATGGCCGGAATGGCCGACCAGGAGCACGTGGCGGCCGCGCTTGTGGTGGATCTCCGCCTCGCGGTGGACCTTGGTCACCAGCGGGCAAGTGGCGTCGATGGTGACGAGGCCGCGATTGTCCGCATTGGCCGGCACCGTCTTGGCGACGCCGTGGGCCGAGAAGATCACCGGGGCGTTGCCGTCCGGCACTTCGTCGAGCTCGCGCACGAACACCGCGCCTTTGCGCTTCAGGCTCTCGACCACGTATTTGTTGTGGACGATCTCGTGACGCACGTAGACCGGAGGTCCGTAGATCGCCAGCGCCCGCTCCACCACGTCGATGGCACGGACCACGCCGGCGCAGAAGCCCCGTGGCGCGCAGAGCAGGATCTCCAGCGGCGGCTTGGCCGAACCGTCGGGAAAGGTCTTCGAAAGAGGATCGCTCATGATAGCCGGGATGTGGCGAGGCGAGGCCGCCCCTGTCAACCTCCTATAGCGCATAATGCGCCGCGGTGTCAGGGCGGACGGGGCACACCTGCCATCCCCATCGCTTCCGTCGCGGGCCCCGCCCCCGCCGGCTGACGTTCCGGGAACGCCGCACCGCCGTCGAAGACGAATCACGAACGTGGCAAGCTCTCCCTATCCCACCGTCTCCCCCGCTCCCGCCCACGGCCTCCGCGATAGACCGGCCGGCCCCGTCTCAGGCTATAAGTCACTCTCGCCGGACGAGATGAGCGGCATTGTACGGACAAACCCTCTGCCTTAAGCTCCCCGATATACCGTTCCGGAGGAGTATTGCTCGATCCTCCCTCGATCTGATCGCATTCTTGGGCGCCCTTCATCTGCCGACGGGCAGAGCATCGATCTCTCTCCAGCGCGGAGGCGAGCCTCTGGGCCAATAACGGAGGCCGACCATGACCAGTGACGCCGGAACCGCGCCTCCGCCCCCGGCGGCGGGCGAAGCGGCCACGTTCGAGGCGTTTTCGCGCGCCGTGCAGGCGCGGTTCGACGCCGTCGTCGCGGCCGACGGCCATCTCTTCGAGGTCGACGCTCCCGATCTCGGTCCGCTCTTCCTCGAGCACCTGCCGGCGGAGCGGCGGCCCTATCACACCTGCTCCTGCTGCCTGACCTTCCTGCGCCGCTTCGGCCGCCTCGTCACCGTCACGAAGAACGGCGGCATCGCCTCCGCGCTGTGGAGCCCCGATACCGTTCCCGACCTCTACCGGCCCGCCGTCACCGCGATGATGGGAGCCGTCACCGGCGCCCCGATCCGCTCCGCCTTCCTGGCCTCCGGCGAGACCTGGGGCCGCCCCACGGCCGGTGGCTTTCCCCATTTCTCGCTCGCGGTGCCGGAAACGCGACGCTACGGCGGCATCGTGGTCACCGCCCGGCAGGCGATGGCGGCACGGCGCGAGGATTTCCGCACGCTCTCCCACGCCCTCGACGTGTTCGACCGGCGCGTCGTGGCGCAGGCCCTCACCCTCCTGCGGGCCGAGGCGCTCTACCGCTCCGAGAAGGTGATCGGCCCGGCCGAGTTTCTCCTGCGCCTGCACGACGAGGTTCCGCGCAAGGCCGGCCCGAAGCGGGACGCGATCCTGTGGCGGGCCGTCGCCAATGCGCCGCCCGGCTTCTGCACGCCGCGCGGCGGGATGATCGGCACGTTGCTGGAGGACATCGCAGAGGGCCGGGATTTCGCGACGGTCAAGGCACGCTTCGCCGCCAAGATGCACCCGCTCGTCTACCAGCGCCCGCAGGCCGCACCGAGGGCGGGCACGATCGCCCAGGCCGAACGCCTCTTCGCCCAGCTCGGTCTCGAACCGGCCTTGCGCCGCCGCTACGCGCATCTCGACGAGATCCCGACGATCTGGCGCCCGCGCCATGAGGCGGCGGCGGCCGAAGCGACGGCCTCCCACACCGCCTCCGGCATCTTCGCGGGTCTGAAGGCGAGGCAGGCGGCCGTGCCCGAGGCCGTGCTCGACATGCCGGCCCAGACGGTCACCTGGTCGAAGTTCGCCCGCGACGTCCTCCCTGACGCGCAGCGGATGTGGGTGTTCACGGCGGAGCGTATGACCTTTTGCGGCCTCGTCACCGCCGTCGATCCCGAGGCGCCGCCCCTCCTGCAATGGGACCGCCCCGAGGCGCGCAACCCCGTCTCCTGGTACATCTACGTGAACGGCTCGACCCCGACGCGCTGGCGCCTGCCCGAGGGAGCGTGGGTGCCGGTGACGGGGGCCACGCTCCTGCCAGTCCTGTGGTCCGGCGCGGACCGATATCGCCACCACAGGACGGGCGCGGTGCTGATCCTCGACGGCGCGCAGGATGACGCCGCCTCGGGCCTCTGCCTGTTCCCCGAGTTCCTGCGCTCGGACCTGCACGGGGTACGGGCCGTGATCGAGGCCTATTCGAAAGCCCACAGGATCGAGGGCGTCGAGGAGGGGACGGCCAACGGTCTCCTTGTCGGCCAGGATGGGGATCATCGGATCCGCGTCGAGAGCCCTATCGGCACCGCCACCTATCGGATCGACCGCTGGGAGTGATCCGCGACGGTCGGTCCGCCGGCGCGGGCACCGCCCAGGCGTGAGGGCGTTTCCCTCACCCCCGCCCCAGCATCCGGTCGCTGATGATCCGCCGCTGGATCTCGCTCGTTCCCTCGAAGATCGTGGTGAGCCGCGCGTCGCGCCAGTAGCGTTCCACCCGGCGTTCGGTGGTGTAGCCGTTGCCGCCGTGGAGCTGCATCGCCTGGTTGGTGACGCGCACCGCCATCTCGGTGGCCAGCAGCTTCACCTTGGCGGATTCGCTCTCGGCCGCCTCGCCCTCGTCGAGGAGGTGGGCCACCTGCTGCCAGTAGGCGCGGGCCTGATCGACCTCCGCCGACATGTCGGCAAGCGCGAAGCGCAGGGCCTGGAACTCGCCGATCGGGTGGCCGAACTGCTCGCGCTCCTGCAGGTAGAGCTGGCAATCCTCCACCGCCGCGCGGGCGACGCCGACGGCGCGGGCGGCGGTGTGGACGCGGGCGATGTTGAGGCCGCGCTGCACCGAGGCGAAACCACCGGAATCCGCATCCGCCCCGCCATCGCCATAGAGGCCGGTGAGGCGGTCGCCCTCGGGCACGCGCACGCCGTCGAGTTCGAGCTCGAAGGTGAGGAAGCCGTGATAGCCGATCTTGTCGATGACATGGCCCGTCATGCCCTCGGGGAAGGTGCCGGGCTTCTTGACCACGAGGAACGGCTCCAGCCCGGCCGAGCGCGGCTCGCCCGGCTCCGGCTCGCGGGTGCGGGCCAGGACTTCGATGAAGTCGGCGGCGAGCGCGAAACCGGCCCAGCGCTTGGTGCCGGTGAGCACCCAATCGTCCCCGTCGCGCACCGCGCGGGTCTTCACGCCGGCGAGATCGGAGCCAGCGGTGGGCTCGGACAGGGCGATGCCGCCGATCCACTCGCCGCGGGCGGACTTGCGCAGCAACGCGCGGCGGCGCTCCTCGTCGAGGGTCTGGGTGCCGAGCCCCTGCCCCCGCGCCAGGATGCTGCCGACGGAGAGCCAGGCGCGGGCCAATTCCTCCGAGACGAGGCAATATTCGAACACGCCGAGGCCGAGCCCGCCATGCTCGGCCGGGATGGTGATGCCGAACCAGCCCTTCTTCGCCATGGCGTCGATGAGCGAGCGCGGCATCTCGGCCTTCTGCCGGTCGAGTTCGTCGGCGAGTGGCAGGACCACATCCCTGGCGAAGTCGCGGGCCTCCTGCTGGAGCCGGGCGCGTGCCTCCGTGCGCCAGGGCGAGAACAGTTCGGGCGGACGCGGCTGCTTCAACTCCGGCTTCGACAACTCCGGCTTCGACATGGGTCCTCCCGACATATTTTTTGAGCTTTGCCGTATCTCTTCAAAGCCTCGGCCCGGGCGGTGGGTTCCGGGCAGGGCCAACCGGACCCCGATCAAACCGCCGCCATGGCGTCTTCCAACACCGAGAACGTCCTCGGATCGGCGCAATGGGCCACGTTGAAGCGCAGGAACTCGCGACCGCCAGCCCCGGCACTGAAGGCGGCGCCCGGGGCCAGCACCACGTCCCTGGCGAGGGCATGGCGCGCGACATCGGCGGAATCGAGCCCGTCCGGCAGGCGCGCCCAGAGGAAGAGACCGCCGCGCGGCTCGGTCCAGATCGTCAGGCCGCAGCGCTCCAGCCGCCGTGCGGTCTCGCCCATGGCGCGGGCGAGCTTTTCGCGGATTTCTGCGAGGTGGCGGCGATAGGCTCCGTCGGTGATGAGGCAGTGCATCAGCGCCGCCGAGAGATGTCCGTTGCCGAGGCTGAGGGCGAGCTTCAGGTCGATCAGCCCCTCCACCCAGTCGGGGCGCAGGGCGATGTAGCCGCAGCGGATCGAGGCCGAGAGGGTCTTCGAGAAACTGCCCACCGCGATCACCCGGTCGAGCCCGTCGAACCCCGCCAGACGCTGGGCCGGGTCGGCTTCGAGGTCCCCGAAGATGTCGTCCTCGACGATGAGCATGTCATGCGCCTCGGCGAGCTTGAGGACGCGGTGGGCCACGGCCGGGGCGAGGGTGGCGCCGGTGGGGTTATGGAGCGCGGAATTGGTCAGGTAGAACCGGGGCCGGTGCTCGACGATCAGCCGTTCGAGTTGCGCCACGTCCGGCCCGGCGGGGGTGAAGGGCACGCCCACCACCTTCGCGCGGTTCGCCCGCAGCAGCGCATGGTAGTTGAAGTAGCAGGGATCATCGACCAGCACGGTATCGCCCGGGTCGAGGAGGAAACGGCACAGCAGGTCCACGGCCTGTGTCGCCGAATCCGTCAGGACGATCTGGTCGGCCTCCGCCTCGACACCCTTGTCGGCGAGCCGCCGGGCGATCTGGCTCCGCAACGGCGGAAAGCCGAGGGGCTTGTCGTAGCAGATCACGTTCGAATCGGCGTCGCGGGCGATGTGGCGCAGGGCGCGCCGGATCGCTTCCTCGGGCATCCATGACGAGGGCAGCCAGCCGGAACCGGGCTTCAACAGCTCCGGCCCGGACTGCATGGATTGTCGGGTGATCCAGAGCGGGTCCACCGCCCGGTCGAGCTGCGGCCCGATCTCCTTCAGGCAGAGCGGGCGGGTCTTGCCCGCCACATAGAACCCCGAGCCCCGGCGCGCGACGATGGCGCCTTCCGCGCCGAGGCGCTCATAGGCCTCCACCACGGTGGATTTCGACACGCCCATGGATTCGGCGAAAGCCCGCACCGAGGGCAGCCGCGCGCCGGGCATGAGCTGCCGCCCGGCGATCCGCTCCGTGATCGCGGAGGAAACCGTGTCCACCAGGGTGGGCGTGGTCCGCGCCGATCCCGCCATCTGTACTGCTCCACCGTCCGGACAATTCAGGCGAAGCGTACTGGACTGTCCCTATCGTCGCCAGTGCCCCGGAGCGCATCACGACCGAACGATCACGTTGGGCGAGACGAGGACGATTGATGACCACGCTCCTGAAGCAGCAAGCCGGCACCGGGGCCGGTGACCGCGCCGGACGGCTCGCGCGGTTCGCTCGCCGGCTCCTGGCGAAGGCCGCCGCCGAGTTGTCGCGCCAGGCCATCAATCGTCGGGTCCTGCACAAGCTCAGCGTCATGACCGATCGCGAGCTAAAGGATATCGGCCTGATCCGGCAGGACGTAACCGATGCGGGCGCCGGCCCGGCCGATGCCTCCCAGTTCCTGATGAGCCGCCGGGACGAGAGACGGGAGGCGCGCCGCCGCCCAAGTCGTTAAGATCTGATCAGAACAGCAGAACGTGCATTATTGAGCATGACTTCGAATTCGGCATGCCGCCAAACTGGTCAATCGGGTGGTGATTGAGGTTTATCCGTGGTCCGGTTCTACCAGACCTGCAGGCACCGCAAGTCTATTGAGGCTAAGTGTTCGATCGCACGTCATTCACGGCGAAGGGGGCGCACATCACCCTCATCACCTTCCTCGTCGTGCATCACCTTCCTCATCGTGAACGTGCGCCGAGAACTTGGACACTAGGATCATGAACAGCACCCTCAACTGGACCCCGGGCGACGCAGCAGCCGAACAGGTCGGACGGGCCACCCGCTTCGTCGGCAGCCTCGTCACCAAGGCCGCCTCCGTTTTCTCGCGCAACGATGCCGACGAGCGCGGCCTCGTGGAGCTCGGCTCGCTTTCCGAGCGGGAATTGAACGATATCGGCCTGACCCGCTGGGACGTCCTCGACGCCTACGACGCGCCTACGCCTTCGGACGCCACGAAGATCATCCTGGCCCATCGCGCCGTCCGCCAGGTGACGCGCCGCTTCGCCTGAACCGCGTGCCGCTCCGCACCGGTGATGGATCCGACACCGCCCGTCCACGCCATGGAGGCGTGGCGGGGGCGGTGCCCCTGGTCTAAGAGGAGAGCACGGCGACGCGCCTACGGCATTGGCCGCGGGCGACCCCACTCCTCACAGACCGGATCGACATGGCGAGCGCCTCAACCCATGTGAGCTTCCTGCCGCCGGTGCTGACCTTCCTGTCGGCGGCGGTGATCGGCGTGCCGATCTTCCGTCTCATCGGTCAGAGCGCCGTGCTCGGATATCTCGTCGCGGGCGTCGTCATCGGCCCCTTCGGGTTCTCGCTCATCGCCGAGCCGGAGACCGCCGCGAGCGTCGCGGAGCTCGGCGTCGTCCTCCTTCTCTTCATCGTCGGCCTCGAACTCGAGATTTCGCGACTGATCTCGATGCGGCGCGACATTTTCGGGCTCGGTGCGACGCAGCTGCTGCTCTGCACCATTGTGCTTGCCGGCGCCGGTGCCCTGTTCGGGCTCACCCCGGCCGCGAGCCTCGTCATCGGCGTCGCCCTCGCCCTGTCGGCCACGGCGGTGGCGCTGCAGCTCCTCGAGGAGCGCGGAGACCTCGGCACGCCCTATGGCGGCCGCGCTTTCGCGGTGCTCCTGTTCCAGGACATCTCCGTCGTGGCGATCCTCGCCCTGATGCCGCTCCTCGCCTCCACCGGCAGCAGCGGCAACGACGCGTGGCTCGGCCAGGCCCTTCAATCCACCGCCACGGTGGGGGGCGCACTCCTCGCCGTGGTTCTGGTGGGCCGCTACGGCCTCAACCCGTTCTTCAGCCTGCTCGCGGCCAGCGGTGCGCGCGAGGTGATGACGGCGGCGGCCCTCCTCGTGGTGCTCGGCACGGCGATGCTGATGGAGCATGTCGGCCTGTCGATGCCCATGGGCGCCTTCCTCGCCGGCGTGCTGCTCGCCGAATCGAATTTCCGGCACCAGCTCGAAGCCGATATCGAGCCGTTCCGCGGCATGCTCCTCGGCCTGTTCTTCATGAGCGTGGGCATGTCCATCGACGGCGGCCTGCTCAAGAGCGCGTGGCCCGCCCTGCTCGGGGCGACGGCGGCGGCCATCCTCATCAAGGTCGGGCTGGTGGCCAGCCTGTTCCGCCTGTTCGGCTCGCCCTGGCTCGACGCGGTGCGCGGGGCCGCGATTCTCGCGCCGGCCGGCGAGTTCGCCTTCGTGCTGCTGCCGGCGGGCGCCGAACTCGGCCTGATCGACCAGCCCTCCACGCGCTTCGCGGTGGCGCTGGCCGCCCTCACCATGCTGGTCGGCCCCGTCGCCGCCAAGGCCCTCGACGGCTACCTGTCCCGCCACCGGCCGGAGGCGGCCGAGCATGCCCCCGACCAGATCGAGAGCACCGAGGCCCGCGTCCTCGTCGTCGGCTTCGGCCGCTTCGGCCAGATCCTGACCCAGGTGCTGCTCGCCGAGGGGATCAGCGTCACGGTGATCGACAAGGACGTGGAGCAGATCCGCAGCGCCTCGCGCTTCGGCTTCCGCATCTATTACGGCGACGGCACCCGCCTCGACGTGCTGCGCGCCGCCGGAGTGGGCCGGGCGGAACTGCTCTGCATCTGCGTCGACGACCCGCAGGCCGCCCTCAAGATCGTCGACATCGTGCACGAGGAATTCACGGCGGTGCGCACCTATGTGCGCGCCTACGACCGGATGCATGCGGTGGAACTGATGAACCGGGACGTGGATTACCAGCTGCGCGAGACGGTGGAATCGGCCATCGCCTTCGGCCGCGCCACCCTGGAAGGGCTCGGCATCCCGGCGGAGGCCGCCGCCGCTACGGCCCAGGACGTGCGCAAGCGCGACGTCGCCCGCCTCGTCCTGCAGCAGGCGGGCGCTCTTCCGGAGGAATCGCGCTACATGGGCGGCAGCCCCGAGATCAAGCCGGAACCGCTCACCGAGCCCAAGCGCCCCTCGCGCGCGCTGAGCACCGAGACGCGGGACATCATCGGTCTCGAGCGGCGCGAGGCGGCGACCCGCACGCTGCAACCCCAGGACACCCCGTCGGATGCCTGACACCCGCAAGGCGGCGGGACTTCCCGCCGTCCGACAGGAGGCCGGACGGTTCGTCACGGGATCGATCCTGCGGCACGTGGTGGTGATGACCGGCACGGGCTCCATCGGCCTGATGGCGATCTTCGTGGTCGACCTGCTCTCGCTGATCTACGTCTCCAAGCTCGGCGACCCGACGCTCACGGCGGCGGTGGGCTTTGCCACCATCGTCCAGTTCTTCGCCATCGCCATCAATATCGGCCTGATGATCGCCGCCGGCGCCCTGGTCTCGCGGGCGATCGGCGCCGGCGACGAGGCCGGCGCGCGTCGGCTCGCCACCTCGGCCTCGATCCACGGCATCGTCGTCTCGGGCATCCTCGTTCTCGCGATGCTGCCGTTCCTGCCCCTCATCCTGTCCTGGATCGGCGCCGATGCCGAGACGCTTCCCGTGGCCGAGCGCTTCCTCTGGATCGCCCTGCCCTCGAACCTGCTGATGGGGCCGGGCATGATGTTCTCCGGCCTGCTGCGCGCCGTCGGCGCGGCACGCCAGGCCATGTACGTGACGCTGGGCGGCGCCATCGTCACCGCCGGACTCGATCCCCTCCTCATCTTCACGGCGGGTCTGGGGATCGACGGGGCGGCGATCACCACCTGCGTGGCGCGGGCGACCTTCGCCCTCGTCGGCCTGTGGGGCGTGCGCCAGCACCGGATGCTGGCCGCCCCCACATTGGCGGACGTGATCGCGGACGCGCCCACCGTGTTCAGGATCGCCCTGCCCGCCGTGCTCACCAACCTCGCCCCTTCGGTGGCGAGCGCCTTCATCGCCCACGCGCTGGCCAAGTTCGGCGCCGTGGCGGTGGCCGGCAACGTGGTGATCGACCGGCTGACCCCGGTGGCCTTCGGCGGCCTCTTCGCCATGTCCGGCTCCATCGGCCCCATCCTCGGGCAGAACTGGGGAGCGGGGCGGTTCGACCGCATGCGCGGCGTGCTGCGGGATGGGGCGCTGGTGACGGCGGCCTATGTCGTGGTGGTCTGGGCCGCCCTGATCGTCTTTCGCGGACCGCTGACGGGCCTGTTCGAACTGACCGGCACCGCCGCCGAGCTCTTCGTCTTCTTCTGCCTCGTGAGCGGGGGCGTGTGGTTCTTCACCGGGCTGCTGTTCCTCGCCAACGCCTCGTTCAACAATCTCGGCTTTCCCTTCCTGTCGACCTTCCTCAATTGGGGCCGGGCGACCATCGGGACCGTTCCGCCGGCCCTCCTCGGCGCCCATCTGTACGGCCCGAAGGGCATCATCGCCGGGGTGGGCTTCGGCTCGGTCGCCTTCGGGGCGATCGGGATCGCGCTGGCCTTCCGGACGGTGGCGCAACTGGAGAAACGGGCCGGTCTCGCGCCGAAAATGGCATCGGAGGCCGAGGCGGATGCCTCCGGAGGCGATATTCCGGCCCCGGAGAGGCCGAACGCACTGGTTTAGTGCCGGTACGGGCACGATGCCGGGCTGGTAAGTGCCGCTGGGATGCGACAGAGTTCGCTCCTCGACAGCGGGCAGAAGCATTTCCGCCTGGCCGCGATGGGATTCGGAAGGCTTCCGCCATGTTCAACCTGTTCGATCTCATGCAGGCGCAAGGCGGAATGGGCGCCAACGGTTTCGGCCAGCAGTTCGGCCTGTCGCCGGACCAGACCCGGCGGGCCATGGAAGCGCTGATGCCGGCCCTGACGCTGGGCCTCCAGCGCAACGCCGCCGCCGATCCCACCGGCTTCACCCAGATGTTCAGCTTCATGGACCCGAGCGCGTCCGCCACCACGCAGGCCAAGCCGCAGATGGACGCCATGATGCGCCAGCTCTTCGGCTCGCAGCATCTGGGGCAGGCCGTGCTGCAGCAGGCCGCGGCGGCGAGCGGCGTCGCGACGCCGGCCCTCCGGCAGATGCTGCCGCTCATGGCCGGGATGGTGGTGGCGGGGATCGTCCACGTCATGATGAACCCCGGCCAGGCGGCTCAGGCCCCGGCGGCGCCTCCGCCCTCCCCCTTCGGCATCCCGACCCATCCCTATTGGACGGAGATGATGAACACGTTCATGGCGGCGGGCGGCTCGATGCTGTCCGCGCCCAAGGACGTGACGTCTTCCCGCGCAACCCCGGCCCAGAGAAGCCTGCCGCCGGCGCGCTTTTTCCCGGAGCCCAGCCCATCCGCGAGTTCGAAGGCTGCGTCGGGTTCCAAACCCGCCTCGGGCACGAGGCCCACCGAAGCGGCGCAAGCCTCCCCGCTCAACCCGTTCGACCTGTTGCAGCAGATGTTCCAGTCCGGGCTGGAGGCCCAGCAGGAGAACGCACGGACGATGCAGAGCCTGTTCGACAGCCTGTGGCGCGACGGCATGACGGCCATGGATCAGTCGAAGGCGAAACCCGCCGCCAAACCCGGCCCGACACGGCGCTGAGCGTCGCGCGAAGCCTCACGTGCTCCGGGCGATGGCGTCACCGATATATTTGTACATCGCGCCGACGCTGTCGGCATAGAGGTGGAGAGCCGTGACGATCGCCAGGAAGATCAGTCCGGTGATCAGCGTGTATTCGATCGCCGTCGTGCCGCACGTGTCCCGCTTGAACCGGGCGGCGAGGCCCGGGACACGGGATCGAGCCCGATCCCGCTGCGTCGCCCGAATTGTCTCGCGGTTCGTCATGGAAGTGGGGCTATCCTCGACGAAGCCGGCGCAGGTTGTCCTACGCCGGAAATCGTTGCCGCCCGTTTAAACGTTTCCCGTAAAACGCCCGCTTCTCCACTCAGGGAGCAGCGGAAACCGAGGATGAGGGCGGATCAGCCCCGTCCGGCTTCCTTGCGAAGGGCGTCGATGCGCTTGGAAGCCTCGGCCTTGTCGAGATCGGGCTCGAACGAGTCCGGCGACTTCGCCTCCTCCGACAGGGTCTTGAGGTAGGAGGCCTGCGCGCCGGTCATCGGCTCGTCGCCCGTGGTCCACTCGCTCGGATCCTTGATCCGGTTCGATGCGTCGCCACCGGCCGTCTTCGGGTTCTCGTTCTCGTCCGTCGCCTGCTTCTTCGTCATCGCGCAACCTCGTTCATGAATTGTTCTCTTCATAACGAGGGCCTCGCCGATGAGTTCCGCGCCGCCGCGCCTGTTCCCGGGGCGAGGATTCGAGGCCTCGTCGTCGACTCGCGCAGATGTGAGGCGGCATGTCCCAGGGCGCCCTGGTGGCGGTCGAGCCCGCCTGGACGGCGACGACACCTTGATTTTCGAGACGCGCGCCAGATTTCGCTCAAGGCGCCGGATGGCGCGAGCGTCGCCGTCTCTCAGGGTGTCGCACGCCTCACGCCGGCGACGGACCGGCGGTCCGATCCATCCGGTGCCGCCGGTTCTGCGCGCAGGGAAATGTAGATGAACGAGATGACGATCGACAAGACGAATACCGACTCGTACCCGATGGCGGGCCAATGCCCGTTCGGAGGCGACCGCATCGGCGGAGCCCTCGGCAGCCGCCCGGCCCTCGAGAACTGGTACCCGCACCGCTTAAGGGTCGAGCTCCTGCATCAGAACGGCCTCGCGGCCGATCCGCTCGGACCGGATTTCGACTACGCCAAAGCGTTCGAGACCATCGACCTCGACGCGCTCAAGAGCGACATCAAGCAGTTCCTCACCTCGTCGGTGGCGTGGTGGCCATCCGATTACGGCAATTACGGCCCGCAGATGATCCGCATGGCCTGGCACTCGGCCGGCACCTACCGCATCGCGGACGGGCGGGGCGGCGCCGGCACCGGGATGCAGCGTTTCGCGCCGATCTCGAGCTGGTGGGACAACGGCAACACCGACAAGTCGCGCCGCCTTCTGCAGCCGATCAAGCACAAATACGGCAACGCCCTCTCCTGGGCCGACCTGATGGTGCTCACCGGCAATTGCGCCCTGGAGATCATGGGCCTGCCGACCTACGGTTTCGCCGGTGGGCGCCTCGACGCCTGGGAGGCGGACAACGCCACCTACTGGGGTCCGGAGGTCGTCGAGATGGGCTCGGTGTCGAGCTTCGACGACATGGTCAACCGGGACAAGCGCTGGCGCGGCAAGAATGGCGACGCCGATTACGACTTGGAGAACCCCCTCGCCGCCTCCCACCAGGCGCTGATCTACGTGAACCCCGAGGGGCCTTACGCCAACGGCGACCCGCAGGGCTCGGCCAACGACATCCGCGTGACGTTCACCCGCATGGCCATGAACGACGAGGAGACCGTGGCGCTCATCGCCGGCGGCCACGCCTTCGGCAAGAGCCATGGCATGACCCCCGCCAAGGAGATCGGACCGCCGCCCGAGATGGCGCCGATGGAGGCGATGGGCCTCGGCTGGCACAACCCGAACGGCACCGGCGCCGGCAAGGACACGATGACCAACGGCATCGAGGGCAGTTGGACCCCCGACCCGACCCAATGGGACAACGCCTACCTGGAGAACCTCTTCAAGTTCGACTGGGAGCAGACCAAGAGTCCGGCCGGCGCCCTGCAATGGACACCGAAAGACCCGAGCGCGCCGCGGACGCCCGACGCACATGTCGCGGGGCAGTCGCATCCCCTCATGATGATGACCTCCGACATCGCCCTCAAGGTCGATCCGGAATACCGCAAGGTCTGCGAGAAGTTCCTCAACGACTTCGACGCCTTCACGCAGGCCTTCTCCAAGGCGTGGTACAAACTCACCCACCGCGACATGGGGCCCAAGCACCGCTACCTCGGCCCGGAGGTGACGATCGAGGACGGTCTGCTCTGGCAGGATCCGATCCCCGATGCGGCCTATGCCCCAGTGGGCGAGGCCGAGGTCGCCACCCTCAAACAGGCGATCCTGGCCACGGGCCTGTCGGTCTCGGATCTGGCCTTCACCGCCTTCTCGGCGGCCTCGACCTACCGCGACAGCGACAAGCGCGGTGGCGCCAACGGCGGCCGGCTCGCCCTTGCCCCGCAGAAGGACTGGGCCGTCAACCGCCGGGCCGCGCCCGTGGTCGACGCGCTCCGTGGGGTCATGGCGGAGTTCAACCATGGCCGGACCGACGGCAAGCAGGTCTCGCTGGCCGACCTCATCGTGCTCGCCGGCTGTACCGCCGTGGAGAAGGCCGCCAGGGATGCCGGGGTCGAGACGCAGGTGCCGTTCACGCCCGGCCGGGTCGACACCACACAGGAGCTGACCGACATCGAGATGTTCCAGTGGCTGAAACCCGTCGTCGACGGCTTCCGCAACTACGTCGATGACGGGTTCGGGGCAATGACGCGGAGCCTGTCGCCGGAGGAACTGTTCCTCGACAAGGCCAACCTGCTGACGCTGACCGCACCGGAATGGGTGGTGCTGACCGGCGGCCTGCGGGCGCTCGCCGCCAATCACGACGGCTCGAACCGGGGCATCTTCACCGACCGGGTGGGCGTGCTGACGACGGACTTCTTTCGCACCCTGACAGACACGAATCTGGTCTGGGAGAAGATCGATGCGGACGGAACGTCCTTCGCCCTCAAGGACCGTGAAACCGGACAGGCGAAGTTCGAGGCCACGCGCAACGACCTCATCTTCGGGTCGAACGCGCAGCTGCGTAACATCGCCGATGCCTATGCCGGCAGCGACGGCCAGAGCCGGTTCGTGGCGGATTTCGTGCGCGTCTGGGACAAGGTGATGATGCTCGACCGCTACGACGTGAAGGGCCACCGGCGTCAAGGCCCGATGGCGGCCTGATCGACGGCGGCGATAGACGCCCCCGTCCCTTCCTTCAATGGGACGGAGGTCGTGCGATGGACGGCCCCGCCTCGTCACCACCGGGGGCAGGCGATGTCGACGCGTCTTGTCCCTCGCCGTCGCAGGCTCCCACGAAGTGACGGCGAGGCCGTCATGTGGCGGGAGCCGCCGGATGCGTGGGCGCAACCGCGCGAAAGGGCCCCGAACTACGCCGCCACCGCCTTCGGCTGAACCTCGGCGGTGTAATCGTCCATGAGCGTCTTGGTCATGGCGGCCGGGGTGAAGCGGTAGGGGCCGATCTCGGAGACCGGCGTCACTTCCGCGGCCGAGCCGGTGATGAAGCACTCGGAGAAGCCCTCCATCTCCTCGGGCCTGATCCGCCGCTCGATCACCTCGAAACCGCGCCGACGGGCGAGGTCGATGACGGTCTGGCGGGTGATGCCGTTGAGGAAGCGGTCGGCGAGTGGCGTGTGGACCACGCCGTCCTGGATGAAGAAGATGTTCGCGCCGGTGCATTCGGCGACGTAATCCTCCCAATCGAGCATCAGGGCATCGGCATAGCCCTTGTTCTCGGCCCGGTGTTTCGAGATCGTGCAGATCATGTAGAGGCCGGCCGCCTTCGAGGCGGAGGGGATCGTCCGCGGATCGGGCCGGCGATAATCGGCCATGTCGAGGCGGATGCCCTTCATCTTGGTCTCGGGATCGAAATAGCTCGGCCATTCCCAGGCGGCGACGGCGAGGTGGATGGTGTTGTTCTGGGCCGAGACGCCCATCATCTCCGAACCGCGCCAGGCCACGGGACGCAGGTAGGCGTCGGTGAGGCCGCTGGTCTTGAGCACGAGTTCCTTGGCCGCCTCGATCTCGGCGACGCCGTAGGGAATCGTGAAATCGAGGTACTGCGCCGAGCGGAGCAGGCGCTCGGCATGCTCGTGGCTCTTAAAGATCCGTCCGCCATAGGCGCGCTCGCCCTCGAACACCGCCGAGCCGTAATGCAGGCCGTGGCTGAGCACGTGGATCTTGGCCTCGCGCCACGGCACCAGCACGCCATCGAACCAGATGGTGCCCTCGCGTTCGTCGAACGGGATCACGGACATGACGAATTCCTTGAATCCGCGGGCTCGCATCGTCGCGCCTGCGGGGTCGATCGATCGGGTTGGCGCGATGGCCAGGCAATGCCCCGCGCAGTATCCGCGAGGACGGAGGTCCGCAAGACGGCCGTTACGGCGAGCCGGCCCCGGTAAGGCTTGACGGGTATCAACGCCCCTGAGATATGTCAACAACACTGACGTATATTGAGGATGTCGCCGGACGTGACGCGCCAATCCACCCTGGCAACGGGCCCGGCCCCCCTATCCCTGTCCGAGGAGGAGGACGGGCAGGCGGAGTCAAGTCCGGCTCCGGAGGGCGTAACGAACGATCTCGTCGAACTGCTGTTCTTCGCCTACCGCGACTTCGTCGGCGACCCGGACCGGATGCTGGCCGAATACGGCTTCGGGCGGGCGCACCACCGGGTGCTCCATTTCGTCTATCACTACCCCGGCCTGACCATCGCCGAACTCCTCGACATCCTGCGGATCACGAAGCAGAGTCTGAACCGGGTTCTCAAGGATTTGATCGAACAGGGCCACATCGTGCAGAAGACCGGCCGGAGCGACCGCCGCCAGAGGCTGCTCTATTGTTCGGAGACGGGCGCCACCCTCACGGCGGAGCTGACGCGGGTCCAGGTGCGGCGGGTCGCCCGCGCCATCGCCGATCCGGTGGCGGACGAACCGACGGGCGCCCGGGACGGAAACGGATTTGCCGCGGCACAGGGATTTCTCATGGCGATGATCGAACCCGAAGAGCGCGCGGCGGTGACCAGCCTGATGGCGCGCCGCGCCCGGAGCCGTCGCTGACATGGCGTCGCCGGAGCCGAGAATCCGCGCCGAGCTTCCCGACCACGCCCCCCACATCCTCGTGGTGGACGACGACCGGCGGGTGCGCGAATTGCTGTCGCGCTATCTCTACGAACAGGGGTTTCGCGTCACGGCCGCCGGGAATGTCGAGGAGGCCCGGCAGCGGGCGCAGAGCTTCGTCTTCGATGCCCTCGTCCTCGACGTGATGATGCCGGGGGAGAACGGGTTCGATTACGCCCGGCAGGTGCGTGAGACCTCGCGGGTGCCGATCCTGATGCTCACCGCCCGCTCCAACCCCAACGACCGGGTGATGGGGCTCGAGATCGGGGCCGACGATTACCTGCCCAAGCCCTTCGAGCCGCGCGAGCTGATCCTGCGCCTCAACAACATCATCAAGCGCCGCCCGGACGGCGCGCCGCCCTCCGACCGCACCATCGCCACGGTGACGTTCGGGCCGTTCTCCTACCGCATCGATCGGGGCGAGTTGCGCCGCGACGAGGAGACCATCCGCATCACCGACCGCGAGCGCGAGATCCTGACGATCCTGGCCGAGGCCAAGGGCGGCAATGTCGACCGCGACGTGCTGGCCGGGAATGGCGGACTCGCGGCGGAGCGCACCATCGACGTGCAGATCAACCGCCTGCGCCGCAAGACCGAGGTCGATCCGGGCAACCCCCTCTTCCTCCAGACGGTCCGCGGCATCGGCTACCGCCTCGCGATCGATTAGACGGGACCCGCCATGGCCCTCGCCGGCCTGAACCTGTCGCGGATCAGAACCAGCACCGCCGCCGCCTGGCGCGCGAGACCGCATCCGCGCCGGATATGGAAGAGGCTCGCGCGCGCCATCGGCAACGCCCTGCCGAAGGGGCTCTATGCGCGCTCGCTCATCATCATCATCGCCCCGGTGGTGCTGCTGCAATCGGTCATCGCCTACACCTTCATGGAGCGGCACTGGCAGCTCGTGACCCGCCGCCTCTCGGCGGCCGTCACCGCCGACGTGGCGGCGATGATCGACGTCTACGAGAGCTACCCCCAGGACAAGGACGCCGACACCCTCACCCGCATCGCCGGCACGCGGCTGAACCTCGACCTCGACATCCTGAAAGGCGCCAAGCTCCCCCTGCCGGGGCCGCGCCCGTTCTTCTCCATCCTCGACGAGACGCTCTCCGAGGAACTCGCCAAGCAGATCGGCCGGCCGTTCTGGATCGACACGGTGGGCCGGTCGAGCCTCATCGAGATCCGCGTCGAGATCCCGGACGGGGTGCTGCGGGTGACCGCGCGGCGGAGCATGGCCTACGCCTCGAACTCGCATATCTTCCTGCTGTGGATGAGCGGTTCGTCCCTGGTGCTCCTCGGCGTGGCGATCCTGTTCCTGCGCAACCAGATCAAGCCGATCCTCCGGCTGGCCGACGTGGCGGAGAGTTTCGGCAAGGGCCGCGAGATCGAGTTCCGGCCGCGCGGCGCCCGCGAGGTGCGCCAGGCCGGCCACGCCTTCATCGAGATGAAGCGGCGCATCGAGCGGGCGATGGAACAGCGCACGACCATGCTCAACGGCGTCAGCCACGACCTGCGCACCATCATCACCCGGTTCAAGCTGTCGCTCGCCCTGGTGGAGCAGACGTCGGAGGTGGAAGACCTCCAGCGCGACGTCGACGAGATGAGCCGGATGCTGGAGGCCTACCTCGCCTTCGCGCGCGGCGATTCCGGCGAGGCCGCCGTGCCCACCGACATGCGGGCGATGCTGGAGGATCTGCGCACCGACGTGGAGCGCCTCGGCGCCCACGTGGCCGAGGTGAAGTTCGACGGCCGCGCCATGGTGACGCTGCGGCCGGACGCGTTCCGCCGCTGCCTGTTCAACCTCGCCGCCAACGCCGCCCGCTACGGCGAGACGGTGGCGATCCGGGGCCGCACGGAGGCGCGGTCCTTCCTCGTCTCCATCGACGACGACGGTCCGGGCATCGCTGTCGAGAGCCGCGAGGAGGTGTTCAAGCCCTTCGTCCGCCTCGACGATGCGCGCCAGGATGCCGGCGGATCGGGCCTCGGCCTCGCCATCGCCCGCGACATCGCCCGCGCCCATGGCGGCGACGTCGCCCTTCACGACAGTCCGCTGGGGGGATTGCGCGCCACCGTCCGCATCCCGGCGTGACCGTCCGATCCCTGTGAATTTTGTTGCGTCCGGGGTGTCCCCTCGGGCGCTGAGCAATGCTATGACCGGGGCCGCTTTACAGAGAGAAGGGCCGAACCCCGGTCCCGACATACGCGAGTACGCCATGAACCCGCTGGGTCCCGTCCTGATCGTCCTGCTCCTGCCGATCTCCGCCATCGGCCTCCTGCTCTACACCGATACCGGCATCGAGCCGGCGCTGTTCACCGCCACCGTGAAGACCTTCGTCGCGCTGTTCGCCATCGCCGGGATCCTGTCCTACGGCGCGAGCCGGCTCGCCGCCCGCTCGGAAGGCTAAAAAGACCGCGTCTCCGGACCGGCCCCATGGCGGGGCCGGTTCTGCGCCGACGCAACGGTGACGATGGGATCGAGGACGACATGAAGGCCGCCCTCGCTCGCATTTCTGTGTCTGCCCGGCAGAACGACGATAGTCGCAGATCTCGCGGGCCGCTCGGGTCCCCTCTCCTGGAACGAGAGGGACAGGGTGAGGTGTGCGACCTTTTCGGAGAGTCCACGCACCTCTCCCCAGGCCTCTCCTTCCAGGAGAGGGAGCCCGTCGCGCAGATCGGCGAATCCCGGAGATGGCGGGGGACGGTTCGAATCCTCGCCCTCTGCCTCGCGGCGGGCGTCGCAGCGCTGTCGCTTCCGGCCCTGGCCGCCGAGGAAAAGTCGGCCCCTCCGCCCGCGTCGATGCCCGAGCCCCCGGCCCGGCCCGCCGAGTTGAAGCCCGAACCGGCGCCGACGCCCGCAACGGTTCCGCCGCTCCCGGACGCTCCGGCCCCGCCCGAACGCCCGGCCGAACTGACGCCCCCTCCCCCGGCCGCGCCGGAGACGGGTCCGGCCGCCGAGATGCCGCCGCCGCCCCCGCGCCCGGCCGATCTCTCGACGCCGCCGAGCACATCGCCCGCCCTCACCCTGACGGTCGCCCCCCTCGACGACACCGCTTGCCGCAAGCGTCTGGAGCGCCTGGGCGCGACCTTCGAGGCGCTGCCGCCGATCTCGAACGGTCAATGCGGGGCCGAGAAGCCGCTGAAGCTCACCCGCCTCTCCGGCGACGTGGCGCTCATGCCTCCCGCGACTTTGGTCTGCAACACGGCCGAGGCCCTGGCGCGCCTGGCGACGGAGGCGCAGGAAGCCTCTGAGCGCATCCTGAAGGCCCCCCTCAGGAGCCTGTCCATCGGCACCTCCTACGAGTGTCGCGGCCAGAACCACGATCCCGAAGCCAAGCTCAGCGAGCACAGCTTCGCCAACGGCGTCGACATCATGGGCTACGGTTTCGAAGGGCGTGCACCGATCAAGGTCGGCGCCGGTCTCGACGACGCACCGGAAGCGACGTTCCAGGCCGCCATCCGGGCCAAGGCCTGCGGCTTCTTCCGCACCGTGCTCGGACCCGGATCGGATGCGGCCCACGGCAACCACCTCCATCTCGACGAGCGCGAGAGGAACGCGGGACATCGTCTCTGCCAGTAGGAGATGTGGAACGCCGAAGGGGCGCGCCGGCTTTAAGGAGCGCACCTGTCGATCCCCCGGCGAAAGTTGATCCCGAAATGGCCCATCTGCCCCTGCCGAGCGCCGTCGCGCTCATGGCCCTCGTCTGCCTGGCGACACCGGCGGCGCTAGAGGCGAAGCCGGCAGGAACCACGTCCTCCGACGCGGGCAAGACCACCCCCGCCGAGGCCCTGACCGTCGAGGCGATCAACGGCGCGACCTTCATGGCGCCGGAGAGCGGCGACAAGGCGGGCGGCAAGAAGGCCCGCACGAGCGCGAAGGACAAGCGACCCCAGCCGCTTCTGGTGAAGGTCCAGGTGCTCCTCGACCGGGCGCATTTCTCCCCCGGCGCCATCGACGGCCGCGACGGCGAGAACATGCGCAACGCCCTGTCGGCCTACGCGGTGGCGCAGGGGCTGCCTGCGAGCCAGACCCTGAACCAGGAGCTCTTCGACAAGCTCGCCGCATCGAGCGCCGACCCGGTGGTGGTCCCCTACACGATCACCGAGTCCGACGCGGCGGGCCCCTTCGCGGAGAAAATCCCCGCCAAGATGGAGGAGCAGGCCGATCTCGAGGCGATGAGCTACACCAATCCGCGCGAGATGCTGGCCGAGCGCTTTCACATGTCGCGCGACCTCCTCACCGCCCTGAACCCGGACGCCGCCCTCGACCAGGCCGGCACCACCATCACCGTGGCGGCGGTCCCGCCCCTGGAGACCGGCAAGCCGGCGAAGGACGAGGCGAAGCCGAAGAACAAATCCGAGGACAAGCCGGACGCTGAGAAGGGCACGGAGACGTCGAAGAAGGACGATACGACCAAGGGCGAAGATGCGCCCAAGAAAGCTGATACTTCCAACAAGGATGACACCCCCAAGAAGGACATCGCGCGGGTCGAGGTCGACAAGGTCACGCGCCATGTGCGCGGCTTCGGCGAGGACGGCACCCTGCGGGCCTATTACCCCGCCTCCATCGGCAGCGCGGAGAAGCCGGCTCCCTCCGGCGAGGCCAAGGTGAAGGGCGTCGCCTTCGCGCCGGTCTACACCTACAACCCCAAATACGCGTTCAAGGGCGTGAAGACGAAGAAGACCTTCTCGATCCGCCCCGGCCCGAACAACCCGGTCGGCATCGTCTGGATCGACCTGTCGATCCCGTCCTACGGCATCCACGGCACGCCCGAGCCGGAGAAGGTGGGCAAGACCGAATCCCACGGCTGCATCCGCCTGACCAACTGGGACGCCCGCGACCTCGCCACCCGCATCGAGCGCGGCGCCAAGGTGGTGTTCAAGGACGAGTGAGACCTGTTGCGGCGTGGGATCGATGGTTGGGGCGCCGTCGACCCATAGGGGTCACGGTCTCACCCATCGCAAGGCGTCGATCAGAGCGCGGAGCGCTGGCGTGACCTGCCTGTTGGGATAATAGAGGTGACAGCCCGAGAAGGGCGGGCACCACGCGTCGAGCACCTGAACCAACGTTCCGGCCGCGAGATCGGCTGCGACCTCGTCCTCCAACATGTAGCCGAGCCCCGCCCCCGCGCGCACGGCCGCAGCTGCGAGGGGGCCGTCATTGACGATGAACTGTCCGCCCGCGCGCACCCGTATCTCGCGGCCCTTGTCCATGTCGGTGAACTCCCAGGGCAGGAGGCCGCCGCCACCGATCAGGCGGTAGTTCACGCAGTTATGGGCTTCCAAGTCGCTTGGAGTCGCCGGCCGAGGATGGTGGGCGAAATAGCCCGGCGTGCCGACGACGACCGTGCGCAGGTCCGGTCCGACGCGGACCGACACCATGTCCTGCTCCACCGTGTCGCCGAAGCGTATGCCGGCATCGAAGCCGGCCGTGACGACGTCGGCGAGGCGATCGTCGATCACCACCTCGACCGAGACCGCCGGGTGTTCGAGCAGGAACCGTGGCAGGGTCGGCTCGAGGATGGTGCGGGCGGCGTAGGAGAACGTCGTCAACCGGAGGGTGCCGGACGGCGCGTCGCGCCAATCGGCCAACGCCGCGAGGCCACGCTCGACCTCTTCCAACGCCGGGCCGAGCGAGCGCAACAGTCGCTCGCCGGCTGGCGTCGGGGCGACGCTACGCGTCGTGCGCGCGAGCAGGCGCACACCCAGACGCGTCTCCAAGCCTCGCATCGCATGGCTGAGGGCCGACGGGGACAGGCCGAGTTCGGCCGCGGCCCGTGTGAAGCTGCGGGTCCGTGCCACCGCCGCGAAGGCCGCGAGATCGTCGAGTGCGCCACGCCGCATTGCTGCATTCCATTCACAGACCCTTGCCGCCGGCAACGGCTAATCGAATGGGGGCGGTATCGCTACCATCCGCTGGATCATTAGCGAGGCTCAACAATGGATTTGACGCATTATCGGTCGCTGGGCCGCTCCGGACTCGCGGTGAGCCCCCTGGCGCTGGGCACCATGACGTTCGGCGCGGCGCGCTGGGGTCTCGACGAGGCCGGCAGTCGCGCGGTGTTCGATGCCTATGTCGAGCGTGGCGGCAACTTCGTCGATACGGCCGACGTCTACGCGAGTGGCGGCAGCGAGACGATGGTCGGTCGTTTCGTCGCCGAACGCGGCCTGCGCGACCGGCTCGTCCTCGCCACCAAATCGGGTTTCGCCACCGGGAGCGGACCGCATGCAGGTGGCTGTGGCGCCAAGCACGTCCACGCGGCGATCGACGGTTCGCTGCGCCGCCTGGGAACGGACTACATCGACCTGTACTGGCTGCACGTCTGGGACGGGATCACGCCGGCGGAAGAACTCCTCGAAACGATGGTCGGCCTCGTTCGTGCGGGCAAGGTTCGCTACTGGGGTCTGTCGAACACGCCGGCCTGGTATGCCGCCAAGCTCGCGACCCTCGCCGCCTCGCGCGGTCTGCCGGGTCCGATCGCGCTCCAGTATTTCTACTCGCTCGTCAATCGGGAGGTGGAGGACGAGCACATCCCGCTCGCGGCTGAATTCGGCATGGGCATGGTGCCTTGGTCACCTCTCGCCTACGGGTTGCTCACGGGCAAGTACGACCGCGCCACCGTGGAGGCGGCCGGCCCACTCGCGGGTGGCCTGCCGAAGGACGCGGCGCAGGCCGGTGAGGCGCGCCCGGCCGACGACAAGCGCCTCGACGGCGCGAATCCGTTCGGCGACCGCCTGTTCACGCCGCGCAACTGGGATATCGTGGAGGCCGTCCGCCGCGTGGCCGACGCGATCGGACAATCGCCGGCGCGTGTCGCGCTCGCTTGGGTCGTGGGCAAACCGGGCGTGGCCTCGACCCTGATGGGCGTCAGCCGCGCGGCACAGGTCGCCGACAATGTGGCGTCCCTCGGCCTCGTACTGGAACCCCAGCACCGTGCCGCCCTCGATGCGGCCAGCATGCCCGCCGAGCCGCGACTGATCTACGCCCTGGCGCAACCGCCGTTGCGGCAACAGGTCGTCTTCGGAGGTGCGCAGGTTCAAGCTTCGGCAGACATCTCTCGATGCCGCTGACATCCGCCCAGCGCGGTTTGCTGTAGAAGGCGCGCGCGGGGCAGTGCCAGACGTCTCGCACGCGAGGGACAACAGGGATCGTTGTCCCCTCGAACGTCTGATTTTACGCACCGGCTTCCACGAACCGTCCCGTCTCAAGACCACCTGGGATGGACACGGCCTCGTCGTGCCGTTCTGACCGAAGACCGGCGAACGCCGCATCCGGTCGCCCCGGACGATGTCCCGGCCACGGCACCGGCCCGACGCGCCCTCGGGGGCCGTTCACGCCGTCCGGCCAATCAGGTGCCAACGCCGGGCAGACTCGCGTCGCCGCGAATACCGAGAAAGTCTCACATCCCGTCGGCTAGATCGTTTGTCTGCGCCAATGCGGATCTTCGAGTTTTCTCCGTGCCATGTGCATCAGATCGTCCCGCACGGACTTCGTCGCGCTGAACGGGATGTCGAAGTTCAAGCTATGATAGATCAGGCCGAGGACGGTGCCGTAATCGGGATCGTCAGCGCCGCCGTCGATGAAGTCCAAGCCCCATCGGTAGACCGCTTCATGATCCGATGGAGAGGGATCGTCCCCGACGACCAGCCGACCTCCGGTGATCCACTCGCTCCGCAATGCCGCGATGTCGTGCGCCGTCAGATTTGTCATACCGCCTCGTGACGTTCGAACAGGCCCGGAAACGGCCGCGCCGATCATCCCAGCCAACCACCTCATCCTGAGGTGCCGAAGCGGAGCGGAGGCCTCGAAGGAGCCCTCCAGTTCGCGTAGCGGGTTCTGGAGCCCTCCTTCGAGGCCGCTGCGCGGCACCTCAGGATGAGGTTAATGCGTTGGACAAACAACTCAAACAGGCTCCAACTCGTCGCCGATTTCAGATCGCAAAATCGGTCACCGCCTTTGCGAAACCCGTTCATCCCCGCGCCCGGTCCGCCGAGGCGATGCTCGCCAGCGCCAACATGGCTGCGTCGCAGAGGAAGGCCAGGGCGGCGGTGGCCAGGGCGCCCTGGAGCATCGGCAGGACGTTCTGGTTCTGCAGTCCGGCGACGATGGGCGTGCCGAGGGTCGAGGCTCCCGCCAGCGCGCCCACGGCCGTGGTGGCGATCGCGAGGACGAGGGCCGTGCGCAGGGCATCGACGAGGCCCGGCATCGCCAGAGGCAGTTCCACGCGCAAGAGGATCTGGAGGCGCGTGAACCCCATGGCTTGCGCCGCCTCGCGCGCCTCGGGCGAGACCGCTTCCAGCGCCCCCACCGTGCCGCGCAGGACCGGCATGATGCCGTAGGCGACGAGCGCCAGAAGGGTCGGCGGACCGCCGAAGCCGAGGATGGGCAGGGCCAGGGCCACCATCACCACCGGCGGTACCGCCTGCGCGGCGGCCGCGATGCCGTCGATGCCGCCGCGCAGGGACGCCGCGCCGGCGCGCGTGGCGAGGATGCCGAGGCCGAGGCCGAGCAACGCCACCAGGGCGAGCCCGGTCCCGGCGAGGGCGAGGTGATGCGTTGCCAGGGCCAGCAGGCGCTCGGCGCTCAAGCCGCGCCGCGGCGCCTCCCCGAGGCCCGAGACGATCCAGGCCGCCACGGTCGGATGGCTCATGGCGGCGAGGGCCGCCCCGACGAGACCGGTGGCGAGGGCGGTGCGCAGGCCGGGCCTCATGCGCGCCACCGCGCCCGGCAGGAGGCCTCGACGGCGCTCAGCGACCCTTCCGCCGCCAGGGACAGGAGGATGATGGGGATCGCGCCCAGCAGGATCAGGTCCGGGGCGAATTGCGCCATGCCGTCGAAGACGATCCGCCCGAGGCCGCCCGCGCCGATGAGGGCGCCCAGCGTCGCGAGGCCGAGGCTCTGCACCGCCGCGACCCGCAGGGCGCCCACGAGCATCGGCGCGCCGAGGGGCAGCGTCACTCGGGCCAGGATCTGGGCCTTCGTCAGGCCCATGGCCTCGGCGGCGTCGATGGCGGCGGGATCGGCGGCGCCCAGGGCCGTGCCGATGCCGCGCCAGAGGGGCAGCAGCAGGTAGGCGGCGATGGCGAGGAGCGCGGGCCACGGCCCGAGGGCCGAGAGGCCGAGATCGCGCAGCGCCGGCACGGCGCGCAGCACTCCGCCGACGAGGGCGACGAGGGCGCCCAGCAGGGCGACGGCGGGGATCACCTGCACGCCGCTGACGAGGAGCCCGACGAGCCCCTGCGCGGAGCGCCAGAGGGACAGGAGGACGGCCGCCGGGATGGCGAGGGCGATCGCTCCCCCCGCCAGGAGCAGGTGTTCGGCGATGGCCTCGTGCAGAGCCTCCCGCCGCGCGGCATATTCCACCGCCAGGGACAGCCCGTCCAACCCGCCGCCGCGCCAGGCCGCGACCAGGAATCCCGAGGCCGCGAGGATGGCGAGCACGCCGAGCCCCCGGCGTCGGACCCGTGCGATGCTGCCTCCGGCCAGCGCCAGGAGGCAGGACGAGGCCAGCCAGAAGCCGGAGCCGAGGCTGGCCCTCGCGGCCGGCGGCATGGTCGACACGATCCGGGCCGCCTCCGCGCCGAGGCCGAGCAGGAGCACGGCCCAGGCCGACAGGAAAAATCCCAGGGCGAGAAGGCCGCCCGTCCGCCGGGGCAAAATTGCACCGACGACGAGGCCGGCCAGCGACAGGAGCGAGACGAGGCCGATCGACCATTCGTGGAACGTGGACGCACGGACGGGATCGCCGGGCAGTAGGCGGTTTGCCGCCACGTCGAGGAGCGCCATCCCATGGAGGGACGCGACGAGAAGGCCGGCCGCGAAAAGCCCGGCCCATGGCGCTCGATGGCCCGTCGCATGGCGCATCGAAGCGGGCGACGATGGCGCTCTCACCCGATCAGTCCGCGCTCGTTGAGGTAGCGCCGGGCGACCCGATCCGCGACCTCGCCGTCCACGGTGATTCGCCCGTTGAGGCCGCGCAGGGTCGGTGCGTCGAGCCCGGCGAAGACCCGCGCCAGGGCCGGACCGATGGCCGGGTAGCGCTCCAGCGCGGAGGCGCGGATCACCGGGGCGACCTCGTAGACGATCTGGGCCGCCTTGGGATCGCCCATGACCACGAGATCGAGGGCGGCGAGCGCCCCGTCGGTGCCATAGACCATGCCCGCATTGACCCCGCTGATGCGCTGCGCCGCGGCCCGGGCCGTCACCGCCGTGTCGCCGCCGGGCAGGCTGACGATGCGGTCGAGGGGCAGGCTGAAGCCGTAGGCCGCCTCGAAGGACGGCAAAGCCGCCGGGCTCTCCACGAACTCGGTGGAGGCCGCCAGCAGGATGAGGCCGTCATTGGCGGCCCTGGCGAAATCCGCCATCGTGGCCAGATGCCGCGTCCGTGCGAAATCCCCGTTGAGGGCGATGAGCCAGGTGTTGTTGGCGGGCGCCCTGGCGAGCCAGACCAGCCCCCGTTCGGCATCCTTGCGCCGGATGGTCTCATAGGCCTCCTGCGGGATCTTCCAGGCGGGATCGGTCTCGGTTCCGGTGAAGAACGCGCCGTTGCCGGTGTATTCCGGGTAGATGTCGACCTCGCCGGAGAGGAGGGCCTCGCGGACGATCAGAGTGGGGCCGAGGCCGAGCTTGCGGACCACCGGCACGCCGAGATGCTCGAGCACGAGGGCGATCATCGCCCCCGTGAGCGCGCCTTCGGTGTCGCTCTTCGAGGCCACGACGAGGGGTCGCTCCGCCCGCGCGGATGTGCCGGCGGCGACGGCCCAGCTGACAAGGAGTGCCAGGGCGCCGCGCCGGTTCGTCGCTCCGGGCGCAACAGGTCCCGCCGATCTGCGTGAAAATGTATCGTCCGATAACATTAACCCGATCCTGAACCTCCGCGGCCACTTTCTGCGCCTTGACACGCCAAGCGGAACGGGCGACGGCTCGACCGTTGCCGCAGGCGCTAAACGTCATTCTCGCCAACCTCACGGATGGCAAGCCTGTAAGGCTCCGGATGACGGCACCGTTCCAGGCCGGAACGAATCGAAGGGAAGAATCCCCAGCGTGAGTGCTGAACAGAACGACACTCTCCTCGACGGCGCCAGGGTTCTGGTGGTGGAGGACGAAGCCGCCATTTCCATGCTGCTCGAAGACATGCTGCTCGATTTCGGGTGCACCGTCGTCGGGCCCGCGGCTCGTCTCGCGACGGCCCTGGAAATGGCACGGAGCGAGACCTTCGAGGTCGCCATCCTCGACGTGAACGTCGCTGGCGAACCCATCTATCCGGTGGCCGAGGCGATCACGGAACGCAACCTGCCCATCGTTTTCTCGACGGGGTATGGCGGCGCGGGAATTCGCGAGCCGTTCCGCGACCGTCCCGTGGTCCAGAAGCCGTTCAGCCAGGCCGATCTCAAGCGCACGCTGATCGCCGCCCTCGCCGCAGCGAGGAAGTAAGCGGCGACCTTCGATGTGCGGTACGGCCGTCGCGCCGCCTCACATGCCCTCGATCGCGAAGGCATCGGGCAGGTGGCGCGGCCAAGTGCGCGGTGCCACGAAGACAGCATCCGCACGCAGCGTCATCGACCCATAGCGCGGATTGCGCGCGATCCAAGCGCGCACCGCGCGCGAAAAACGGGCGCGCTTCTTCGCATTGATGGCGGTCCGGGCCGCGTCGAGGGTGGCCCTCGCCTTCACCTCCACGAAAGCGATCGTGTCGCCCCGGCGCAGGATCAGATCGATCTCCCCGCCGCTCGCGCTGAAGCGCCGGGCGAGTGGGCGATACCCCTTCATCATCATGGCGAGGAGCGCGAGGGTCTCGCCCGAATGGCCGCGCAGGTAGGTGGCGCGCCGCCGCTCTTTGGCGTCGACGAGCTTAGACGTCGGCATCGGTGCGCCGGGCGAGGACGAGGGCGCGGGCATAGACCACGCGACGGGGCTGACCGGTGGCATCGGCCACGAGGGCGGCGGCATCCTTGATCGAGTGGCGCGACAGCGCCGCTTCGATCGCCGCATCGAGACCGGCCTCGACCTCCTCCTCCGGCGGTTCTTCCGGGTTGGTCCCGATCACCACCACCACCTCGCCCTTGGGAGCCCCCTCCTCGGTGAAGGTCTCGGCCAGGGTCGCGAGGGTGCCACGCCGGATCGTCTCGTAGAGCTTGGTGAGTTCGCGGGCGACTGCCGCGGGCCGGCTCCCTCCGAGGATCGCGGCGGCATCCACCAGCATCTCGGGCAGGCGGTGGGGTGATTCGAACAGGACCAGCGTTCCGGGGATCTGCCCGAGCGCCGCAAGGCGATTGCGCCGGGCACCGGATTTCTGCGGCAGGAAGCCTTCGAAAAAGAAGCGGTCGGTGGGCAGGCCCGCCGCGACGATGGCGGTCATCACCGCGGATGGACCGGGGATAGGCGTCACCGCAATGCCCGCCTCGATCGCAGCCTGGACGAGCTTGAAACCGGGGTCGGAAACCAACGGCGTTCCGGCATCCGAGACCAGGGCCAAGGCCTCGCCGTTCTGCATCCGTGCGATCATACGCTCACGCACCGCCGCGTTCGAATGCTCGTGATAGGCGACCAGCGGCGTCGTGATGCCGTAATGCATCAGGAGGGTGCGAGTGACGCGGGTGTCTTCGGCGAGCACGGTATCGGCCGCCGCCAAGGTCGCCAGCGCACGGAACGAGACGTCCTTGAGGTTGCCGATCGGGGTCGCCACCACGTGCAGTCCGGGGTCGAGCGGTTCGGCCTCCGCCGCAAGGCCGAAAGCGGTGAAGGTGGAGACGGGCTTGGCCGGATCGTGCACTACCCTGGAGCGGCGCGTCCGATTGTCGATTCTCTGAGTCATGAGGCGGACTTTGCCACGGGGACACGGGCCGGAGGAATGCCCGCGCCGGGGGTGTCGGCACATTTACTTTTGTCGTCCAGGCTTTAACCGTGCGCGGATCGGGCGGGCGATGCAGATGAGCGACGGGGAGTACCGTGCAATGGGGAAAAGCCTTGCAAGGGGCCACGGTCCCGCCACTGTCGGTTGGGCAAGGGCCGCGGCGATCCTCATGCTCGTCGGGGGGCTTGGCGGCTGCATCGGCGGCCCCGATGGCGGCCCGCGCGGCACGAAAGCCGCGCCTAACCCGGATATGGCCGCCGCGGGCGATCCGCAGGCGACGTCATTGGGTGCAACGAAGATCGGCACCGGGTCGGTGAAGATCGCTCTCATCCTGCCCCTCTCCGGTCCGGGTTCGGCAGTCGGCGCGGCTCTGCGCAATGCCGCAGAACTCGCCGTGGAGGATTTCCAGAAGCCCGACCTGCAGATCCTGGTGAAGGATGACCGCGGCTCGCCGGATGGCGCGCGCGAAGCGGCCCAGGCCGCCCTCGCCGAGGGCGCCGAGCTGGTGCTCGGACCGCTTTTCGCGGCCAATGTCCAGGCGGCGGCGGGGGTCACGCGTGGGGCCGGCAAGCCGATCATCGCCTTTTCCACCGATGCGAGCGTCGCGGCGCGCAGCGTCTACCTCCTCAGCTTCCTGCCGCAGGCCGAGGTGGACCGCGTGGTCGACGAGGCGGTCGCAGCCGGCCGCCGCTCCTTCGCCGCGCTGATCCCCGAGAGCAGCTACGGCAATGCCGTGGAGGCGCAGTTCCGCGAGGCGGTGGCGAGGAAGGGCGCCCGCCTGGTGGGAATCGAGCGCTACGCGCCGGGCGCGCCCGCCCCCGCCATCTCGCGCCTCGCCGGCCTGATCAACGGTCCCGGCGCCCAGGCCGATGCCCTGTTCCTGCCGGAAAGCCCGGAGGGCTTGGCCGTCGTCGCACCCGCGCTCACCAAGGCGGGGTTTTCTCCCGGCCGGGTCAGACCCATTGGCACGGCGGTGTGGAACGATCCACGCGTCTTTGCCCTCCCCGCCCTGCAGGGCGGCTGGTTCGCAGCGGCGGATGCCAATGGGTTCAACGGTTTCTCGCAGCGTTATCAGGCGCGTTTCGGCTCCGTGCCACCACGCGTGGCGACGTTGGCCTATGACGCCGTCTCGCTCATGGCGGCGCTGACGCGGCAGTACGGATCGCAGCGCTTCGCCGACGTCACCCTGACGACGCAGGCAGGCTTCTCTGGGATCGACGGCACCTTCCGCTTCCGGCCGGAGGGGTTGAGCGACAGGGCACTGGCCATCTACGAGATCCGTAGCGGCGCACCGACCATCGTCAGCCCGGCACCGCGCACGCTCGGCCCCTCCGGCACATGATCCGCCGTGCGCGTCAGGTGTGGCCGATGAAGGCTGCATGGAGGGCGACCATGGCCGGCGATGAACCCCAGGCGATCGGCTAGGTCTGGCCGAGATCGCCCCTGCGATCGGTCACCGGCAGCAGAGCGTTTTAGGCGATGTGGAGGAGGCCGCCGCGTAGGGCCAGCTCGACAGGTTCGGCAGGCCGAATGCGATGAGGCCCGCGAGGCCGAGCCCGCCGACGGCAAGGTTCATCACGCTCATCGACCAGAGCCGGTCCGTGCCGCCACGCAGTAATATGTTCCAGGCGGCGTGGAGGAAGGTCGCGACGAGCACGAGGGCGACGACCGACGCGGTCATGGCCGGCGCTCCGGCATCAGGCAGCGAGTTCCGCCACCACCGCGTTCAGAACCGGCGCACCGCGCGGGGTCGCGGCGATACGGCCTCCGTCCAGACGGGCGACGAGCCCATCGCCGATCAGGGCCTCGACCCGGACCGGATCGAGGGGGCGACCCTTGAGCATCGCATAGCGGCCCGGATCGACGCCCTCCCTCAAACGCAGGCCCATCATCAGGAACTCGTCGCCCTGGTCTGCGGCCGAGAGGGTTTCGGTCTCGACGATGCCGTGGCCGTCGCGCTCGACCCGGGCGAGCCAGGCTTCTGGAGCCCGTTCGGTGACCGTACCGATTCGCCCTTCGCCGGTCACCAGCCGGCCATGCGCGCCGGGACCGATGCCGGCATATTCGCCATAACGCCAGTACAGCAGGTTGTGCCGCGATTGCGCACCGGGGCGGGAATGATTGGAAATCTCGTAGGAAGAGAGCCCGGCCGCGTCACAGACCTCCTGCGTCACGTCGTAGAGCGCTCTCGCCATATCGTTGTCCGGTGGGACGAGCTTGCCGGCGGCGTGAAGGCCGAAGAACGGCGTCCCCGGCTCGATGGTCAGTTGATAGAGCGACAGGTGCTCGGCCGCCCTGGCGATGGCCTCCCTGAGCTCGGCACGCCAGGCGGACGCGCTCTGGTTCGGCCGCGCATAGATGAGATCGAAGGAGTAGCGCTCGAAATGCGCGGCTGCCGTCTCGACCGCCGCCATCGCCTCTGCGGCCGTGTGGAGCCGCCCAAGGGCCTTCAGGGAGGCGTCGTCCATGGCCTGGACCCCGAGGGAAACGCGGTTCACTCCGGCGGCCCGATAACCGCGAAAACGGCCGGCCTCGACGCTGGTTGGGTTCGCTTCCAGCGTCACCTCGATATCGGGCGTCGCGCCCCAGGCATCGTCGATGGCCTCGAGCAACCCCGCGACGGTGCTCGGCTGCATCAGTGACGGGGTGCCGCCGCCGAGGAAGATGCTCGACACGGTGCGGCCCGGAATTCGCGCCGCCACATTGGCGATCTCGGCCCGAAACGCAGAGAGGAAACGACCCTCATCCACTGGTGCATGGCGGACATGGCTGTTGAAGTCGCAATAGGGGCACTTCGAGGCACAGAAGGGCCAATGGACATAGACGCCGAACCCGGCATCGCGGGTCGGGTGGTCTGGGCCTGAACGATCGGTCATCGGGCGGATGTGCGCGCGGCTGGGGATTTTGGCAATGGTGCCGGGACGATCCAAGGTGACCGCCTCACCTCCGCATGGGGCCGAGGTGAGGCGTAAAGAAGCTCGCCCGCCCGTTCAGCCGGGCCGACGCAGGCAGCTGCCGGCCAGAAGCACGAACGCGCGGGCGCGGTGCGACAGGGCGTTCCCGCTCTGCCAGTCGACGCCATGCTTCTCCTCCGAGGAGATCTCGCCGAAGGTGCGATCGTAGCCGTCCGGCAAGAACATCGGGTCGTAGCCGAAGCCCTGTGAGCCGCGCGGCTTTACGAGATCGCCGAACACCCGACCCTCGAACGTTTCGGTATGGCCATCCGGCCAAGCGATGACGAGGGCAGAGACGAAGTGAGCTCGGCGGGTCGCGGCGCCACGCTTGTCGAGTTCGGCCGCAATGCGGGCCATGGCGCCGGAGAAGTCCTTGTTCGGACCAGCCCAGCGGGCGGAGAACAGGCCGGGTGCGCCGTCGAGGGCATTGACGCAGAGGCCGGAATCGTCGGCGAAAGCGGGCAAGCCCGAGGCCTGGGCTGCGGCAACGGCCTTGATCGCCGCATTCTCGGAGAACATCGTACCGGTCTCATCGGGCTCGGGCAGACCGAGTTCGCCCGCCGAGACGGCCTCCACGCCGAATGGCGCCAGTAGCTCGCGCATCTCCACGAGCTTGCCGGGATTGTGGGTGGCGATGACCAGCCGCCCTGTGAGAATGCGCGGCTCGCTCATGCGATCGCCTGCTTCTGAAGGGAAACGAGCTGCTCGACTCCGCCACGGGCCAGCCGCAGCAATTCGATGAGTTCGGCCTCCGAAAAGGGCTTGCCCTCGGCGGTGCCCTGCACCTCCACGAGGCCGCCGGAGCCGGTCATGACGAAATTCGCATCGGTCTCGGCGGCCGAATCCTCCGCGTATTCGAGATCGAGCACCGGGGTGCCCTTGTAGATGCCGCAGGAAATCGCGGCGACATGCTCGCGCAGGGGGTCGACCGAGATGATGGAGCGCCCGCGCATCCAGGTGAAACAATCGTGCAGGGCAATCCAGGCTCCGGTAATCGCAGCGGTGCGGGTACCGCCATCCGCCTGAATCACATCGCAATCCACGGTGATCTGTCGCTCGCCGATGGCGGGAAGATTGGTGACGGCACGGAGCGAGCGGCCGATCAGCCGCTGAATCTCCTGCGTCCGCCCGGAGGGCTTGCCGGAATTCACCTCGCGGCGAGTGCGCTCATGGGTTGCGCGGGGGAGCATGGAATACTCGGCGGTGACCCAGCCCTTGCCCGAGCCGCGCAGCCATGGCGGGCCGCGCTCTTCGAGGGAGGCCGTGCAGAGCACTTTCGTCTGGCCGAAGGTGACGAGGCAGGAACCCTCGGCATAGCGGGCGACGGCGCGCTCCAGGGTGACGGTGCGCAGTTCGTCGTTCGCGCGCTTCGAGGGCCGCATGGGCACTCTCCTTGGTCGAGTTCCGGATTGATCGTCCGGGCTCTTAGGCCCCGGTTTGTCCACCGGCAAGCGCGGCCAGAATGAAGAGGAGCGCGCCCACGGGGACGCGCCCCCGACTCACGCCTCAGTAGCGGTAGTGGCGACGATGATGATGACCGAAACGGCGGTGATGGTGGTGGTGGCCGAAGCGACGGCCGTAGTGATGGCCGAAGTGGCGACCGCGATGGTGACCGAAGTGACGGCGATGATGCCGGCCGTGATGGCGCCAGTGACCACCACCGTACTGGACCTGCGTGGCGGCCACGTTGACCGAGCCGGCGACTTCGCTGGACACCGCCATCGGTGCGGCTTGGGCGCCGCGCGGAGTACCGAGGATCATCGCGCCCACCAGGGCGACCACGATGGCGAGGGTCTTCGCCATGGCGGACAGGGTTGGGTTCTTCATCAGGACGGACTCCGTTCCGTGAGTTACTCGTATCGCCGACCGTATTGGTGCGGATGCGATGGAACGCGTGCTCGCCTGGAAAGGCAGCATGCGCTGCTCCGAATTTATATTTTTTGTTTCGGGATTAAGCAGAAGGCGCGCTTCCACCGGACAATGTTCCTAGCCACACGACCACGCTGCGTCGTCGCTTGCTAAGCAAATGGGCAAGGCAACGATGGCGAACAGAATATGAGCATTCGCTCGAGCACTTCCCGGATGCCCATTTAGGGGTGCCTACACGGTAGGCAGAAACATTCCCGCGAGAAGGATTCTCTATCCCTGTGAGTAAAGGGTCCGCCTCGTTGCGGCCGGATCCCGCCGTCGATGGCACCTCGCCCCACGACCATGGCTGGCACACGTTATGCTAGCGGCGATTCCGGCTACGAACGGCCGCGAACGATGTGAGGGGGAGACCCGGCCGTCGGATCGCTTGAGGGACGAGAGGCTCGAAATGACGAAATATAAGCTCGAGTATCTATGGCTCGACGGATACACGCCGGTGCCGAACCTGCGTGGCAAGACCCAGATCAAGGAATTCGACGGCTTCCCGACCCTCGAGCAGCTTCCGCTTTGGGGCTTCGACGGCAGCTCGACGATGCAGGCCGAGGGCGGCAGCTCCGACTGCATGCTCAAGCCCGTGCGCCACTTCCCCGACAGCACACGCAAGAACGGCGTGCTGGTGATGTGCGAAGTGATGATGCCGGACGGCGTGACGCCGCATGCCTCCAACAAGCGCGCCACGATCCTCGACGACGACGGCGCCTGGTTCGGCTTCGAGCAGGAGTATTTCTTCTACAAGGACGGTCGTCCGCTCGGCTTCCCCGCCAGCGGCTACCCGGCCCCCCAGGGCCCGTATTACTGCGGCGTCGGCTACAAGGAAGTCGGCTCAATCGCCCGCAAGATCGTCGAAGAGCACCTGGACCTGTGCCTGGACGCCGGCATCAACCACGAGGGCATCAACGCCGAGGTGGCGAAGGGCCAGTGGGAGTTCCAGATCTTCGGCAAGGGCTCCAAGAAGGCCGCCGACGAGATGTGGGTCGCCCGCTACATCCTGCAGCGCCTGTGCGAAAAGTATGAGATCGACATTGAATACCATTGCAAGCCACTCGGTGCGACCGATTGGAACGGCTCGGGCATGCACGCCAACTTCTCGACGGAGCACCTCCGCACGGTGGGCGGCAAAGCCTATTTCGAGGCGCTCATGGCGGCGTTCAAGGAGAACCTGGACGACCACATCGCCGTCTACGGCCCGGACAACCACATGCGTCTGACCGGCAAGCACGAGACTGCGGCGATCGACCAGTTCAGCTACGGCATCGCCGATCGCGGCGCCTCGATCCGCGTGCCGCATAGCTTCGTCAACAATGAGTACAAGGGCTATCTGGAAGACCGCCGTCCCAACAGCCAGGGGGACCCCTACCAGATCGCTTCGCAGATCCTGAAGACCGTCGCCTCGGTTCCGACTTCCGAGGAAGCGAAGGCAGCAGCCTGACACGACATCCGCCACGGCGCTGCTCGGCGCCGTGGCGATTTTCATTCTCCATGACTGCTTCATGAGCCGAATGACGTCTTTTTAGGCACAATGCCCGATATCGACGCTGCGCGGACGATAGTCGAGGCATTAGCTCAGAACCGCCGCGCTTCACCCATGCTGAGATGGAGTGCCCTGCTGAGACCGCTCATTTCAGTGGGTGTAGGAGGTCGAACTCCGTGGCGAAAGCCGCACCAGGACGGGCCATGCAGCGCTCGACCCACGCATCGAGGACCGGATCGCCCGGTTTGCCGAACCAGGCATAAGGCGAGTGAAGCAGTAGGTCCGCCGCCGTGAAGCGCTCGCCGAAGAGATAGGGCCCCTTGGCGAGTGCTGCAGCGAGCCGCTGTCGCACCTCCACACTCCCGCGAAAAGTCGAAGCGATGGCGGGATGCGTGAGCCCGATCGCTTCCAGCAGCATGACCGGCTCGACCACACCCGAATACCACGCGAACCAGCTGAGATAGGCCCCCCGCTGCGGATGACCCGGCGGGATAGTCAGGCCAGCTTTCGGGTAGAGGTCGGCGAGGTAGAGCATGATCGCGCTGCTCTCCCAGATCGTTACGCCGTCATGAACGAGGAGCGGCACCTTTCCCTCGGGATGGGGATTGCTGGGATCGCACTGGCCGGAGCCGTCCTGGCGCGCGATGGCGACGATTTCCACCGACACCTCGTCGAGGGCGCCGAGCTCGTGCAGCAGCGCGATGATGCGGGTCGAGCGGCTTTTGGGCGAATGAAAGAGGGTCAGCATCGGGGTACTCGTGTTGGCGGGGTCGACACCGATGCTTATAAGCGAGCGCTACTGCCACTCTGCGTCAGTTGAACTTTGGCTCGCACGGACCGCCTCTTCCGACTGCTTCAGGCTCTGCGCATGCTGCCTGCGCCGGTGACGGCGGCCCGGCTGGCGGAGGAGACGGGCGTCTCCCTCCGCTCGCTCTACCGCGACATCGATAGCCTTCGCGCAGCCGGCGCCCATATCGAGGGTGAGCGCGGCTACGGCTACCGACTGATCGAGGACGGGGCTCTGCCGCCGCAGATCTTCGATCGAATCGAGATCGAAGCGCTGGTGCTCGGCTTGTCCGAGGTCCGGCAAATGGGGGATCCGGCGCTGGCGAGGGCCGCCGCCGCAGTGCTCGCCAAGGTGGCGGCGACCCTCCCCGATACCGGCCAACATCACCTGCTC
Organism: Methylobacterium sp. Leaf85; assembly: GCF_001422125.1. Taxonomy (NCBI): domain Bacteria; kingdom Pseudomonadati; phylum Pseudomonadota; class Alphaproteobacteria; order Hyphomicrobiales; family Methylobacteriaceae; genus Methylobacterium; species Methylobacterium sp. Leaf85. Next base: position 345,980 of record NZ_LMME01000001.1, on the reverse strand, counting down.
CACGCGGTCTCGCAGGTCCGGCGCTCCGAGGAGCGCTTCGCCCCCTCCCCCGCCACGGCGGTGATCCGCGAAGGGTGCTGGCGCGAAGAGGCGGTGACGATCCGCTACGCGGACGGTGAGGCGCGGATCACGGAACGAACGATCTGGCCGCTTGCCATCGTCTATCTCGACCGCAAGCTGGTGGTCCTCACTTGGTGCTGTCTGCGCGAGGCCCACCGGATGTTCAGAGTGGACCGGATCGCCGCTGCCGAACTCGCGGGCGCGAGCTTCCGGCCGAAACGCGTGGGGCTCCTGCGGGACTACCTCGCTGTGTTGAAGAGAAAGGCCGCGGACGCGCCGGAGGGCTGAGGACCGGAAAGGCGCCCGGGCGAGCGCGATCAAGCGCCGAAGATCGACCAGCCGAGGCGCTTGGTCAGCTGTTCGAGGGCGATCCGGCCAAGATGGGAATTGCCGGATGCGTCGAGGCCCGGCGACCAGACCGCGATCGAAGCCTTTTCCGGTGCCACGGCGATGATCCCGCCGCCGACTCCGCTCTTGCCCGGCAGGCCGACCCGATACGCGAACTCACCCGAGCCGTCGTAGTGACCGCAGGTAAGCATCACCGCATTGATACGCCGGGCTCGCTCAGCCGAGACCACGGAATAACCGGTCATCGGGTTGCGCCCGGAATGCGCCAGGAAACGGGTGGCGTTGGCGAGCTGCCGGCATGACATGGCGATGGCGCAGTGGTGAAAATAGACGCCGAGGGTAAAATCCACCGGATTGTCGAGAACGCCGAAGGATTTCATGTAGTTGGCGAGCGCGATGTTGCGAAAGCCCGTGCGCAGCTCAGAGGCCGCCACCGCCTCGTCGATGATGATCGTGGGATCCTGCGCCAGGAACTGCATGAAACGCAGGATCTCGCCCAGGGCCTCCCTCGGCTGATGGCCCGACAGGATCACGTCGGTGACCGCAATGGCACCGGCATTGATGAAGGGATTGCGCGGAATGCCGCGCTCGCGCTCCAGCTGGACGATGGAGTTGAAGGGACTGCCCGAGGGCTCGCGTCCCACCCGGCGCCAGAGACGGTCGCCGGCCATGCCGAGTGCCAGGGTGAGGGTGAAAACCTTCGAGATGCTCTGGATCGAGAACGGCGTGTCGCTGTCGCCTCCCGCCGCCACGTGACCGTCCGCATCGATGACGACGAGACCGAACGCCTTCGGGTCGACCCGGGCGAGTTCCGGTATGTATGTGGCGACCTCCCCCCGGTCCGGCCTGTCCGCCATCTCCTCGGCGATCTCTTTGACGACGGTGTCGAGGTCGGGCACGGCGGCGTGTTCCTCCGAACGGACGGGAGCTGCGGGTCCGTCAACCAGACCCGCCGGCCACGGCGAGCAGGCTCGCGAGGGCGGCGACGCAACGCAAAGGCCGTTCCGTTCGGGCGGCAAACGGATTAGCAGACCACAGGGCGGCTATGCCTCACCGGTAAAGGTTGTGCCCGGGCTCCGGGCCGGACACAATCGGCGGTCAGGAAACACACAGTGACCGAACGCGCGCATCCCTATTCGTCCTCGCAGCAACTTCAGGCCCTCTCGGCCCTGAATGAGCGGACGCGTGAGATCTTCCGGCAGATCGTCGAGAGCTATCTCACGACGGGCGAACCGGTGGGGTCGCGCAACCTCGCGCGGATCCTGCCGATGGCCTTGTCCCCGGCCTCGATCCGAAACGTCATGGCGGATCTGGAGCATTCCGGGCTCATCTTCGCGCCCCACACCTCCGCCGGGCGCCTGCCGACGGAACTCGGCCTGCGCTTCTTCGTCGACGCCATGTTGGAGATCGGCGATGTCGGCCGCGAGGAGCAGGAGCGGATCGAGGCGCAGATGCGCGCCGCCGCCTCGGGCCACACCTTCGAGAGCGCCCTCGCCGAGGCCTCGTCGATGCTGTCGGGCATTTCGCGGGGGGCGGGCGTTGTCGTCACCACCAAGAGCAACGTCCATCTCAAGCACATCGAGTTCGTCAGGCTCGATCCCGCCCGCGCCCTCGTCGTCCTCGTCTCCGATGACGGCTCGGTGGAGAACCGCCTCCTCGACCTGCCGCCCGGCCTTCCGGCGGGCGCCCTGCAGGAGGCCTCGAACTACCTCAATGCCCGCTTGCAGGGGCGGACCCTCGGAGGCTTGAGAGCGGAAATCGAGGCTGGCCGCGAGGCGATGAAGCGCGAACTCGACGTCATCACCGAGCGGCTGGTCGATGCCGGTCTCGCCACCACGGTCGGGCCGTCAGAGGCCCGCCAACTGATCGTACGCGGCCAGGCGAACCTGCTTGACGACCTGCGCGCGGTGGAGGATCTCGAACGGATCCGCCTGCTGTTCAACGATCTCGAGACGCAGAAGGACGTCATCGAACTCCTCTCCCGCGCCGAGGGCGGCGAGGGCGTCCGCATCTTCATCGGCTCGGAGAACAAGCTGTTCTCGCTCTCGGGCTCATCGATGATCGCGGCGCCGTTCCGGGACGGTTCGCAGAAGATCGTCGGTGTCGTCGGCGTGATCGGTCCGACCAGGCTCAACTACGCACGGATCGTTCCGATGGTGGATTACACCGCCAGGGTGGTCTCGCGGATGCTGGATCGAGGCGGCCGCTGAGGGGCACCGTGCGGGCCGGCTTTGCCCGAGCTACGTGGTCCGGAAAGGCACCGCGCGTTTCTGCGCTTGGGAACCTGCGACACGTCGAGGGCCCGAACGACCAAGCGGTGCCGGTGGCGGAGCGACATGCCTTTCGCCCCGAGCAACAGATCGGTGCAAAAGCTGAAACGTAGAGGCTCCGGATCGGTGATGACAACCGATCCGGAGCCTCTGGACTTACTTTCGCATCATCACGTGGAGGCGGTCGAGCACCAGTATCGCTATGGCCGGCATCGCGGCTACGGACGACAAAGGAAGATGCTTCGCCCTGCGGCGGCTCCCCTCTCGGGGAAACCGCCGATCCGAGATCAGCCGCGAATGACGTCCACGATTTCGTAGGTATCGGGATCGACGATGACGATGTCGTCATCGACGAGGACGTAGCGGTAGTCTTCGTATTCCGGCACGATCCGAACGATATCCGGCGGGAGGTCGTAAAGGGTGTAATTGCGAGCAATGGCTGTCCCCACCGTCAGGGCGAAGGCACCGGCGGCGAGGCGTGGAATGCCGCGACGCAGCACGTTCTGGCGAAACTCCGTCCGCTGCGGAGCACCAAGCCGGCCATAGGCTCCGCGCACGGCGCCACTGTCGCCTCGTCCGCCACGATCTCCACGCCCGCCCCTGTCACCGCGATCACCCTTCTCGCGATCCATCCGCTCGCCACGGTCCGCCTTGCCGTCCTTCATGTCGCGATCGGCTTTGCCGCCTCGCTCCATGCGCTCGCCCCGGTCCGGCTTGTCATCGCGTTCAGGCTTACCATCGCGATCGGCCTTGCCGTCACGATCGGGCCGGCTTGCATCTGTCCTTCCGCCGGCACCCGGGCGTTCACCCTGCTCCATGCGGCCATTCCGGTCGCCACCGCCCCGTTCCATCCCGGCAGCTCCGCCGCGCTCGCCCGCCGGACCGCCACGTTCCCCCGGGGAACCGCCGCGCTCCGAACCGCCTGCCGCTCCACCACGTTCCGCTCCGGCGCCACCGCCGCCACGCATTCCGGCGCCACCGGCCGATCCCGCACCACCCGCGCCGCCACCCCCCGGCGCACCGGCTCCTGCCGCGCCGCCGCCCGCACCGCCTCCACCGCCGGCTCCAGGCCCACCTTGGGCGAAAGCAGTCGCCGCACCGACGACCAGAACGGCAGCCGTCATCGTACTCCGCAAGAGCTTACTCATGTCGATCAGTCCATTCTCATGTGGAACTCAGACGCCGACAGGCGCCGATGCGAAGCCGAAACAGAAAGACCGGCAAAACCGTTCCTCATTTTTTGTAACATGACGCCTCTCATCATGGAGACCGCTACGCTCAAGCACGCTCAAGCTTGAATGATGCGCCTTTCATTGGACGGGCGCGCTCGCCTATCCTTTGGCTCTGAACAGCCAACCGTCCCGGCGCGAAGAACGGCTGACATTTCAAGCGCGCTGTAGAAAAGCCGCGCTTAAGCCCTTGTGAATCTTGGACCGGTGCTTAACGTCGCCGCCCAAGAGACCTACTCCGAAGGTCCTGCTCGAAGTCTGGGAGTCCACATGTCCGATGCTATCGCGATCGATCCTTCGCGGCCCGACGATCCGGAAGATCGCCGTCGCCGCATCTTCGCCATCGTCGGCTCGTCGTCGGGCAACCTGGTCGAGTGGTTCGATTTTTATTGCTACGCCTTCTTCGCCCTCTACTTCGCGCCGGTTTTCTTCCCAGAGGGTGACGATACCAGCCAGCTCCTGAAATCCGCGGCCGTGTTCGCCGTGGGGTTCTTCATGCGCCCCATCGGCGGCTGGTTGTTCGGCCGCATCGCCGACCGTCTCGGCCGCAAGACCTCGATGATGATCTCGGTGCTGATGATGTGCGGCGGATCGCTGATGATCGCCGTGTTGCCGACCTATGCCAGCGTCGGGCACTGGGCTCCCGCCCTGCTGCTGCTCGCGCGCATGATCCAGGGCCTGTCCGTGGGCGGCGAGTACGGCACCAGCGCGACCTACATGAGCGAGGTCGCCCTGAAGGGTCAGCGCGGGTTCTTCGCCTCGTTCCAGTACGTCACCCTGATCGGCGGCCAGCTCCTCGCCTCGCTGGTGCTGATCATCCTGCAGAGCGTCCTCACCGCCCAGCAACTCACCGCCTGGGGCTGGCGCATCCCGTTCTTGATCGGCGCGATGGCGGCTGTGGTCGCCCTGTTCCTGCGCTCGTCGCTCGCGGAAACCGCCACGAAAGAGGACATGGCCTCGAAGGAATCCGGCACCTTCGCCGCCCTCTTCAAGCATTGGCGGGCGTTCTGCGTGGTGCTCGCCTACACCGCCGGCGGCTCCCTGAGCTTCTACACCTTCACCACCTACATGCCGAAGTATCTCTTCAACACGGCGCATATCGACAAGATCACCGCCTCGCAGATCTCCACGGCGGCGCTTCTCGTCTACATGGTGATCCAGCCCTTCTTCGGCTGGTTGTCGGACCGGATCGGCCGCAAGACCAACATGCTGCTCTATAGCGGGCTCGGCACGTTGATGGTGGTGCCGCTGATGACCGCCATCGGCGCCACGACCAACCCGTACCTCTCGTTCGGCCTGATCATGATCGGCCTCACGGTGATCAGTTTCTACACCGGCATCAGCGGCATCGTGAAAGCCGAACTGTTCCCGACCCAGGTCCGCGCGCTCGGCGTCGGCCTCTCCTACGCGGTCGCGAACTCCATCTTCGGTGGCACGGCGGAGATGGTGGCCCTGTATCTGAAGCAGATCGGCTCTGAGAGCAGCTTCTTCTGGTACGTCACGGCGATGCTTGCCATCGCCTTCATCGGCTCGCTGATCATGCCGAACCCCAAGCGTCACGGCTATCTCGACGGCGACGGCACCGTGGAAGAAGCGCTGATGCGCAAGTCGCGCCGGGTGGTGCCGGCCTGAAACGACCAATCCCATCCGCCCTTCCAGGGCGGATGGGGCGATGGCGAAACCAGCTCCTGGGTCCGGCACAGAAAATCGCGAAGCGTCCTGTGCTTATCCAGACTCGCCCATGATCGCCCGCCTCTGCCGGTCGAGTTCCTCGGTGTAGCGCTTCAGCGTGTGGCTCTCGGTGAGCAGGCCGACCACCCGGCGCGAGGCCGGATCGTCCACCACCGCCAACGCCTCGCTCTCGGCGCCATCGAAGGCACAGGCCGCCTGCTTGGCGTTCATGTCGGCAGTGAGGAACACGTCGGCATAGCGTATGGCCTCGGCGAGAGCCGCCTCGCCATCGACGTTAGCGAGGGCATGGGCCTCGGGCACCAGGACGATCCCCGCATAGCGCCCTTCCCCGTCGACCAGCACCACGCGCGAGGGCGAGCCGAGGGGATGGGCTTTCAGGAAATCCCGCAGCGTCATGTCGACCGGTGTGGTTTCGACCTCGCGGCGCATCAACGCCCCCACGGTGAGCGACCGGATCCAGCCGATATCGTGCGCGCTGCGGATGCTTTCGCCGCGAAGGTGGAAGCGCCAGGTGGCGAAGGAATAGCCGAAGGTCTTCCGCACGGTCATCGACGAGGCGATCACGGCCACGAGGACGAGGCCGGTTATGGGAAAGCTGCCGGTGAGTTCGAGGGCGAGGAACGTCATCGTCAGCGGGCCGCCGATGACGGCCACCGCTAGCGCGCTCATGCCGATCACCGCATAGGCGAGCGGCGTGAGGCCGAACATTGTGAGGCTCTCCAGACCGGACAATCCGTGAAGGCCTGACAGGCCGGGGATCGTCTCCGCCACCAACGCGGCGAAGAGTTTCCCCGCAAGGGCGCCGAGGAAGAGGGAAGCGAAGAACAGCCCGCCGCGAAAGCCCGATCCGATGGAGATCGCCGAGGCCGAAGCTTTGGCCACGAACAGCAGCGCCAGGGCACCGATCCCCATGGCGGGCATGTCGACATCGAGGTGGAGATGGAGCGCGCCATGACCGCCGGAGAGAATCTGCGGCGAGACCGCGAGAGCCAGGGCGCCGACGCAGAGACCGCCGAGGGCCGGCGCGAGGAAGGACGGCAGACCGGTCGCCCGCACCCCCTGCTCCACCAGGGTGACGCCGCGCATGATCAGGATGCCGAGCCCGGCGCAGGCAAGACCGAGGGCGAGGCTCGGCAGGGTGTCGATTCCCGTAATCGCCCGGGTCGTCAGGGCCTCGAACCCATTGGCGCTGACGAGGGGGCTTTGCGTCACCAGCGCCTTGGCCACGAGGCTGCCGCACAGGGCCGCCACCACGACCGGTGTCAGGGTGGCAATGGAATAGGTGCCGATGATGAGTTCGAACGCATAGAACGCCCCCGTGAGCGGCGCGCCGAAGGCGGCGGCGATGGCAGCGGCCGACCCGCAGCCCACCAGGGTCCGTAGATCGGAGCGGCGCATTTCGAAGGCGACGCCGAGACGGGAGGCGAGGCTGGCGCAGATCTGGGTGAAGCCGGCCTCGAGGCCGACCGAGGCACCGCTGCCGTTCGAGATCACGTTCTGGGCCGCCACGGCGACGGACCCCTTCACCGAGAGCCGCCCCCCATGCAGGGCATTGGCCTCGATGGGATCGACGATGGGCCGTTGCGGGCCGCCGCGCCAGCGCGCGAGCGCGAAAGCGATGAAGCCGATAGCCAAGCCGCCGATGGCCGGGCCGAACAGGATGAGGAGCGGATCCACATCCGTCGATGCGCTGAGGCGCGCGCCGTGCGGCAGGCGATAGAGGATTTCCCGCAGGCCCTGAGTCGTGAGGCTCATGGCCGAGACGGCGATCCCGGCGATGGTTCCAACGCAGGCGGCCAGGATCACGAGGCCGAACTCGCTGCCGCGCACCAGGGCGCGCAATCGGCCGGGCACGTGAACCAGCATCTCGCCAGCGGGAAATCCACGGCGCGGCACGCTTCTTGGCTTCATCGACCGATGGGAAAGAGTGAGACGAAAGGGGTGGGAAACAGCCGCCACCTTAGGGGGCAAAGGCCGGAGGCGTCGACCGGTTTCCGGTGCGAGCCCGCCTGCGCGCGACAATGAGTTTTCCCCATTCTGCATTCCCTGCGCCGCAGGCGCTTGAAATGCCCGCGGCCTCGGGATACATCGCAGCCCGAGTGCCGCTGTAGCTCAGTTGGTTAGAGCGCTTGATTGTGGATCAAGAGGTCCCCCGTTCGAGCCGGGGCAGTGGTACCATTCGACCTTCCGGGCGCGTATGACGACGCCCGGCAAGGCATCGGGCACGGGTTCGCGTCACGGACTTCCATGAGGTCCGACGGCCGAGACGCCATCCCTCCATCGAAAGTCTGGAATCGGCGATGTCGTAAGTGTCCGATGGACACGGAGCGGGTCCGATCGAGCGCGCGATAGCGCGGCCGTTGCCTCGACTTACGGCCAAGCTGCCTCAAAGCGGCCATCGACGCCACGGGATGAGCACAAGCCTAGCCGTTTTGTCGCCACAACTGTCCTCGTAAATGCCGATGTGCGCCACCACACGGAGACGAGTCGATCAGATGCGGGTTCAGAAGGTCGGATCATCACGAATTTCCCCTCCCTCGCGCCGCTTCGGCGCTGGCGGTGACGTCGCGACATCGTCCGATGCTCTGACCCTCAAGAATCGCGTCGGCCGCGATCATGGCAGCCGCCCCGCGCTCACGCGCTCCGTTATCGCGATGATGCTGGTCGCCGGCGGCCTCAGCGCCGTCGTCCTCAACGGCACGGGCACGAGCGGCTTTGGCGCCGTGGTGCAGTCGGCTCAGGCGATGACCGAGCCGTCGATGCCCAAGCCCAGGATTCAATCGTCGGTACCGGCGGTCCTCGATGCGGCGCCCACCGTGCTCACGGCGTCCTCGGCCTTCGCTGCCGTCCACGACCTCGACACCGAGATCGGCTCCAATGCGGTCGACCGGGTGTCTTACGATTATCTGCTCACCGAGAGCGCCGTCGGCGACCCGAACGACATCCTCGAATTCGGGCCGATGAAGATCCGGCGCCACCTCGTGCAGAAGATCGTCCGCGCGGCACAGGCCGTCCAGACCGACCCTGTCCTGCTGATGGCGGTGGCCGACAAGGAATCGAGCTTCATCACCGAAGTGCAGGCCAAGACCTCCTCTGCCACCGGTCTGTTCCAGTTCATCGAGCGGACCTGGCTCGGCGTCGTGCGCGATTTCGGACCGAAATACGGGCTGACGCAGGAAGCGGCCCTCGTGGTCTCCGGCGACAATGGCAAGCCGAGCGTCGCCGATGCCGCCGAGCGGACCCGCATCCTCGAATTGCGGCGCGATCCCTACCTCGCTGCCCTGATGGCGGGCGAGATGCTCAAGCGCGACGCGGCGCGAATCTCCCTGCGCATCGGTCGCGAACTCACCCTCGGCGAGGTCTACCTCGCGCACTTCCTCGGGCCGGACGATGCCGAGGAATTCCTCGCCAGCGTGGTCGACAAGCCGAAATCCGCCGCGGCACAGATGCTGCCCGGCCCGGCACGCGCCAACCGTACCATCTTCTTCGCGGCGCAGCGCGGTCGTCGCAAGGCCGCAAGCCTGTCGGTGGCCGAGGTTCACGAGAAGTTCGAGACCATGATGAGCACCCGCGGCGCCCGCTACCGCGATGTCCGCTCGCTTTCGGGCGTGATGGCCTATGCCGACGCGTCGGCCGAGTAGGCGCACGACACCGATTTCCATCTTCATGCTGTCCGTCGCCGGCACGGATCACGCGCCTTGCGGCCGCGTTCGCCGCATGCCGGCCCCTCTTGTTGTCCATTGGGGCAACTGACGCCGAACTCCCGACGTTGAGCTTGCAGTCGCGCATGTCGTGCGGGGGCGGATTACGAAAGTCGGAGGGATGACGTGCTCGATCCAAAAGGCCCGTTGAAGGATCGGTCCCCCACGCCGTTCAAGGCCGCTCCCGCCAAGCGCGCCGGTCACGATACGCTCGCGCCCAGCCTCGCTCTGGATCAGATCGGCGAAGCGCTCGCTTCCTTCTATGACGACCTGATCGCCGAGGGCATCCCCGAGAATCTGGCCGCCCTCGTTCGTCAGGTACCTTCGCCGGACGCTGCGGCCGAGCCGGAGCCCGTCGTCTCCGCACCGGTGCGCAAGTCCGGTCGCCTCGCTTTGGTGGTGGAAGACGACGCGTCGACGCAAGGTCTGGCGGTCGCCCTTCTCGATGAGACCGAACTCGACACGATCGGCTGCAGCTCGGCGGAAGAGGCGCTCGCCGTGATGCGGGATCGGGGTGGGGACGTCGCTCTCGTCTTTGCCGATATCCAGCTCTCCGGTGTCATGGACGGCCTGCAGCTCGCACGGGCCGTGGCCATGCTGTGGCCCACGGCCCGCATGGTCGTCACCTCCGGCCGGCGCGCCCCGCGACCGGATGCGTTACCCGAGAGAGTGGTGTTCATCCCTAAACCCTGGCGACCGCAGGACGTTCTGGTGGAGGCCGAGCACGCCACGAGCAATCCTCCGCCGGCCGTACCCTGATCGACGGCTGCGCACCGAGACATCGACTCGGGCCGCACGGTCCTTCATCCAAAAACATCCCTGTCGAGCAGGCTCGCCGACCATTGCCCCGGCGATGATATCCAGGACAATGCTGCGCAGGCGTGGCAGCGGAATCCTGCTCCGCCACGGAGTTGGGCGCACCTCTTGCATTGCGTCGATCCAAGAGAGTGGTACCGACCGGTGCCGCGGAGCCCGTCAACGTGCCGATACTGTCCGTCCGACACATCACCACGTACCGCTACCGCCAGCCCGTCGGGTTGGGCGAGCATCGAATCATGTTCCGGCCTCGCGACAGCTACGACCAGCGCTTGCTCGCCGCGACGTTGAAGATCACGCCGGAGCCCTCGTCCCTGCGCTGGCTTCACGACGTGTTCGGCAATTGCGTCGCGGTGGCCACCTTTCAGGGGCGGGCCTCGTCCCTCATCTTCGATTGCTCGATCACCCTCGACCACACGCCTGAACTGGCGCCGGAATTCCCCATCGCGCCGCATGCGGCCTTCTACCCCTTCGGCTACGGCGCCGACGACATGCCCGATCTCAGCCGTTCCATCGAGCGCGAGCATCGCGACCCGAAGAACGAGGTCGATGCCTGGGCGCGCAGCTTCGTCCCGCCCGCCGGCCGCGTCGGCACGCAGGAATTGCTGGCCGACATGACGCGCCATGTCCGACGCAATTTCGCTTATCTCGCCCGCTCGGAAAAAGGCGTTCAGGATCCCGTCACCACCCTGCGCCTCAAGCGCGGAAGCTGCCGCGATTTCGCGGTGCTGATGATCGAGGCCGTGCGCGCTCTCGGAATGGCCGCCCGCTTCGTCTCCGGCTACCTCTACAACCCGCGCGGGGACCGCAACCGCCATGTGGGCGGCGGCTCGACCCATGCCTGGGTCCAGGTCTACCTGCCGGGCGCGGGCTGGATCGAGTTCGACCCCACCAACGGCATCGTCGGCAACCGCGACCTCATCCGCGTCGCCGTCGCGCGCGACCCGCGCCAGGCGGTGCCGTTGCACGGCTCCTTCTTCGGGTTTCCCGCGGACGATCTCGGCATGTCGGTGAGTGTCGAGGTCGACGAAGTCGAACCGGGTTCCATCGAGCAGCGCACACCGGATCCGATCCTCGTGCGTTGACGACGATCACGCCCCTGTCGTCGGACGACGACCGGGTTCAGACCAGATTTTTACAGACATGGGGCCATTACGATGAAGATCAGGACTGGGTTCGACATCGCCTTCGAATCGGTTCAGCCGACGCCCATGATCCTCGAACTGAGCGTGCACCCGTCACGCATGCCGGATGTGATGACGCCGCATGTCATCAGCTTCAATCCGCCCATCCCCTTCCAGGAATACCGGGACGTCTACGACAACATCTGCACCCGCATCGTCACGCCGGTGGGGCGTCTCGACATCTCGGCCGACTTCACTGTCTATGACACGGGAATGCCGGACGAATACGCTCCCTACGCACAGCAGATCGATGTCCAGAACCTGCCGAGCGACGTGCTGGTCTACCTTCTCGGCAGCCGCTACTGCGACACCGACAAGCTCTCGGAGACCGCATGGTCGTTGTTCGGCGGGACGATGCCGGGCTGGTCACGGGTCCAGGCGATCTGCGACTACGTCCATGACCGCATCCGCTTCGACTATATGCTCGCCGACGCCACGCGCACCGCATGGGACGGCTTCATGCAGAGGCAGGGCGTGTGCCGCGATTTCGCGCATCTCGCCGTCGCCTTCTGCCGCTGCATGAACATTCCCGCGCGCTACTGCACCGGCTATCTCGGCGATATCGGCATCCCGCCCGTCCCCGACCCGATGGATTTCTCGGCCTGGTTCGAAGTCTATCTCGACGGGCGCTGGTACACGTTCGACGCCCGCCACAACACGCCGCGCATCGGCCGCATCGTCATGGCGCGGGGTCGCGACGCCACCGACGTCGCGATCACCACCAACTTCGGATACTCGCACCTCGCCCGCTTCGACGTGCATACCGACGAGGTGTACTGATTTTGGAAGCTCACGTTAACGAGATGTGAAATCTGCATCGGGGGGTGGAACCACCGGCCTACGCTTACGCTTGTATAGCAAAGGTTACCGTACAGCCAAGGCATCCGACCATGAAGACGTTGGCGACCGCTCTTGCAGGCATCATGGGTGCTTGCATCCTCGCTTCCACCCCCGCCCTCGCCGCCTCCTCCTACGATCCGTTCGGAACGGGTGGCGACGATTACTACCCCGAGACCGAGTACGCTCAGCCCTCCTACGATCCCTATGGCTATCAGGGCACCGTCGGTCAGGGCGCTCAGGCCGCTCCCCAGGCCCAGGTCGCGCCGATCCCGCGCGAGATCGTCGGCTTCAACGGCGCATACAAGCCGGGAACCATCGTCGTCTCGACCGCCGAGCGGCGTCTCTACTTCGTCCTGCCGAACGGCGAAGCCATCCGCTACGGCGTCGGTGTCGGCCGCCCAGGCTTCACCTGGTCGGGCACCAAGACTGTCACCGCCAAGCGCGAGTGGCCGTCATGGACTCCCCCGGCCGCGATGATCGCTCGTCGCCCCGACCTGCCGCGCTACATGGCCGGTGGTGTAGAGAACCCGCTTGGCGCACGTGCCATGTATATCGGCAACACCGAGTACCGGATCCACGGCTCGAACGAGCCCGACACGATCGGTCAGGCCGTTTCCTCCGGCTGCATCCGCATGACCAACGACGACGTCACCGATCTCTACGAGCGTGTGAAGGTCGGCGCCAAGGTCGTCGTCCTCAACTGAACGACATCCGGCTCAAGATACAACGCCGCGTCATCGCAGGATGGCGCGGCGCTCTTCGTCGTCGGCTCGACCCTTACGGGACGACGCGCCCCACTGCCGTCTGAGGTGCGCTGAAGGACGCGATTGGCATGTCGCAGAAGCAGCGGGCGCCGAGCGGACGTGGCCCCGGCAGGGGACAGGAATAAGGCTGCGGCCCGGTGATGCCCGATTGAACCGCATCGCAGTTCAGGCCCACGGCCCGGCGGGGCGGGGGGCCGCGATCGTCGTAGTAATCACGGCGCGGCGGCGGACGGTAATAGCCCTCGTCATCGTATTGCGCGCTGGCGGCGCCAGCGGAGAGCACACCAGCCAGAGTGAGGGCCAACAGGCCGAAACGCTGGGCGGAGCGCGAAAAACCAGGTCGCATGGAGGATCGCCCTCTTCGACGAGCCCGAAATCCGGGCGGGGCGCCAGGGTTAGGAGACCGCTCGCCGCGGTGCAAGCGCCGTGTCGCACGTCGTTCGCTGCCGTCGCCGACGGGACTACGGCACCGGCGATCGCGCGCCTTTCAAAGAACCGTGAGGGAGGCGATCGGCAGCCACGCTTCCAGTTCGTCGCCGTCGACGTCGCCATCCACGAACCAGCGGCACAGGGCCTTGTCGTCCACGATTTCGACGACGGTCATGGTCGCCTCGTTGTCGTCCGACCCTACGTAATCACCCGGCTTGATGGTCATCGATCCCCATTCCCCCGATCTGCGCCGCCTGTCGATCCTGAGCTTTAGTCTAGAGGCTCTCGAGCAAGGCTCCCGCACCGCACCGGGCATGGCCTCTGGAGCGATGCGGGAGTTTCTTATGCCGTGCCGGCTCGTCTGAGAACCTGCCTCAGCCTTCGTTGGCTCGATCCGGATCGTCCTTCCGGACATCTGATGTTTGTAGGCCGGGGCGGGCGTCAGGCTGATCTAACCAGGAACCCGACGATCCGGCGGACCAGGGGCAGGACCAGCAGAAGCGTCGGGAACGCCACCACCCAGGACAAAGCCCAGGCCGGCGGCCAATGGTCGAGGAAAGCCGCGTCGGCCCCCAAGGTCTTGTAGGTGGAGATCGCCGAGACGACGAGCGTCATCAGCAGCGAAAGTACCAGCGGCATGATGAGCCACTGACTGCTCTGTGGCAGGCATCCGCGGAGACGGAACGATTGCAGGCGGTTCATGATAACCCGACGTCTGGACCGTAATCCGGGGCAGCACTGACACCGACCGGATGACGGATCGGAAAATGCGTTGCTTGACGTCAGACGCTTACGGCACGCGCTCGGCGCGGCGAAACTTGACTAGGACAGCTTGGCCGGGACCGTCAACAACCGAATATCGAGCCGGATCATCGAGCCCGTCTTCCGAAAAACAGCGAGGCCCGCCTCACCGTGCGGGCGGGGCGGGCCTCTATCGTCGGACGGATCAGATCCGTCGCATTTCGAAACTATCAGGAATTAGCGTTGCGAATGGCCTGCTCGGCATCGGCGCCGGCCTTGCGAGCGGCTTCCGTACCCTGTTCCATCGCCTTGCGGGTGTTCTCGGCAGTCTCCTGCATAGCGGCCTTGGCCTTCTCGGCACCCTGCTGCATGGCGCTCTGCGCCAAGCCACCGAACTCCTTGGCCTGGGCCTGGATCGCAGCGAACTGGCTGCGGACGAACTCGGCCTGATGCTGCATGGCCTCCTGCAGGTCGCGCGAGCGAACCAGCTTCTGGGCGAGGTCGAAGGCGGCATTCACGTTCTGCTCGGCGAACTCGAAGCCGCGAGCGGAGACGTCATGCGCGCTCGTGCGGGCCGTATCGGCCGAGCCATGAACCGTGTCGGCGGTGCGGCGGGCCGCACCGATGAACGAATCGAAAGCCTTGCGGGCCTGATCGACGCTCTTTTCGGCAAAATCGCGCATTTCAGCAGGCACTTCATAGTTCGGGGTGTTGCTCATGTCCGTCTCCTCTGAACTTGCTTGTTGATCGTTTGTTGTGCGCTGCACAATAACACATCGCCTGCCCTATGCCACCCTCGTGCGTGGCATTAAGGATGACAAAAGGTAAACGCGCACCGGCAGCGCTTGGTGTCTATATCGGCGGCGCGTTGCGGGTAAAAAAGGGCGCGAATCACTTACATGCCAGGCGAAACGGGTACGGATGTTCGAAAAAGGGGCTGAAGAACCGACGTCCGGCCCCGAACCGGACCTCGGCGACCTCGTCAGACACTGGAGTGGTGATTCGCGGTTCGGGCTTCGCCTGAGCGCCCCGGATGCCGTTTGGCTCGTGCTGGACGGGACAGCGGAGCGAGTCCTGCTGGCTTCGACGGCGGCGGACGGCCTCGGCCGCGCGATCGGCACCGACGAATCGGGCCGGGTCGATGCAATTCGCCTGTGCGACCAGGTTCGCCCGCGCCGTCTCCCATTGGATCGGCCGACGCTGATGAAGCTTCGGTTCGAAACGCGCCGTCTCGGAGCGGCCACGACCTGCCTCGTATTGCGGACGAAGGACAAGTCGGGGCGCAACCTGCTGATCGTGGCGCTTCTCGACCGCTTGCCGAACCACCGCGCATCGCCACAGAAAGCCATCGTGGAGCCCGCCCTCCCGCAGGCCGCGGAGGCGCCAGATCCCGCGGGCCTGTCCCCGGTCGCGGAAGGCGTGCCTTCGCCGCAGGACACTCCTTCGATGCAGACCGGCCGCCTGGTATGGCGCAGCGATGCCGACGACAGGCTCACCGACATTTCCGGCGCTGCCGCCGCGTCGGTCAAACCGGCGATGCTCGGCCGGACATGGTCCGCCCTGTCACAGACCCGTACGCTCCTCGATGCGGAGGGGCTCCTGCTCGCCCTCGCCCAGCGCCGCACCTTCCGGGCGATCTCCGTCACCCTGCAGCCGGACGGGGCGCCGGATGCGATGGATCTCGACATCTCCGGTACGCCGACCCGGCGCGCCGGAGACGAGTTCTCCGGATTCAACGGCTTCGCCATGGTCCGCCCCTCCGTGTCCCCCTCGGCACAGGATGTCGTGGCGAGCACGGACGATGTGGAAGCGTCCCCCGATCAGTCTCCGAGCGAGCGACCCGTCCCGGAGGCGGCAGGCGGTATCGGCACCTTTGCCGATCCGGCCGAGGTGACGGCCCCCGTCACCTCTCTGTCCAAGAGTACCGGATCGCCCGTTTCCTCCGGGGTTCCGGCAATCGAGGCGGCGGCGCTCCCGCCCGTCGCCGAACCCTCCCCCTTTCTCATCGCAGACGCGGCGAGCCCGGTGGTGGAGGCGGATGCTCCCCCTGCCCCGCCGCCGCTCGTTTCGGAATCCGACGCGCCGCCCGAACAGGTCG
Source organism: Methylobacterium sp. Leaf85 (assembly GCF_001422125.1). Lineage (NCBI taxonomy): Bacteria > Pseudomonadati > Pseudomonadota > Alphaproteobacteria > Hyphomicrobiales > Methylobacteriaceae > Methylobacterium > Methylobacterium sp. Leaf85. The sequence goes on along the minus strand of NZ_LMME01000001.1, from coordinate 329,808 downwards.
AGTTCGCCACCGAGCCTTCGTCCGACGCCCAGAGCGGTTGGCCGACGCTCCAGGACTCTCATCTGTCGAGCCACGAGCATGCGGCGTTCCGCGAGATCGCCCGCGCCCTGGGCGCGCGCTTTGCCGGCGATTCCGAATCCGATGAAGAGGTCACGACGGACGACGAACGCCCGGCCAGTGGATCGGTGACCCAGTTCCCCTCCGCGATGGCGCGCAATGTAGAACCGGCTCCGGAAGGCCCGAACGCCGCCGTGGCGGCGACGCTCGAACGGTTGCCAGGCGGCGTGATGATCTATCGCGACGACAGCGTCCTGTTCGCCAATGGTCGCCTGCTGACCATGGCCGGGTTCGCCGATCTCGCCGAGCTCACCGCGTCGGGTGGCCTCGACAGGCTGTTCGGAGGGCTCATCCCACACGAGCGGTCGGCGGATGGCGCGCCCGCTCTGCTCACCACCCGGGCCGGTGACCGCCTGAGCGTCGATATCCAGGCGTCCGAAGTCGACTGGACCGGCGCGCCGGCCCAGCTGCTCCTCGTCCGCGATGCGGTCGCGGGGGAGCCGGCCCGCGAGCGCGCGGCGATGCAGATCGCCGACGCCTTCGCCGGCGCCCGCGCCGCCGACGCGCAGGCCGTGCTCGACAGCCTGGAAGACGGCGTCGTCACCCTCGACCGGAATGCCCGGATCATCGGGCTCAACCGTAGCGCGGCGGCGACGTTCGGTCTCGACCCGCGCGAGGTCGTCGGTGCCGGCATTCTCAGCCTGTTCGCGCCGGAAAGCGCCGTGGCCGTGCTCGCCAGCGTCCATGGCATCGCCGGCCCGGCACAGGCGGCTCAGTCGCAACCGGTGCCCGATGTCATCGCCCGGGCGGCCGCCGGCATGCTGCCGATGCTGATCCAGGTGGCGCCTCTCGCCGGGCGGGACGACGGCCGCATGGTGATGACCGTCCGGGACGTGCGCGCCACCAGAAGCGTCGAAGCCGAATCCTCGAACGCCCGGCGCGCGGCGGAATATGCCAGCGCGCGCAAGTCGGATTTCCTCGCCCGGATCAGTCATGAGATCCGGACGCCAATGAACGGCATCCTCGGCTTTGCCGACATGATGCTGGCCGAGCCGTTCGGCCCCATCGGCCATGAGCGTTACCGCGACTATCTCGGCGATATCCACGCCTCGGGCACCCACGTCCTCAGCCTCGTCAACGACCTGCTCGACCTCGCAAAGATCGAGGCCGGGCGCCTCGACCTGTCCTTCGAGGAGGTGCCCCTCAACGACGTCGTCACCCATTGCGTGGCGATGCTGCAGCCGCAGGCGATGCGCGACCGGATCGTCCTGCGCACGAGCTTCTCCCACGACCTGCCGCCCCTGGTCGCCGACGAGCGCTCGTTGCGGCAGGCCGCCCTCAACATCATCGCCAACGCCATCGCCTTCACCGAGGCCGGCGGGCAGGTCATCGTCTCCACCACCCTGGCGGACCGGGGCGAGATCGCCCTCCGCGTGCGCGACACCGGGATCGGGATGAGCCCGGACGAGGTGGAGACCGCCCTCGAACCGTTCCGGCAGATCGCCGTGGCGGCCTCGCCCAAGGGGCGGGCGGATGGGCGAAGCACCGGCACCGGCCTCGGCCTGCCGCTCACGAAGGCCCTGGTGGAGGCCAATCACGGAAGCTTCCGCATCGAGAGCCGGAAGGACGAGGGCACATTGGTGGAAATGCTGTTCCCGCCTCAGGCGGTGGTCAGGACCGCCTGACCGTCGAGGCGGGCGCGGACTCGTCTCACGGCCGGGCATCTGCCATCATCGGCGGGCCATGCGGCGTGCCTCGCGCCTGCGACGCGCGGCCTGCGGAGGACCGGGCCCCATGCACTCTCCATGACGAGACGCCTGCCTCCGATGGCCGTGACGGCCCTGATCCTGGCGCTCTGCCTGTCGGCCGAAGCCGCCGAGCCCGTCCGCATGACCCTCCTCACCAACCGCACGGGTCCCGGCGCCGCCATCGGCGCGCGGGTGGCCAATGGCGTTCACGATTACCTGGAGATGCTGAACCAGCGCGATGGCGGGATTGGCGGCGTGCCCTTGCAGGTGGAGGAATGCGAGGTCGCCTCGGAGGTCGAGCGCGCCCGGGCCTGCTACGCCGCCGCGCAGGCGTCCGGAACGGTCCTGATCACGACGCCGGACCGGGGCATCACCCAGGACCTGCTGGAACCGGCCGCGCGCGACAGGATCCCGATCCTGTCCCTCGCCGACGGCTTCCCGGCCGGAACGCGCGGCGACCTGCTTCCATGGGTGTTCAACCCCTCCTCCACCGTGCTCGGCGGCATCACCATCGCGATCCGGTATCTCGCCAATAGGCTCGGCGGCCTGTCCGAACTGCAGGGCCTCTCCATCGGCCTCGTCTACAGCCATGCGGGCGCCGACCCGTCCGCCCTCGTCATCCTGCAGGAACTCGGCGCCCGCTACGGGTTCTCGGCACCGCTCTTCGCCGACGACGAGACCGAGGCCGGCAAGGCCGCCCTGTGGACACGCATCGCCGCCGCGCGCCCGGACCATGTCATCCTCCTCGGCCAGGGCACGCGGAGTGGAGCTTCCATCGAGGAGGCCCTGAAGGTCGGCTTCCCGCCCGACCGGATGATCGCCCTGCGCTGGCCCGATCAGGACGGCATCCGCCGTACCGGCTCGGCGAGCCGCGGCTTCAAGGAGGTGAGCCGCCACGCTTTCGGCGATGCTTTCCCCGCCTTCGATGCCATCGACACCTTCGTCGCCGATCGCGGATTGTCCTCGACGCCGAAGGACGGTTCGGGGGAGACCCATTACAACCGGGGCGTCTACAACGCGGTGCTCGCCGCCGAAGCCATCGCGGAGGCCCAGAGAGCGCGGCGCGGCGCACCGTTGCGCGGCGCGGACGTGCGCCTCGCCTTCGAGGGCCTCTCGATCGACGACAGCCGCTGGAAAGGACTCGGACTGGCGGGCTTTGCCCATTCCCTCACCTTCACCTGCCGCGATCACGGCGGACGGCCTTCCGGCTTCGTGCAGGTCTGGGATGGCGCCAAATGGCTCCGGGTGGCCGAGGGGGTTCCGCAGATGAGCGACATCGTGGATGCGCGCCTCGATGCGGTCGTCGCCGAGTTCCGGACGGCCAACCCGTCGCTGCCGGCCCGCGCCGAGCCCTGCGGGTCGCTTCCCTGACCCGCCCTGGCGTGGCCTACCCGTGCCGACACAGTGTTCGACGACGCCGCTCTTCGGCCGTAAGCAACCCCGGCGCACCCCATCCGTTCTTCCGCGACAGATGGAGAAGCGCGATGCGTACAACCCTGAGACTTCTGGCCGCCGGACTTTTCATGGCCGGAGCGACCGGCGTCCTGGCCCAGACGGCCGGCACCTCGACGACCGGGCAGAACCTCGACTCGGCCGGCGCCTTCCGCAACATCACCCCCACCGGCGTCACCAAGCCCCCCGGCGCCGCGGCCGCGCCCGACACGCCGGTGAAGCGTGACGACGGCGGCAAGCGGCCCAAACCGGAAGGTTCGGGCATCAAGGGGATCTGTATCGGCTGCAACTGACCTGCAGGCCACCGCTGGCGAGGAGTATTCCCCCAATTGGGGGGTGCCGGCGCTGTTGGATCATGCCCCTTCGCGCTTGCGGTAAATCTGCTCCTGCGCATAAGAACAAGGTGGAAGTCCCGGCTGCGCGGTTTTCGCGATACGATCGGGCACCAGCAGGGAAAACGTCATGGACGAGAAGGTGGTCGACGTCCGCGCGGCCTGGATCGACGGCGCGCATGTGGACGATGCCGGGTATCAGGCGATGTACAAGGCCTCGGTCGACGATCCGGCTGCGTTCTGGGGCGAGCACGGCAAGCGGATCGACTGGTCGACGCCATACTCCACCGTGAAGAACACGAGCTTTGCTCCGGGCAACGTCTCGATCAAATGGTTCGAGGACGGCAAGACCAACGTCGCCTACAATTGCATCGACCGCCACCTCGCCACCCGTGGCGATCAGGTGGCGATCATCTGGGAAGGTGACGACCCCAACGAATCCAAGCACATCACCTACCGCCATCTTCATGCGGAAGTCTGCCGGATGGCGAACGTGCTGCGCAACCGCGGCGTCGGCAAGGGTGACCGCGTCACCCTTTACCTGCCGATGATCCCGGAAGCGGCCTATGCCATGCTGGCCTGCGCCCGGCTCGGCGCGATCCACTCCATCGTCTTCGGCGGCTTCTCCCCGGATTCCCTGGCCGGCCGCATCGAAGGCTGCGCCTCGAAGCTCGTCATCACCGCCGACGAGGGTCTGCGCGGCGGGCGCAAGGTCGCGTTGAAGGCCAATGTCGACGCCGCCATCGCGCGGCTCGGCAAGGATGCGGTGGACCATGTGATCGTCGTGCGCCGCACCGGCACTGCCGTGCCGATGGAGCCCGGCCGCGACGTCTATTACGACGAGGCCGCCGCCCAGGTCACCGATGATTGCCCGGCCGTGGCCGTGGAGGCGGAGCACCCGCTCTTCATCCTCTACACATCAGGCTCGACGGGCCAGCCCAAAGGCGTGGTCCACACCACCGGCGGCTACCTCGTCTACGCCGCCATGACGCATCAATACGTCTTCGATTACCGCGAGGGCGAAGTCTACTGGTGCACGGCCGATGTGGGCTGGGTCACGGGCCACAGCTATATCGTCTACGGGCCGCTGGCCAATGGCGCCACGACCCTGATGTTCGAGGGTATCCCGACCTACCCGTCGACGTCGCGGTTCTGGGACGTGGTGGACAAGCACAAGGTCAACATCTTCTACACCGCTCCCACGGCGATCCGCTCGCTCATGGGCGGCGGCGAGGGCCCGGTGAAGAAGACCTCGCGGGCCAGCTTGCGCGTCCTCGGCTCGGTGGGCGAGCCGATCAACCCGGAAGCCTGGGACTGGTACTACCGCGTGGTCGGCGACAGCCGTTGCCCCATCGTCGACACCTGGTGGCAGACCGAGACCGGCGGCATCCTCATCACCCCGCTTCCCGGCGCCACCAGGCTGAAGCCCGGCTCGGCCACGCGCCCGTTCTTTGGCGTGCAGCCGCTGATCGTCGATGCCGAGGGCAAGGAACTCGACGGCCCCTGCGAGGGCAACCTCTGCATCAAGGATTCCTGGCCGGGCCAGATGCGCACGGTCTATGGCGACCACGAGCGGTTCGAGCAGACCTACTTCTCCACCTATCCGAACCTCTACTTCACCGGCGACGGCTGCCGCCGGGACGCTGACGGCTATTACTGGATCACCGGTCGCGTCGACGACGTCATCAACGTCTCGGGCCACCGCATGGGCACGGCGGAGGTCGAATCCTCCCTCGTCGCCCATCCGAAGGTGTCGGAAGCGGCCGTCGTCGGCTACCCGCATTCCATGAAGGGACAGGGCATCTACGCCTACGTCACCCTGATGGAGGGCGAGGACGGTTCGGACGAGTTGCGCAAGGAGCTGGTGGCCTGGGTCCGCAAGGATATCGGCCCCATCGCCTCGCCGGACCTGATCCAGTTCGCCCCCGGCCTGCCCAAGACCCGCTCCGGCAAGATCATGCGCCGCATCCTGCGCAAGATCGCCGAGGACGAGTTCTCGTCGCTGGGCGACACCTCGACCCTCGCCGAGCCGGCCGTGGTCGACGACCTGATCGAGAACCGGCAGAACCGCGCGGACTGATCGTCAAACTCCCGCAACGAAGCGGCGCATCTCGAAGGAGATGCGCCGATCGCGTCCTGGCCGGATCCCGAGCCGTCGCTTCCGTTCGACCTGACGATATCGTGACCCTGCGACGCTTGCGCTGACGCGCCTCGGGACATGAGACAGGATCGGCAGACTTAAGCGCACCCGCTCCTTCATCGCTACAGTATTCGTCGAGACCGAGACCCCGTTCAGAAGGGTCGACGCTCCAGGGAAAGGTACGCCATGTCCGATATCGAGACTGCGCGGATTGCGCAGAACCCGCGGTTCAAGGAGCTCGTGCACGAACGCACCCGCTTCGGCTGGACGCTGACCATCCTGATGCTGCTGGTCTATTTCGGCTTCATCGGCCTCATCGCCTTCGACAAGTCTTTGCTCGCCCTGAAGATCGGGAGCGCCACGACGTCCCTGGGCCTGATCCTCGGTGTCGCCGTGATCGTCTTCGCCTTCATCCTCACCGGCATCTACGTCCAGCGCGCCAATGGCCGCTTCGACGAACTGACCGCCGCGCTCAAGCGGGACCTCGGCCGATGATCCGCTCCGCCCACCCCATCGCCCTCGGCACCACCCTCGCGGTCATTCTCGCGGGTGCCGCCTATGCGGCCGGCCCGGATATCGGCGCCGTCACGAAGGCCCAGACGAACTGGCCGGCCATCGGCATGTTCGCGTTCTTCGTGCTCTTCACCCTCGGCATCACCTACAAGGCGGCCAAGGGCACCAAGTCGGCTTCCGACTTCTACGCCGCAGGCGGCGGCATCTCGGCCGGCACCAACTCGCTGGCCATCGCCGGCGACTACATGTCGGCCGCCTCGTTCCTCGGTATCTCCGGCCTCGTCTACACCTCCGGCTTCGACGGGCTGATCTACTCCACCGGCTTCCTCGTGGGCTGGCCGATCGTGCTGTTCCTCATCGCCGAGCGCCTGCGCAACCTCGGCAAGTTCACCTTCGCCGACGTGGCGAGCTTCCGCCTCGACCAGACCTCGATCCGCATCATCTCGGCGGTGGGCACCCTCGTCGTCGTGGCCTTCTACCTGATCGCCCAGATGGTCGGCGCGGGAAAGCTGATCCAGCTCCTGTTCGGGCTCGAATACCTCTACGCCGTGGTCATCGTCGGCGTGCTGATGATCGTCTACGTGGCCTTCGGCGGCATGAAGGCGACGACCTGGGTCCAGGTGATCAAGGCCTGCCTGCTGCTGGGCGGCGCCACCTTCATGGCCGGCGCGGTCCTCTACAAATACGGCTTCAACCCGGAGGCCCTGTTCTCGGCGGCCGTCGCCACGCACCCGAAGGGCGACGCCATCATGGCGCCCGGCGGCCTCGTCTCGAACCCGATCGAGGCGATTTCCCTCGGCGTCGGCCTGATGTTCGGCACCGCCGGCCTGCCGCATATCCTGATGCGGTTCTTCACGGTCTCCGACGCCCAGGCCGCCCGCAAGTCGGTGTTCTATGCCACCGGCCTGATCGGCTACTTCTACATTCTCACCTTCATCATCGGCTTCGGCGGCATCGCCCTGCTGATGTCCGACCCGGCCTATTTCAAACTCGATCCGGCCGGCGCCTTCGACAAGCTCAAGGGCATGGTCGGCGGCACCAACATGGTCGCCGTGAACCTCGCCAATGCCGTGGGCGGACCGTACTTCCTCGGCTTCATCTCGGCGGTGGCCTTCGCCACGATCCTCGCGGTGGTGGCCGGCCTGACCCTCGCGGGCGCATCGGCGGTGAGCCACGACCTTTACGCCAGCGTCATCGCCCGCGGGCGCAGCAACGAGACCTCCGAGGTCCGGCTCTCGAAGATCTCGGCGGTCGTCATCGGCATCGTGGCGATCTATCTCGGCTACGTCTTCGAGAACCAGAACGTCGCCTTCATGGTGGGCCTCGCCTTCTCGGTGGCGGCGAGCTGCAACTTCCCGATCCTCACCATGTCGATCCTGTGGCGGGGCACGACCACCTGGGGTGCCCTCATCGGCGGCTTCGTCGGCCTTTTCGCGGCGGTCGGCATGGTGATCCTGTCGAAGGCGGTGTGGGTGACGACCTTCGGCAATCCGGTGGCGATCTTCCCCTACGACAACCCGGCCCTGTTCTCGATGCCGCTCGCTTTCCTCACGATCTATGTGGTGTCGAAGCTCGACAATACTGCAAGGGCCAAGCGCGAGCGCGCATTGTTCGAACAGCAGTTCGTGCGCTCGGAGACCGGGATCGGAGCCGACGGCGCTCACGCTCACTGACGGTTTCAAGATCATTCGACAAATGCTTGAAAGGGCGCGGCGGAAGCCGCGCCCTTTCTCATTCATGGCATCCCGCCGGGCGGCGGCCCGATCAATCGGCACCAAAGTGACACGTTTGCATAAAAACGTGAGTATCCTTGTGCCGTACAGCTTTTTCACTCTTGGGCGAAATCATGGCGTGAGGTAGCGTCGATCGCTCTCTTTTCCGTGAGCGGTCAGACCAGCGCGCGCCAGGACTAGGGCGACTGCGAACGCCGACGCAGTGCCCAAGTCTCTGAAGTGTTGAAAGCCAGGCCTGCAAAAGCCTGGAAGTATAAAAAATTTTGGAGGTTCCCCCCATGTCTGCAACGTCAGCGGTCTCATTACCAAAGGATGCCGCACGGCCCATGAGTGCCGGCGAGAAGAAGGTCATCCTGGCCTCCTCGCTCGGCACCGTGTTCGAGTGGTATGATTTCTATCTCTACGGATCGCTCGCCGCGATCATCGGCGCACAGTTCTTTTCGGCCTACCCGGAAGCCACGCGCAACATCTTCGCCCTGATGGCCTTTGCCGCCGGCTTCCTGGTCCGCCCCTTCGGTGCGCTGGTGTTCGGTCGTCTCGGCGACCTGGTGGGCCGCAAGTATACCTTCCTCGTCACTATCCTGATCATGGGCATCTCGACCTTCGTGGTCGGCCTGCTGCCGTCCTACGCCACGATGAACGAGTACGGCGTCGGCTGGGTCGCACCCGTGGCGCTGCTGGCGTTGCGCATGCTCCAGGGCCTCGCCCTCGGCGGTGAGTACGGCGGCGCGGCGGTCTACGTGGCCGAGCACGCTCCCCCCGGGCGTCGCGGCTTCTACACCGCCTTCATCCAGACCACGGCGACCCTCGGGCTGCTGTTGTCGCTGATGGTGATCCTGTTCACCCAGATCTACGTCAACGCGAACTACGCGCCCGTCGCCACCACCCTCGCCGATGGTTCGGCCGGGACGATCACGCCCTTCGCCGCCTGGGGCTGGCGCATTCCGTTCCTGGTCTCGATCGTGCTGCTCGGTGTCTCGGTCTGGATCCGTCTGCAGATGCAGGAGAGCCCGGCCTTCAAGAAGATGAAGGACGAGGGCACCGGCTCGAAGGCACCGTTGTCCGAGGCGTTCGGCCAGTGGCGCAACGCCAAATGGGCGCTCCTCGCGCTCCTCGGCCTCACCGCCGGCCAGGCCGTGGTCTGGTACACCGGCCAGTTCTACGCGCTGTTCTTCCTCCAGACGATCCTGAAGGTCGATCAGTTCACGGCCAACGTGCTCATCGCCTGGTCGCTCATCCTCGGCACCGGCGGGTTCCTGTTCTTCGGCGCACTCTCCGACAAGATCGGCCGCAAGCCGATCATCCTCGGCGGTTGCGTGATCGCGGCACTGACCTTCTTCCCGCTGTTCAAGGCGCTGACCGCGGCCGCCAACCCGGCCCTGCACGCGGCCCAGCAGAGCACGCAGGTGGTGGTCAAGGCCGATCCGGCGGATTGCTCGTTCCAGTTCAATCCGGTGGGAACGGCCAAGTTCACGAATTCCTGCGACATCGCCAAGGCGCTGCTCGCGCGCTCGGCCGTGAACTACACCACCGAGCCCGCCGCTCCCGGCACCAAGGCCACCGTCACCGTCGCCGGCAAGGAGTTCGCCGCCGCCGATCCGACCTTCGCCAAGGATATCGGCGCGGCCCTCACCGCCTCCGGCTACCCCACCGCCACCAACCCGAGCATCGTGAAGATCGCCATCGAACCGAAGGACGGCCTGTCGAACTTCGCCAAGATGATCGACATCTTCTCGGTCCAGAAGCTGACGATCATCGGTATCCTGACGATCCTCGTCCTCTACGTGACGATGGTCTACGGCCCGATCGCGGCGGCCCTCGTCGAACTGTTCCCGACGCGCATCCGCTACACCTCGATGTCGCTGCCCTACCATATCGGCAACGGCTGGTTCGGCGGCCTTCTGCCGGCCACGGCCTTCGCCATGGTGGCCCAGACCGGCGACATCTATTTCGGCCTCTGGTACCCGATCGTCATCGCCCTCGCGACGGCCATCATCGGTGCCCTGTTCATCCCCGAGACCAAGGACAGGGATATCTTCACCTGGGACGACCGCCCGGCGCGGTAGTCCTCGATCGGGGGCGTCGGACCGGGCTCTCCGCCACGGTCCGACGCCGGACGTGAAGCCCCCGATGTTCCGCCATGAAAAAAAAGGGCCCCGGATCGCTCCGGGGCCCTTTCTCGTGTCGTCCGCGCGCGGAGCCCGTGTGCCGTCAAGCAGCCTCGACGGTCTCCGCATGGGCCGCCTGCAGGGCGTGATGATCGGCCATCGTCTGCCAGGCATAGCGCATGGCGAACTCGGCCACCGCCTCGTCGAAGGCGTCGCCCTTGCCGAGATAGCCGGCGATCATCGCCGCGTCCCCGGAGCGGGCATGGGCACGGGCGAGCGTGGTGCCGCAGAGCCGGGCATAGGCTTTGGGGCCGCTCTCGGCGAGGATCTCGGCGACGGCCGAGAGCTTCTTGTTCTTGAGCTGTCGCACGTAATAGGAGCGCCCGCTCACCTCGGAATGAGCGGTGCCGAGGAACATGTCGCTGGCCGCCTGCATGATGCGCTGGCCGTCGATCACCCGCTGACCCTCGGATGCGAGGAAGAACGGGCTCAGGGCGAGCTGACCCAGGACCGAAGGCCGGGCTTCCTTGATCTGCAGGAACAGCGGCGCGCCATCCGCGTCGGAGTAGAGCCCCACGGCGCAGACCGTGCCCACCGAGCCGATGCCCACCACCTTGAAGGCGACGTCGCGCTGCATGTAGCGCAGGGTCAACAGGTTGCGGTCGGCCTGGAGGCTCTGCGGATAAGCGAGCAACGCGGCGGCCGCTTCCTGCACCGCCTCGGTCAGGCCGTTCGGACCTTCGTGGAAGATCGTCGGGTCCTTGTCGGCGATGCGCCACTGGGCCGGGTCCGAATGGAAGGTCGCCGGGTCGAGGTCCGGGGCGTCGCCATGGCTCAGACCGTCGGCGGTCTCGGAGGCCGCATCGGCCAGGAGGCGCCGGCACAGGTCCCCATCGCCGAGGCGGCCGATCTCTTCATCGAGGTCGATGCGGCTGTGCCAGATCGCCAGGGGCGAGAGATAGGACAACTCGCGAATGTGCTCGCGATAGGCGCAGACGCTGGCGCGAGCCGCGCGATACGCCTTGTCCTCGCCCTGGGCGAAGGCGGCGACGGCGACGCTGGCGGCGAGGCGCTTCACGTCGATGGTGAAATCGACGTTCCAGAGCGTCTCGTCGAAGTCGTTGATGTCGAACAGGGTCTGGCCCTCGGCGCTGCGATACACGCCGAAGTTGCCGATGTGGCAATCGCCGCAGGCCTGGACCGGGATGCCCGGAACCGGAACGCCGGCGAGATCGGAGGCCATCACGGCGGCGGCCCCGCGCAGGAAGGCGAACGGACTGGCCCGCATCCGCTCGTGGCGCAGGGGGATCAGCTCGAGCAGCCGGCCCGCATCGTTCGCCCGCAAGACAGCCAGCGGATCGCGGTTTTCGGCCGGGTACCAATCGGCATGCGACTCCCGGGGGACCGAATCGCGCAGGCGCTTGCCGGCCGCCCGGCGCTCCGCGCGATTGGAGGAAAGATACGTGTTGGTCATGGAAGATAGCCTCGACAGGGCGATGCGCGCAGGCCGTTCGCCGCACACCGCGCGGCATCAGTGCCGGAAGTGGCGATGTCCTGTAAACACCATGGCGAGCCCGGCCTCGTCGGCGGCCTTGATCACGTCGGCGTCCCGCATCGATCCGCCGGGCTGAATCACCGCCGTGGCGCCGGCTTCCGCCGCCGCGATCAGGCCGTCGGCGAAGGGGAAGAAAGCGTCCGAGGCCACCACCGAGCCCTTGGCGAGGCTCTCCGCCGCGCCGATGCGCTTGGCGCCCTCCGCCGCCTTCCAGGCGGCGATGCGCGAGGAATCCACCCGCGACATCTGCCCGGCGCCGATGCCCACCGTGGCACCGTTCCTGGCGTAGACGATGGCATTCGACTTGACGTGCTTGGCGACGCGGTAGGCGAAGCGCAGGTCGGCATATTCCTGCGCCGTGGGCTCGCGCTTCGTCACCACCTTCAGCGTCATGTCGTCGACCACGGCCGCGTCGCGGCCCTGGACCAGGATGCCGCCGGCGAGGTTGCGCATGGAAAAGCCCTTGGCGCGCGGGTCGGGCAGGCCGCCTGTGAGGAGAAGGCGCAGGTTCTTCTTGGTGGCGACGAGGGCGATCGCCTCCTCGGTGGCGTCCGGCGCGATGATCACCTCCGTGAAGATCTCGACGATCCGCGCGGCCGATTCGGCATCCAGCGTGCGGTTGAGGGCGACGATGCCGCCGAAGGCCGAAGTGGGGTCGCAAGCCAGCGCCCGCTCGTAGGCCTCCGCCAGGGTGTCGCCTTCGGCGACGCCGCACGGGTTGGCGTGCTTGATGATCGCCACCGCGGCGGCGCGGGCCGGGTCGAACTCGGCGACGCATTCATAGGCCGCGTCGGTATCGTTGAGGTTGTTGAAGGACAGTTCCTTGCCCTGGAGCTGGCGGGCGCTGGCCACACCGGGCCGAACGAGGCCGGGCGTCCGGTAGAAGGCCGCCGATTGGTGCGGGTTCTCGCCATAGCGCAGGGATTGGGCGAGCGTGCCGCCGAAGGCGCGGAAGGCCGGGGCCGCCTCCATCTCCACATGGTCGGCGAGCCAGGAGGCGATGGCGGAATCGTAGGAAGCGGTGCGGGCGAAGGCCTTCTGCGCCAGCCGCCTGCGGGTCGCGGCCCCCAGCGTGCCGTTGCCGGCTTCGAGCTCCGAGAGGATCGCGCCGTAATCGGCCACATCCACCACCACCGCCACGTCGGCATGGTTCTTGGCCGCCGCGCGGATCATCGCCGGGCCGCCCACATCGATGTTCTCGACCGCGTCGTCATAAGCGCAGGGTTTCGCGATCGTCGCCTCGAACGGATAGAGATTGACCACGAGCAGGTCGATGGCGCCGATGCCGTGGGCGGCCAGCGCCGCCTGATGCTCGGGATCGTCGCGCACGGCGAGGAGGCCGCCATGCACCGCCGGGTGCAGGGTCTTCACCCGCCCGTCCATCATCTCGGGAAAGCCGGTGATCTCGGCGACTTCCGTGACCGGCAGTCCCGCCTCGCTCAAGGCCCGGTGCGTGCCGCCGGTGGAGACCAGGGCGACGCCGCGCTCGGACAGCGCGCGGGCGAAATCCACGAGGCCCGTCTTGTCGGAGACGGAAAGGAGTGCGCGGGCAACCCGCGCCTGATCATGCGACATCGTCGAGAACCGTCCGGCACAGGGCAGAATCTGCCCCTGAAACGCGGCGGGTACCACAGATGCCGCCCTATCGGCTACCGCGCCGCCTCATCGGCCACCGGCGCCTCGCTCCGGGCGGGATCGTTCCGCCCCGGCGCCTGCGCGAGGTGCAGGAAGCGCCATCGCACCCGCGTGCCCTCCCCCGCTGTCACGTAGAGGACGATCTGGTCGGTCCGCCGCGCACCCGTCAGCCCCGCGAAATACACGCTCTCCTCCAGGGCCAGGGCCGCGCCGTCGGCCTCGAACCGCCAGACCTCTCCCAGGGGCGAGGCCAGGTCGACCCCTCCGCCCTCGGCCGCATTGGCCGCGATGGCGGGATGGAGGTGGAAGCGGATCGCCGCCTCCGGCGGGCGCAGCCGGATGCGATTTCCCTTGTGGGCCACCGACACGAAGGCATCCTCGCCTTCGAGCCCGGCGCCGTCCGGGAGGAGGCACCAGCGCCGCTCGTGGACGATCCCGAATTCCGCGGCATAGCCGTCATGGCGGCCGGCGAGGATCAGCGAGCCGCCATCGGTCGTCCGCTCGGATTTGACCGCGCGCGGGCCGCGCACCAGCACGGGTCCGATCCGCCCGATGAGCCAGTCCGACGCCCAGCGACTTCCCACCCCCTCGCTGGCGCCGAGGAACCGGCAGGACGAGGAATCTCCCACCGTCGCGGTGGAATGGGCGGCGGTGCTGCGGGCAAGGCGCCGCAGCTCCGGGCCGCTCGCCGGCAGGCCGCAATTGATCACCACCCGCTGGGGGCCGCTCGACATCTCGAAGGAAAGGCAGCCGGCCCCGGCATTCATCGAGAAGGGCAGCGGCGGCGGCGCACCCACATCGGCGACCACGACGACCCGGCCGCTCTCCAGCCGCTCGTAGCCGGAATTCGGCGCGTGCATCATCGGCTGCGCCAGGGCGCCGTCATAGACCAGCAAGGTGGCGAGATGGTCCGCCGCCGTGGCGCCCATGCCGTTGAAATGGCTCAGGGACGCATCGCCGTGGCGCAGGAGGCGCAGCAGGGGCAGCATGCGGTCGATGGCATGGAGCAAGGCCACCGGCGGATCGAGGCTGCGGCTGAGGAAGCTCTGGCGCAGGGGCAGAAGGTCGAGGAGGAGCTCCATGGCGAAGCGCGGGTCGCGGCTACGAGGGCCGCCATCCGCCATGATCTGCCGGTCGAGCTCGCGCGACAGGATGCGCGTGGCCCGGCGCAGGATCGGTTGAATGCCCTCGCAGCACAATCCGGCATAGCACAGGGCCACCACCGCCAGGAGCCGCGATTGCGGTGGCAGGCCCCGGCGCAGGGAGCGTTCGAGGTCTCTGGCGCCGCGCCCCACCGCCTTGAGGAAGGCCTGGTAGAAGGCGTGGTCCGCCCCTTCCAGCACGAGGGGCGACTGGCACAGGAAGGAGATCAGCCGCCGTGCCGCCACGGGCACGGGCGCGGCCAGGGCCTCGTCGCCACGGCCGGCGATGAAATCCGCCACGAAGGCGCGGGCATTGGCGCGCGCCAGCGCCGTGTCGGCGGCGCGCAGGTGGCGCAGCCAGCCGAAGCCGTAGAACGCATCCGCCCATTCCGGCGAGGGCGGCGCGTAATCGAAGGGCGAGCGGCCGCTCACCGAGAGCGAGCGCCCCGCGAAGACGAACAGGCCGGCATAGATATCGTCGGCGAAGGTGGCGTCGCTGGTGCGCAGATCGTGCGGGGCGATCACCAGAGCGCTGACACGGGCGCGCGCGAGCAGGTCCGGGCTCGCGGTGAGGCGTGCGGAGACGCCCCGCGCCGAGCGCGCGATCTCACGCCCGACGAGCCGATAGAAACGCCAACGATCAGCCCCCCAACCCACGCACGCCTTTCCTCCAGCACCGCGACCCGGATGGCCATCGTGCCGGATGTCGTCCCATCTGAAAGCTAAGCCGTGCCTATTAACCAACAATTAAGGATGCCGATACTCATCGCGCCGCCTCGTGGCCTCTCCGCTCGGGATTTCCCCCTCCGGAGTGGCGCCGCGAACAGGGGAAAGGTTGGGCACCACCACGGCCCGGCAAACTGTATTTTTTGGCGAACTCGGCCGGAACGGTTGAATGCTGCACAGGTTATACACAGCGCCAGCGAGTTTCGTTCCTGCAGCCTCCAGCAATGGCAGTGTGCCTGTGACTGTCATCCCCGTCTTCAAGCGCGCCGGTCTCTTGATGTCCGCCGCGGCGTTATTGTGCACGTCTGGCGCTGCGATGGCCCAGAACGTTCAAGACCGTGGCCTCGGCGGCCTGTTCGAGGCTTTGTTCTCTCCGGCCCGCCCAGCGGTGGAAGCGCAGCAGCCCGCTCCCGCGATCGAGTTGCCGCAAAGGTCCCTGACGATCCGGCGCGAGGCGAACCGCCCGCGCCCGAAGATCCGTTACGCCGCCCTGCCGAAGAGCGAGCCGCTGCAGCTGCAGATCGGCGACCGCCAGACGCCGATCCCGCTCTCATCCGGGCCGATGGCCGCCCTCCTCAAGGATCCAACCCTGCGCCCCGGCGACATCGTCGTGCTGAAGGACGGCGCCCGCGTCTTCACCGGCAACGAGGACAAGACCCATACCGCGCGGGATTTCGAGCCGGTGAGCCGCTCCGCTTCGGTCGATCGCAAGACCAAGGCGCTCCTGTCCATGATGATCGCCCCGGTGGGCGCATTGCCGCCCGACGAGGTGCGCAAGTTCATGGCCCGGCTGAAAAAGGCGGCGCCCGCGAGCGACGTGAACGGCGCGGCGCAGATTCAGACGGTCTCCATGCGGGTGATCACGCCGTAGGGCGGGCGCCTACCGAAGATACGTCACGCTATACAAAGTCCGTCGCAACTCGCTCTCCGTCACCCAGATGCGACCATTGTCGCAGCGCTCGCGGATGCCGTCGCGCATGCGGCCGCAATATTCACCGGTATTGTCCTGGATTCGATACTGGCAAACATCGCCCGCCTTGCGGCGGCCGATGACCGGGCTCGCATGGTCGGCGAACAGGTCGGGATCCTTCGGGTCGCGGTCCTCCAGGAGATACCAGCTGTAGCCCACGGTCGGCACGCGGCCATGGTCGAGGGCGTAATCCACCATGGCCAGGATGCGGTCGAGCTTCGGCCTGCTCGGATGGCGGCCGGATTCGATCATGTCGGCGAAATCGGCCTGGCTCGCCGCCACGCGGTAGGAGACCGGCAGGAGCGGCACCGGCAGCGGCGTCCGGCGGCAAGCCGTCTCCACATGGGCGATCCAGGCCGCGTTGAACGGATCGGCCCATCGCCCGCGCAGATGGGTCGCGGTGGCGGCTACAGCGCGAAAGCTCTGGCGCGTCGGGCGAAGCTTCGTCCGGTAACGCAGCGCGCGTAACGCCGGCATCACGTAGCGATAGCCGTCGTTGGACGGCAGGTCGCGGTCCTCGCAATACCCGCCGATATTGTAGAGGAGCGCTGCCGTATCCTCCTCGCCGCCCTCGATCTTGTCGAAATACGGTTCCAGGCTCGGATTACCGTCCTTGGTCACCTCCGCATTGTTGCGGCTCCAGGCGATGTCGGCCCGGTAGGCAGGGTGCGCGCGAAGATGGCGTTTCAGATGCGGGTCCGCGATCGCCTCCAGGCGCGCAGGGTCGGCGAAGTAGAATTTCGTCGCCACGTCGAGGGGCGAGACCGATTTGCCGACTCGGTGCGAGATCATGTCCGCCGTGGCGTAGGCAAAGCAGATCGCGCTCTCGCCCTGGTTCAGGGGCAGGTCTTTCGGCGAGGGCGAAATCCCCACGTCGCGGGTGCCGGTATGGATCTCGAACGGGATCGTCAGCGAGACAGGGGCGCAGGCGGGATTGCGGGCATAGGCCGGCGCCACCGGCAGGATGCGGCGGTCGGTCCCGTCGGCCCCGGCCTGTCCGACGAGAGGCAAGACCGCGAACAGTCCGGCAATGGCATGGCGGAAGCCCCGCACCGTGCGCCTTAGGCTTTCCGAACCAGACGGCTCGCGAAGAACCCGTCGATCCCGCCACGGACCACCGCAGGGGCACCTTCGCCATCGACCCTATCGCCGGACAGATGCGAGGGCAGCGTACGAAGATCACCGTCGCCGTTGATGAGCTCGCCGAGGCCGCCAACCTCTTCGGGGCGGATCGCGAGCCGTTCGAAAGCCGGATTGCGGGCGAGGAAGGCGGCGACCTGCCCCTCCCCCTCCTCGGGCTCCAACGAGCAGGTGCAGTAGACGAGACGCCCCCCCGGCTTCACCAGGGTGGCCGCGCGGTCGAGGAGGCGGCGCTGCAGGCCGCCGAGGCGCCCGACATCCCCGCCGGCCTTGGTCCAGGCGACATCGGGATGGCGGCGGATGGTGCCGGTGGCCGAACAGGGCGCGTCGAGGAGCACGGCGTCGAACGTGCCGGCGTCGGTCTCGGGCAATTGGGTGGCATCGCCGACGCGGATCTCGGCCTTCAGCCCGAGGCGGGCGAGGTTCTCGGACAGACGTTCGAGGCGCGGGGCCGAACGGTCCACGGCCACCACCTCCGCCCCCGTAGCGGCGAGCTGGGCGGTCTTGCCGCCCGGCGCGGCACAGAGATCGGCCACGCGCTGCCCCGGCCCGACCGCGAGCAGGCGGGCGGGGATGGCGGCGGCGGCGTCCTGCACCCACCACGCGCCCTCGCCGTAGCCGGGCAGGTCCGAGACCGCCGAGCGCACCTCGTGCAGGCGGATGCTGCCGGTGGGCAGGGCGACCCCGCCGAGGCGCTCGGCCCATTCCGTCGCGCTGCCGCGCGGTGTGATGTCGAGGGCAGCGCCCGAGAGATGGGCCGAGGCGATGGCCCGTGCCGTGTCGGGTCCATAAGCGGCGCTCCAGCGGGCGGCGAGCCAGTCCGGGGTGTTCTGCGCCAGGGGATCGGACGCCTCGGCCGCGATGGCGTCCCGCTCACGGATGACCCGGCGCAGGATGGCGTTCACGAGGCCGGGCGTGTGCTGCAGGTAGGGGTCGCCCTTGGCGAGGCGGACCGAGAGATCGACGGCGGCATGGTCCGGCACGTTGAGATCGAGGATCTGCACGGCGCCGGTGACGAGGAGGGCCACCAGCCTCGGCTGGTCCGGCGGCAGGCCCTGAGTCATGCGGGCGGCCAGCATCCGCCGCAGGAAGCCGAGGCGGCGGAAGGTGGCGGTGGCGATGGCCCGCGCCAGCGATGCGTCGGCGGCGTCGAGGCCGGCGTCGACGCCCGCCTTGGCCAGGGCGTCCTCGAGGGCGAAGGCGCGGCCCTGCACGAGGAGATCGGCTACGGCGGCATGGGCCACCTGCCGGGCGGCGAGGCCCGGAACCGTGCGGTCGATCGTCGTCGCCGGCCCATCCGCGTTGCGGCGTGTCGCCATGAATGCCACTTTCCGTGTCCGAGGCCCGGTCACCCGGAGCCAATCCCAACGGATGCCCTCCCATCCGGCCCACCGAGATGCAAGCCATGACGACATCCGACGACGCGGAAAACGCCGAGATCCCGCCCCGCCCCGCCTTGACGCCCGCCGCAGAGCGGGCTCTGGCCGAGGCCGCCGACCGACGCGCTGCCATCGACGCGAAGGCGGCGGAGATCTCCGCCGCCCGCGAGCGCCAGGGCCGTGGTGGCCTGGAGCCCGTC
This sequence comes from Methylobacterium sp. Leaf85, assembly GCF_001422125.1. Lineage (NCBI taxonomy): Bacteria > Pseudomonadati > Pseudomonadota > Alphaproteobacteria > Hyphomicrobiales > Methylobacteriaceae > Methylobacterium > Methylobacterium sp. Leaf85. The sequence continues at coordinate 310,978 of NZ_LMME01000001.1, read as the reverse complement.
CGCTACGACGATTGGGAAGTCAAAGGCATCGCCGTCGACTTCTGAGAGCGGGCTCAGCGCGTGACGTAGACCTGCGTGCCCACCGAGACGCGCCCGTAGAGATCGACCACGTCCTGATTGTACATGCGGATGCAGCCATAGGACGCGTAGGTGCCCACCGAATTCGGACGGTTGGTGCCGTGGATGGCGTACTCACCGCCCGCCAGGGTCATCGCCGCCGCGCCCATCGGGTTGTGCGGCGAGCCGCCGGCGATCACGTCGGGCAGGCGCGGGTTGTCACGCTTGACCTCGCGCGGCGGCGACCAGGCCGGCTCGACATATTTGCCGTCGATCTTGGTGGCGCCGGTCCATTGCTTGCCGGGCTTGCCCACCGCCACGGGATAGCGGATCGCCGTGCCGTCGCCGTTGACGAGGTAGAGCCGGCGCTCCGAGGTGCGGACCACCACGGTACCGGGCATGACGGCCTGGTCGAAGGCCACGAGTTCGCGGGACGCGGCCGGTGTCGCGGCAACCCCCACACTCAAGACTGTTGCGGCCAAACAAGCGGCGAACCCATTACGCGCGAACATCTGTCGTCATCCCCGAAAGCGTGACCGTGAGCTTCACGATAAGCAGCGATCGAGATTGCCGTTCCGGTTACCGGTGGGGGTCATCGGCCGGATACGCACCGGAATGATGGAGCGCGGTTAAACGGCGCCCCTCACACTCGCGCTAAAGGCGAGCAGTCCTATTAGGCTTTGATAAAGGCTTGCCTCGCTCACCGCTCCAGCAGGACGGAAGCCGTCTCGTCGCGCTCCTGCCAGCCATGCCGGACGAGTTCGGGATCGTCGTGCTCCTCCACCGGATAGCCGACGCAGAGATAGGCGACGAGGCGCCAGGAGGCGGGAACGTCGAGATGCGACGTGACGCAATCGGGCTCGATGATCGACACCCAGCCGACGCCAAGCCCGTGCGCCCGCGCGGCGAGCCAGAAGGTGTGCACCGCCGTGACCACCGAGTAGCGCAGCATTTCCGGCATGGTGGCGCGGCCGAGGCCGAACCCGTTCGTCGTACCCTCGTCGCAGAAGATCGCGAGATGGATGGGTGCCTCGCGCAGGCCCGCGAGCTTCAGGCGGGTATAGGCTTCGCGGCGCTCGCACTCGTAGGTCTCGGCCGCCGCATCGTTGCAGCGCTCGAAACTCGCGGTCACCGCCCCGCGCCGCGCCGGGTCGGCGACACGGACGAAACGCCAGGGCTGGCTGTTGCCCACGGACGGGCTCAGCATCGCCAGGGCCAGGCAGCGCTGAAACACGGCCTCATCCACGGGATCGCTGCGAAAGCGGCGCACGTCGCGACGCCAGGCGAACAGCTCGCCGAGCGTCTCGCGAAAGCCGGGATCGAACCTCACCAAGTCCTGCCGTGCAATCACTGCCATCCCTTGTCGACGAGGCCGCCTTGGCCGCTCGCCCCTGTCAGCCGCCGCCGGAATCCGGCAGTCCACCAAAGTGGCGGTAGAATGCGAAGGGCGGCCGAGGCCATCGAAAAGGATTTTTAGACCAGAGCGGACCGTCATGGCAGAAAAAAAGGCCGCACTCCGGAGAGGCGGCCTGAAGTCCTTGGGTCTCGAAACCTCTGGAGTGTCGCTCCCGTGACATCGGTAGACTCCCGAAAGCTGGGGAGCATGGATATCGGCCGCCCGACCGAGCACGGGACCGACGAGGTTCGGCAACAGGTATCATCTTCTATCGCGGCCGACGATGGGCGATAACGGGGCGAAATCGTGACGTTGTGTTGCCAGTCCGTGGCTGGTGCCGGTGCGCACGCGGCGGTCGACCGGGCTTGCAGGCTCGGAGTGGGAGGCCCATCATTCCTCCTTTGCGGCGATCGTCGAGTCGCCGGAACCGAGGAGCGAGGATGGACGAGGGGACCGGAGCCGAGCCGCGATCGAAGGATTCCACGAGCCGCGTCGTGCCGTTCCCGACGGCTCCGGTGGTGCCGCAGGTCGCCTTCGACCGTTCCGAACTCAGGACCCTGTTCAACCTCTACGGCCGCATGGTCTCGGCCGGCGAATGGCGTGACTACGCCCTCGACTTCCGCCGCGACAAGGCGGTGTTCTCGATCTACCGCCGCTCGTCCGAGACCCCCCTGTTCCGGGTGGAGAAGGATCCCAAACTCGCCCGCCGGCAGGGCGCCTTCGCGGTGATTTCCGCCGCCGGCATCGTGCTCAAGCGAGGGCACGACCTCGCCCGTGTCCTGGCGGCGCTGGAAAAGCCTCTTCGCGTGGTGTGATCGCCCCGGTCACGGGATGAAGAACGGGAGCGCCTCCCAACGGATCGGAGGCCAACCCCATCGCCGCGCGCCGATGGAATACAGGGCGCCGAGCACGAACAGCGTGGCGATGCCGGCAATGATGGCCGCGCCGAAGCCGGCCCATGCGCCGGCGCCGATCGCAGCGGCGACGCTGACGCCGACGATGGCGTAGGTCGGCACGTCGCTGGGCGGCGGCGTCTCCCGCCCTGGGCCACGCCCGATTTTCGGCACCACCGGTTTACCCACCGCGATATCCTCGCAGGTTCGCAGCAGCGGAAACGAAAAAGGCCCCGGCGTTTCCGCCGAGGCCTTTCGATCCGCGTTCCGATGGCTCGCTTAGCGGCGATCGCCGAGCAGCTGGAGCAGGAACTGGAACATGTTGATGAAGTCCAGGTAGAGGGTCAGAGCGCCGTTCACCGACAGCTTGGCCGCACCCTCGGCATCGGCACCGCTGTAGAGGAACATCTCCTTGAGCTTCTGCGTGTCGTAGGCGGTGAGGCCTGCGAAGATCAGGACGCCGAGCACCGAGATGGCGAACTGAAGCGCGCTCGAGGCCAGGAAGATGTTCACGATCGAGGCGATGAAGAGGCCGATCACGCCCATGATCAGGAACGAGCCCATCCCCGAGAGGCTGCGCTTGGTGGTGTAGCCGTAGAGGCTGAGACCGCCGAACGTCGCCGCCGTGATGAAGAAGACCCGGACCACGCTGGCGCCCGTGAAGGCGAGCAGCATCGACGACATCGAGGCACCCATCACCGCCGCGAAAGCGAAGAACGTGAGGCGTGCCGCAGAGGCCGACATCCGATCCATGCGCATCGTGAAGATGAAGATGAAGGCGAGCGGGGCCAGCATCAGAACGTACTTGAACCACGTGCCGTAGATGAAGACGCCCGCCTGGTTCAGCGGAACGCCCTTGTAGTTGGCGACGATGGTGCCGGTCTGGACGGCCATGTTCAGGCCGAGGGCCACGAGGCCGGAGATCCCGAGGCCGACGACCATGTTGTTGTAGACGCCGAGCATGAAGCTGCGCAGCCCCTGATCGACATCGACCTGGGAGCCGGCATAGCCCTGGGGCTGGGCGCCGTAGCGGAAGGGACTGTTATCGAATGCCATGGGAGATTCCCTTGGAAGCTCTCTCAGCGTGTGATTTGGAACCGAGGCTCACGCACAGGACCTCTGGCACGTGACCGCGCCTTGAGCCGAAATATGTTCCGTCATGCCGCTCCGCACAAGGGGGCGGCCGAGCTTTGCGGCCCGGGAATCACCGCTTCTGACCTCTATCTTTATTTGGATGAGGGCGGATTAAATCTCGTTCATCATCCGCGCGGCGCACCAGAGCTATAGTGACAAGTCATAAACCATGACTTCGGCGTCGTCTTTCTCCGTCGATGGGGAGGCGGACGACCGTCCGGCCTCAGAATTGACGCAGGTAGGGAGCCGGTTTCTGGCCGAGGATGCGCCATGTCCCGGCCAGTCCGAGGACGATCGCGAAGACCACCGCGAGGGTGGATGCGACGAGGGCACCGGAGAGGTCCAGGGCGAAGTCGAGCTTCATCACGCGGGTCACGATGGTCCAGCCCGCGAGCGTGCCGGCGAGAAGCCCGAACAGGGCGGTGGCGATACCCAGGGCGCCGTATTCCAGCGTGTAGGCCAGGAGCAGGCGCCCGCGCGTGGCGCCCAGGACCTTCAGCACGACGGCATCGTACAGCCGGGCGCGGTGCCCCGCCGCGATGGCGCCGGCGAGCACGAACAGGCTCGCCACCACGGCGACGCCACTGGCGGCGCGAATCGCCAGGACCAGCTTGCCGACGATGTCGTTGACCGTGTCGAGGGCGTCCTTCACCCGCACGCTGGTCACCGACGGAAAGGCACGGGCGACGTCGCGCAGGATCAGAGCCTCGGTCCTGGCGTCGGGTCCGCCCGCCAGGGTGAGGGTGGCGAGGTCCGAATGCGGCGCACCCCGGAACGTGCCGGGCGAGAAGACCATGACGAAGTTGATGCCGAGGTTGCGCCATTCGACCTTGCGCAGGTTCGCGACTTTCGCCGTCAGATTCCGCCCCAGGACGTTGACCGTGACGGTGCCGCCGACCCCGAGATTCAGCGCGCGGCCGAGTTCCGCATCGAAGGACACCAGGGGTTTCGCCCCCTCCTCCGCATTCCACCACGAGCCGGCGACGAGGTTCGATCCCTCCGGGAGATCCTCGGCATAAGTGATCCCGCGGTCGCCATCGAGCACCCAGGCGGCATCCTCGGGCGGCTTGATCGCGGCGGCGGGGGTGCCGTTGATGGCGACGATGCGCCCGCGCATCATCGGCACGCGCTCGATCTTGCCCCCCGGCGTGAGCTTGCCCAGCTCCGCATGGAACCCGTCCGCCTCCGCCGCCGGGATATCGAGGAAAAACAGGTTCGGTGCACGGGCCGGCAGCGAGCTCGTCAGCGTCCGCCGGACATTGGCGTCGATCAGGCTCAGCGTCACCAGCAGGGTCACCCCGAGGCCAAGCGACAGGACGATGGCGGGAGTGAGCGCGCCGGGGCGATGGAGGTTGGCCAAAGCCATGCGGGGTGCCGCCGAACGCGGCCGGGGCAGGCGCCGCGCCCCGGCCATGAGGCCGAGGGCGACGAGACGCAGAAGCCCGAAGGCGAGGCCGGCCGCCACGATGAACATCAGCGCCACCCTGCGGTCGAACGCCGTGGCTAGCGCAAGCGCCACCAGGGCGGCAAGCGCCGCGACGAGGATCAGCCGGTAGCGCAGCCGCGTCTTGCGGGTGTCGGGATCGACCACGTCCCGGAACAGGCCGGAGACCGGAACGTCATGGGCGTGGCCCAGGGGAATGATGGCGAAGGCGAGGGCCGTGAGCAGGCCGTAGGCGGCGGCGAGCAGCAGTTCCGCCGGCGCCAGGGTCGGGTTCAACGGCAGCGGAAGCGCATCGTGGAATAGGGCATCGAGGAGGAATGGCAGGCCCGCCCCGATCGCGAGTCCGATCACGGTGCCGAGCCCGGCCACCAGCATCACCTGCGTGAGATAGATGGCGACGACCTGCCCTCCCGGCGCACCGACGCTCTTCAGGGTGGCGATGGACCCGCGCTTCCGCGCCACGAAGGCATTGACCGCATTGGCGACCCCGACCCCGCCGACGATGAGCGCCGTGAGCCCGACCAGGGTGAGGAACTGGGTGAAGCGCTCGACGCTCTTGGCGAAACGCGGATCGGCATTGGACCGCGAGCGCATCTCCCAGCCGGCATCCGGCGCCGCACGGGCGACGGCCGCGATCCGCCGCTCCAGCTCCGCATCGTCGGCGGCGGGCGCCTGGATGCGATAGCTCCACCGGTTGAGGCTGCCCGGCCGGATCAGCCCCGTCGCCTGAAGCGTCTCGGCGGAGACGAGGAGGCGCGGGCCGAAGCCGATGCCGTTGGCGATCTTGTCCGGCTCGGAGACCAGCGTGGCCCGGATGGCGATCGGCTTGCCGGCGATCTCGATCCGGTCGCCGACCGTGAGGTCGAGGCGCGTCAGCAGGACCGGATCGGCGACGGCGCCGAACACGCCATCCTTCTCGGCCAGCAGATCGTGGAGCGGCACGGCCGGGTCGGTGACGAGGTCCCCGGCGGCGGGATAGGCAGAGTCCACCGCCTTGAGTTCCACCAGGGCCGCGCCCTTGTCCCCGGCCAGCGCCATGGCCCGCAGGGTCGTGACCACGGAGACCTTGCCCTGCGCGTCGAGGGCGGCCCGCTCGTCGGGCGTCGCCTCGCGGTTGATCAGACTGTAGGTGAGATCGCCGCCGAGGATGCGCTTGCCCTCTCGGCCGAGACCATCCGTGAGCGAGCGCGAGATCGAGGCGACCCCGGCAATGGCCGCGACGCCGAGCGCGATGCAGGCGAGGAACACGACGAAACCGCCAAGCCCGGCGCGCAACTCGCGGAAGGCGAGGCGCAGGGTGAGCGGGACGCGGCTGGGGCGCGGAGTGGGACGAGGCAGGGTGCCATGCATGGGGTCAGGCCTTCCGCCAAACGCGCGGGTTCAGCCGGATCACGCCGCCACCGCCTCGTCCACAAGCCCCGAGCGCAGGCGCACGGTGCGGTCGCAGAGCTTGGCGAGGCCGGGATCGTGGGTGACCAGAACGAGGGTCGCGCCGCGATCGCGCTTCAGGGCGAAGAGAAGGTCCACGATCTGCCGGCCCGTGGCCTCGTCGAGATTGCCGGTGGGTTCGTCGGCCACCAGGATCGCCGGGTCGGGCGCGATGGCGCGGGCGATGGCGACGCGCTGCTGCTCGCCGCCCGAGAGCTGGGCGGGGTAGTGGTGCAGCCGGTGACCGAGGCCGACCGCTTCCAGTTCCGCCCGCGCCCGCTCGTGCGCACCCGGCTTGTCGGCGAGTTCGAGGGGCAACGCGACGTTCTCCAGGGCCGTCATCGTCGGCACGAGGTGAAAGGCCTGGAACACGATGCCGATGCGCCGGCCGCGAAACCGCGCCAGGGCATCCTCGTCGAGCGCGCCGAGATCGGTGCCCTCCACATGGATCGCTCCCGATTCCGGCCGCTCCAGGCCCGCCATCACCATCAGCAGGGTCGACTTGCCCGAGCCGGAGGGGCCGACGAGGCCGACCGCCTCGCCGCGCGCCACGTCGAGGGAGATGCCACGCAGGACATGGACCCGCGCCGCCCCCCGGCCGAGGCTGAGATCGATCCGCGACAGGGCGATCGCGGGAGCGTCCACCTTGCCGGGCATCACGGCAGGACCGATCTGTGTGAGACCATCGTCATGAACACCATAGGTCGAGGCTGTGCGGGAATGGGTCTGTGTCATACGTCACGCGACGAGGTCGATATGGTTCGTCTCGCCCCACCACGCCAGCATTCCCGCCGGGCGACGCTGGTAATGGCACTCTTTGCCGCATTGGGTACGGGAATCGGCCATGCCGCCGCACGCCCCCTCAACCTCGTGGCCTTCGGCGACAGCCTGACCGCCGGGTACCGCCTGCCCTCGGCCGCGGCCTTCCCCTCCGTGCTGGAACGCGAACTGAAGGCCAGGGGCCGCGCCGTGTCGATCGCCAATGCGGGCGTTTCCGGCGACACCAGCACCGGCGGGCTCGACCGGCTCGACTGGTCGGTCCCCGACGGGACCGACGGGGTCATCCTCGAACTCGGCGCCAACGACATGCTGCGCGGCACCGACCCCGCCGTGACGAGAAAGGCCCTCGACACCATCGTCTCCCGGCTCAAGGCCCGTAACATCCCGGTCCTGCTCGCCGGCATGAAGGCCTCGACCAATCTCGGGCCGGACTACGTCGCGCGGTTCGACGCGATCTATCCCGATCTCGCCCGGCAACACGGCCTCGTCCTCTACCCATTTTTCCTTGAGGGCATCCTCAACGACCGGCGCTTCAACCTGGAGGACGGGCTCCACCCCAACGTGAAGGGCGTCGAGACCATCGTCGCCGGCATCCTGCCCACGGTGGAGACCTTCCTCGACCGGCTCGGCACGGCGCAGAAGTAGAGCGATGCCGCGCCTGTTCACCGCCCTCGAACTCCCCGACGACATCGCCGAGGCCGTGTCGCGCTATCAATGCGGCCTGCGCGGCGCGCGCTGGATCGAGCGCGGCGACCTCCACATCACCCTGCGCTTCCTCGGCGACGTGGACGACGAAGTGGCCGAGGCGTTCCATGCCGGCCTCGTCGAAGCGCGCCCGCGCCCGCCTCTCGACGTGACACTGACCGGACTCGACGCGTTCGGCGGAGACAGGCCTCGCGCGATCATCGCAGGCGTGACTGCCGGCCCCGACTTGCTCGACCTGCAGGAGGAGCACGAGCGCATCGCCCGCGCCGCCGGTGCCGAGCCGGAGCGACGCAAGTTCACGCCCCACGTGACCCTGGCTCGTCTCGCCAAGCGCGACACCCAGGCACCGGACGTGGCGGAGTATTTCGCCGAGAGAGGCCTGTTTCCGGCTTTGCGGTTCACCGCGACGCGGGTGGCGCTGTTCTCGGCGCGGGAATCGCGGGGCGGCGGGCCGTATGTGGTGGAGGCGGCGTATCCGCTGGGCTGAGGGATACGCTCCGGCTCACAGCCGCCGCAGCGCCACGCTCTCGATTCGATGGCTCGCGCCCTTGGCCAGGATCAGGCTCGCGCGCTGGCGCGTCGGCAGGATGTTGTCGCGCAGGTTCGGCAGGTTGATCGTGGTCCAGAGGTTGTCGGCGATCTCCAGGGCCTCGGCCTCCGTTACTTCGGCGTATTTGCGGAAATACGAGAGCGGATCACGGAAGGCGGTCTGGCGCAGGCGCAGGAAGCGGTTGACGTACCAGCGGTGCAGGTCGTCCTCGTGCCCGTCGAGATAGATCGAGAAATCGAAGAAGTCGGAGACGAAGGGGATCGCGGTGCCGTCGCGCGGCAGGCGCGCCGGCTGGAGGACGTTGAGCCCCTCGACGATGAGGATGTCGGGGGATTCCACCACCCGCTCCTCGCCCGCCACCACATCGTAGACGAGGTGGGAATAGAGCGGCGCCGCCACGCTCTTCTTGCCGGCCTTGATGTCGGTGAGGAAGCGCAGGAGGGCGGCGGTGTCGTAGCTCTCGGGAAAGCCCTTGCGCTCCATCGCGCCCATGCGCTTCAGCTCGGCATTGGGCAGCAGGAACCCGTCGGTGGTGATGAGGTCGACCTTCGGCGTGTTAGGCCAGCGGGCGAGCAGCGCCTTGAGGACGCGGGCGGTGGTGGATTTGCCCACCGCCACCGAACCGGCCACCCCGATGATGTAGGGGACCTTCGCCTCGCGCTCTGCCAGCAGGAAGCGCTGGGTCGCCTTGAACAGCCCCTGCGTCGCCGCGACGTAGAGGGAGAGCAGCCGCGACAACGGGAGATAGATCGCCACCACCTCCTCGATGGAGATGGGATCGTTGAGCGATTGCAGGCGGCTGACATCGTCCCCCGTCAGCGTCAGCGGGGTGTCGGCGCGCAGCTGAGCCCATTCTTCACGGGAAAACAGGCGATAGGGCGATAGGCGCTCGGGGCCGATCCCCGTCACCGGGTCCTGGCCGAGGGCGGGATCGCGCTCGGATACGATGGCGATGGGCCGTGACGGCTCGACGGTCACGGGTGCCTCCGGGCCGCTTTCTCGGCGATGCCGCTCTGGGCGGTGCGGCGCTCGAGTTCCGCCATCACCTCCGGCAGGGCGACGCCGCCGGCGCGCAGCAGCACGAGGAGGTGGTAGAGCACGTCCGCCGCCTCGCTCACGAGCCCTTCGCGATCGCCCTGCACGGCGGCGATGGCGGCCTCGACCGCTTCCTCGCCAAGCTTCTTGGCGGGCTTGGCCGGCCCGCCGGCCAGGAGCTTGGCCGTGTAGGACTGGTCCGGCGGCGCGGCGGCGCGGTCGGCGATGAGGGCGTCCAGGTCGCTCAGGGTGAAATCGGTCATGCGATCCTAGCTCTCGGCAGGCCGGACGATGCACGCAACGGCGACGAGCCTGCGGCACGGGAAGGGATTGGGCAAGGGTCGGACCTCGGCGCCGTGACCCGTCACGGGTCGAGCCGCATGTGCAAGCCGGCCTTCGCCATATGCGCCTTGGCCTCGGCGACGGTGTGCTGGCCGAAATGGAAGATCGAGGCGGCCAGCACCGCGCTGGCGCCACCGTCGCGCACGCCTGCCACGAGGTCGTCGAGGCCACCGACGCCACCCGAGGCGATGACCGGCACCGAGACCGCGTCCGAGATCGCCCGCGTCAGGGCGATGTCGTAGCCGGAGCGCATCCCGTCCCGGTCCATGGAGGTGACGAGGAGTTCGCCGGCGCCGCGCGCCGCCACGGTCCGGGCGAACTCGATGGCGTCGAGCCCGGTGGGCTTGCGCCCGCCATGGGTGAAGATCTGCCAGGCATCCGGCTCGCCCGGGGCGGAGGTCCGCTTGGCGTCGATGGCGACGACGATGCACTGGCTGCCGAACTTGAGGGCGCCGCGCTCCACGAAGGAGGGGTCGTTCACCGCCGCCGTGTTGATCGAGACCTTGTCGGCCCCGGCGAGGAGCAGGGTGCGGATATCCTCCACCGTGCGCACGCCGCCGCCCACGGTGAGCGGCATGAAGCAGGCCTCGGCCGTGCGGCTCACCACGTCGAGCAGGGTGCCGCGGGCCTCGTGACTCGCGGTGATGTCGAGAAAGCAGAGTTCGTCGGCGCCGGCCGCGTCATAGGCCTTGGCCGCCTCCACCGGATCGCCGGCATCGCGCAGTTCCAGGAACTGGACGCCCTTGACGACGCGCCCGTCCTTCACGTCGAGGCAGGGAATGATTCGGGTCTTCAACATGGTGGACCTGTCACGCTTGCGGCCGATCCGGGTCGCACGCATCGGGCCATGCCCGTCCCTGCACCATTCCGTCAACTCGGCGACGGGGATCGGCACCATTTTGCAGGGTCGTTCGCCGAGATTTGAAACCCGAACCGGGCGTCGAGAACTCTCGGCCCTATCCCCACAGATCCGGCGTCGGCGGATGGATCAGGCTGCCGTCGAAGCGCAGGGCCGGCTCGCGGTCCCGCGCCAGCAGCAGGGGCCCGTCGAGATCGACATAATCGGCGTGGTGGGCGAGCAGCATGGCGGGCGCCATGGCCAGCGACGTGCCGACCATGCAGCCGATCATCAGCGAGAGCCCCCGCGCCTTTGCCTCGTGCGCCAGCATCACCGCCTCGGTGAGGCCGCCGGCCTTGTCGAGCTTGATGTTGATGGCGTCGTAGCGGTCGGAGAGCGCGTCGAGGCCGGCGCGGTCGTGCAGGCTCTCGTCGGCGCAGATCGGGATCGGCCGGGCGATACGGGCGAGCAACGCGTCCTCGCCGGCGGGGAGCGGCTGCTCGATGAGGCCGACCCCCGCGGCGAGGCAGGCGGCCAGGTTCGCCTCGATGGTCTCTCCGCGCCACGCCTCGTTGGCATCGACGATCAGGCGCGATTCCGGCGCGCCGCGACGCACGGCGGCGATGCGCTCGGGATCGCCTTCTCCGCCGAGCTTGACCTTGAGCAGGGGCCGGTGCGCCGCGCCGCGTGCGGCCTCCTCCATGCTCTCCGGCGTGCCGAGGCTCAGCGTATAGGCGGTGGTGGCGACCTGCGGCGGGCTCAGGCCCGCGATTTCCCAGGCCGGGCGGCCGCGCTGCTTGGCCTCCAGATCGAGCAGGGCGCAATCGACGGCGTTGCGCGCCGCTCCCGCCTTCATCAGCGTGAGCAGATCGGTGCGCGTGGCCCCCGCCGCGATCGCGTCGGCCTGTTCGGAAATCAAGGCGCAGACGCTCTCGGGGGATTCGCCGTAGCGCGGATAGGGCACGCATTCGCCCCGGCCCAGATGGCCGTCGGCATCGTCCGTGATGGTGGCGAGCACCACCACCGCTTCCGTGCGGCTGCCCCGCGCGATGGTGAAGGCTCCGGCGATGGGGAAGCGCTCCACCGCGACCGTGAGGCGGCGGGTCATGCGGCGCTCCCGGCGGGGAACTCCGCCAGCAGGCGGTCGATGATCCCGTCGACCCCGAAGCGGACCGGATCGGTGGCGGGCAACCCGTGCTCCCTGGTGAGGTCCTGGAGCAGGGTACGGGCCTCGTCCTCCCCGAGCTTCTGCGTGTTCACCGCGATCCCCACCGGGCAGATGCCGGGATTGGTGAGGCTGCCGAGCTGGATCGTGAGGTCGATCACCTGCTGGATCGACGGCAGCGGATGCGCCACGCCGCGCATGGCTTTGCGGCTCGGCTCGTGACAGACGACGAAGGCGTCGGCCTGGGCGCCGTGGAGCAGGCCGAGGCTGACGCCGGCGAAGGACGGGTGGTAGAGCGAGCCCTGACCCTCGATCAGGTCCCAATGGTCCGGGTCGGCCGCGGGAGCGATCCATTCCACGGCGCCGGAGATGAAGTCGGCCACCACCGCATCGATGGCGACGCCTCGGCCGGAGATGAACACGCCGGTCTGGCCGGTGGCTCGGAAATCCGCATCGAGGCCGCGCTCGCGCATGCCGCGCTCCAGGGCGAGGACGGTGTATTTCTTCCCCACGGAGCAATCGGTGCCGACGCTCAGCAAGCGACGTCCCGGCCGCCGGATGCCCTTGCCGGTGTCGAAGGTCTCGGTGGTGTGGCGCACGTCGTGCAACTGGCGGCCGTTCTTCTCGGCCGCCTCGGCGATCTCCGGCAGCGAGCCGAGGCGCACGTGAAGGCCGCTGGCGATGTCGAGCCCCGCATTCAGGGCGGCCACGACCTCCGACACCCAATGCGTCGGGAGCACGCCGCCGGCATTGGCGACACCGATGACCATGGTCCGGCAGCCCTTGGCCACGGCCTCGTCCAGGGTCAGGTCCGGGATGCCGAGATCGGCGGCGCAGCCGGGCAGGCGCCACTGGCCGACGCACCAGTCCGGCCGCCAGTCGGCGATGCCGTAGGCGGTCTTGGCCGCCAACGTATCGGGCACGTCGCCGAGGAACATCAGGTAGGGCGTTTCGATCTGCATCTCGCGGGCACCCATCGCAATCGCGGTCTTCCGAACCGTTCCCGCCGTCTATGCGCGAAGCGGGCGGTGCTGCCAAATGCCGGACGACGACCGACCGCCACGGGCGGAGTTCCGCGAAACGATCTGGCGCCGACGAGGCCGCGTCAGTCCTCAGCGAGGATGGCGAACGAAGCGGATCGGGACCGTGATCACCATGTGGGACATCGGAGCGCCTTCGGGGAACGGGATGTAACGCGCGCCCACTCGAAGGATCTCCTTGGCAAGGGAGTCGATATACGGAGACCCGGAACTCTCCTTGATATGAAATTCCTCGATGATTCCCGAACGGTTTATCGTGAACATCACCGTCGTCATCCCACTGAATTGGGAGCGGTAGCCGGTGTTTCGCGCACGAACGAGGATAATCTTTGCAAGCTCGATCTGATATTCGCGCATCGGGCCGGAAAATTGGTCCGGATCGAGCCTCCAGGCAAACGAGGAGGGGATCGACACGAATATCAGACAGATTGCGACGGCGATTCTCAAAACATAGAGTTTACTCATTGATAGCGCCACGGCTCTCGCCAATCTTGAATACTAATTCTGTGAAACATAGCCATTAGAAGATCGCCGCCGCAAGCCTTCCGTAACGGCCCGTCGTTGGCCGCCCCCCGGCAGGCATTCCATCACGCGGTGACATCCGGCGAGCGCTCGTCCGACCGGCGCGGTGCACTGACGGAATCGGCACTTGCGGTCGGCATCGTTGTCGGGTGTGGTCCCCGGCGATCAAAGGCTGAAGGGGAGACGGCCATGAAGATGTACGGCAACTGGCGCTCGGCCGCCGCTTTCCGGGTGCGCATCGCCCTCAACCTCAAGGGCCTCGCCTGCGAGGAGACCTTCATCGATCTCGATGCCGGCGACCAGTTCAAGCCCGAGTATCTCGCCATCAACCCGCAGGGCGCCGTGCCGGCCTTCTTCGACGGCGACGGCCCTCCCCTCACCCAATCGCTGGCGATCCTCGACTATCTCGAGGACATCCATCCCGAGCCGGCCCTGCTGCCGAGCGATCCGAAAGCCCGGGCGCGCGCCCGCTCCCTGGCGCAGGTGGTCGCCTGCGATACTCATCCGCTCTATGTTCCGCGGGTGCGCAACTACCTGATGTCGGCCTACGACATCCCGAAGGACGGCATGATGGGGTTCGTGCGGCACTGGTTCGAGACCGGGCTCAAGACGCTGGAGACCCGCCTCGCCCACGAGCCCGGCACCGGCCGCTATGCGCAGGGAGACGCGATCAGCCATTCCGATCTCTGCCTCGTGAGCCTCTGGGTCGGCACCGGCATCTTCAGCGTCGAGACCGCGCCCTATCCCACCGTGAGGCGGATCGCCGAGGATTGCCTGGGGCAGGAGGCGTTCGCCAGGGCGCATCCCCTGCGCCAGCCCGGCGCGCCCGCGTGAGAATATCGGCCGGGCTGCGTAGCTGAGGCTGCCGTTCAAAAAAGATTTTGCCTATAAGACCCGAGCGGAGAAAAAGGCGGGCTGCCTGCCGCTCAAGTTTAAGGGACGAGGGACGCATGGTACCGGGCGAAACCGTGGACAACCTCCACCGCATCGTGGTCGTCGGTGGAGGCGCGGCTGGGCTTCAGCTCGCCACCAAGCTCGGCGACACGCTGGGCCGGAAGGGCAAGGCGCACGTCACCCTCGTGGACAGGGCACGGACCCATATCTGGAAGCCGCTGCTGCACGAGGTCGCCGCGGGCAGCCTCGATGTCGGCCACCACGCCGTGGACTATCTCCACCACGCGCATCAGCATCATTTCCGCTATCGCATCGGCTCGATGACGGGGCTCGACCGGACCGCGCGCACGATCCAGCTCGCCGCGAGCCACGATGCCGAGGGCCGCGAGGTCACACCCGTCCGCTCGATCCCCTACGACACGCTGGTCCTGGCGGTGGGCTCGACCACCAACGATTTCGGCACGCCGGGGGTGAAGGAGAACGCCATCGCCCTGGACACGCCGGACCAGGCGGTGCGGTTCCACCAGCGCCTCGTCAACGGCATGCTGCGCGCGCACACCCAGGTCGGGCCGGTGCGCCCCGGCCAGCTCCACGTGACGGTGATCGGGGCCGGCGCCACCGGCACCGAACTGGCGGCGGAGCTTCATCGCACCACCCGCGACGTGGCCTCCACCGGCCTCGACAAGATCGACCCCGCCAAGGACCTGAAGATCACCCTCGTCGAGGCGGCGAGCCGGATCCTGCCGGCCGTCCCCGAGCGTCTCTCGGCGGAGGTGATGGCGCTGCTGAACAAGATCGGCGTCGAGGTCCGCACTCAGGCACGGGTGACGGAAGTCCGAGCCGACGGCGTCCAGCTCGCCGATGGCGGGTTCATCCCCTCCGAACTCGTGGTCTGGGCGGCCGGCGTGAAGGCGCCGCCGTTCCTGCAGGAGATCGGCGGCCTCGAGACCACGCGCAACAATCAGCTCGTGGTCACGCCGACGCTCCAGACCACGCGCGATCCCGACATCTTCGCCATGGGCGATTGCGCCTATCTGGTGGAGCAGGGCTCGGACACGCCGATCCCGCCGCGTGCGCAGGCGGCGCACCAGCAGGCGAGCCATCTCATCAAGCAGATCCCGATCAAGATGGCCGGGGAGCCCCTGAAGCCGTTCAAGTACCGGGATTTCGGCTCGCTGGTGTCCCTCGGGGAATATTCCACGGTGGGCAACCTGATGGGCTTCATCCAGGGAAAGAACATGTTCATCGCCGGGCTGTTCGCGCGGATGATGTACTGGTCGCTCTACAAGATGCACGAGCGCGCCCTGCACGGCACGATCAAGACCGCCCTCGACGCCACGGCCCGCGCCCTGACGCGGCGCACGGAGCCGCGGGTCAAGCTTCATTGAACGACCGGATTCGCCGGGGGCCGTGCCGCGCCCCCGGCAGGAACGTGACGAGACACGATCATGATCGACATCATCCAGGGCCTGCAGCAGCGTAATCCGACGCTCGGCCCCTACGTCCTCGTGCTGCGCTCGGATTCCCGCGCACGAGATCCCTCCGACCCGGCACGTCTCTGCGCCGAGGCGGAGGCCTGGATCGCCGAGAAGACCCCCGGCGCGCGTCTGTCCCAGGAGACCGTCCTGATCGCTCCTTATCCGGGTGGAATGCCCACCGAGCGCAGTGTCTCGGTCATGGCCTTCAAGGATGCCATGCAGCTCGCCGCCTTCGCCACGGCCTGGACGGCGGAACCCGAGCCGGAAGACGAGCCGACACCCGAGACCGAGTGATACCGAACATCCCTGATCCTATGGGGTCAGGGAGACCCGGTATGGGATCTTGCCGAACGGTCAGGCGGCTTGCAGCATCCTGATCGTTCCGAGGGTACCGTCCCGGACGACGACGAGGCGCTGGACCAGCAGAGCGAGGTCGTCCCCGTTGCGGCAGGCTGTTTCGATCTCGCGGCAGAGATCCGACAGACCGACGAAGCCGAGCAGCCCGGCGGCCGACACCATGACGTGCGCGTCGTAGGCCAGATCCGCCGGCTCCATGCCCGACAGATCCACGGCCTGCGGCGACGATCCGAACCGGTCGATGAGTTCGTCGGCCAGCATCGACAGCAGGACCGTCGCCCGCTCCGGCCCCACCATGTCCCTCAGCGACTCGTAGACCTCGCGATCGAGAATGGTCGGTAGGGCCGGCGCGTCGCCGGCAGCCACGGGGCCGCTCCAACGGGCGATGGCCGCGTAGAGCGCATCGCGCTTGAACGGCTTGCCGACATGATCGTCCATGCCGGCGGCCGTCAGCGAGGCGACCTTCTCGGGCAGGACGTTGGCGGTCATGGCGATGATCGGCACCGCGCAGGCGGGGGCAGGCAGGGCGCGGATCAGGCGCGTGGCGGCGAGCCCATCCATGCCGGGCATCTGGACGTCCATGAGGACGAGGTCGAAAGCGAGCGGTCCGCCCGCACGGGCCTGGATCGCCGCCACCGCCTCGGCACCGTTGCCCACCACGTCGACGCTGTGGCCGGCGAGTTCGAGGACCGCCCGAGCCAGGGCCTGGTTCACCGGCACGTCGTCGGCGACGAGGATCCGCACCGGTCTCGGCACCATGGCCTCCCTCGCCGCCCCGGCCTCAGGGGGGCCGCTCGCCGCCTCCGCGCGCGGCAGGGCGAGGGTGAACCAGAAGGTCGATCCTTCGCCGGGACGGCTCGTGACCCCGATCTCCCCATCCATCATCGAGACGAGGCGGCGGCAGATGGCGAGGCCGAGTCCGGTGCCGCCGAAGCGACGGCTGATGGAGGAATCGACCTGGCTGAAGCGCTGGAACAGATGGATCTGCTCCTCCTCCGAGATGCCGATACCGGTATCCACCACCTCGAAGCGCAGGACGGGGCCGCCGGCCTCCTCGCCGCATTGGCTGACGTTCAGGGTGACGGAACCCGCAGGGGTGAACTTCACCGCGTTGTTGAGGAGATTGAGCAGCACCTGCCTGAGCCGGTTCGCATCCCCCAATGCCCAGGGCGGCAGCGCGGGGTCGAGCCGCGAGAGGATGGTCACGGGGCTCTTGAGCGCGCTGCCGCGCACGATCTCCACCGTATTCTCGATGAGGTCGCGCAACGGGAAGGGGAGCAGTTCCAGGGTGAACTGCCCCGCCTCGATCTTCGAGAAGTCGAGAACGTCGTTGACGATGGTGAGAAGCGCGGCGCCCGCCCCTCCGATCAGTTCGAGGCGGTGCCTGTCGTCCGGCGTCCGGCTCGGCTCCTCCAGCAGGAGGTCGGCATAGCCGAGGATGCTGTTGAGCGGCGTCCGGATCTCGTGGCTCATGGCGGCGAGGAATTCGCTTTTCGCAGCGCTGGCCTGCTCGGCCCTGACTGTGGCCGCCTGCAACGCGGCCTCCACCGTCTTGCGCTCGGTGATGTCGAAATGCAGGCCCACCATCCGATAGGGCGCGCCGGCCGCGTCGTAGAGCACGCGACCGCAGGTCGAGATCCAGCGCTCCTCCGCGTCCACGACAATGCGATACTCGGCGACGTAGTTGGTCCGGTTTCGGATCGCGTTGGCTGCTTCCTCTCGGACCGCCTCCCGGTCATCGGGATGGACCAGCGGGATCCAATCCTGGACGGGCATGGCCCGGGCGCCCTCGCAGGGGAGGCCGAACAGGCCGACGGCTTTCGGGCTGAGGGTGATGGTATCCGTCCAGAGGTCGAGATCCCAGGTGCCCGCATCGGCCGCGTCCTGGGCGATGCGCAGCAGGTCGGTGGTCTCCTCCAACCGCTGGCGTGCAGTGATGATGTCGTCGATGTCGAGGGCGGTGCCGAGCCATTCGGCGGCATCGGGCGCCCGGTCGTCATGGGTCGGGATCGGGATCATCACGATCTTGTGCCAGCGGTAGACGCCGTCATGGCGGCGCAGGCGTCCCTCAACCGTGAAGGTCCGCCCCCAGGCATGGGCGTTCCGCCAGGCGACCGCCATGCGTTCGGCATCGTCGGGATGGTTGCGCGCCGTGCGCTCGGTCCGCTCGGGACCGATATCGCCGTAGAAAGCGGTGAAGGCCGGATTCACATAGGTCGCCGTCCCGTCCGGCGGGCGGGTCGTCCAGATCAGGGCGGGCAGAGCCTCCGCGAGGGTGCGGTAGCGATCCTCGCTACGCTGGAGCTCGAGTTCCGCAGCGCGGCGCTCGGTGATGTCGCGGGTGATCTCGGCATAGCCGACCACGGCCCCCTCGTCGTCGCGGATGGCGTCGATGGCGACGCTGGCGAAGAATTGCGAGCCGTCGCGGCGAACTCGCCAGCACTCGAACTTGAGCCGCCCCTCATAGGCGGCGGTGGCGAGCGCGATGCGCGGCGCCCCCGCTTCGAGCCCCTCCGTCGTATAGAAGCGCGAGACGTGGCGCCCGATGGCGTCCTTCGCGGAATAGCCGGTGATCCGCTCCGCCCCGCTGTTCCAGTTGGCGACGTGGCCGGTCCGGTCGAGGGTGACGAAGGCGCAATCGCTCACCGCGTCCACGAGACGGCGGAACTGACTCGTCCGCTCCCGCAGGGCGGCGTCGGAATTGCGGGCGTCCGTCACGTCGATGGCGGTGCCGACCAGACCGACGGCCAGACCCGCCACGTCGCATTCGCAGATGCCGCGAACGACCATCGTCCGGACCTCCCCGTTCGGACGAACCATCCTCGCTTCGAAGGCGAAAGCACCTCTTCGCTCCAGCGCATCGGAGATGCTGGAGCGAACCAGCTCACGGTCGTCGGGATGATGCAGATCGATGGCCCGCTCGAAGGACGGGGCGAAGGTCGCGGGATCGAGCCCGGAGATCACGTAGATGCCCGTGGACCAGAAGGTATGGCCATCGGCGAGCCGGACGCGCCAATGGCCGATCCCGGCGACCTCCTCCGCCATGGAGAGCAGGTGATGCGCGCTGGCGAGCGCGCTCTGGCGCTGCTGCAACTCTTCCCGCTGGTCGGCGATGGTCGCCTGGTGGGCCGCGCGTTCCTCGGCCTCGCGGACCAGCCTCACATGGGCGTCCGCGAGGCGAAGATGGGCGGTGACGGTGGCCGCGAGGTCGTGCAGAGCCGCTTCATCCTCCACGCCGAACGGGCGCGGCGTGCTGTGCATGAGACAGAACGAGCCGACGCGGAAACCCGATTCGAGGCACAGCGGCACGCCGGCGTAGAAGACGATGGGATCGGGGCCGGTCACCAAGGGGTTTCTGGCGAAGCGCGGATCGAGGCGCGCATCCGGCACCACGAGCATGTCGCCACCGGCGATGGTGTGATGACAGAACGATTCGAGGCGCGGCATCTCCTTGTGGCCGAGATCGCAGTCCGACTTGATCCACTGCCGGTCGGAATCGATGAGGGCGACATAGGCCTTCTCGACCCCGAAAAGGCGTTTGGCCGTGCGCGACACCGCCTCGAAATGCTCTTCGGGAGGCGTATCGAGGATACCCAGGCCGTGAAGCGCGGCGACGCGCTCGGCTTCATGAGACGGCGTGATCAAGGATCTGGCCTCGTTGAGCTGCGGTGGCAGCCTTGCGGAGCATCACATATGCAGGCCGCTAGGATAACGTTCTATGTCTCACATGAGAATTTCGCCCTCCGCCGCGTCATTCGCGACGGCACACAGCATCATTCCTTCGCCGGCGAGACGTCGCCGCCACGGCGATGGACCCAGCGTGAGATGTCAGGTGGTCGATCGCTGTCGAAACACCCAGCGAACGCGTGCGGCCTCGAGCCCCCATACCATTCCAAGCATCATATAGAGGTGACGCCACTTCTCGATATCGATCTGAAATGCCTGGAGGAAGAACATCAGAAGGGCCGGAAACACGATCTGGGCGAGCCCCTGATAGGGTGACGGTTTGAGGCACAGGCGAAACCCGACGAAGATCGATGTCAGGACGATGGAGACGAACGCGAAACCTCCGAGCCAGCCGCCATTCGCGAAACTGCCGATGTAGGAATTGTGCGGCTCCAGATCGAAGACCACGCGCCATCTCAGCGGCCCGAAACCGAGGGGGCGATCGATGAGCATCGGGATGCCGCGGCGCTGATTGCCGAACCGTCCGGTCTCGCCTTCGTCGTAATCCTTCGTGACCTGCGCCCGGTCGGTGAACCGCTCGGAGACACCCTCCATCGACAGGAGGCCGCCGATCAGGAGCGCGCCGACGAGGACGGTGAGGGCCGACAACCGGGCGATGCGCCGCCGAATGGCCCGCGACGGAGAGGTTGCCCATGTGAGGCCGATCGTCAGGCAGATGCCGAGGAGGCACGCTCCCCAGGATCCGCGCGAGAACGAGAGGAAGACGCAGGCCAGCAGGACGAGAAGCGCCATTGCCGACAGGAACACCTGTCGCGTCTCCCCCACCAGCATCCTGCGGATGAGATACAGCACCGACAGGATGAGGAAGGATCCGAGCAGATTGGGGTCCTGGAACACGCCCGAGGCGCGTCCGTCCATCTTGAACAGCACGTCTTCGCCGAGCACGTCGAAATAGCTGAAGATGCCGCAGATCGCGGCAAAGAGCGCTCCCGCGAGGTACGCCTTGAGGACGAAACCGACTCTGTCGGACGTATCGTCCGAGAAGAACATCACGAAGAAGATACCGGTCAACCCGAGATAGACGGCCTGATAGGTCCAATCGACCGAATTGCTCTCGTCGAGATAGGGGATCAGCGCGATGACGATCGCCACCAGATAGATCAGCAGAAGTGCGACGATGACGATCGTCGAGCGGTAGAACCTGATCCCCAGCAGGAACCACAACGCGATCGTCGGCAATGCCAGAAAATCATAGGGCGACGGCTTCATGAAGGTGAAGCACGTGAAGAAGATGACCAGCGCCAACAGCGCGTAGCCGAGGGTGTGAAGCGAGCCCGACGAGACGCGGCGAGGAACAGCCGACGCCATAGCGACGCCCGCCTCACTCGCGCTCCATCTCCCGCCTGCCGCCATTCCGCCCGTCCAACCCACCTCAGGATATGCGCCCGGCCTCAGCATGAGGCAGTCCCGTCAGCGAAGGCTTAAGCAGGCGGCGTTGCATCCCTCGCATGCTGAGGACTGTCGCCCAAGCGTCAGGCTGTCGCTGTCCTGGGAGGCCGGGGGCGGACCAGGATTCCCTGGATGAAGCGGGTCACCGGCCGTTCCACGAACCGGTGCACGAACACGGCAAAGACACAGCAGGATACGACCGTGAAGGCGAGCATCGGCCACGCCCTCGTCGTTTCATCGAGGCCTGCCCATTGCATGGCCTTTCGGATCCCGACGATCACGAAAGGATGGCTCAGATAGAGCGCATACGATGCGTCGCCCAGATGGACCCCGAGCTTGGAGAGACGGGAAGGCTGCCCCTGACGGCCGAGGACGGCTGCGCAGACGATCAAAGCTGCGGGGAGTCCCCAGCCGAGGACGCGCCAGGCGTCGTTGGGCGTCGTCCAATCGATGGCCTGATGCGACGAGTCGATTGGGTCGGCTATCAGGATGGCGACCCCGCCGACGAGAAAGGCTCCCCGGATCAGTCCCGATAAAACCACACCATGGCGGAGGAGCAGAGCGATCCCCATGCCGAAGACGAATTCGAGTACGATCGGGCGGGTCCAGAAGAACGGGGCGGCGGCACTAGGCTGCAGGACGAATCCCATGAGAACGAGTCCACCGAGCAGGGCCGCCACAGCGATCACCGTTCGACTGCGTCGCAAGGCGATGAAGACCGCGAAGACGACATAGAAAAACATCTCGTAATTCAGCGTCCATCCGAGTTCGAAGACGGGCATTGGAGCCTCATGCCCCGTGGCATAGGCTGGCCAGAAGGCAAAGGATGCGACGATGCTCGGCCAGCCGGGAAATTCCTTGGTCGTGCCCACGAGCGCGATCACGAGAAACAGGGTGTAGAAGGCTGTGAACATCCAATAGAGCGGGACGATCCGCGCCACTCGCCGCGCCAAAAACTCGATCGATGCACCCTTTCGTCCAAATAGATCTTCGGACGCGTAGACCATGATGAAACCGGAGATGACGAAGAAGATATCGACACCAGCGCGCCAAGGTAACAGATGAACACGCTCGAACGAACCGCCGAGCTTCAACGTCTGCACGAGGGTGTGATGCTGGGCATGGCCGAAAACGACCATGAATGCCGCCAGTCCTCGCAGGATCTGAACGGAAACGATCTGTTTCACAGGGCGCGGCCTCGCCAGCGGCATGATGCCGGTCGCAGCGGATGATGAGTCCGGGCCGGTTAAATCCCGATAAAGCCGGTCGCGGAAAACGGGGTCCGGGGTCGGATCATCCGATCAGCCCCCGCACGAGCGCGCGGAACTGGTCGCCCCGATCTTCGAAACTCTTGAACTGGTCGTAGGAGGCACAGGCCGGCGAGAGAAGGACCACCGGCTCCGGCGCTTCTGATCTCGCAGCAGCCTCCGCCGCCTGCTTCGTCGCCACGTCCAGGGTGCCGCAGCGCGTGTAGGGCACCCTCCCCTCCAGCGTCGCGGCGAAGGCGTCGCTCGCCGCGCCGATGAGGTAGGCGTGGGCGACGCGGTCGAACAGCGGTGCCAGCAGGTCGATGCCGCCCTCCTTCGGCTTGCCGCCGAGGATCCAGTGGATGTCGCGGAAGGCCGTGAGGGCCTTCTCGGTGGAATCCGCGTTGGTCGCCTTGGAATCGTTGACGAACAGAACCCGCCCGCGCCGGCCGACCTCCTCCATCCGGTGCGGCAGGCCAGGGAAACTCACGAGTGCCGATGCGATCTGCCCATCGGTCACGGCGAGAGCCTGGGCCACGGCGATGGCGACGGCGGCGTTCTGCCAGTTATGCGCGCCCCGGAGCGAGCCGATGCCGGAGACATCCGCGATGGCCTCCCCGGAGCGCCCGGCCACGATCCCGTCGCGGACGGTCAGCCCATCTACGTCCTGTTGCGCGACACCGATCCGTACGAGGGGTCCCCGATGCCGGTCGGCGATGGCGCGGCTCGGCTCGTCGTCGACGCCGACCACCGCGAGGGCGGAGCCCCGGATCAGCCGTTCCTTGATCGCCGCGTAGTTTTCCATCGTCCCATGCCGGTCGAGATGGTCGGGCGTGATGTTGAGGAGCACTCCGACGCTCGGGTTCAGGGACGGCGTCAGGTCGATCTGGAACGAGGACAGTTCGATGACATGGTAGCGCCCCGGAGCCGGCGGCTCCAGCGACAGGATCGCCGTGCCGATATTGCCGCCCATCTGAACGTCGAGGCCCGCGTCGCTCAGGATATGCGCGATCAGCGCCGTGGTGGTGGACTTGCCGTTGGTGCCCGTGATGGCGACGAACGGCGAATTAGGCGCGATCTTGGCTCGCTCGCGGCAGAACAGCTCCACGTCGCCGACGATCTCGATTCCGGCCGCCTTGGCGAGATCGACGGTCCAATGCGGCGCGGGATGGGTCAGCGGTACGCCGGGGGCCAGGATCAGGGCGGAGAAGCCCGACCAGTCGGCGCTGCGCAGATCCGCGACGCCGATGCCCCGTTCGCGCGCCCTGGCCCGGCTCTCGGGGCTGTCGTCCCAGGCGACGACGCGGGCGCCCCCGGCCTGGAGCGAGACCGCCGTGGCGAGGCCGGAGCCGCCGAGGCCGAACAGGGCGACCGTGCGGCCGGCGAAGGTGGTGGCGGGGGTCATGCGGGTCTCGAACTCGCCAATGCTCTGATCTCTGTCCCCCTCCCTCTACCTCATCCTGAGGCGCCCGCGCGAGCGGGCCTCAGGACGAGGTGATCGGCGGGAGGAAGACCGGTTGTGGCGGACCATCATACGACGCTCAGCGCAGCTTCAGCGTCGCGAGGCCGGCGAGCGCCAGGATCACGGCGATGATCCAGAACCGGATCACGACCTGCGGCTCCTTCCAGCCCTTCTGTTCGAAATGGTGGTGGATCGGCGCCATGCGGAAGACGCGCTTGCCGGTGAGCTTGAACGAGGCGACCTGGATGATCACCGACATGATCTCCAGGACGAACAGGCCGCCGACGATGGCCAGCACGATCTCGTGCTTCGTGGCGACAGCCACGGTGCCGAGGAGGCCGCCGAGGGCGAGCGACCCGGTATCGCCCATGAAGATCTGCGCCGGGGGGGCGTTGAACCACAGGAAGCCGAGCCCGGCGCCGATCACCGCGCCGCAGACGACGGCGAGCTCGCCGGTGTCGCGGACGTAATTCACCTGGAGGTAGTTGGCGGTGAAGACGTTGCCGACGAGATAGGCGATGACCCCGAACGTGCCGCAGGCGATCATCACCGGCACGATGGCGAGGCCGTCGAGGCCGTCCGTGATGTTCACCGCGTTGCCGGCGCCGACGATGACGAAGCCGGCGAACAGCACGTAGAACCAGCCGAGGTTGAGGAGCGCATCCTTGAAGACCGGGAAGGCGAGCTGGTTCTGGAGCGCGGGCGCCGAATAATACGAGATCAGGGTGCAGGCCGAGATGGCGATGGAGGCTTCGAGCAGGAGCCGGAACTTGCCCGAGAACCCCTTATGCGACTGCTTCGTCACCTTGAGGTAGTCGTCGTAGAAGCCGATGGCGCCGAATCCGAGGGTCACGGCCAGCGTCACCCAGACGAAGTGATTGCGCGGATTGGCCCAGAGCAGGATCGCCACGATGGCGCCGGCCAGGATCATGAGCCCGCCCATGGTCGGCGTGCCGCGCTTGGTCAGGTGGGTCTGAGGCCCGTCCTCGCGGATCGGCTGCCCCTTGCCCTGGCGCAGGCGCAGCAGCGAGATGATGAGCGGCCCGAACCAGAACACGAACAGGCCCGCCGTGAACAGCGCGCCGCCGGTCCGGAAGGTGATGTAGCGGAAGACGTTGAGGGGCGAGAGCGTGCCGCTCAGGTCCGACAGGAGATACAGCATCCGACACCCGGTCGCGGTTTGTCTGGGAATGGATCGTCGGGGTTGGAGGAGGCCGCGCGCCTTTCCATCCCCGCCATGCCGCCCGGCTCGCGGGCTCTCCCGGCGAGCCGGGCCTGACACGGAGGTCTATTGGCGGATCGCGGCCTGCGCCGACTCGACGCGGTCCACGGCGCCCGCGTAGCGGGCTTTGAGGGCTTCGACAATGCGGCCCATGCGGATGCTGTTCGATCCCTTGACCATCACGGCGTCTCCGGCGCGCAGGGCACCCAGGAGCGGATCGACGAGATCCGACGACGCTCCGGCCGAGACGCCGCGCCGGCTCACCGGCAGCGCCTCGAACAGGTGGCGCATCATCGGGCCGGCGGTGAAGACGAGATCGATCCCGGCCTCTTCCACGGCCGAGGCGAGGCCCCGGTGGTGCTCTTCCGCCGCCGCTCCGAGTTCCAGCATGTCGCCGAGGACCGCGATGCGGCGCCCGCGCGATCCGGTCTCGATGCCGGACAGGGTGGCCAGGGCTGCGCGCACCGAGGCCGGGTTGGCGTTGTAGCTCTCGTCCACCAGGAAGGCCTCGCCATCCTTGAGCTTGAGCGCCGTGCGCTCGCCGCGCCCGACGGGGGGCTTCAACGCGGCCAGGGACAGGGCGGCTCGCGCCAGGTCGGCGCCCAGGGCATGGACCACCGCCATGACGCCCAGCGAGTTCATCGCCGTGTGCCGGCCGGGCGTTCCGAGCTGGTACGTCACGGGGATACCCATCACCGATGCGTCCACCACGGAGAGATCGGGCCGCATGACGATACGAAGGGCGCGGACATCGGCCTCCTCGTGCTCGCCGAAGGTGACGACGCGGCCAGCCTGCGAGGCATGGGCATGGGCGAGCAGGCGCGAAAAGTTCGGGTTGTCGCGGTTGATGATGGCGGTCCCGCCGACGCTCAGCCCGGAGAAGATCTCGCCCTTGGCATCGGCGATGGCCGAGAGCGAGGCGAAATGCTCGATATGCACCGGCTCGACGGTGGTGATCAGCGCGATGTCCGGCCGGACCATGGCGGTCAGCGGCACGATCTCGCGCGCGTGGTTCATGCCGATCTCGAACACGCCGTAATCGCTGTCGGCGGGCATCCGCGCCAGGGTCAGCGGCACGCCCCAATGGTTGTTGTAGGAGGCGATGGACGCATGGGTCCGCCCCTGCGCGGACAGGACGTGGAGCAGGGCCTCCTTCGTGCCGGTCTTGCCGACGGAGCCGGTGACGGCGACGATGCCGGCATCCGTGCGCCGGCGCGAGGCCGCCCCGAGGGCACGCATGGCCTCGAGGATCGGATCCTCGCCCGCTCCCGACACGGCGAGGACGCCCCCCGCCCCGGCGAATTCCCCGGCCCGGTCGGCGGCGACCACGGCCGCTCCGGCACCGCGCGCCAGGGCATCGCGAACGAAATCATGGCCGTCCCGCGCCTCGCCGCGAATGGCGAAGAACAGGTCGCCCGGCTGCAGCGTCCGCGTGTCGATGGAGGCACCGGTGATCGGCTTCGGATTGCCGAGCAGGCTGCCGCCGGTGGCGGCTTCCAGGGCCTCGGGGGTCCAGAGGGGCGAGGCAGTCATCGGCGAGTCACTCGTAATGAACGGTCGGACGCATCCCCTCTCCCCGCCTGCGGGGAGAGGGCCGTGTCTCCCCCCTGTCGGGGAGCACGGCGAGGCGGCAGCCGATGGTGAGGGGGCGACGACGGACGAGTCTCCTCCGGAGATCCCCCCTTACCGTCGCTCCGCTTGCTTCCTGCACGGCGAGGTGCAGGAAGCCCTCTCCCCGCCTGCGGGGAGAGGGGGACGCACACCCTTCGCATCGGATCGACCGACGACCGTTTCACGCCCCCACCTCCGCGATCGCAGACCGGATCACCTCGTGATCCGAGAACGGGAGCACCTGTGCGCCCACGATCTGGCCGGTTTCATGACCCTTGCCGGCCACCACCAGCACGTCGCCGGGCCGGAGCCCGCGCATGGCGGTGCGGATCGCCTCGGCCCGGTCGCCGATCTCGATGGCGCCGGGAGAGGCGGCGAGGATGGCGGCGCGGATCGAGGCCGGATCCTCGCTGCGCGGATTGTCGTCGGTGACGATGACGAGGTTGGCTTTGCGTGCCGCGATGGCGCCCATGAGCGGGCGCTTGCCGGTGTCGCGGTCGCCGCCACAGCCGAAGACGCAGGTCAGGCGACCTGTCGCGAAGGGGCGGAGCGCGTCGAGCACGCTCTCCAGGGCTTCGGGCTTGTGGGCGTAATCCACGAGGCAGAGGGCGCCATTGACCTCGCCGATCCGCTCCATGCGGCCGGGCACGCCGGTGAGGTGTTCGAGGGTGGCGAGAACGTCCGCCATGCGGTCGCGGCCGATGGCGGCGCCGACGAGGCCGGCGGCCAGGAGCG
Organism: Methylobacterium sp. Leaf85; assembly: GCF_001422125.1. Taxonomy (NCBI): domain Bacteria; kingdom Pseudomonadati; phylum Pseudomonadota; class Alphaproteobacteria; order Hyphomicrobiales; family Methylobacteriaceae; genus Methylobacterium; species Methylobacterium sp. Leaf85. Next base: position 283,507 of record NZ_LMME01000001.1, on the reverse strand, counting down.
CGTTCTCCACCTGGAACGCGCCCACGAGAGGCAGGTCGACCCGGTGCGTCCCTGCCTCGTCTCCGAGCCGGATCGTCAGGACTTGGGCGAAGCCTTCGGTCCGGGCATCGACGAGGCGGATGGCGTCGCCCTTCATGCCGGTCGTCAGGACATCGTGCCCGGCGGCACGCGCGGCCTCGATGACCCGGTCGGCATAGGGACCATCGGCATTGACGATCACGGGCCGGCCGTCCGGCAGGAGCGTCGTGAACAGCCGCAGCTTGGCCTGGAGATACTCCTCGATGGTGGCGTGATAATCGAGGTGGTCGCGGCCGAGATTGGTGAAACCGGCCACAGTGAGTGTCACGCCGTCGAGGCGGCGCTGCTCGATCCCGTGGGACGACGCCTCCATGGCGAGATGGGTGATGCCGTCATCCGCCAGCCGCGCCAGGGTCTCGTGCAGCGAGACCGGATCGGGCGTGGTCAGCGAGCCGTATTGCGCGCCGCGATCGGTGACGATGCCCACCGTGCCGAGGCTCGCCGAGGCGAATCCCAGACGCGACAGGATCTGGCGGACGAAATCGGCCACCGAACTCTTGCCGCTGGTCCCGGTGACCGCGATCACGGTCTGCGGCTGGCGGCCGGAGAAGCGCGCGGCGGCGAGCGCCAGGACACGGCGCACGTCGGGAACGGCAATCCAGAGAGCCTCTGCCGGCAGGTCGGCGGGCCGGTCGCCCTCCCCCAGGATGGCGACGGCGCCATCCGCGAAGGCCTTGGCCGCGAAGACCTTGCCGTCCACCCGCGTTCCCGGCACCGCCACGAAGACGCCGCCGGGAACGACCCGGCGGCTATCGGCGGTGATGCCATGCACGGCGTTTCCCGCCGCAGCACCGAGGTCGGCCTCGGGAAACAATCCGCCGAGGGTCATGCCGCTCATCGCCCGTCGAGCATCGTCGCGTGATACGCGCCGAGCTTCACCATGAGGGGGAACGGCTTCACCGGCGGATCGAATTGCGGCGGCAGACCGATGATCGGGGCGACGCGCTCGATCACCCGCCCGGTGACGACGCCCGAGTTCCAGGCGGCGGTGGCGTAGCCGCCGGATTCCGGCAGGCCCTGCGGCTCGTCCATGATGGTGACGAACAGGTATTTCGGGTTGTTCATGGGTGCGGCGGCCATGAAGGTCGTGAACAGGCGGTTCTTCACGTAGCGGCCGTGGATCACCTTCTCGGCGGTGCCGGTCTTGCCGCCGACATAGTAGAGCGGGATCGACGCCTTCTTGGCCGAGCCTTCCACCGCGTTGAGGCGCATGATGAAGCGCATCGCCTCACTGGTCTCGGGCTTGAGCACGCGGGTCGCCTTCTTCAGCGCCTCGGCCTCGGTGGTCTTGAGGAAGGTCGGCACGATGAGGTTACCGCCATTGGTGATGGCGCCCACCGCCGCCGCCGCCTGGAGGGGGGCCACCGCGAGACCGTGTCCGAAGGCGATGGTGATGGTGTTGATCTCGGTCCAGCGCGAGGGAACGATGGGCTCCGCGCTCTCGGGCAGTTCCGTCCGCATCCGGTCGGTGAGGCCCATCTTCTTCAGGAAGGCCTTGTGGCCGGGCACACCGATGCCGAGCGCCATCTTGGCCGAGCCGATGTTGGAGGAGTGCGTGAACACCTCCGGCATGGTGATGGTGCGGTTGGTGCCGTGATATTCGTGGATCTTCTGCCGGCCCCAGGTGAGCACGCCGCCGCGGGTGTCGAAGGTGGAATTGACGTTGTACTTGCCGGAATCGAGCGCCATGGCCAGCGTCATCGCCTTGAAGGTCGAGCCCATCTCGTAGACGCCGACATTCATCCGGTTGATCCGGTCGGGATTGTTCGCCTCGGCCGGGTTGTTCGGGTCGAAATCCGGCAGGGAGACGAGCGCGATCACCTCGCCGGTGGTCACGTCGAGGATCATGCCCGCCGCGGCCTTGGCCTTGAAGTGGTCGAGGCCCCAGGCGAGCTCGTCGCGCAGGGCGAATTGCGCCCGCAGGTCGATGGAGAGCTGGACCGGCCGCAGGTCGGTGGATTTGGCGACGAAGCCGAGGCTGTTGAGATCCTTCAGGCCGGTATTGTCGATGTACTTCTCGATGCCGGCGATGCCGATATTGTCGAGGTTGGTGACACCCAGGATATGGGCCGCCGCCGTGCCGTTGGGGTAGACGCGCTTGTGGTCGGGCAGGAAGCCGACGCCCGGAATGCCGAGGCGATGCACCTCGAGCTGCTGCTTCGGGGTGATCTCGCGCTTGACCCAGACGAAGCCCTTCTTCGTCGAGAGCTTGGCGCGCAGGTCGGTGGCGTTGAGCTCGGGCAGGACGGCGGTGAGGAGCTCCACCGCCTCGTCCTTGTCGTAGATGTTCTTCGGCTCGGCGAAGACCGAAACCGTGCGGATGTCGGTCGCGAGGATCTCGCCGTTGCGGTCGACGATGTCGGGCCGGATCGCGGTGGTGGCCGCGGCGGCGACGCGGTTGTCGCCGTTATCGGCCTGGGGGAAGGCCGCCATCGCCACGAGCCGGCCGGCGATGGTGAGGAACACCACCGCGAAGCCGAGACCGACGAGGCCGACGCGGGCATAGGACCGCTCGATGGCCAGATGGAACATCGCCCGCACCACGCCCATCACCGTCCAGGTCGGACGCGCGGCGGGCGCCGGCTGCGGAGCGCTCTCGGGGTGGTGGGCGTCCCCGGCCTCTTCGGCGGTGTGGGGCGCGTGATCGTGAACGGTCTCGTCTGACACGGGACTACCTCGAAACCGTATTGGGCGTTCTGGTGGTTTGGACGGTGGTCGTCTTGGTCGCCGACGCGGTGGTCGTCGGCTTGGTGGTCGTGGTGCGCGTGGTGATCGAACCGGTCGTCCTTGGCTCGTCGGAGGACTTCGCCGCCGACTTCTCCTTGGGCGTCGCGGTGGCGGCCAGCAGGCGGCCGATCTCGTCGCCGCGGTCGGGACGCATCGGCAGGTCGGAGAGGCGTCCGAGATGGTTCACGCCGATGGGCTCCAGGGCGAGATGCCGCTCCACCGCCGCCTGCAGGCGGTCGGGGCGGGTCAGCAGCTGCCACTCGGCCCGCAGCACCGCGATGGCCTGCCGCTCCTTGTGGAGCTGGCTCTTGGCCTTCGAGACCTGACCGGCCTGGTACAGCGTGTCGTACTTGATCGAGTAGGCGTAGATCGCCGATCCGATCAGGCCGAGGATGGCGAGGACGTTCAGCAGACGGATCACCGACGCACTCCACCGCTCTTCGAGACGAGGTGACCGCGCTGGGCGGGAAGGGCCGCCAGCGCTTCGATGGCGGCCAGCGGCGGCGCGACGGGCGCCATGGTGCGCTCGGCGGCCCGGAGCTTGGCCGAGCGCGAGCGCGGATTGGCATGGATCTCGGAATCCGACGCCGTTACCGGCCCCTTCGTCACCATGGTGAAGCTGCGCGGGGTCGGCGCATCGGCGCTCGGCAGGTGACGGGAGGCCTGGGCCGCCCGGCCGCTGCGCGCGGAGAAGAACTGCTTGACGATGCGGTCCTCCAGCGAATGGAAGGTGACCACGGCGAGGCGCCCGCCGGGCCGGAGGATCCGCTCGGCGGCATGAAGCGCCTGGACGAGTTCGCCGAGTTCGTCGTTCACGGCGATGCGCAGCCCCTGGAAGGTCCGCGTCGCCGGATGGATGCCGCTGGCGGGATCCGCCCAAACCACGCTCGACACGACCTCGGCCAGCGCCGCCGTGGTCTCGATCGGGCCTTTCCGCCGCGCCTCGATGATGGCGCGGGCCACCGCCCGCGAGCGGCGCTCCTCGCCGTAATGGTAGATGATGTCGGCCAGCGTCGCCTCCTCGGCGCCGTTGACGAGGTCGGCGGCGCTCTGGCCGGCGCGCTCCATGCGCATGTCGAGGGGGCCGTCGTTGCGGAACGAGAAGCCGCGGTCGGCCTGGTCGATCTGCATCGAGGAGACGCCGATATCGAGGACGACGGCGTCGGCCGTCTCGGCCCCCTGGTCGCGGACGAGGGCGTCGAGCGTGCCGAACCGGCCCGGCACCAGGGTCAGGCGCCCTTCGGAGGCGGCCACGAGGGCCGCGCCGCCGGCGATGGCGTTGGGATCGCGGTCGATGGCCAGCACGCGAACGCCCGGATCGGCCTGAAGCATCGCGCGGGTGTAACCGCCCGCACCGAAGGTGCCGTCGACGGCCAGGGACGCGCCGGTCAGCCCGAGCGAGGCCACCACCTCCGCGAGCAGCACGGGAATGTGGGGCGGGGTCGCCGCCGGGCCGTCGGGGGCGCCGTCATGAAGGACCGTCATGCCGCAAACCGGCCGATGGCGACGTGCGAGACGGACCGGGGCGAAGCGCGCCGAAGCGGAACGGGTCGAGGACGCCGGACGGCGACGGAAGAAAGGATGTGACGCATGCGTCCCTGCGGCGGGCATCGACCGCTCCGAGGCGGCCGGAAGAGACGGAACGGCAAAGGAAGACGGGACGTCGCGGACGCGGCCCGCACTTCGCCCCAGACGAGCGCCCTGCGCGTCCGCCGTTCCCAAAATCGCCGCTGACGAAGTGATTCCGGGTAACATGAGCCTCTGAGCACCGTCAACGCGCGGACCCGCATGGGCTCCGTCGAGACCGATCAGACCTCAGCAAGGTTAACCGACGGTAAGTTTTGTCGGTTTTATGCAGCCTATTCGATGCGTGGAACGACGCTCGCAGGGTGCCGGCGGGAAGCGGATCAGCCGGCCTTTAAGCCGGGTTCTGTAGGGCCCGGGAGCGAACTCCCGGACGTGGCGGCCATTCCTCTGGGACGATCGTTACCGAACGCCTCGAGCAACCAACCCGGGCGACGAGCCTGGAGAGAGGGCTTGCCCCGTCCTGTCGGACCGAGCGTGTCGCCCCTATTCGGTTTTGCTCCCGGTGGGGTTTGCCGTGCCGTCCGCGTTGCCGCGTCCGCGGTGCGCTCTTACCGCACCCTTTCACCCTTACCCTGCATGAAGCAGGGCGGTCTGCTCTCTGTGGCACTGTCCCTGGGGTCGCCCCCGCCGGACGTTATCCGGCACCGTCTCTCCATGGAGCCCGGACTTTCCTCCCCGGTTCGCACCGGAGCGGCCGCCCGGCCGACTGATCCGGCGCGGATGTGCGCCGCCATCGCGCCCGAGGTCAAGGAGCCGGATGCCCATCCGGGCGCCATGGCGGGATTTTGTTCGGCGGCTTGCTCGACGATCCAGGCGGCCCTAGCTCCCCTGGTGGGCCACGCCCGTCGCGGCGGCCCGCCAACGTGAGGAGGTGACCATGGCAACGAGCGATTCGGCCTGGACGCTCGAAAACGTATCCGAACTTCGGACGCTGGCGCGCGAGCGCGTGCCGGTCTCCATCATCAGCCTGAAGCTCAAACGGCCGATCGAAGCCGTCTCGGCCAAGCTCGCCGAACTCGGCATCACGCCGGCCAATGAATTGGGCGGCGCATAGGTTCATGATCCGGTGCGCGGGGCGCGATGACGCGCCCCGCGATTGCGCCGTCCTACCAGGAGCCGGTATTCTCCATGGAGGCCCAAGGCTCCTGCGGCGCCTTCGCCTCGCCCTTCTGCAGGATCTCGATGGAGATCCCGTCCGGCGACTTCACGAAGGCCATGTAGCCGTCGCGCGGTGGCCGATTGATGGTCACGCCCTTGTCCTGCAGGCGCGCGCAGAAGGCGTAGATGTCGTCCACCTGATAGGCGAGGTGACCGAAATTGCGCCCGCCGGAATAGGTCTCCGGATCCCAGTTGTAGGTGAGCTCCACCTGGGGCGCCTTCGTCTCCAGGGCCGTGTCGTAATCGCCGGGGGCCGCGAGGAAGACGAGGGTGAAGCGGCCCTTCTCGTTCTCCACGCGGCGGGTCTCGCGCAGGCCGAACGTGTCCACGTAGAAGGCGAGCGCCTTGTCGAGATCCGCCACGCGGACCATCGTGTGCAGGTATTCCATGGGCTGGGTCGTCTCCGGTTGATGCCGCCTATGTGGCCCGGCTATGCCGGACGTCAACGCCGCGATGCCCCCGACGCTCCCGCCCCCTCACGCCCCGAGGGTGGAAGCCCGGCGGACCGGCGACACGGAGCCGTTCTCAATCCTCGCTCCCGATCAGGACCGACCGCATGCGTACCGAAAGCCCGACCCTGATCCGTCTCGAAGATTACCGACCGAGCGACCACCTCATCGACACGGTGGAACTCGACGTCCGGCTCCATCCCCGCGAGACCAGGATCGTCGCGACCCTGGCCCTGCGCCCGAACCCGGACGGACGCTCCGACGCGCCCCTGGTGCTGGACGGTGACGATCTCACGCTGACGCGGCTGTCGCTCGACGGCGAAATCCTCGATCCGGCGGCCTATTCCGCCACCGCCTCGGCGCTGACGGTGCATGAACCGCCGCGACAACCCTTCACGCTGACGATCGAGACGCGGGTCGACCCGACCGCCAACACCAAGCTCATGGGCCTCTACCGGTCGAGCGGCGTCTACTGCACCCAGTGCGAGGCCGACGGCTTCCGCCGGATCACCTACTTCCTCGACCGGCCCGACGTGATGTCGGTCTATACGACCCGGATCGAGGCCGATGCCGACGAAGCACCGGTCCTTCTCGGCAACGGCAACCTGACGGAAGCCGGGCCTGCCGGGCAGGGCCGGCATTATGCGATCTGGCACGATCCGCACCCGAAGCCCGCTTATCTCTTCGCCCTCGTCGGCGGCCGCCTCGACCGGGTGTCCCGCCCGTTCACCACGATGGAGGGCCGCCCCGCTTCCCTCGCCGTCTACGTGGAGCCGGGCAAGTCGGACCGGGCCGCCTATGCCCTCGACGCCATCGCCCGCTCCATGACCTGGGACGAGGAGGCGTTCGGCCGCGCCTACGATCTCGACGTCTTCAACGTCGTGGCGGTGTCCGATTTCAACATGGGCGCCATGGAGAACAAGGGCCTCAACATCTTCAACGACAAATACGTCCTCGCCTCGCCCGACACCGCCACCGATGCCGATTACGCGGCGATCGAGCGGATCATCGCCCACGAGTATTTCCACAATTGGTCGGGCAACCGCGTCACCTGCCGCGACTGGTTCCAGCTCTGCCTGAAGGAGGGCCTCACGGTCTTCCGCGACCAGGAATTTTCGTCGGACATGCGCTCGCGCGCGGTCCATCGCATCGGCGAGGTCAGGACGCTGCGTGCCCGCCAGTTCCCGGAGGATGCCGGGCCGCTGGCCCATCCGGTCCGGCCCCGGGCTTATGCCGAGATCAACAACTTCTACACGGCCACCGTCTACGAGAAGGGCGCGGAGATCGTGCGCATGCTGCGCAGCCTGATCGGCGCCGCAGCCTTCCGCGCAGGGATGGACCGCTACTTCGCCGACAATGACGGGCGGGCCGCCACGGTGGAGGATTTCCTCGCCGCGTTCAGTGCCGAAACCGGGCGCGACCTGTCGGATTTCGCGCGGTGGTACGAGCGTCCCGGAACGCCGGTGGTGAGCGTCGAGGGGGATTACGACGCCGCGGCGCGGACCTATCGCCTGCGCTTCCGCCAGCGCTTGGCCAGCGCCGAGGACAGCCCGCCCCTCGTCATCCCCATCGCCCTCGGCCTCGTCGGCGAGGGTGGCCCCATCGCCGCCGCCTGCGAGCGCGTGGGTGAAGGTGTGTTCGTCCTCGACCGCGCCTGCGACGAGATCGTGTTCTCAGGGGTCGACGAGAGGCCGGTGCCCTCCCTGTTGCGGGGCTTCTCCGCCCCGGTCCGGATCGAGATGGCATCGAGCGATGCCGACCGCCTGAGACTGCTCGCCCGCGACACCGACGCGTTCAACCGCTGGCAGGCGGCCCAGAGCGTCGCCATGCGCCTCATCGTCGAACGGACGAGGGCCGATGCCCCGCCGGCGGAGGATGCGGGACCGGACGCGCGGGCCTTCGTCGAGGCTCTCGCCACCTTCCTCGATGCCGAAGCCCTGAGCGATCCGGCTTTCGCCGCCCTCGTCCTCGCTATGCCGAGCGAGGGCGACGTCGCCAACGAAATCGGCGGCGACGTCGATCCCGATGCGGTCCACCGCGCCCGGCGGACCCTGCGGCGCCAGATCGGGCAGGGTCTCGGACGACGACTGGACTCCCTCCACGCCGCCATGACCGACGCGACGGGCGCGGCCTTCAGCCCCGATGCGGCCTCGGCCGGGCGCAGGGCCCTGCGCAACGCCGCCCTCGACCTCATCGCCGCGGCGGACGAAGTCCGAGGCGGCGAACTCGCCGCCACTCAATTCGCCGAGGCCGCCACCATGACCGACCGGCTGGCGGCCCTCTCGACCCTGGCCGCGATCCCCGGCGAAGCGAGGGAGGCGGCCCTCCATGCCTTCGGCGTCCGTTATGCCGACGAGCCGCTGGTCCTCGACAAATGGTTCGCCCTGCAGGCGATGATCCCGGAGGATGGCACCATCTCCCGCGTCGCGGCGCTTCAGGGCCATCCGGCTTTCGCCATCACCAACCCGAACCGGGTACGCGCGCTTCTCGGGACCTTCGCCATGGCGAACCCGACCCAGTTCGCCCGACCCGACGGAGCGGGCTTCAGATTGATGGCGGACGCGATCCGGACCATCGACGGGACGAATCCACAGCTCGCCGCGCGGCTCCTCACCGCGTTCGGTTCGTGGAAAATGTTGGAATCCGGACGGCGGACTCAAGCTACGGTCACGCTTGGCGAATTCGCCTCCGCCGGGGGGCTTTCGCGCGACGTGGCCGATATCCTCGGCCGGACACTCGAGAATGGTTAACGCTTTCTAAAATAAGGTCAAATTCGAACTATCGATTCTTCGAATCTGATTGTCACACCGAGCCGAGAGTCAAGCGCTCGCCCAAGAATTTCGTGGACAAGTTGCCTGTGGAAATGCTGAATTGGATACGATTCGAAGCGTGACTCACTCCACGCCGAGGAACGACTCATCCACAGCTGCGGGGACTTGTCATGCTGGAGGCGGATTCCGCTTCCCTCTCCGCACGTGCGGATACGATTCTTGGTATTCACCGCCCTCAGACTGCGGCCCATACCCGGTTCGTCCGTGCCGAGATCTGGCTCCGCTATGCGGTGCCTGCCTTTCTGGCCACGTTTCTCGTCTGCCTCGCGGCGGGCGCGGCGCTTCAGCTGCGCGGCGAGCGCAGCGAGATCCTGCGCGATACGGTCACCGACATCGAGACCTTCACGCGTCTCGTCACCGGCGCCCTGGCGGATGTGGAGGCGACCTCCCCCGCGATCCGGTCGCGCCTGGAGACGCTCCTTCCCGCGTCCCTGATGCCGGCCGGACGCCAGATCCTCGTGACCTCGGCATCCGAGACCATCCTCGGCGCCCATCCGGCACTGACGGATCTGAGCGGGACCCTCACGGACCGCCTCGGCGAGATGCAGGCGCTCAGCACGCTGGGCGAGCGCGCCGGCGTGATGGCCCTCACCCTCGCCAATGGCGAGCAGGCCTTCGCGGCCCTGCGGACGCTTCCCAAGGGCCGCGGCCAGATCGCCGTGATCCAGCCCATCGCGCCGATCCTCGACGCCTGGGCCATGCGGATGCGGCATCAGGTGGTTCTCTACGGCGCCGCCGCCCTCGTCATCATCGGGATCGGGATCGCCTACGCGCTCCAGACCCAGCGCGCCTACGCGGTGGACAGGCTCTGCGAGCAGATCAAGCAGCGGCTCGACACGGCGCTCGGTCGTGGCCGCTGCGGATTGTGGGACTGGGATATCCCGCGCGGCCGGATCTACTGGTCGGATTCGATGTACGCCCTGCTCGGATACCGCCGGGAGCGGGAGTTCCTGTCCTTCGGGGACGTGAACGCCCTGGTCCATCCCGATGACGGCGACCTCTACGCCCTGGCTCGCCAGCTGGCTGCGAGCCAATCCACCGTCGATCACGAGTTCCGCATGCGCAGCGCCAATGGCGGCTGGATCTGGCTGCGCACCCGCGCCGAGATCGTCCCCGATCAGGTCGATGGCGGCCGTCACCTCGTCGGCATCGCCCTCGACGTCACCGAGCAGCGCCAGCTCGCCGAATCCAACGCCACCGCCGACATGCGCCTGCGCGACGCGGTGGAGGCGATCTCCGAAGCCTTCGTCCTGTGGGACACGAGCAACCGCCTCGTCCTGTGCAATTCGAAGTTCCGCCACCTCCATGCCCTGAGCCCGGACGACGCGATTCCGGGCAAGCGCTACCACGAGATCATGGGCCGGGGCGTCCTGCCGCCGGTGCGCCGCGAATTGCGCGAGATCGAGGCCTCGTCGGCCACGGCCCGCACCTTCGAGGCGGAGCTCACCGACGGTCGCTGGCTCCAGATCAGCGAGCGGCGGACCAAGGACGGCGGGTACGTCTCGGTCGGCACCGACATCACCAACCTCAAGCGCCAGCAGGAACAGCTCGTCGCCTCGGAGCGGGAGCTCATCGAGACGGTCAAGGACCTCAAGCGCTCGCGCCGGACCCTGGAACTCCAGACCCAGCAGCTCGCGGACCTCGCCGAGCGCTACCTCGACCAGAAGGCCCAGGCCGAGACGGCCAACCAGGCGAAGTCAGAGTTCCTCGCCACCATGAGCCACGAACTGCGCACGCCGCTCAACGCCATCATGGGCTTCGCGGAGTTGATGGAGAGCGGGGTCTACGGGACGCTCGGCTCACCGCGCTACACCGAGTATTGCCGCGACATCCGCTCCAGCGGCGACTACCTGCTCTCGGTCATCGACGACATCCTCAACATGTCGCGCATCGAAGCGCACCGCGTCCGCCTGGCCCTCCGGGAGGTTCCCCTCGACGACGCGGTCCAGAATGCGCTGAAGCTCGTGGCCGAGGCGGCAAAGGCGAAGTCGCTGACCATTGGCGTCGACGTCGCCACCGATCTGACCCTGCTGGCCGATGGCCGCGCCCTGCACCAGATCCTCCTGAACCTCATTCAGAACGCGGTGAAGTTCACCCCCGGAGGCGACGGGCGCATCGTCGTCAAGGCGCGCCCCTCCGGCGATCTGGTCAACATCTTCATCGAGGATAACGGGATCGGCATCCCGAAGGCGGCGCTCCGCCGCCTAGGCTCGCCCTTCCAGCAGGTGGAGACGAATCTCACGCGCACCCATAAGGGGTCCGGGCTGGGTCTCGCCATCGCCCGCTCCATGGCGGAGTTGCATGGCGGTTCGCTGCGCATCCGTTCGGAGGAGGGCCTCGGCACCATCATCATGGTGCGCATGCCAATCCCGACTGCGGAACGGCGGCGCGATCTCGTCGCCGCGAGCTCCGACGAGACGGTGGACTCCTTACGCGAAGTGTCGGGCGCGCGGCCCCGCGGCGGCGCCGGAACGGCCGGGATGCAGCCACGGGTCCTGGCACCCGTATCGGCCTGAGGGCGGCCATCCCCGCCGTACCGGCCGCTTTTTTACGGATAGGAATGGTCCGCGGGTGGAGGAACGCCCGCGCATCCCTCCGCCCTTGGGTTTTCCGGCCTCTCAGTACTCGATGATGTCCTCGAGCGCGTAGTGCTTCACCGTCTTGCGGTTGGCGATGAGCTCGTCGATGCTCGGCTCGCCCTTGATGGCGCGGGCGATGGCGAGCTTCGTCGCCTCGTAATTGGTGCGGTAGAGATCCTTCTGGTCGAGATTGGCATCCTCGGCGCAGCGCGGGTCGAGCCAGATCATGATGATCATGCACAGGTCGTCGAGCCCGTCCTTCGGCAGGATGCCCTCGATCACGCAATCGACGATGGCGTCGCCCGTGGCGGCCTGAACCACGCCGCCCAACAGGTTGACGTATTCCGCCGTGTGGATCGTCGCCTTGGTGGTCATCATGGTGGAGGGGCGCACGAGCTGGTTCAGGTCGCGCACCACGAACATGCGGGTATGGCCCTGGACCTGCCCCATCATGCCGGCGAAGGCCTGACCCACCGGGCCGCGGGTGGAGCCGATCAGCACCTCCGGCATCGCGTCGGTGTACTGGCCATCGGCGGCGAGGACGGTGGCCTCTCCGGTGCGGAACCAGATCTCGGACATGTGGGCGTTTCCTTGTTCCTGGGCGAGGGTTGCCCGGCCGGCGATCCGGCCGTTTCGCGGGCGGAGAAACACCGTTCCGCCGCCGCCCGTCAATCGCCCGCGTCCGAGAGAGTTTCGCAGGCCGCGCTTCCCCTCTGGCCCTGCGCGCCGCAATCGGTCATTCCATGCGCGGTTTCCGGCATCGTAGCATCGGCATCGTCCGATGCCGCGAGCCGAACGGGAGTGGGGCACATGAAGGGGCAGCAGGAACGGGACTGGAGTCTCGCCGTCGCCGCATTGCCGGACGGTGTGCGGCTCGAACTCGGCCTCGCGGATCTGTCCGGGACGCCCTTCACCGCCATTCTCGCCCTCGACCGGCGGGAGGCGCGCGACCTCGCCCGTGCCCTGCTCGCGGCCTCGGGCGATGCCGCGGAGCGGACTTTTCCGCGTCCGCCCTCAGCCAACGGGGACTGACGGGCGGACCGGGCTCTTCAGCCGCGACCGGGGAGCCTGGGCACCTTGAGGCCGCGCTCTTCCGGCGTCGGCTTGCAGATGTAGGAGAACTCAGTCTGCAGGTCGGAGAAGATCGCTTCCCCGGTGATCTTGCAATTCTCGCGGGCCGTCTCGTCGAGGAAGGCCCGCGCCGCCTCGCGCAACCGCTTGGCGCGGGTCTCCGCCGGGCCGCCCTGCCCGTCGTAGCGCTCGTCGATGCCGCAGCCCGTGATCTCGCGCAAACCGTCGGAGACGACGAGCATCTTGCTCACGCGGCGTTGGTCGTAGACGGAATACGGGTCCTTGCAGCCGATGGTCACCACCTGGACGCCCACGGTGGCGTAGTTCTTCGACAGGTAGGAGAAACCGGTGCAGCCCGAGACTCCGAGAGCGAGAGTGACCGCGACGGCCAGGATTCCGGTGGTCCGGTTCAACGTGGTCGCGCTCCGCTCAAGCCATCGATCAAGGGATCGCATTGAAGCGCGGGCGGTCCGACGGTCAAGCCTCGCCAGGACACACCCGCGCTCCATTCCACCGAATCGCGTGCCTTACTCCGCCGCCGCCGCGAGGTAGCGGGCCGGGTCGTAGTTGAGGATCGGCCCGAGCCAGCGCTCCACCTCCCGGAGGTCCATACCCTTGCGGAGCGCATAATCCTCCACCTGATCGCGCTCGACCTTGGCGACGCCGAAGTAATGCGCGTCCGGGTGGGCGATGTAGAGCCCCGAGACCGACGAGCCCGGCCACATGGCATAGCTCTCGGTGAGCTTCACGCCGATGCGCGACTCGGCCTTGAGCAGGTCGAACAGGGTGACCTTCTCGGTGTGGTCGGGCTGGGAGGGATAGCCCGGCGCCGGGCGGATGCCGGCATAGTCCTCGCGCACGAGATCGTCGGGAGCGAAGGTCTCGTCGGGGGCATAGCCCCAGAACTCCTTGCGGACCCGCTCGTGCATGCGCTCGGCCAGCGCCTCGGCAATGCGGTCGGCGAGCGCCTTGACCAGGATCGAGCGGTAATCGTCGTTGGCCCGCTCGAACCGCTCCGCGATCCGCACCTCTTCCAGCCCCGCCGTGACCACGAAGCCGCCGACGTAATCGCCGATGCCCGTCTCCGTCGGTGCCACGAAGTCGGACAGGCAGGTATTGGCGCGCCCGTCGCGCTTCGACAGCTGCTGGCGCAGGCCGTGGAAGGTCGCGAGTTTTTCGGAGCGGCTCTCGCCGGTATAGAGCGCGATGTCGTCGCCCACCGAATTTGCCGGCCAGAAGCCGATGATCGCCTTCGGGTTGAACCAGCGCTCGTCGACGATCTGCTTCAGCATCTCCTGCGCGTCGTCGAACAGGGCCTTTGCCGCCGGACCCTGGTTCGGGTCCTCGAAGATCGCCGGGTAGCGGCCCTTGAACTCGTAGGTCTGGAGGAACGGCGTCCAGTCGATATACGGCACGAGGTCGGCGACCTCGTAGGAGGAGTAGACCCGCACGCCGGTGAAGCTGGGCTTCGTCGGACGGTAGCCTGACCAGTCGATCTTGAACGGATTGGCGCGGGCTTTGGCCAGCGGCAGGCGCTGCTTGTCGAGTTCCGAACGCGCATGGGCGTCGGCGACCTTCTTGTACTCGGCCCGCACCTTCTCGATGGTCGAATCCCGCGTCTCCTTGGAGAGCAGGCTCGAGACCACACCGACGGCGCGGCTGGCATCGGTGACGTAGACCGTCTGGCCGCGTGCATAGGACGGATGGATCTTCACGGCGGTGTGGACGCGGCTGGTCGTGGCGCCACCGATGAGCAGGGGAACCGAAAACCCCTCACGCTCCATCTCGGCGGCCACATGCACCATCTCGTCCAGCGAGGGCGTGATCAGGCCGGAGAGGCCGACGATGTCGACATTTTCCTTGCGCGCCACGTCGAGGATCTTGGCCGCCGGCACCATCACGCCCAGATCGATGATCTCGTAATTGTTGCAGGCGAGCACGACGCCGACGATGTTCTTGCCGATGTCGTGGACATCGCCCTTCACCGTCGCCATCAGGATCTTGCCGGCGGCCTGGCGCTTGCCGTCGCCGCCATTGGCGAGTTTTTCCGCCTCCATGAAGGGTTCGAGATAGGCCACGGCCTGCTTCATCACGCGGGCGGACTTCACCACCTGCGGCAGGAACATCTTGCCCGAGCCGAACAGGTCGCCGACCACGTTCATGCCGGCCATCAGGGGGCCCTCGATGACGTGGAGCGGACGTTCGACGCCGAGGCGCGCCTCCTCGGTGTCGACGAGGATGTACTCGGTGATCCCGTTGACCAGGGCGTGCTCGATGCGCTTCTCCACCGGAGCCTCGCGCCAGGACAGATCGGCCGTCTTGGCCTGCACGCCGCCACCCGACTTGAAGCGCGCGGCCGCATCGAGCAGCCGGTCGGTGGAATCCTCGCGCCGGTTGAGGACGACGTCCTCGCACAGCTCGCGCAACTCGGCCGGAAGCTCGGCGTAGATCGCGAGCTGGCCGGCATTCACGATGCCCATATCCATGCCGACCTGGATCGCATGGTACAGGAACACCGCATGCATCGCCTCGCGCACGGGCTCGTTGCCCCGGAAGGCGAAGCTGAGATTCGAGATGCCGCCCGAGATATGGGCATGGGGCAGAGTCTCGCGGATGGTCTTGGTCGCCTCGATGAAGGCGACGCCGTAGCCGTTATGCTCCTCGATGCCGGTGGCGACGGCAAAGACGTTGGGATCGAAGATGATGTCTTCCGGCGGGAAGCCGACCTCCTCGGTCAGAACCTTATAGGCCTTGGTGCAGATCTCGACCTTGCGCTCGTAAGAGTCGGCCTGGCCTTGCTCGTCGAAGGCCATCACCACCACGGCAGCGCCGTAGGAGCGGCAGACCTTGGCATCGGCGATGAACTTCTCGACGCCCTCCTTCATGGAGATCGAGTTCACGATGGCCTTGCCCTGGACGCATTTGAGCCCGGCCTCGATGACGTGGAATTTCGAGGAATCGATCATCACCGGCACGCGGGCGATGTCCGGCTCGGCGGCGACGAGGTTGAGGAACTCGACCATCGCCTTCTCGGAATCGAGCAGGCCCTCGTCCATGTTGATGTCGATGATGCTGGCGCCCGCCGCCACCTGATCGCGGGCCACGTCGAGAGCGGCCGCGTAGTCGCCGGCGGTGACGAGCTTGCGGAATTTGGCCGAGCCGGTGACGTTGGTGCGCTCGCCCACATTCACGAAGGGAATCTCCTTCGTCAGCGTGAAGGGCTCGAGGCCCGACAGGCGCATCAGGCGGGGCACCTCCGGGATCGCGCGGGGCTTCACGCCCTCCACGGCCTGCGCGATGGCGCGGATATGGTCCGGCGTGGTGCCGCAGCAGCCGCCGACCATGTTGACGAGGCCGGAGGTGGCGAACTCGCCCACCAGCCTGCCCATGGCTTCGGGGCTCTCGTCATAAAGGCCGAACTCGTTGGGGAGACCCGCATTCGGATAGGCGCAGACCAGGGTGTCGGCGATGCGCGAGAGTTCGGAGATGTGAGCGCGCATCTCCTTGGCGCCGAGCGCGCAGTTCAGCCCGATGGTGAGCGGGCTGGCATGGCGCAGCGCGTTCCAGAACGCTTCCGGGGTCTGGCCCGAGAGGGTACGACCGGAGAGATCGGTGATGGTGCCCGAGATCATGATCGGCAGGGTGGTGCCGGTCTCCTCGAACACCGCCCAGGCCGCCGCCACCGCCGCCTTGGCGTTGAGCGTGTCGAAGATGGTTTCGATGAGGATCAGCTCGGCGCCGCCATCGATCAGGCCGCGCACCTGTTCCATGTAGGCGGTCTTGACCTGATCGAAGGTCACCGCCCGGTAGCCCGGATTGTTCACGTCCGGCGAGATCGACAGGGTACGGTTCGTCGGGCCGATGGCGCCGGCGACGAAGCGGCGGCGCCCATCCTGCTTCTCGGCCAAAGCGGCGGCCTCGCGGGCGAGCCGCGCGCCTTGCGCATTCAGCTCGTGGACGATCGATTCCATGCCGTAATCGGCCTGGGCGATGGTGGTGCCCGAGAAGGTGTTGGTCTCGCAGACGTCGGCCCCGGCCAGGAAGTAGTCGAGGTGGATCTGCCGGATCGCGTCGGGCTGCGTCAGGATCAGGAGGTCGTTGTTGCCCTTCTGGTCGTGTCCGTGATCGAGGAAGCGCCCCCCGCGAAAATCCGCCTCGCCGTAGCCGAGGCGCTGGATCACGGTACCCATCGCCCCGTCGAGGACGAGGATTTTTTCCGCTGCCCGCTGGCGCAGGGCGGTTTCGATCTCTTTTCCGTCAACGGGGCGGAGGTCTGTCATGGGGTCTCTCAAGTTCCGTCGCAGATGATCCCCCTCCCCCTTGTGGGGAGGGGTCAGGGGTGGGGGTGGCCGCGAAGATGCCGCGCCGTATCCGACGCCACCCCCACCTCCAGCTCCTCCCCACAAGGGGGAGGAGAGGCCCCCGTCCCAGGGTCGTTCAGGCCGCCTTCGCCGCCGCCACCTTCGGCGCCTGCGCGCGCAGGCCGAGGAGATGGCAGATCGCATAGACGAGGTCGGAGCGGTTCATCGAGTAGAAATGGAAGTCGTTGACGCCTTCGTCCACCAGATCGAGCACCTGCTCGGCCGCGACCGCCGCCGCGATCAGGCGGCGGGTATCGACATCGTTGTCCAGCCCCTCGAACCGGGCGGCCAGCCAATACGGCACCGAGGCGCCGGTGCGGCGGGCGAAATTGGCGGATTGCTTGAAGTTCTGCACCGGCAGGATGCCGGGGATGATCGGGATCTCGATCCCGGCCGCGCGGACCTTGTCGACGTAGCGGAGATAGACGTCGTTCTCGAAGAAGAACTGCGTGATCGCCTGGTCGGCGCCCGCATCGACCTTGGCCTTCAGGGCGTCGATATCGGCGTCGAGGGTAGCCGCCTCGGGGTGCTTCTCCGGATAGGCCGAGACCGAGACCTTGAAGTCGCCGATCCGCTTGATGCCGGCCACGAGATCGCTGGTCCTGGCATAGCCGCCGGGATGCGGCCGATAGGCGGTGCCGACACCGTCCTGCGGGTCACCGCGCAGGGCCACGATGTGGCGTACCCCGGCATCCCAATAGGATTGCACGACCTCGTCGATCTCCTCGCGGGTGGCGTCCACGCAGGTGAGATGGGCGGCGGGCTTGAGGCTCGTCTCCTTGATCATCCGCGCCACGGTGTTGTGGGTGCGCTCGCGGGTGGAGCCGCCGGCCCCATAGGTCACCGAGACGAATTTCGGCTGGAGCGGGGCGAGCCGCTCGATCGACGACCACAGGACCTTCTCCATCTCGTCGGTCTTCGGCGGGAAGAACTCGATGGAGACCTGGATCGGACGGTAGCCGTCGCGGCTGGCGCGGTGATGGGAAGCGGTGGGCATCGGGTCGTCCTCAAGATCTTTCGGTTCAGACGTGTGTATTCGAGACGGATTTCGGCATCGGCCGGTCAGGCCACCGCGCGCTCCGCCTCGGAAGCGAGGGTCGGCTCCGCCGCCGAGGCGGCGAGCCAGAGGGTCACGGTGAGCTGGTGCCCGCTCTCGTCGGCCGGGGCGAGATGCCGTGTCGCCACCATGCCGAGCCCGGCATCGGCGAGCCAGCCCGTCACCTGCTCGGCGGCGAAGCCGAGGCGGCGATGGGCCTGCTCCTCGCGCAGGAATTCGAGATCGTGCGGCGCGAAATCCACCACGAGAAGCCGGCCTCCGGGCGCCACGAGCCGTGCCGCCTCGCGGAGCGCACGAGCGGGATCGTCGAGATAATGCAGCACCTGATGCACCACCACGAGGTCGAAGCTGCCCCGGCCGAAGGGCGGCGCATGGATGTCGCCCTGGCGCAGGTCCACGCCGGACAGCCCGGCCCGCTCCAGATTGGCGCGGGCGACGGAGAGCATGGCGTGGCTCGAATCGAGCCCCGTGGCGCGGGAGGCCCTGGGAGCGAGGAGCCCGAGCATCCGCCCCGTGCCGGTACCGAGATCGATCAGGCTCCGCACCGGCCGCGATCCGAGGGCGTCGATCACCGCCGCCTCCACCATCGCCTCCGGCACGTGGAGCGAGCGGAGCTGGTCCCATTTCGGGGCGAGGCGGGCGAAGAAGCTCTGCGCGGCATCCGCGCGCTGGGCCCGCACGCCCTCCAACCGGGCCCGATCCTCGGACAAAGGCGGGCTCGACCGGTCGAGACCCCCGACGAGGGGCTCCACCAGACCCGTCCTCGCCTCGATCAGCCGAAAGAACGCCCAGGCCCCCTCGCGATGCCGCTCCACCAGCCCGGCCTCGACGAGAAGCTTGAGATGGCGAGAGATGCGCGGCTGCGACTGGCCGAGGATGTCGGTGAGATCGGAGACCGACAATTCCCCCTGCATCAGCAAAGCGAGGATGCGCAGGCGCGTCTCTTCGGCCGTGGCGCGCAGCACACCGAGGGCATCGGAGAAAGGAAGGACGACCGTCGCCTTGGCACTCTCTTGAGACATAAAGATATCTTTATGTTCGATCCGGACGCATGGCAAGGGGAAACGGCGGCTGGCCGGAGTCCTGAGAGAAACAGGCGTGGGCGACGATGCCGGGAGGGGAGCGTTCCGGGCGATCTGCCGATATGGTCGGCTCAACACGTCCCTTGTCGATTCCGGAACAACAGAAACGCCACCGCGTGACCCAGCCGAATTCCCGTCCCCCGATCCGTTTCCGTGGCCGCTCCTTCATGGCCCTGGTGCTGGCCCCCTCGGCACCGGTGCATGACTGGCTCGAAGACCTCGACGCGCTGTCCCGGCGCTCCCCCGCTTTCTTCGTGGGGCGCCCGGTGATCCTCGACGTGTCCGGCCTCGGGCTCGACCGCGCGGACCTCACCGCCCTGGTCTCCGAGCTCAAGGCCCGCGACGTCACCGTGATGGGAATCGAGGGAGCCAAATCCGGCAGCCTCGGCGAGGGGCTGCCCCCCGCCCCGGCCGGCGGACGGCCGGTGGACGAGGTCGCCACGCCGGACGCGCCCGCGCCCACGCACGCGGAGCCGCCGCGCGCCGCCCGTTCGCTGATCCTCGACCAGCCGGTCCGGTCGGGTCAGACGATCCTGCATCTCGAAGGCGACATCACCATCATGGGATCGGTGGCCTCCGGGGCGGAAGTGATCGCCGGCGGCTCCATCCATATCTATGGAGCGCTGCGGGGGCGGGCCATCGCGGGCGCCTCCGGCAATCCCGATGCCCGCATCACCTGCCGCAAGTTCGAGCCGGAACTGCTCGCCATCGACGGTCTCTACCGGACGGCCGACGATCTCGGGCCGGCCCGCCGGGGCCAACCGGCGCAGATCCGCCTGGACGGGGATGCGATCAAGGTCGCCGCGCTGGAGTAGCGCCGACACAGGAACCCGGGATCGCAGGATTATAGGGTCACAGGATCACAGAAAGCCGGCTCGTTAACCAAGCGGTAACCATAAGGACCGTCAATGGTTCGGTAAGGAATCGCGAGAGCCCGTGACACACGCCCCTCCATCCCGCCGATCCGTGACGCTACGAGGCCGTGCCTTCAAGGCACTCGTCCTGGCTCCGGAAGCTCCGCTTCCCGATTGGTTCGCCGATCTGGACGCCTCGCTGAAGCGGTCGCCGACCCTGTTCGACGGCCGCCCCCTCATCCTCGACATCGCGGCGCTCGGGTCGGACCCGGACGTGCTCGGCAAGGTCCTGGCCGATCTCGGTGCCCGCCGCATCCGCATCCTCGGCATCGAGGGCGCGGCGGCGACCCTGGCGGGAACGACGATGCTCGACGGTCTCGCCCTGCCCCCGCTCCTCGTGAACGGACGGCCCACCCTCGGCATCGAGATTCCGAAGGATGCCGAGCCGGAAACCACGTCTCTCATGATCGAGGGCTCGGTCCGGTCCGGCCAGTCGATCACGCATCCCACCGGTGACGTCACCGTCATGGGTTCGGTGGCCTCCGGCGCCGAGATCCTCGCCGGTGGCTCGATCCACGTCTACGGGGCGCTTCGCGGCCGGGCCATCGCCGGTGCCGCCCGCAACCCCCGCGCCCGCATCTACTGCCGCAAGTTCGAGCCCGAACTGCTCGGGATCGATCGCCTCGTCCGCACGGCCGAGGACATGGGCACGACCCTGCGCGGGAAACCCGTGCAGATCTGGCTCGATAGCGGCTCCATCAAAATGGCAACCTTGGATTAAGGAGACACACGCATGGCCAAGGTTCTGGTCGTTACATCTGGCAAGGGCGGCGTCGGCAAGACGACCACCACAGCGGCTCTCGGCGCGGCACTCGCGCAGGCCGGACAGAGCGTCGCCGTCGTCGATTTCGACGTCGGCCTGCGTAACCTCGACCTCGTGATGGGCGCCGAGCGGCGCGTGGTCTACGACCTCATCAACGTGGTCAACGGCGATGCCAAGCTCAACCAGGCGCTGATCCGCGACAAGCGGCTCGAGAACCTGTCGCTGCTGCCCGCCTCGCAGACCCGCGACAAGGACGCCCTCACCGACGAGGGCGTCGCCAAGGTGATGGAAGAGCTGCGCGAGAAGTTCGACTGGGTGATCTGCGATTCCCCGGCCGGAATCGAGCGCGGAGCCACCCTGGCCATGCGCCACGCCGACCTCGCCGTCGTCGTCACGAACCCGGAAGTCTCCTCGGTGCGCGATTCCGACCGGATCATCGGTCTCCTGGATTCCAAGACGCTGAAGGCCGAGCGCGGCGAGGTGATGGAGAAACACCTCATCCTCACCCGCTACGACCCCGCCCGCGCCGACCGCGGCGACATGCTGAAGGTCGACGACGTGCTCGAGATCCTCTCGATCCCGCTGCTCGCCATCATCCCCGAGAGCCTGGAAGTGCTGCGCGCCTCCAATGTCGGCTGCCCGGTGACGATGAACAACCCGCTCAGCGCCCCGGCCCGGGCCTATATCGACGCCGTCCGCCGCCTGAAGGGCGATACCGTGCCGATGACCGTGCCGTCCGACAAGAAGTCTCTCCTCAACAAGCTGTTCACCCGGAGGGCGGCATGAGCCTGCGCAACCTCTTCAGCAAACGCGCCTCGGCCCCCACGGCCCGCGACCGTCTCCAGCTGATCCTGGCCCATGAACGGGCCGGGGCCGGCGGCTCCGACCTGGTGATGCTCCTGCGGGAGGAGATCCTCGCCGTCATCGCCAAACACGTCACGGTGGAGCGGGACAAGGTCCAGATCCGCCTGGAGCGGGGCCAGGACATGTCGACCCTCGGGGTCGACATCGAACTCCCGGTCACGGCGCCGGCCAAGGCCGCCCCGGCGGCGGCCAAGCCGTCCAAGGCCAAGCGCGCCGCCGCGTGACGGTCCGCCGTCAGCCGATGAACAGGCCGGCGATCGTCGCACTCGTCAGGTTCGACAAGGTACCAGCCAGGATCGCGCGCATTCCATAGCGTGCGATCTCGGACCTCCTCTCGGGGACGAGGCTCGCCAGACTCGCGAGCTGGATCGCGATGGAAGCCAGATTGGCGAAGCCGCACAGGGCGAAGCACAGGATGGCCGTCGTCCGGGCATCGAGCGTGCCGGCCTTGAGCACCGGCGAGAGCTGGGCATAGGCCAGGAACTCGTTGAAGGCGATCTTCTGCCCGATGGCACCGCCGACCAGACCGGCCTCGCTCCAGGGCACGCCCATGAGCCAGGCCAGCGGCGCGAAGGCGAGCCCGAGCACGCCCTCGATGCTGAGGGACGGATAGCCGACGAGTCCGCCGCCCCATCCGGCGATGCCGTTGAGAAGGGCGATGAGCCCGGTGAAGGCGATCAGCATGGCGCCCACCGACACCGCGATGACGAGGCCCTTCTGCGTGCCGTCGGCCGCCGCCTCGATGAGGTTCACCGCCCGCGTCTCGGCGAATTCCACCCGCATCGTCGTCACCCGCGTCGGCTCCGTCGAGGGCATCAGGATCTTGGCGTAGAGAAGCCCGCCGGGAATCGCCATGACGCCGGCGGCCAGCAGATATTCCATCGGCACGCCCAACGCGGCGTAGCCGGCCAGGATCGATCCGGCGGTGGACGCGGCCCCGCTCGACATCACGGCGAACAATTCGGCCCCGGTCAGCAGGATCAGGAACGGCCGCAGGGCCACCGCGATCTCGCTCTGGCCGATGACGATGGTGATGACGGCCGAGAAGGTCTCGATGGGCGAGGTGCCGAGCACCCGCTGAAGCCCGGCCCCGATGAGGCGGGCCAGCGTCTGCATCACCTTCAGATGATACAGGATCGCGATCAGCGCCGAGACGTAGAGGATCTGCGGCAGCACCCGCAGGGCCAGGATGAAGCCGCTGCCGCCGAAGAGCTCGAACATGCGCGGCTCGACGAGGCCGCCGAACAGGAACAGGACCCCACGGTCGCCATAGGCCAGAACCGTCTGGACCAGCGTCGCCGCCGCATTGAGGGCCTGCCGCCCCACGGGCACGAACAGCACGACGGCGCCAATCGCGATCTGCAGGGCGAGGGCCGAGACGACGGTCCGGGGCCGGATCGCCCGGCGATTGGTCGAGAACAAGATCGCGACGGCGAGGAGCAGCGCCAGGCTCGCGCCGGCATGGAGCAATCGCTCGGTCATCGTGTCCCCTCTCTCCACCCGAGAGGAGCAAGGGCGATGCCGGGACGGGCGCGGGTCATGTGGGGGTTCATCCGGAACGGGAGGACGTCCGGCGTGTTGACCGTCAAGCTGCGCCGTAATGCGGCGCATAACCGGTTTGAAGGGATACAGCCATGAGCCTCATCGGACGCCTCGTCACCAAGCTTCTCGGCAACGAGAACCGCCCCGTCGTCCGCGACGACCGCAACTACGATTCGAGCAACCCGATCGGCCGCCTCGTGACGAAGATCCTGCGGAAGTAAGCTCGGCCAGCATCCCCTCTCCCCAGCATGCGGGGAGAGGGGCTACGAAGTTCACATGGTTCGAGGGCTGCGCAGCTCTCCTCCCCCTTGTGGGGAGGAGTTGGAGGTGGGGGTGGTTGGGCGACCCTCACGCTACGGAGGCAGGCGCAGCCCCCCCCCACTCCTGACCTCTCCCCACAAGGGGGAGAGGGACGTGGTTCTGCCCGATAGAGCAGATCGACGAATTCAGTCGGCGCGGTGGAAACGAGTGACCGCGGGTTCGTTCGGGCGAGAAGGCAGTATGCGCCGCCGCCACGGCAACACGAAAAAGCCTCTCCCTCACGCCGCCTTGCGCTTGTTCTTCTTCTCCCGGCCCTGCCCCGGCGCGGTCTTACCGGTCTTCGACCGGTCGAGGACGAAGCGGGCGTAATCGTCCATGTCGCCGGCGAAGGGCTTCACCGTGCGGTCGGCGGCGAGCCAGAGGCGGTCGGCCACCAGTTCCATCAGCGAACGGTCGTGGGTGATGAGGATGACGGCGCCGCCGTAATCGTTCAGCGCGTCGAGCAAGGCCCGGCGGCTGTCGATGTCGAGGTGGTTCGTCGGCTCGTCGAGGATGAGCAGGTGGGGCGCCTGCATCGCCACGAGGTTGAGCAGGAGCCGGGCGCGTTCGCCGCCCGAGAGCGCGTCCACCGTGGTCTCCTGCTTGTCGAAGGCGAGGCCGAAGCTGGCGAGCTTGGCGCGACGGCCCGATTCGCTGTCGTCCGGCCGCTCGCGGCGGATGATGTCGAGGGGCGTGTCCTTCGGGTCGAGGGCCTCGATCTGGTGCTGGTGGAACCAGCCGACCTGCACCCGGCCCTCGCGTACCATGCGCCCGTCCCGCACCTTCAGGGCGCCGGCCGCCATCTTGGCGAAGGTCGACTTGCCGGCGCCGTTCACGCCGAGAAGGCCGATCCGGTCATCGACGTCGAGGGTCAGGTTGAGGTCGCGCAGCACCGGCTCGTCATTGCCATAGCCGATGGTGGCATCGGTGAGATGCATCAGCGGCGGCGCCAGCGGGCGCTTGGGCGAAGGCAGGTGGAACGGGGCCACATGCTCCTCGATGGTGGTGGAGATGGGCTCCATCTTGGCGAGGCGCTTCATGCGTGACTGGGCCTGCGCCGCCTTGGAGGCCGAGGCCTTGAACCGGTCGACGAAGCTCTGCAGATGGGCGCGCTCGGCGTCCTGCTTCATCTTGGTCGAGGCCTGCAGCCGCGCCTTCTCGGCCCTGCGCTTCTCGAAATCGTCGTAGCCGCCGGTATAGAGTTCGAGCTTGCCGTTGGCGACGTGAAGGATCGCGTCCACCGAGTTGTTCAGAAGCTCGCGGTCGTGGCTGATGATCAGCGCCGAATGCGGATAGCGCTTCAGCCGCGCCTCGAGCCACAGGGCACCCTCCAGATCGAGGTAGTTGGTGGGCTCGTCGAGGAGCAGCATGTCCGGCTCGGCGAAGAGCGCGGCGGCCAAAGCCACACGCATGCGCCAGCCTCCGGAGAATTCCGACATCGGCCGGGTCAGGTCCTCCACCGAGAAGCCGAGGCCGGCGAGAATTTCGCCCGCCCGCGCGGGAGCCCGGTCGGCGTCGATCTCGATCAGCCGGCCGTAGATCTCGCCCATGCGCTCGGGCTCGGCGGTCTCGAGTTCGAGGTTCAGCGCCTCGCGCTCGATATCCGCCGCCAGGATGGTGTCGATGAGGGTGACGGGGGTCGCCGGGTGCTCCTGATCGACAGAGGCGACGCGGGCATTCTTCGGCAGGAGGATCTCGCCGCTGTCGGGCTGGAACTCGCCGAGGATGATCTTGAACAGGGTCGACTTGCCGACACCGTTGCGGCCGACGAGCCCGACCTTCGATCCGGGCGGGACGGCCACGCTCGCGCGGTCGAAGAAGCGCCGGCCCCAGGCACTGAAAGTGAGGTCTTCGATCTGGATCATGGGTCAGCGGCCAAACGCAGGGGAGATGCGGGCCGATGGCCACACGGGAGGATGACCCTCCTCCTATCGCAGTGCAGCAACGAGCGCGAGGGCGGGCGGCGCAGGGCACCACCCCACCGGGGGATGGTGCCGGCCTCTCAGTTCCGCGCGACCCCGGCGGCGATCGCCTTCACCAGGGGAGCCGTGGGCACGCTCTTGCGCCAGAAGGTTCCGGCCCGGCCGGTCTCACGCCCGCTCTCGTAGAGCTGGCGCATGTAGGCGGTGTCGAAGCCTTTCGCCGTCGTGGTGTTGGGCGCGGACTCGTCGATATAGGTCAGGTTGAAGCCCATGCCGTTGCCGCGCGTGAAGGCGTAGGTGGCGGCCAACGTCGCGCGGCTGCGCGCCCGGCTCGCGGTGGTGAACGAGCGCTCGACGATGGACAGGGTGTTGTTCTGCGCCACGTCGAATTCCGGCTCCAGCCGCCCGTTGATGATGACGTAGATATCGGCCTTGCCCGCCGTGCGCAGGCGGCCGTCCCGCAGCAGGAACGATTGCGGGAGGGTGAAGACCGGCGTCACCACCGACCCGTCCACATGCATCTCCTGGAACGCCCTGCCCTCCGCCTGCACGTCGAGGAGCTGGGGCGGGAACACCGCCGGGATGCTGGCGGAGGCCGTGAGCACATCCGTGAACAGCGCGACGGCGTTGGGCCCGCCATTGGTGGCGATGGCGCCCATGTTCCAGATGACCGCGCGCTGGGAATCGAGGTTCGTCGTCACCACGAGGAGGCGGCGGCCCTTGGCGTGCTGCTCGGCGATGGCGGCGAGGAGATCGGACGTGACGTAGCGGCGCACGAGGTCGCGGAGACGTCCGTCCCCGAACAGGCCCGATCCGAACACGATGTTGGTCACGCTCGGCGATTGCACCAGGGTCGAGGCGACGCCGCTGGTGTAGATGTCGGTGAGGGTCGAATCGTAGGCCGACCCGAGGAAGGCGAAGGGCGCGATCAGGGCGCCGGTGCTGACGCCGGAGACGAGGGCGAATTCGGGCCGCTTGCCGGATTCCGACCAGCCGTTGAGGATGCCGGCGCCGTAGGCTCCGTCACCGCCGCCGCCCGACAGGGCGAGATAGGCGAAGGCGCGCTTCGAGCGTTCCGGCCGTGCGACCATTTCCGTGAAGGTGCTCTCGGACGCGTCGGCATAGGCGCGCACGCTGAGATCCATGCCGGCCGGAACCGCCGCCGAGGCCTGGTCCGCGGTGTAGGCCACGCGGGGGATGGAGCCGCAGGCGGCCAGCTGCGCGGCCACGGCGAGCGCGGCCGCGCCCTTGACCCATCCGAACCGGCGAGATGTCGACATGGCGGCGTGATCCTGGCGTTCGACCTGCATCGCCACCGGGGGATGGAGCGTCAAGCCGAGCGATAACGAGCTTGGCCATTCTACCGTTCCGGGCAATGACCGGCAATCATCGCCGGCCGAAGCCGCACCGATCGGCCTGATACGTGATGGATCAGCAACGGTTCTACGGGCGTGCTCCGACACACGTTCCGTAAAACGATCTCGAACGACTGGAACACGGCGGCACACCAAAGCTTGTCGAATGGATGAGCCTCCCTATGTCGTTGATATCAACTCACAACGACATCGCCGCCTATCACTCGTACGCCATGGCTCACCGTCATGGCGAAGCGATACGGATCTTCGCGACGGTGTGGTGCCTTCGTCGGTGCCGAAGACTTTCGCCCTGGCCGCGATCCGCGCCGGGCAACACGGGAAGGCATGATGGAAGCGGACGACGCCTGGCACCTCACCGACCGATTGGGGGCCGAGCACGGAAGGGGCGATCCTTTCGCGGCGGCCATCCGCGCGACGCGCATGGCGATGCTGATCACCGATCCGCGGCAGGCGGACAATCCCATCGTCTTCGTCAACGACGCGTTCCTCAGGATGACCGGCTACAGCCGCGCCGAGGTCATGGGCCGGAACTGTCGCCTCCTCCAGGGCGAGGAGACCAGTGCCGACGCAGTGCGCCAGATCCGCGACGCGATCGCGGCCAAGCGCGATGTCGCCGTCGACATCCTCAATTATCGCAAGGACGGCAGCCAGTTCTGGAACGCCCTCTATGTCAGCCCCGTGAGCAGCGACGAGGGCGAGACCGTGTATTTCTTCGCGTCGCAGCTCGACGTGACGGACCGGATCGATGCGCTCATGCAGACGCGCAACGAGAAGATCCATTTCGAGCGCGAGGTGGAAAAGCGCACGCGGGAGCTCACCGAGGCGCTGGCGGCCAAGACCATGCTGGTCCACGAGGTGGACCACCGGGTGAAGAACAACCTCCAGATGATCGCCTCGCTGCTCACCCTGCAGACCCGGACCATCACCGACCCGGATGCGAAGGCCTCGCTCAAGTCCATGCTGGCCCGCATCGAGGCTCTTGGGACCGTGCACAAGCGCCTCTACCAGTCCAACGACGTCCAGCGTTTCGATGTCGCCGCCTTCGCTCAGGAACTCGCCGTCGATCTGGTGCGCGGCTCCGGGCGGCAGGAGATCGAGCTCGATGTCGACCTCGTCTCCGTCGAGGTCGCCGTCGAACAGGCGCCGCCGGTCGCCCTCGTGATGAACGAGCTGCTGACCAACGCCCTCAAGCACGCTTTCCCCCGTGACGCGGGCGGCCGGCTCTTGGTCTCGGTGAAGCCCGAGGGCGAGGAGATCCGCATCACGATCGCCGATGACGGGATCGGCATGCCGGTGGACGTCGGCGGCGGCCGCACCTTCGGCAAGCGCCTCATCGAGAGTCTGGTGCGCCAGCTGAATGCCGATATCGCCTGGCACCCGGCCAATCCCGGGACGCGGATCGAGATCCGCCTGCCCCGCGGCGGGACGGGCCACAGGGAGTCGATGTGACCGAACCTCTCCGGATCGTCGTCGTCGAAGACGAAGCCTTGATCGTGATGCAGCTCGAGATCCTGCTCGAAGAGGCGGGGCACGAGGTGGTCGGCACGGCCGTATCCGCGAGGGATGCCGTCGCGGTGGCCCGGCGCACCCGGCCCGACATCGTCCTCATCGACCTGCAGCTGAAGGGCGGCTCCTCCGGCCTAGACGTGGCGAAGGATCTGGCGGACGAGCCCGCGATGATGCTGGTCTTCCTGACCGCGAATGCGAGCCGCTTCCACGACGACTTCGCCGGCGCGGTGGCCGTCATCGCCAAGCCCTTCTCCGAGGCCATCATCGGGAACACGATGGGATTCCTCGAGGAATGCATCCGGACCCCGCCCCCGGTCTCGAACCTGCCCCTCGGCCTGCGCCTCGCCCCCGGCTATCTCGCCAGCCTCGGCGGCTGAATTCGCGCCGTCCCGTCGCGTCAGGCCGCCCTCTCGGCGCGCGACAGCTTGGCGACGACGCCGGACAAGTCACGCGCGGGAACGGGCTTGCTGAAGAAGAAGCCCTGGACCTCGTTGCATCCCTCCGCCCGCACGAGATCGAGCTGCGCCCGTGTCTCGACGCCCTCCGCCGTGATCGTCGTTCCGCGTCTCTCGCCGAGCCCGACGATGGCGCGCACGATGGCGGCGGTGTCTGGGTCGGCGATCTCACGGATGAAGGAGCGATCGATCTTGATCTTGTCGAACGGGAACTGCCGCAGGTAGCTCAGGGAGGAGTAGCCGGTCCCGAAATCGTCGAGGGCGATACGGACGCCGAGGTAGCGCAGGCGGTGCAGGCAGGCGATCACCGCCTCGGTGTCCTGGATGAGGACGCTCTCGGTGATTTCGAGCTCGAGCCTGTCCGCCGCGAGGCCCGACGCCGAGAGGGCCATGATCACGCACTGTTCGAGGCCCGGCTCGCGAAACTGCATCGCCGAGACGTTCACCGCGATCCGGGCGGAATGCGTCCAGGACGCGGCCTCGCGGCAGGCTTCGCGCAGGGCCCAGTTCCCGAGCTCAACGATCAGGCCGGTTTCCTCGGCGATCTCGACGACGGTCGAGGGTGGGATCATCCCACGGGTGGGATGGGGCCAGCGCATCAGCGCTTCGACGCCGCTCACGCTGTCCGTCGCGAGGTCGACCACCGGCTGGTAATGCAGGGTCAGGTCGCGGCCCAGGATGGCCTCGCGCAGCTCGAATTCGAGCTGGATGCGCTCCTCGATCGCCGCGTCCATGCTGGCCTCATAGACGCGGGCGGTGTTCCGCCCGGCGGCCTTCGCCCGGTAGAGCGCGAGGTCGGCATGCCTCAGGAGGGGATCGGCCTCGAGTCCGTCCGAGGGGGCATGGGCGATGCCGATGCTGATCCCGATATTGGCTAGGTGGCCGTTGAGCTTCACCGGCAGCGCGATGGCGTCGATCACCCTGCGGGCGACCTCGACCGCCTCGTCCTTCCCGCCGAGATTGACCAGAATGATGCCGAACTCGTCGCCGCCGAGGCGGGAGACGACATCGCACGGCCGCAGGACCTCGCGCAGGCGTTCGGCGACGAGCTTCAACAGGATGTCGCCCGCCAGATGTCCGAACGTGTCGTTGATCGCCTTGAACCGGTCGAGATCGAGACAGAGCACCGCCATCGGGCGACCGCCGTTCCGCACCGAGCCGAGGGCCTGATCCAGGCGCTCGTGGAACATCGACCGGTTGGGCAGCCCGGTGAGGGCGTCGTGGCAGGCGAGATGGGCGATCCGCTGGTCTGCCTCCTTTCGGGCCGTGATGTCGATATGGGTTCCGACGAAGCGGATGGGCGTGCCGTCGGGGGCGCGGGTCACGACCTTGCCGCGGGCGAGGAGCCAGATGTAGCCCCCCGCCTTCGTGCGGACCCGGAGCTCGATCTCGAAGGCCGGCTGCTGGCCGTGGAAATGCGCGACGGCCGCCAGCCGGCAACCGTCGATGTCGTCCGGATGGATCAGGGAGCCGACATAGGCGAAGGACCGGCCGAACTCGCCGGGCGCGTAGCCGAGCATGCTCTGAGCCCGGTCGGAGAACCAGACCTCGCCGGTTTGGAGGTCGGCGTCCCATAGGCCGTCCCTGCCGCTGTCGAGGGCCAGGGCCAGCCGTTCCTCGCTCAGGCGCAGGCGCGCGTCGCTCGCCCTGAACGCCTCCTCCACCTCCTTGCTGGCCGTGATGTGGAGATTCATGCCGACGAAGCGGCAGACCTCGCCCGTCTCCGGGTCGAGGACGGCTTGGCCGAATCCCTGGAACCAGCGGCATTCGCCGGTCGACGGGTGCAGGACGCGAAATTCCACCTTGTGGTTGGTGCGTGTCGCAATGGCCCGGCTCGCCTCCGCCCGGACCCGAACCAGGTCCTCGGCCGGAAGGTTTTGCTCCCACTCCGTCATGGTCATCACGAGGCCGGCGGCCGGATCCGCCCCATCGAGGGGCAATCCCTGCATCCGTGCGCTTTCCTGGGACTGCCAGATCCAGCCCGAGGCCACGTCCCATTCCCAGACCCCCGCCTCCGCCGCGTCCTGGGCGAGGCGCAGCAGGTCGCCGGTGCGTTCCAGCGCGATCCTGGCGGTGATGATGTCGTCGATATCCAAGGCCGTCGCGAGCCATCCGGGCTGGCCGTCGAGGAGGCGGATCGGGCGCTTGCTGACCTTGTGCCAGCGGTAGACGCCATCGGCGCGGCGGATGCGAACCTCGAAATCGTAGTCCTGCCATGCCTTGTGGCGGTCGCCGACATCGCCGCGGATGCGGCTGCGATCGTCCGGGTGACAGGCCTCGACCCGCTCCTTGAGGGAGAAGAGCGGCCGCTCGAAGTAGCGCCCGAAATGGCGGTTGCAATAAGTGGTGTCGCCGCGGTCGTTCGTGATCCAGACCATCTGGGGCAGGAAGTCGGCGAGCAGGCGGTAGGACGCCTCGCTCTCGCGAAGCGAGCGTTCGGCCCTGTGCCGGGCGGTGATGTCGGCGAAGGTATAGACGGTGCTGCCGTCGGCCAGCGGCACCCCGCAGAGTTCGAGGAGGGTCCCATCCCGTTGCAGGTGCTCGCCGCTGGCGCCCGCTTCGCCGTGATCGCGGTTCCCGTCACGGACCCGCCTGTCCAGGGTCGCCGGCAGCGAACCGTCCCGTTCGGCGATGTGGCGGCGGAGGTCGTCGAAGGGGGCTCCGTCGTGGAGCATGTCCCGGGGCAGGTCGAGGAGCAGGTTCAGGCGCTCGTTATGGACCCTGACCCGGTCGTCCGCATCGACCATGACGAGGCCTTCGTCGATGCTCTCCAGGGTGACGCGCAGGAGATCCGTCGTCTCGCGCAGGTGCTGGTCCGATCGGGCCAGTTCGGTGACGTCGAGGCAGATCCCGGAGATGGCTCGGATGCTCCCGTCAGGATCACGCTCGACGATTCCACGCTCGGCGACCACCCGGCATTCCCCACCGGGTCGGACGATCCGCGACCGATGCTCGTAAGTGTCGCGCGCGAATGCCCCCGACCCGGCCACGGTGTCGTCGAGATGCCAGCGGACGCGCTCCCGGTCCTGGGGATGGTAGAAGGCCAGATGGTCGTCGAGGGGGATGCGCGCGAGATCGGCGGGCGCGCGGCCATGGATCCGCGCCATCCCCGCCGACCATTCGACGCAGGCTTCGGCCACGTCGATGCGCCAATGTCCGAAACCCGCGATCTCCTCGGCCATGCGCTGAGATGCCAGGGCCGCTTCGAGATGGGCTTCGCGGCGGGTGAGGATGGTCGTGACGCGCAGGCGCTCGCGCAGCTCCGCCTCGCGCTCCGCATTGGCTAGGTGAAGGCGAAGGTGCCCGGTGACGATGAGGGCAAGATCCTCGAGCTGGACCAGGTGTTCGTCGGTGAAATCCGGACGCGGGACGGTGTCGATCAGGCACATCGTGCCGGTCCTGTGCCCGGATCGGAGCGTGAGGGGCACGCCCGCGTAGAACCGGGCCCGGAGCCCGCCCGTCACCAGGGGATGGTCGGCAAATCTAAGGTCGGCGAGGAGATCGCGGATCACCACCGGCCCGTCGGATTCGCCTCCGATGGCCTGCCCCGCGAACGCATCGGACCAACCCGGCATCGCCCCCGCGGCACCCGATCCCGCCTTCAGCGCGGGAAATTCGGTATCGACGAGGGGGACGAGGACGATGGGAACGCGGAACAGGGCCGACGCGGTGCGGCACACGGCGTCGAGATGTGGCTCCGGATCACCATCGCTCGGATGCGTGGAATCCGCCTCGATGGCATCATTCCGCTCCTCGTCGCCTCGGTCGTGTGCCCGATCTTGCACGTCGCACCATCCAGGAAAGCAAGCCGACGTTATCCGTCCTGCCGATGGCGTCGATCGACGCTGCGTCATGGACGTTCGCGATGTACATTACGCTGATCAACGTTGCGATAGTCCTACTCTTTCCTTCGAACCACCACCGTCATTCGGCCGATGCGGCACGGAAACGCGAAACGGCGGCTTCGTCACGGGGAAGGATCGATTGGCCGCGGCGATCCCTCGAAACCGTTTCATCGGCTTCGCGGCGCGGCCTTGTCAGGACGCACGTCCTGGCAAGCCTTGAGGGGGGCGAAAGCCTGAGCCCGCGCAGGCGGGCGCCGACGACCGAGGCCAGCGCGACAACCGAGGCGGGCGCTTCGAGCGATTGCCCCGATCGAATGGCCGAGCTTCCTTTCGCAGGGCGCAATTTCATCGTAACCGTTGTCGATCGCATTCGGTCCTGCACCGCTCCCGCCGCCTCGAACCCCGTTCAGCCACCTTGTTCCTTCCCGGCGAAAGCCATCTCTCCAGCGCGGGCTCCCGTGGCTTCTCGAGCGTCGACACCTGGGTGTTCGATCTCGACAACACGCTCTATCCCAGCGACGCCCTCGTCTGGCCGCAGGTCGACGAGCGTATCACCCTGTACGTCATGCAGCTCTACGGCCTGGACGGGATCTCGGCACGGGCGCTGCAGAAGCATTTCTACCACCGCTAC
The DNA here is from genome assembly GCF_001422125.1 of Methylobacterium sp. Leaf85. Lineage (NCBI taxonomy): Bacteria > Pseudomonadati > Pseudomonadota > Alphaproteobacteria > Hyphomicrobiales > Methylobacteriaceae > Methylobacterium > Methylobacterium sp. Leaf85. Next base: position 250,406 of record NZ_LMME01000001.1, on the reverse strand, counting down.
GGCACCACCCTGAAGGCGCTGATGGTGGAGGAGAATGTCGACCCCTATCATTTCCTCGATTTCGCCCACGACATCGACCATTCCACGATCCGCCTCGACGCGGCCCTGGGCGACGCCATCGAGCAGTTGCCCGGCCGCAAGCTGATCCTCACCAACGGCTCCCGGCGCCATGCCGAGAACGTGGCCGCCAAGCTCGGCATCCTCGACCATTTCGAGGACGTGTTCGACATCGCCGCCGCCGACTTCGTCCCGAAACCCGAGCGCTCCACCTACGAGCGCTTCCTCGTTCGGCACGATGTCGATCCGCGCCGGTCGGCCCTGTTCGAGGACATCGCCCGCAATCTCGTCGTGCCCCACGAGTTCGGAATGGCGACGGTCCTCGTCGTGCCCCGCACCATCGATCCGTTCCGCGAGGCCTTCGAGCAGGAGGCGGTGAAGGAGCCGCATATCGACCACATCACCAACGATCTCGCCGCGTTCCTGGGCGAGCGGGTCCTCCCGGTCCTCGGATGAACGCTCCCGCCCGGAATTGGGCCGATCTCCAGGCGCCGTCCCTCGACGACGTGGAGATCCTGGCACGCGATGCCCTCGCCCGCCTGCCGCCGGAGTTCCTCGCCCTGTGCGAGGGCGTGACGATCCACGTGGAGGATTTTCCCGACGACGCCACGCTCCGGGAGATGGAGTGCGAGAGCGAGTTCGACCTGCTCGGCCTGTTCCGGGGCGTCGGCCTGGCGCAGGGCGGCGAGGTGGCGACCGGGCAGTGGCACAACCGGGTCTGGCTCTACCGCAGGCCGCTGCTCGATTATTGGGCCGAGCACGAGGAGACCCTCGGCCATCTCGTCACCCATGTCCTCGTCCACGAGATCGGCCACCATATGGGCCTGTCCGACGACGACATGGCCGCCATCGAGGCGGCGGCGGACGAGTGAGGTCCCGATGATCCCGCCCGGTCCCGTCAATCGTCGTTGGCGGGACGCGGGCTCACGGCGCGAGGTCTGAGCAGGCTGGCCTTCGGGCGACGGGTGCGAAACTGCCCGCGCTCCACGGCGATGAAGACGAGCACCGTGACGGTCAGCGTCGTCACCCACCAGATCACCGTGAGGCCGACGCCGATACAGGCGATGGTGAAGGCGCTGGCGAAGACCGCCATCGCTCCGGGTGCGATCGCGCCGGGGGCGGTGGCGGTGGCCGAGCGGCCGCTATGGCGGATCGCCGCGTGGAGGGCGAAGGCCGCGGCGAAGGCGCCCACGATCCCGAGTTCGTACCAGAGTTCGAACAGCATCGTGGTGGGGGCGTTGCCGGGCAGCAGGTTCACGAACCGGCCGCGCGAGGCGGTCTCGAACCCGTGTCCGGTCACGAGGCGGACCGGCTCGGTGGTCACCACTTTCTGCCACGCCTTGATGGTGAGGACATTGGGCGCCGTCGGCCCCAAAGCGACGATGCCGATGGGCCGGGCGATGAACGGCAGGAACGGCGCGCTCACCAGCAGGCCGCCGCAGACGAGGGCAACCGCGCGCACGCCGACGAGGGGGCGATAGGTCGTGAGGGCGAAAGCCACCGCGCCGACGGCGAGCGCCAGGATCTGGGTGATGTTCGGCGAGATCGAGAGGGCCAGGGCCACGAGGATAGCGGTGCCGAGGGCTTCCAGGTCACGCCCGCGCGAGCGCAGCCACGCCACGGAGGGCCAGACCAGCAAGGCGAGGACCGTCAGCCCGCGATCCACCGAACTCTGGTCCTCGGGCATGGTGCGCAGGAGCGTGTCGCCGAACAGCCCGAACACGATGGAGACGATGGACGCGGCGATGACGCCCAGCGGCAGCAGGTAGAGGTTGGCCGAGCGCATGCGGTCCGGCAGCGCGAGATAGGCGGCCAGGGTCATCAGGATGGTGGCCGTGAGATTCAGAAGGCGCTCCGTCGCCGGTCCGAGGAACGGCGTCCAGACCAGGGACAGGGCCGACCAGAGGATGACCAGCCCCCCCGCCAGGAAGGCCGTGGACGTCAGCATCCGGGTCGCCGTCACCCGGAGCGGCCGCTGCTTGCCGTCGATGGCGCTGGCGATGACGATGAGCGCGATGGCGATGGGCGCCAGGATCACGGTGGCGCGCCGGGCCACCTGCGCCGCCACGGGAAGCAGGACGAACAGGCCGAAGAACCCCACGCGCCGGAGCAGGGCCGCCGCGTCGAGGGCCGGATCGATGGACGGTCGAGAGGTGGGCGCGCGGGCCATGGTGCGATTGCAGCCGTTCGACGGCGCCACGAGTCCGCCCGTGCGCTACCGGTCGAGTCGTAGTGCAGGGAGGCGGTGCGCGCTGTAGATGTCGTGCAACACCCGTGCGTCCTCCGCCGCCTGCCTTCACGCGGCCTTCGGTTGCCGCCGCCTCGGAACCAGGCGCCGGCCGACATCCGTCAGCACCCGCCAACCCGCCCAGGTCGCCAGGAAGCCGAGGAATCCGGCGATGATCCCGTCGGCACTCGCCGGGACCGCGGGCACGTAATCCTGGTAGGTGGCGCGGGCCAGCGCCATATCGGGGTCGCGCAGCAGCGCGGCGAAACGGCCCATGGGGCCGCCCGCCTCGGTGAGGGCCTGCTTCTGCGCGTCGAGACGCTGCAGGCGCTCGATATCGGCGCGGGCCGCTTCCCCGCGACGGGCCACCAGGGCGTCGCCGTTGCCGCGCAGGCGCTCGACGGCCCCCTGCCGGTTGGTCCCGCTCGCGGCGGCGTCCGCGTCGAGGGCGGCGATGGAGCGTCGCAACTCGTCGAGGGTGCCCCCGAGCCGCTGCGCGTATTGCTGCGCGAATTCGGGCCCCTGGGCGGCGACGATGCCGCCGAGAATGCCGAGGGCGAGGCCAAGGGTCCGGATCACACGCAGCACGATTCATCCCTCATGACGTCGTCAGACAAAAGGCCGAGCCGCGTGGCGGTTCCCGAACGGCCGGATGGCGCACGAAGGGGCCGCTCCGTGGCGGATCCCGAACGGTCGGATGGCGCACGAAAGGGCGGTTCCGTGGCGGTTCCCGAACGGTCGGGAGGCGCACGAAAGGGCCGCTCCGTGGCGGTTCCCGAACGGTCGGATGGCGCACGAAGGGGCCGCTCCGTGGCGGTTCCCGAACGGTCGGATGGCGCACGAAGGGGCCGCTCCGTGGCGGTTCCCGAACGGTCAGGGGAGGTCCGCCAAGGCGGCTTCCACCTCCGCCCGCGTCACCTCGGCCAGGGGTTTGGCCACCTTCGCGGCCTGCGTCTTCCGCCCCGGCCTCATGACGAGGACGATCGTCTCCAGGCCGGGACAGGAGGGGTCCGGGCACAGGATCTCGTTGACCTTCACCACGGTCCCGGGCTCGACGAGGTCGCGGACCCACTCTTCGACCCGGCGGCGCGCGGTATCGTCGGCCGGTTCGCGCCGGCGTCTGAAGCCGAGGAGCGCCATCGCCGCCTCAACCCGGCAGCGTCAGGATGCCGGCCATGCCACCGGCACAGCCGAAGGCGAGCCGGCCGCCGCGCCCGTCCCAGGCCAGGGCGGAGACCGCTCCGCCCTTGGTGGCAGGCCGGACCAGCAGTTCCGAGGCATCGGCGAAGCGCACGAGCAGGATACAGCCGTCCTCGTAGCCGATGGCGAGGACCAGGGCCTTGGGGTGGAACGCCACCCGCGTGACGCGGGCCGGGCGGATGCCGCATTCGCGCGGGGCCTTGCCGGTGGGGCCTTCCTTCGAATCGAACGGCCAGATGATGGCGGCTTCCGCGCCGCTGGTGGCGAGCCAGTTGCCGTCCCCCGACCAGCTCACCGAGCGGACCTTGCCGGGATAGCCCGACATCCGCATGTGGCCCCGGTCGGGCTGGAGACGCCAGCCGTGGAGCGAGTTCTCCTGCATCGTCGTCACGACGAAGCGGCCGTCCGGCGACCACGTGACGTCGAGATGCGAGCCCTTCCATTCCACGAAATCGGGGGCGGTCTCGAGATTCGGGTACCAGAGGGTGGCGCCGTTGTAATGCGCCACGGCGAGGCGGTAGCCCTTGGGCGCAAAAGCGAGCCCCCGCGCCGTGGTGGGCGCGGCGAAGACCTTCTCCCGGCCCTTGGCATCGCGGGCGACGACGTTGCGGCCGGCCGCATAGGCGATGGCGCCATCGGAATGGAGCGCCAGGGCGTCGATCCAGGCCCCGCCCTTGGCGGCGGCCACCTCGGTCATGTCGCCATCGGCCGCGACGGCCACGATGCGTCCGTCGTCGCCGCCCGTCACGATCCGCCGTCCGTCACCCGAGGCCACCAGGATGCCGGCATCCGGGTGAGCCGCCACGCGCCGCGTCTCGTGGGGGCCGACCAGCATCACGGCGCCGTCGCCCAGCGCCAGGGCCAGGACGTCCTTCAGCCAGACGGCCCCGGAGACATGGGCGCCAGCCTCCAACGGAACGACGTGATCGACGAGTGAGGGAGCGCTGGCGCTCATCGGCTAAGAACCTCTCAGGACGCGGATGCGGAATCCGGCGCCGATTTCAGCACCGTCATGACCGTCGCGACCAGGGTGAGACAACCGGCGATGCCGGCGGGAATGGCGAGGGCATACAACGCCAGGCGGCCATAGGCGACCGCCCCGAGCAGGGAACCGCATAGCAGCGAGAGCCAGACGAGGCCGTCGCCGACCCAGCCGAAACGGGGTCCGCGCCCCGCGAGCGCCGAAGCGAGCTTCTGCCCGGTGCTGAACAGCGCTCCCGTGACGAAGGTGGTGCCGGCCCGGAACCCCTGGACATGGGCGAGAGCGGCGTTCTGCGCGCCCATGGCGAGGGCGAGAAGCAGCGAGGCGTGGCCTGGGCTCGGGTCCTCCACCGCGGTGAGATAGGCGCCGGATACCAGGACCGTCTCGAAGCCGAGAAGCACCGGAGTGCTCCACCGGGCCGGGGTCAGGGCCGAGAGCCCGCCCCCACACAGGCTTCCCAGGAAGAAGGCGAAGATGAGAAGGGCCGGCAGGATCGCCAGGAGGGGCGTGTCATGCCCTATCGCCACGGCGAACTGGGTCGTGTTGCCGCTCATGAACGAGGTGTAGAGGCCGCCCAGCCGGATGAACCCGAGGGCGTCCACGTAGCCGGCCAGCGCCGTGAGGACGAGGCCGAAGCCGAGATGCCAGGTCCGGCTCATGACAGGCTCCGGCTCATGGCAGCGCGCGCGCTCCCGCCGCCCCGTTCCGTCCCGGGACGACCGAGGCCGGTTCGGTAGGGTTAAGGCATTGCTTACCAAGTCCGCGCAATTCGAGTGAACGGGACCGAACATCGCGGCCGCCACTCCCGTTGGTGTGACGATCCGGCGTCGGGCTTCTCGTCCCGCCCCGGGTGAGTTGGAGTTGCGTCATGATCCCTGTCGCTTACGCTGCCTTCGCGTTGCCGAACTTCGGCTCCGTCCGCGGATCCGAAACCGTTCTGGTGGTGGAGGATGAAGCCATGGTGTGCGAACTGGCCGTCGAAGCCCTCATGGACGAAGGCTACCGCGTCCTCAGCGCCGCCGACGCCGAGGAGGCCGAAGACATCCTGGCGCGGGAACGCGTCGACCTGCTCTTCACCGATATCGATTTGGCCCGCAACACCAATGGCCTCTCCCTTGCCCGACGGGCGCGGCGCCTGCGTCCGAACCTCCCGGTCATCTACACGTCGGGAGGACGCGGAAGTCTCTCGCAGGCGGATGCGGTGGCGGAATCAATCTTCGTGCCGAAGCCCTATCGCCCGAGCCAGCTCATCGCCCTCGCCAACGGCCTCCTGCGCCGTTTCCCCCACTACGCCTGAGCGCAACCGCGCCCCATTCCTTCCGGAGCCCCATCCCCCATGCGCACCCTGCTCGCCACCGCTCTCGTCCTCTGCGCCACGACGCTCAGCGCCTACACGACAGGAAACGCCAAGGCCGCGTGCGACGTGAAGGGGGCGAAGCTCGAGGAAGCCATCGCCGGCAAATCCGAGCTTCGCGAAACCGCCAACAAGCAGGCGGTGCGCGACCTGCGCACCCTGCGTGACGCAGCGATCATCCTGGAGACGTACAAGTACGAGGGCGAATGCGATCGCCTCGTCGCGATCATCAAGGCGCTGGCCACCAACCCCGAGAAGGCGATCGAGCAGAGCGGCGATACCGACGAAGAGAAGGCGGAGGATCTCATGGAAGCCCGCCAGCCGAAGGCTCCCCCCGCCGAGGGCGTCCCCGCCAAGGCGAAGTGACCACGCTCGCAAAAGCTGGATCGCGTCTCGGACGGAACACTCGCGGGGCGAGAACGCTTGCATCGCTGGCCATGCCGAACTCCACGCGGCGGGCCAGTGCGGCCGGATCTCGACGGTCGGCATTTCCCTCACTCTGAAAGGATCGATCGAGCATGGGCACGGATACGGCAACGCGCGGATCGAGCCTCTCCCACGCGTCGAACGACCTGCCCTCGGTCACCCTCGACGATTACAACATCGAGTTGAAGAACGGCGAGGGCTTCATCGGTGATCGCGTATCGAAGAAGGCCTTCCGCGATCTCGTGGAGGATTGGCGCGAAAAGCTGCGCAAGCTCGGTCCCGACCCGCTCGGCACGAAGCCGAGCCACGATTTCAGCAAGCGGCGCCTCGACGATCTGTTGATCGACGGTACCCCGCTCGCCGCCGGCGTGGTCTTCGGCGCAATCGAGGAATTCGCGCAGGAGCTCGCCACCGTCGTACGGCGCTTCCTGCGTCAGAAAGGGTGGCGCGATACCCAGAGCATCGTCGTCGGGGGCGGTTTCAGCGACAGCCTCGCCGGACGGCTCGCCATCGACCGAGCCAGCGTGATCCTCCGTGCCGGCGGTCTCAACCTGAACCTCGAGCCGATTCGTCACCACCCGGACGAGGCCGGGCTGATCGGGGCCGTCCACCTCGCGCCGTCCTGGATCTTTTCCGGCTACGACAGCCTGCTCGCCGTCGATATCGGGGGCAGCAACATCCGGGCGGGAGTCGTTACGACCAACCTGAAGAAAGCCGCCGACCTGTCGCGCGCAGAGATCTGGCGTTCGGAGCTCTGGCGCCACCGCGACGAGGATCCGGCCCCGAGCCGCGACGAGGCGGTCGACCGCCTGATCGCGATGCTGAACGACCTGATCTCGCGGGCGGAGCGCTCGCGCCTAAAACTCGCGCCCTTCATTGGGGTCGGGTGCCCCGGCGTCATCGCCTCCGACGGGACCATCGAACGCGGTGGCCAGAACCTGCCCGGCGATTGGGAGAGCAGTCGTTTCAACCTTGCCGAACGACTGGTGGAAGCCATTCCCACCATCGGGGATCACGATACCATGGTGCTGATGCACAACGACGCCGTAGTGCAGGGCCTCTCGGCCATGTCGGACATGACGGGCGTCGCGCGATGGGGCGTCCTCACCATCGGCACCGGCCTCGGCAATGCCCGCTTCACCAACCGGCGGCTCCCCGACACGGTGCATTGAGGGTCGGACCACGCGACCTTCAGCGCGCGGTCCCCACGGTTTGGAGGGGCTCCCGCGCATCGCGAGCCCGATGTCATCCCCCGCTCAAGTCTTCGGAGTGTCGCAGGTCGTCGGGTGTAAAGTTGCTCAGGGCGGGGTGGGCGGCGGTACTGCATCCTGGTCTGGATGATTGCGGACGCGGGCCACCTTGCTGGCGATGCGGTTACGCAGGTCGCTCGGTAGTTCGATCTCAACCAGCCGCCACGACCACCCCCGCAGGCGCAGGCGCAGGCGGAACCGCTGCGACCGCGACGCTTCGGGAGGCACGGCGATGACGAGGGTGCGGAATCCCCGCATCTCCGAGGAGAGGTAGTACGGGATCAGCCGAGAAATCGTGTCGATCCTCAATCCGGCGGGAACGTCGCTCCTATGCTCGGCATCGCCGCCGCGGAGGCCGATATCGAGGGATTGCGGAATACCGTCATCGAGGAGATCGATGACCGACTGTGCCGTCACAAGGGATTCGGTCAGAGGTTCGGCCAGGGCCGCCGCGGCTTCGATCAGCCTCTGTCGATCCCGCGAGAGCTCGACCTCGGCACCGGCCTCGCCCCTCGGCTGAGAGGCGGCGGCCGAAATCTGACGGATCATGGATTGGCGCAGGATGCGGAAGTTGACGTGCCGTTCGACATACCCGACGTCCCGTGCCTGCACCGCCGAGGCCAGATCATAGAGCATCCAGAACGGCGTCAGCGTGTAGACGAACCACGACAGAATCAGGGAAATGGGGATCCACCACAATCGCATCATCGCGATGGGGCAGCCCTCTGCGCCTGCTCGCTCCACCCGGCAAGGACTGCGAACTGGGCGACCACGGCCTCGTAGACGGGCCGCTTGAACGGCACGATGAGGTCGGCCAACCCGTCCATCTCTTCCCAACGCCAGGCATCGAACTCGGATTTGTGCAAGCCGCCGCCGGGTGAAAGCACGTCGATCTCGGTCTCGTCCCCGACGAGACCGAAAGCGAACCACTTCTGCGTCTGTCCGCGATACCGGCCCTTCCAGGCCTGTTTCAGTACGGCGGGCGGCAGATCGTAGGCGAGCCAGCCGGGTGTCTCCCCGAGGAGTACGACCGAACCGGCCGAGACGTTGGTTTCCTCGTGCAGTTCCCGCAAGGCCGCCGCGAGAGGATCTTCGCCCTCATCGATCCCACCCTGCGGCATCTGCCAGGCGCGGTCTCCTTGCACATGCTCCGGCCCCGCCTCCTGACGGCGACGGCCGATGAAGACGCTCCCCCGGGGAGCGATCAGCATGATGCCGACGCAGGGCCGATACGGCAGGTCGGGTTCGGGCACGGTGAGCTTCATCGGCGGGACCATAGGTCAGGGCAGCGATGGGCCGCAATGCGGCAAGGGGCAGTTCACGATGGGATCGCGTGAAGAGCGTTCCCCTCGCGCCGCCCGCCGGACTCACTCTGCCAACAAAACCTTCGGGCAAGGTCAGCCCGGCGGAGGATCGGGGGACTCGACCTCGCCTCTTCGCTGAAGGATCAGCGCCATGAACCAGCACAGGGAGGCCCAGGCCGCGCCGATACACCAGCCGGCGAGCACGTCGCTCGGCCAGTGCACACCGAGATAGATCCGGCTCACCCCAACGATGAGCGTCATCCCGACACCGAGAAGGAGGATCAGGACCTTCACCGCACGGTTCTGGTCCACGCGGGCCAGCAATGTCGCCAGGGTGAGGTAGGCGATGGCCGACATCATCGCGTGGCCGCTGGGGAAGCTCGCGGTGAACACGTCCATGCCGTGGGGGACGAGATCCGGCCGCGGCCGATGGTAGAACATCTTCAACACCGTCGAGACGAGCAATCCCCCGCCGATGGCGCCCAGCACGAAGGCGGCGATGCGGTGCCGCCGGGTGAGCGCCAGATAGGCGACCGCGCTCAGGGTCACGAAGGTGATGGTGAAGACGCTGCCGAGTCCCGTGATGTCGCGCATCGTCTCCTCGAGCCAGCGAGGCCCGATCGGGTCCGACAGGTCGGCGGGGTTGCGCAGGGCAAGCAGGATCTTGCGGTCGAGCGCTTCGGTGGAGCCCTCCCCGACCTCGTCGGCGAGGAAGAAGAAGGCGTAGCCGAGGAAGCTCACGCCCAGCAGCGCCACGAGGGGGCCGACCTCGTTGAGGCGCAGGCGGAGCCACAGGGCCGTGGCGTGGCTGAACAGCGGATGCTGGAGATAGGTCGGGAGCGGCGCCTTCATGCTGCTGTCTTCGTCATCGGTTCGTCGTCCCTCGATCATCGATGCCGCCCGAAGGCGAAGCGTCCCCGCTGTTGCCACGGCCCGCCAAGGTAGCGCCAGAGGATCAGCCCCGGCGAGGTGAAGCTGAACGGTTCGAAATCGCGCTCCAGCGTATGATGCAGGGTGCGGGCGACGTCCGGCGCGACCTTGTTCTGGACGGTGACGTGGGGCCGCCATCCCTGCCGGTCCTGTGCGGTCAGCACATCCGCGTAACGCCGGGCGATCTCGTCCCGAAGCCGGGACAGGGCGTCGGAGACGAGGGCGAAGGCGACGCCGCGGCCCATGAAGCGAAGTTCGGTGACGGCGACCTCCGCCGGTTCACGCTCCGCCGTGAGTTCGGAAAGGGTCACGGCGATCCCCTCCTCCTCCAGGCCCGGCAGGTGGTGGAACAGGGTGGCATGGGCCGGGATGACGTTGAGCTTCTGCGGGAAATGCCGCCGTCTCAACCCGTCGAAATGCCAGAAAGTCTCCGGGTCCATCTCCAGGGTAAGGATCAGCGGATCGGCCGTGGGCGCGTCGGGCAAGGTACTCATCGCCGGCAAACCGTGCGGATGCAGACCTGTTCCCGCTATTTTGCTCTTTCCGACAAGCCACACATGGCTCATCTCGCTATCGGCGGGTCTGGTGGGAGACGACGGATGGGATTGCTTGTCGACGGCACCTGGCAGGATACCTGGTACGACACGAAGGACACCGGCGGCCGGTTCAAGCGAACGGATGCCAAGTTCCGCAACTGGGTCACCGCCGACGGCGAGCCCGGCCCGTCGGGCGAGGGCGGATTTCGCGGGGAGGCCGACCGCTATCACCTCTACGTCTCGCTTTCCTGCCCCTGGGCGCACCGCGCCCTCATCGTGCGCGCGCTGAAGGGGCTGGAGGAGGCGATCACGGTCTCGGTAGTCGATCCGCATATGGGATCGGAAGGCTGGGTCTTTAGCGATTCACCGGGCGCCACACCCGACACGGTGAACGGCGCGAACCGACTCTACGAGGTCTATCTGAAGGCAGTGCCGGACTTCACCGGTCGCGTCACCGTCCCCGTCCTCTGGGACCAGCAGCGCCGCACTATCGTCTCGAACGAATCGTCCGAGATCATCCGCATGTTGAACGACGCGTTCGGCGGCACCGGACCCGACCTCTATCCGGAAGCCCTGCGCGACGAGATCGATGCGGTGAACGCCCGCGTGTACGATGCCGTCAACAACGGGGTGTACAAGGCCGGCTTCGCGACGACCCAGGACGCCTACGAGGAAGCCTTCGACGCCCTGTTCGCCGAACTCGATTCCCTCGACGAGCGGCTGGGCAAGGCCCGCTACCTGTGCGGCGCGACGCTGACCGAGGCCGACATCCGCCTATTCACCACTCTGGTGCGGTTCGATCCGGTCTATGTCGGGCACTTCAAGTGCAACCTGCGCCGGATCGCCGACTATCCGAACCTCTCGCACTACCTGCGCGACCTCTACACCCTGCCCGGCATCGCCGGCACGGTGAACCTCATCCACATCAAGCAGCACTATTACGGGAGTCATCCGAGCCTGAATCCGACGGGGATCGTGCCGAAAGGTCCAGAGCTCGATCTCGACGCTCCCAACGACAGGGCGTTACGCTTCGGAACATGAGGCCGCGACCTTCGCGACATTGCCCTCGACAGATCCGACGACGGACATACATCAGCGCCATGAAGACACCATCCGCCCTCATCCTTCCCGCCCTCGCCGTCCTTGTCGCCTTGGCAAGTCCTGCGGGCGCCCAGACTGCGATCAAGCTCGAGGGCACATGCGAGAAGCTGATCGTGGCGGGATTGGACGTGACCCAGAACTGCAAGGACACGATGATGAACACCGTGTCCCGCAACCGGACGAGTTTCGACTTCTCCGCCTGGGACGGCCGCTCCCTGAGCTTCAGCGGCAGTGGGGCACAACAGGAGCGGACGGAGGAAACGGACGCTCTGCAGCCGATCAATCTCGTCGTTCCCGGCGAGAAGACCGACGAGGGCGTGGTTCGCGGACCGCTAGCGGCTGTCGGGTCGTGCAGCTTCAGCAACCCGCAGGAAGGCAAGACCGCGATCACCTGCGAGGCGACCTCGGCCAAGGGACGCTATGAGGCCCGTTTCGTCACGGACGCGAAAACGCCCCCCGGCGCGCCGAAACCCTGAGGCGGTGGTGCTGCGAGACGGCCGAAGCGCTTAGAGGCCGGGATGGTGTGAATAGCCCGAGTACCGCTCTGGTCCAGTTGATCCGGGGCGCCCATCTAGGGCTTGGACGAATCTGATCGGCCACCGGCGGCATCCGTTCCGTCGATCCGAGTGCGAGAGTTGAGGATGGCATGCTGAACGACGTTTCCACCGCCGGGGCGAGCCCCGCCGGCGGTCCCGCGAACCTCATCAAGGACGTCACCACCGCGACGTTTCGCGACGAGGTCATCACTGCCTCCCTGCAGCAGCCGGTTCTGGTGGATTTCTGGGCGACATGGTGCGGCCCCTGCAAGCAGCTGACTCCCTTGCTGGAGAAGGCCGTGACCGCCGCCAAGGGCGCCGTCATCCTCGCCAAGGTGAATATCGACGAGAATCCGGCGATCTGGTCGCAGATCAGCCAGCAGCTCGGGCTGCAATCGATCCCGGCCGTCATCGCCATCGACAAGGGACGTCCCGTGGACGGGTTCGTCGGGGCGCTGCCGGAAAGCGAGATCAAGGAATTCATCGCCAGGCTCACAGGTCCCGCCGGCCCGACGCCGGTGGAGGCGATGATGGCCGAGGCCGAAGCGGCCCTCGGCGAAGGCGACATGGCAGGGGCGTCCGAACTCTATGCCGCCGTCCTCGGGCAGGAGCCGGAGAACCTCGTGGCCCTGGCTGCCCTCGCGAAGATCCAACTCGATTCAGGCGAGGTCGCCAACGCGCGCCAGATTCTCGACATGGCGCCGCCAGAGAAGGCCGGTGACCCGGCTCTGGCGAGCATCCGCGCGGCGGTGGAGCTCGCCGAACAGGCGGCCTCCCTCGGTGATCTCGGCGTGTTCCAGAAGCGCATCGCCGCCGATCCCGCCGATTTCCAGGCCCGGTTCGATTTCGCTCTCGGCCTCAACGGTCTCGGGAAGCGCGACGAGGCGGTGGACGAGCTGATCGAGATCGAGCGGCAGGACAAGACCTGGAACGACGGGGCGGCCCGCAAGCAGCTCCTGACGTTCTTCGAGGCCTGGGGCCTCATGGACAAGGCTTCGATCCGGGGCCGGCGGCGACTGTCGACGCTGGTCTTCGCATGACGCATCAACGCCGGGGCGGAGAGACGCGATGAGCACCCATGCGGGCTACAAGGGACCGGGCGACTGCCCCGGCGTCATCCCGGTCTTCCCCCTGCCCGGCGCGCTGCTCCTGCCCCGTGGACAGATGCCGCTGAACATCTTCGAGCCGCGCTACCTCGCCATGGTGGACGATGCCCTGAGGACCGATCGCGTCATCGGCATGATCCAGCCCGACGTGGAAAGCGGATCGTCGCCAATGACGCCCAAGCTCTTTCGCGTCGGTTGCCTCGGCCGGATCACCCAATTCGCCGAGACCGGCGACGGGCGCTACCTCATCTCGCTTACTGGCATTGCACGGTTCCGCGTCGAAGGCGAACTCGCGACCACCACCCGTTACCGTCGCTGCCAGGTCTCCTACGACGATTTCCTCAGCGACTTCGAACCGCGAGCGGGCGAAGACGCAGTAGACCGCGAAGGCGTCCTCAAGGCACTGAAGGACTTCGTCGAGGTGAACGACCTCAAGGTCGACTGGGCGGGCATAGACGAGGCGCCCAACGAGGCCCTCGTCAACGCGCTCTGCATGATGAGCCCGTTCGGCTCGCGCGAAAAACAGGCGATGCTGGAGGCGACCGACCTCAAGACCCGCGCTGAAGTCTTGATTGCGGTGACCGAGATGGAGTTGGTGCGCGGATCGGGGTCCGAGCCGACCCTGCAGTGAAGCCGCGACCCGAGGACAATGACGATGACCGACGAAATCCCGACCGGCGTGGAAGCCACGCGCGTCGACCCCAAGCTCCTCGAACTCTTGGTCTGCCCACTGACCAAGCAGACGCTGGAATACGATTCCGTCCGCCAGGAACTGGTGAGCCGTTCGGCCAAGCTCGCCTACCCGATCCGTGACGGTATCCCGATCATGCTGCCCGAAGAGGCGCGGCCCCTGAACGATTGAGGCGAACGGTGACGGACCTCGTTCTCCCCACCGTCGCCATCGTCGCCACAGGCGGCACCATCGCGATGAAGACCGACCCGGTGACCCATGCACCGGTGCCGGCTTTGTCCGGAGCCGACCTCGTCGCCGCCGCGCCGGGCCTGGAAAAGCTCGCGCGGATCACCGTGACGGAGTTCTCCAACATTCCGAGCGCGGAGATGGGTCCGGACCTGTGGCCCTCGCTGACACGGACCGTCGAGGGATTGCTCGCCGATCCCGACATCGCCGGAGTCGTGGTGCTGCACGGGACCGACACACTCGACACCACCGCCTATTTCCTCGATCTGACGCTGCGCAGCGACAAGCCGGTCGTGGTCATCGGCGCGCAGCGCAACGCCTCCGACCGCGACAGTGACGGCGCCCGCAACCTGCTCAATGCGGTACGGCAGATCCTCACGCCCGCCGCCGCATCCCTTGGCGTGACGGTGACGCTCAACCACGCGATCAACGCGGCGCGTGAGGTGAGGAAGACCCACACCCACAACGTGGAGACCTTCCATTCGGGCGAGACCGGCTACCTCGGCACCATCGACGAGGATCGCGTGGTGATCCGCCGGTCGCCCATGCGACGGCAGACCCTGCCGCTGCCGGATCGGCTCGCCAGAATCGCCATCGTGGCGATGTATGCCGGTGCCGATGGCAGTCAGGTCCACCATGCCGTGGAGAGCGGCGCGGAAGGGATCGTGGTGGCCGCCCTCGGCATGGGCAACGTCAATGCCGCGCTCCTCGCCGCGATCAGGAGCGCCATCGCCCAGGGTGTCGCCATCGTCATCGCCACAAAACTGGAGAACGGCCGCGCCCTGCCCGTCTACGGCTTCCCCGGCGGCGGGAGCACCCTGAAGGCGGAGGGCGCCGTTTTCGCCGACGACCTGTCGCCGGACAAGGCCCGCGTGCTGGCCCTCCTCACGCTGCCGATCACGCAGGACCGCGACGCGTTGCAGGCCTATTTCGATCGTTGAAACGAGCGTTGATCGGAGGTGCCATCGCTCGACACCGAAGCATTGCCAATATCGAAGCGATACCGGCTCGGCTATAGCTTGCACGCCAATTCATACCGCGCCTGATTTGTACGCCCCAATTCGCCATTTCGCCTTAGCATTCGCCACCATCTGCCTACCATAACGGCGAAGCTTACCTTGGCCGATGCCATAAATTTGCCCTGAGCATCAAAGATCTATACAATCCATCAACTCACAAAACGCATGGTTCCTATCAAGAGCGCCGAAAGGCTGCCCATGGGAATCTGCGAATTGTCTCAACTCAGGGGGAAACATGTCGAAACTCGTGGCTGTGCTGGCGCTCGGAGCCGGACTCTCATCCGCTCATCTTCAACCGGCCGTCAGCCGCGAGGGCGGCAATTTCAATGGCGCATGGTCCGTCGAGCTCGTGACCGAAAGCGGTATCTGCGACAGCCGTTACAGCTACTCGGTCTCCGTCCAGGACGGGCAGGTCCGGCTCATCTCCTCTGCGGACCGGGCTACGATGACAGGTCGCGTGGGCACCGATGGAACGGTGGGGCTCAATGTCTCGAATGGCAGCGCAAGCGGCGCGGCCTCCGGCCGGCTCGAGGCCCGTTCGGGCAGCGGCACTTGGAAGGTTTCGCCCCTCTGCTCGGGGCGCTGGACGGCGCGGCGTCAGACCACGCGCACCGCCCAAGCCGAATAGGTTTCTTTAAGCGGCGGCGAGCCAGCTCCGCGCCTCGTCGATATGGGCGCGGTCGAAGGTCTTGATCTTGGCAGGTGAGACCTTGCCGAACGTGTCGGCGACCATGCGCAGCCAGGATGCGTCCGTGACCAGGGCGACGTGACTGACGCCCTTCATCATGGCGAGGCCGAAGCGGACATCCTTGAAGAAGGCCGCCGGCTCCATGCCCTTGAACTCGCGCACGTCTTCCAGCAGCTTGAGCTTACCGCCCTTGTCGAGATCGGCCTGCATGGCGGTGATGACGGTGTTCATGTCCTCATCGGTGATCTGGCCGTCGACGACGATTTCGGCCACGTTCGAGTCCGGTGTCTTGGTGTAGGTCAGCACGTGCAGCACTCCTGGTCGGGTCGAACGCACCATGCGAACGTCGGACCAGACTTATAGGAAACTCTGGGGGTCCACGTCGATGGCGACCTTCACGTTGCCGCGAACCTTCGGCCCGCGCCCGAGCCAGTCGCGCAGATAGGCCTGGAGATCGACGGCCCGCTCAGTCTTCACCAGCAGCCGGAACCGGTAGCGTCCTCGGATCAGAGCGAGAGGGGCCTCGGCCGGCCCAAGCACCATGATGCCCTCCGGCGGTTCGGCGGCCCGCGCCAGGGCCTGTCCATGCGCTTCCGCCACCTCGCGCTCGTTTGCCGACACGATGAGGGCGGCGAGCCGCCCGAACGGCGGCAGGCCGGCGGCCTCGCGCGAGGCGATCTCCTCCTCGTAGAACCGGGTGGCATCGCCCGAAAGCAGAGCCGCGATCACCGGATGATCCGGCTGGTAGGTCTGGACCAGGGCGCGGCCCAGCTTGTCGCCACGCCCGGCACGGCCCGTCACCTGCTGGAGCAGCTGGAAGGTCCGCTCGGCCGCACGCGGATCGCCGGAGGTCAGGCCGATATCGGCGTCGAGCACGCCGACCAGGGTCAGATGCGGGAAGTTGTGGCCCTTGGCGACGAGCTGGGTACCGATGACGATGTCGCATTCCCCATCCGCCACGCTCTGCAACTCTGCGCGCAGGCGCTCGGCCCCGCCGGGAAAGTCGGAGGAGAGGACGATCACGCGCTTGTCGGGAAACAGCTCGGCCACCTCCTCGGCGATGCGCTCCACCCCCGGACCGCAGGGGGTCAGGTTGTCGAACGTGCCGCATTCGGTGCAGGCGTCGGGCCGGCGCTCGGCATAGCCGCATTGGTGGCAGACCAGCGCCCGGCGGAAGCGATGCTCCACCAGCCAAGTCGAGCAGTTGCGGCACTGGTAGCGGTGGCCGCAGGCCCGGCACAGGGTGAGCGGTGCATAGCCACGGCGGTTGAGGAACAGCAGCGCCTGATCGCCGGCCTCGATGGTGGCGCGCACGGCGTTGACCAGGGGCGGGGCGAGGAAGCGGCCCTTCTCCGGCTTGTCGAGGCGCATGTCGATGGCATGGATGTCCGGTAGCCGCCGCCCGCCGAACCGCTCGGGCAGGACGATATGGGCGTAGCGCCCCTTCTCGGCATTGACCTTGGTCTCGATGGAGGGGGTCGCCGAGGCAAGGACCACCGGGCAGTTCTCGAGACGGCCGCGCACCACCGCCATGTCGCGGGCGTGGTAATGGACCCCGTCCTCCTGCTTGTAGGCAGCCTCGTGCTCCTCATCGACCACGACGAGGCCGAGATCGCTGAACGGCAGGAACAGGGCCGAGCGGGCACCGACCACGACCGCGACCTCGCCCGCCGCCACACCGGCGCGCAGGCGCTCGCGGCGTTTCGAGCCGATGCCGGAATGCCAGGTCGCCGGGCGGACACCGAAGCGCTCGGCGAACCGGTCGAGGAACTGCGCCGTGAGCGCGATCTCCGGCATCAGGATGAGTGCCTGATGCCCGTGCCGGACGGCTTCGGCCACGGCTTCGAAATAGACCTCGGTCTTCCCGGAGCCGGTGACGCCTTCGAGGAGGATTGTGGGCGCCTTCGCATCCTCCGACGCGGGAAAGGCGAGGCCGATGAGTTCACGGGCTGCCTGGTCTTGCGCCTCCGACAGGGGGACGCGCTCGTGGTCCGGGTCAGGCGGGAGCGCCACCGGCTCCGGCGCCAGGGCCACGGCCTCCAGGGCGCCGTCATCGATGAGGCCATCGACCACGCTGAGCGAGACGCCCGCCTCCTTGGCGAGCGCGCTCTTGCCGCGCATCGTCCCATCGGCGGTGACCGCCAGGACCTTCATCCGCGCCGGCGTCGGCCGGGCGGGCGGCTTGCCCGAACCGCGCACGCCGATCCGCGAGGTCTCGCCGCGCGCCGCCTCGTCGGGCAGGCGCAGGGCCATGGCCAGTGCCGAGCCCTTCGGGGCCAGGGTGTAGCGAGCGAGCCAGTCGACGAGTTCGCGCAACGGATCGGAAAGAGGGGGCGCCTCGACCCGGCCCGTCACCTGCCGCAGGTTCGAGCCGCCGGGGCTCTCCGCCACCTGCCAGACCACCCCCACCGTCTCACGCGGCCCGAGCGGAACCTGCACGACATCGCCCGGCGACAGGACCAGCCCGGCGGGCACGGCGTAGCTGTAGGCGTTGTCGAGCGCGAGCGGGATCAGGATATCGGCGACGCTGGGCATGGGCTCTTCTGCACGGGAACCATGTTCTATGTACGTACTCTCTCGCCGGATCGCGAACGCTCGCCGCGCCCCAGACCGATCGCCACCGGAAGGGCCGCGAGACTGACCCCGCTCATGCCCCAGAAGCCCGACGCTCCGTAAGCGGCGAAGAGCGGACCGGACGCAAGCGTGAACAAAGCTGATGACAGGCCGAGGCCGAGGGGACCGTAGAGCGTCAGCGCGGTGGCGGTGAGATCCGGCGGCACGCAGCGTTCGATCTCCTTCAGGCAGGCGAGATGCAGGAGCGCGAAGGTGAGCCCGTGCAAGCACTGGATCGCAACGAGCGCCGGAAGTGCCACGGTCTCGGCACTGATCCCCCATCGCAATGCCCCGGCGACGGCTGCCAGCCCGATCGCCCGGCCCGGATCCAGCCGCCTCAGGATCCACGGCCCGGCAAGGAGGAAGACGAGGATCTCCGCCGCCACCGCCTCCGACCAGAGCAGGCCAGCGATCCCGGCCGGGATGGAATTCCGGCTCCACAGGATCATCGCGAAGGCATCGTGCATGGCATGCGCGCCCATGACCAGGGAGGCCGCCAGCACGACGCGACGGAAGCGCCGGTTCGCCAGCACCTCCGAGACGCCCAGCCGCGGCCTTGGTCTGGCCGCCACCTCCGGCGGTCTGCCCGTCCCAAGTCCATTCGCAGCGAGACCGGCGGCGACAAAGAGACCGCCCCCGATCAGGATCGCGGCCTCAATCCCGAGCCCAGGCACCAGCCAGCCGACCACGCTCGTCGCGAGGATGAAGGCGGCCGAGCCAACGCCCCTCACCCAGCCGTAGACGAAGCGCCGACCGTTTTGCGAGGCGGCCATGGCGAGGGCGTCGCTGAACGGCGCCAGGGGGGCGGTGAGGACGGCATAGGCAAGGCCGACGGCGAGCAGGTTCGCGAATCCCGTCACCGCGAGGTGCCCGAAAGCGGCAAGTCCGGCGAGCGCGGCCGCACCGGCCAGGACCGGGCGGACGATGCCCCACCGGTCGGCGATCCACCCGGCGAGCGGTCCCGCCACCATCCGCACCAGGATCGCGAGGGCGATGAGCCAGGCGATCTCGTGCGCCGGCAGCCCACGCCGCTCGAGGAATAGCGGCAGGAATGGCGAGAGCGCTCCGTATCCAGCATAGAGCGCAACGAAGAGGGCGAGATGGCGGGCCAGCGGCCGACGGTCGTCGGTACGGTCGCTCACGCGAGTGTGGCCGGCATCGTGCGTTTCCTCGCTTGCGTCATGGCGACCGCCGGCACTACCTCGACCGCCGCCCCGGAGAGTGTCGGGCGCAGTGCTGCGGGGAGCAACCCGATGACGGCTTCGCCAGTCGACCTCAAAGGCAGGAGCGCGGACGCGAGGAAGACGGACGGTGCCGAGGGCATCGTACTGCTTCACGGCATCGCGCGGCGCTCGGCCTCCCTCGGGAGGATGGAGCGCGCCTTTCGCGCCGAGGGATACCGCACTCTCAATCTCGATTACCCCGGGCGAAAGGCCACGATCCAGACGATCGTCGAGGGTGCGGCACCCCAGGTGACGGCGTTCGCGTCCGGCCTCCGCCGCCTTCATTTCGTTACCCATTCCATGGGCGGGCTCGTGGCGCGGGGGATCATCACCCGGTATCGCCCGGCCAATCTCGGCCGCGTGGTGATGCTGGGACCGCCGAACGGCGGCAGCGAAGTGGCTGACTTTCTGCATCGGATGAGGCCATACCGGCTGTTCTTCGGACCGGCGGGCGCACAACTCACCACCCACCGCTCGGAGGCCCTCACCACGCTCCTCGGCGAAATCGATTTTCCCCTGGGGGTCATCGCGGCGGACCGCTCGGTCTGGCTGATCGAATCCTTCCTGATCCTGCCCCGCCCCAATGACGGGCGCGTGAGCGTGGCGCGGACGCGGGTCTCCGGCATGAGCGATCACCTCACCCTCCACACCACCCACGACCTGATGATCCTGAACCGCGCCGCGATCACCGCTTCGCTACGCTTCATCCGGCACGGGCGGTTCCGAGACGCTCCCGGCATCGAGGAGGCGACGCAAACCGCCGCCGTTGCCGCTTCGGCATCGCCCCCCTATCTGTGACGGCGCATCGGCACGCCTCTCGCTTCGACCGGCGCGTCCATCGGGAGACCTCATGCGGTTGCCAAGCTCCACCCTCGCCATCGCCTTCGGCGCCATCGCCGCCTCTACGGCCATCGCCGAGGCGGCGCCGATGCGATTGGCCGGCCACCGCGCGGTCTACGATCTGTCTCTGGCCGAAAGCCGGGGGGCACGGGCGGTCGAGAGCGCACGGGGACGCATCGTCCTCGATTTCAGCGGAGATGCCTGCAAGGGCTACACGATGCAGACCCGGCAGGTGACGGAACTCGATAGCGGCGAGACCGGCAAGCGCCTCTCCGATCTGCGCAACACCACCTTCGAGGGCGGCGACGGGCACAGTTTCCGCTTCAAGACCAACACGGTGCTCAACGGCAGCGCATCGACCTCGGTGGATGGCACGGCAGAGAGCGGCGCGGACGCCCTGAAGGTGAAGCTGAAGGAGCCCAAGCGCGACCAGTACACCGAGAACGGCTCCGTGCTGTTCCCGACTCTCCACATGCGCCGCATGATCGAGGCGGCACAGGCCGGCGAGACGACGATGTCGGCCAGGGTGTTCGACGGGTCGGACGACGGCCGCAAGATCTTCGACACGCTCGCGGTGATCGGCAAACCGATCACCGCCGAAGAGCCTGCTAAGGATGGCGGTGCCGACAGGGACAAGCCCTTGCGGGACGGGGAAATGGCGGCGATGCGGCGCTGGCCGGTGACCCTGAGCTACTTCACCCCCGGACAGGGTGAGCGCACCCCGGTCTACACCCTCACCTTCCTCCTCTACGAGAACGGCGTCAGCGGCGGGCTCAGCCTCAATTACGGCGACTTCACCATCGCCGGCGACCTCAGCCGTCTCGACCTCCACAAGGCCGACGCAAAAACTGAGGCCGAGTGCAAGCCGTGAGACCCGGCGCCTTTCAAAGCCCGTGAAGGGCGGTCGCCGGGGGCGGCTCGCAGGGCCCGGAGGACACCCTTACGTTGCCGAGCTTCGTCCTCACCCGAACTCGGCATCCGGATCGGCCGGCCCGAGACGGCGCCACGCCGCGGCGATTTGTTCGGGCTTCACGTCGAGGGCCGTGGCGCAGGCGATCAGAACCGCCTCGTCGCCCATGAGATGGTCGAGGACCGCAGAGAGGAAGGCCGGATCGGTGGCGCTTTCCCGTAACGTGTCGGGTGTCAGACCGGAAGAGGCCATGAAGGGCAGCAGCCTGTCGCCGTCCTCCGCGAGCCATCCGAGCACCGAGATGGCGAGGTGCTCGGCGGATTCTTCGGGACGGTCGGATTTGCGTTTCGTCAACATGTATCCCTTAGGTTCTCATCGAGCGGGACGTCGGTCCTTCCAGAATGCGCCGCCAGCCTGCCGGGAACAATGAGCCATGCCGAAGACCGTGCTCATCGTCGAGGACAACGAACTCAACATGAAGCTCTTCAACGATTTGTTGGAGGGGCACGGCTATGCGACGCTCAAGACGGCCAACGGGATCGAGGCGATCGAACTCGCCCGCGCCCACAGGCCCGACTTGATCCTGATGGACATCCAGCTTCCCGAGGTCTCCGGCCTCGAAGTCACCAAATGGCTGAAGGAAGACGACGACCTCAAGCATATCCCCGTCATCGCCATCACGGCCTTCGCCATGAAGGGCGACGAGGAGCGCATCCGTGAAGGCGGCTGCGAGGCCTATCTCTCGAAACCGATCTCCGTGGCGAAGTTTCTCGCCACCGTCCGCCTCTACCTCGGCGACGGAGCCCGTTGATGAGGGCCACCGTCCACAGGGTCGCCCCGTCGAACCCGTTAGAATCCGCGAGGAACGATGTCGGCCCGCATCTTGATCGTCGATGATCTCTTTCCGAACGTGAAGCTGCTCGAGACGAAGCTGTCCCTCGAGTATTTCGACGTTCTGGCGGCCATGAACGGGCCGGATGCCATCTCGATCTGCGAGAAGGGCCTGTGCGACCTCGTTCTGCTCGACGTGATGATGCCCGGCATGGACGGTTTCGAGGTGTGCCGGCGCCTCAAGCGCAACCCGACCACTGCCCATCTCCCCGTCGTGATGGTGACGGCCCTCGATCAGCCGTCGGACCGGCTGCGCGGCCTCGACGCGGGGGCCGACGACTTCCTGACGAAACCGATCGACGACACCGCCCTGTTCGCGCGGGTGCGCAACCTCGTCCGGCTGAAGGCGGTCACCGATGAGCTTCGCGACAGGGCGCTGGCCTCGCGGGAGTTCGGCATCGGCGATCCCCTGGCCCTCGCCGCCGCCGGGGACGGCCAGAACGCGTCGATCCTGCTGGTCGAGGACCGGAAGAACTCGGCGGAGCGGCTTTCGGCGGCCTTGAACCAGCACCATCGGGTCACGGTCGTGGCGGACCCGCACGACGCGATGGTCCTCGCCACCGAGGGGGATTTCGAACTGACTCTCGTCAGCCTCGACCTCCAGGGGTTCGACGGCCTGCGCCTCTGCAGCCAGGTCCTGTCCCTCGACCGTACCCGCACCATGCCGGTGATGATGATCGCGGAGGAGAACGACAAGGCACGGGTGATCCGCGGCCTCGAATTCGGCGTGCACGACTATCTCATGCGCCCGGTGGACCGGAACGAACTCGTGGCCCGCGTGCGCACCCAGGTGCGGCGCAGCCGTTTCTCGGACACCCTGCGCGGCGCCGTCCAGGCCTCGATGGAGATGGCCGTCACCGACGGGCTCACAGGGCTCCACAATAGACGCTACCTCGACAGCCATCTCGCGGTGCTGTTCGACGACGCCGCCTTGCGCCACCGTGCCGTATCGATGCTGATGCTCGATATCGATCGGTTCAAGTCCATCAACGACACCTACGGTCACGAGGCGGGCGACGAGGTGCTCCGCGCCTTCGCCGACCGTATCCGCCTTCATACCCGCGTCGTCGACATCGTCGCCCGCTATGGCGGCGAAGAGGTCGTCATCATCCTGCCCGACGCGGAACCGGAGGCCGCCCATGTCATCGCCGAGCGTATCCGCGAGCGCATCGAAGCCGTCCCGTTCCTGATCGACCAGGAGACGCGGGAGATCCACGTCACCGTCTCCATCGGGGTGGCGTGCCGCCATGTCGACGACAAGGGCCCGGCGGATATGCTTAAACGTGCCGATCTCGCCCTCTACCGCGCCAAATCCTCCGGCCGCAACCGGGTGGAAGCCGAAGCGGCCTGAGATCGATCCGAGCGGTCGCAGCGGTAGGGTTCCATCCCGGCCTCGCGTGTCCAGGCGACGGCGGCGCCGAGGGCCGCGATCCACCAGCCCTGCCAGGCGCCGTGCTCCACGAAGGCCACCGCCGTGCAGGAGCCCACGAGGCCGAGCGCCACCACGCCTTCGCCGCGGGGCATGCGGGCGATGAGCGCCAGCATCATCATCAGGATCGCGCTGGCAAGGCCGGCGCCGACGATGCCGAGCTCGGCCCAGATCTGCAGGAAGATGTTGTGCGGGTGGCCCACCGCGAGCATCGGCCGCAGTCCCGGCTCGATCCGTGCGGCGACAGGCGTCTCGATGAACCGCGCGGAGGTCCCGAAACCCGCACCCCTCCAGGGATCGAGGGCCACGGCCGCGCCGAAGCTGCGGGCGATGGCCACCCGTGCCCGCGAACTGCTCTGCACGAGCCGTTCGTGGACCGCATCGGGCATCACTTTCTGGAGGATATCCCCCTCCACCGGTGCAAGGACGAGGGCGAGGCCCAGCATGGCCCCCACAATGGCGAGCCCGACCCGCCGCGGGGTCAGGACGGCGATGAGGGCCGTGACGGCGCCGGCTGCGAGCCCCAGGGCGGCGGCGCCGCTGATCGATCGCAGGATCGCGCCGGTACCGATCACGAGCACGAGGAGTGCCGCGATTCCCTGCCCGCGCCGGTGGAGGAGATAGGCCAGGGGCCCCATCACGGGCAGGATCGTCAGGGCGGGACGGTTGAAGACGAACAGCGCCACCCGCGAGCCCATCGCCCGATGGAGAGGAAGGTGGGCGGCCAGGGCCACGACGATGTACAGGCCGGCGAGCGCGATGGACCAGGCGGCGAGCCGGGGCGTGAAGGCCGGCATGTTCCCGGGCGCGAGGCGGGCGAGGAGATAGGCCCCCGCGATTGTCGGCAGGAATTCCTGGATGTTGCGCCAGGACAGATCCTGCGCCGGACTCCAGGCGATGCTGGCCAGCGACCAGACGACGAAGCCGAGGGCGGCAAGACCGATCGGCGTGGCGAGGGGCCTCGCCACGAACCGCGTCGTAGCGCGCGCATCCTCGATCAGCCCCGCGACGAGGAAGAACAACGCGGCGAGGCCGACGACGGTCGGGCTCGACCGGTTGGCGAGCGCCATCGCCACCGGAAGGATGGCGAGCGTGACGGCACCGGCGGTGCGCAGAAGCGCGACCGTCTCCGATCGAGGTGGGAGAGCGAACATCGGAGACGGGCGGACCGGGCGATTACTGGAGTTCGTGGCCGCGCTTACCCATCTCGGCACGCACGCGGACCATCATGTATTCGGACACGCCCTGGGTCCAGTTCTGCATGGCCTGGACGATCTCGTCGAGCACCTGCGGCTGGGTCTCGACGTAGCGCTTGCCCGCTGCCGAATGGAAGAAGGCGACGATCTCGGTGAGCTCGGCCTCGGACAGGCGGCTCGCGTAGATCTTGGCGGCCGTCTCGATCATCATCTGCTTCTGCAGTTCCATCTCCGGCGCCAGAGAGGTGAGAACCTCATCGAGGTCCTTGGTCAAGTCCGGACGGGTGATGGCCGCCTGCTTGATCTGCTGGCCGAAGGCCGGAAGAATCGAATCGAACGATCGGGCGATACCGGAGCTGAGGGTGACCTCACGCGCCAGCGCCAGATGGTTCGGCGTGTAGGTCGGCTGCTGGGCGGCGGGCGTCGACGGCGCGGCGGGCTTGGCGCCGGGCTTGGCCGGCGCGGTAGGCTTCTGCGCCTGGGCGTGCACGATCGTCGGAACCGAGGCGGCGAGCAGTGCGGCGAGAATGGAGCCGGTCAGGACGGAAGAGAGGCGGCGGGACATGGCGAACGCTCCGGAAAGGCGTGTCGATCAGGATATCGAAGGAGGGTGGAGGCGCGTCAGACCGCGCCGAGACAGGTGACGTGCGCCTGCCCGTCACGGGCCTCCGCCAGGACAGCGCCGGTGGCGAGGCCGAGGAACAGACCGTGCTCGACCACGCCGGGCACCGCCCAGAGCGCGGCGGACAGGCGTTCGGGATCGGCGATGGCCTTCAGATGGGCGTCGAGGATGAGATGGCCGCCATCGGTCACGAAGGGCGTGCCGCCGGGGCCGGCACGCAGGACGAGGTCGCCCGCGCAACCGGCGCTCTCGATGGCCTGGGCCACGGCGATGCGGGTGGCGCCGAGCCCGAACGGATTGACCTCCACCGGCAGCGGAAACGCGCCGAGGGTCGTCACCGATTTCGCCGCGTCGGCGATCACCACCATGCGGCGGCTGGCGAAAGCCACGATCTTCTCGCGCAGGAGCGCACCGCCGCCGCCTTTCACCAAGCGCATCCGTGCATCGATCTCGTCGGCACCGTCGATGGTGAGGTCGAGTTCGGGCAGGTCTTCGAGCGTGGCCAGGGGGATGCCGACGCGCTCGGCGGCGATGCGCGTCGCCTCCGAAGTCGGGACGCCCGTGACCCTGAGCCCGTCACGCACCCGCGCGCCGAGCAACTCCACGAACACGTTGGCGGTGCTGCCGGTCCCGATGCCGAGCCGCATTCCGTCCTCGACGAGATCGAGGGCGCGGTCGGCGGCGGCGCGACGCAGGTCGGGACCGCTCACGAGGAAGCCCCGTTGATCGGGAGGGAGGGGGCGAGATGCATGGGCGGGCTCTCGGGCTACGGGCTGGGCCGCTGAAAGTCCGGTGGCCCTAGCACGGCTGGCAACGCCGTCCAACGCGGCTGTCGCCGAACATGCGCGCCGATCGCCGTCAGGGGCGGGTGTTCTGGGGCGGCGTGGCACTCGGCCCGGCGCGGCCGGGCGCCTGTCCCGTGGCCACGGCTTCCTCGGGACCGCTGGCGGCCGGGTTCGCCTGGGCCGTACACACCACCGCCTCCTTCTGAAGCTGGACGTAGCAGATGCTCATCTCGCCGGTGCGGTAGTTCACGCGGAACACCCCGGCCTCGCGGGTGTGGCGGGAGGCAACGAGGCCGTATTCGGACGGGGCCTGGGCGCTGGCGCCCTCGCCGGAGCCGTAGCAGACGGTGAGGCCGACACTGCCTACAGCGCCTTCGCGCAGCCCGTACTGGCAGGACGTGACCTCGCCCGTGACCTTGTCGACGCGGTAGACCCGGTTGAGGTCGATCTGCGGCGCGGGGACGAATTCGAAGGAGGCGGCGCGGGCACCCGCGGCCGTAGAGGCGAGAAGGGCCAGCGCGATCCCTGCCCGGCATCCCATGGCTCGCCACGAATGGGTGGAGGCGGCTGGAACGGCGGATATGAACGCACGGTCGGTCGGCAGTGTCGAACGCATGGTCGCCTTCATGTCCTGATGCAGACAGATGAATCTTGCAGGGAAATCTCGCGGCCGCCTCCCTACAGCGGCCTTGCGGCGCAACCGTGACCCGCTCGCGGCGGCCTTGATCGCATCATGGCCGGATTCTACAGCATCGTGGCACGGAAAGCAGCCCGACCTGTGCGTTAAGCCTTTGCGTGTGCATCGGATTTTTCTCGGCCTGCGGCGTCCGTGCGCCCGCCCACCGTCACGCCATCATCCAGCCCGAGATCACCCGTCGCCACTCCACCAACCTTGAGAGTCCCCATGCCAAGCCTGCCGCCCATCGTCGTGTTCGACCTCGACGGAACCCTCGCCGAGACCGCGGGCGATCTCGTCGGGACCCTCAACGCGATCCTCGCCCGCGACGGACTGCCGACTCTCCCCCTCGACCGGGCCCGCGACATGATCGGCGCCGGGGCGAAAGCACTGATCCAGCGCGGCTTCGAGGCCGCAGGCGAACCCATCGACGACGCCCGCCTGCAGACGCTCTTCGTCGATTTCCTCGACCATTACGGCCGGCATCTCAGCGAGCATTCCTACCTGTTCCCCGGTGTCGAGGCGGCGCTCGATACGCTGAGCGCACGTGGCTTCCTGCTGGCGGTCTGCACCAACAAGGTCGAGGCCCATGCCAAGCAGCTTCTGCAGGAGCTCGGCGTCGCCGGACGCTTCGCCGCCATCTGCGGCCGCGACACCTTCCCGGTCTACAAGCCGAACCCGGCCCATATCACTCTGACCGTCGAGCAGGCCAAGGGCGACGTCTCGCGCGCCGTCATGGTGGGAGATTCACGCGCGGATATCGACGCGGCCAAGGCGGCGGGGATTCCGGTCATCGCCGTGCCGTTCGGCTATACCGACCTGCCGGTGGAGCAACTCGGCCCCACGCGGGTGATCCAGCATTTCGATGAGTTGGTGGGGGCGGTGGATGCCCTTGTGCCGGCTATCGCTGCGGCTTGAGGGAATGGTGGGCGCGACAGGGATCGAACCTGTGACCCTTCGCGTGTGAAGCGAATGCTCTCCCGCTGAGCTACGCACCCGGACCGAGGGCCTTCTAGGGCGAGGCCCACGCGCCCGTCAAGGGCCTCTGTCGCCTTCTCGCTAAGCCGGCATCAGAGGGGGGGGGTCGGCAGCTCGCCACCGGAGACGGTCCTCGCCCCCCTCCGACGGGATGCGGTCCGGGACGTTATCCGCCCCTCGGGGCGTTGTCCGCCGAGCCCAGGCGCATGAGCAACGCCACCGGGATCAGGCCGACGACCACGATGAGCAGGGCGGCGACCGCGCCGTCCTCGTAGGTGCCCCGCACCGCCTCCCCGTAGAGGTGTGTCGCCAGGGTCTCCACGTTGAGCGGGCGCAGGAGCAAGGTCGCCGGCAGTTCCTTGACGCAGTCGACGAAGACGAGGAGCGCGCCGCTGAGCACGGCCGGCCATGTCATCGGCAGGTGCACGCGCATCAGCGTGCCGACGGGGCCCCGGCCGAGCATGCGCCCGGCTTCCCCGAGGGAGCTCGGCACCTTCGCCAGGCCTGCTTCGCAGGCTCCGACACCGACCGCGAGGAAGCGCACAAGATAGGCGATGACGAGAGCGCCACCCGCACCGACGCCGATGAGCGCCGGAGCGACGCCGAACAGCGCCGTCGTGATGCGGGACAGGGAGGCATCGGCGAGCGCCAGCGGGCCGAGCAGCCCGATCGCCAGGATCGCCCCGGGGAGCGCGTAGCCGAGGGCGGCGATGCGGATCAGCCCCTGCCCGAAGCGCCGCGCGACGAGGCGGGGGCCGGCGGCGGCGAGGAACCCGCAGGCTGCCGCGAGCAGAGTAGCGAGGCCGGCATAGAGCAGAGTGTTTCCCGCCTCGGCGATGACGCCTCGGGGAAATCCGAGCCGGGTGACGCGGGCGATGGCGGAATGGACGAGATAGGCCGCCGGGATCAGGAAGCCGATGGCGATGGGGAAGAGGCCGAGGCACAAGGCGGCCGCGGCGGAAGCACCGGACAGGCGATGGCGGGCCATGCCGCGCTGGCGCTGGGCCGTGCCGGCATAGCCGCGCCCGCGCCGGCCCCAGCGCTCGGCCGCCAGCAACAGGAGCACCATCGCCAGCATGACCAGGGCGATCTGCGCCGCGCCGGGCAGGTCGGACCGGTTGATCCAGGTGGCGTAGACCTGCACCGTCAGTGTCCGCACGCCCAGGAATTCGGCGGCGCCGATATCGTTGAGCGTCTCCATCAGGGCGAGACTGGTGCCGAGGGCGATGGCGGGGCGCGCCAACGGCAGGGCGACGTGGACGAAGACCGCCGTCGGCGAACGCCCGAGGATGCGCGCCGCCTCGATGAGAGTGCCCGCCTGCATCACGAAAAGCGCCCGCGTCGGCAGATAGACGTAAGGGTAGAGCACGAAGCCGAGGAGCAGGATGCAGCCCGGCAGGGACCGGACCTCCGGCAGCAGCAGATCCTTCGGCCGTGCCACGCCGAGAAGCTCGCGCAGGGTGCTCTGGACCGGGCCGATGGGATGGAGCAGGTCGAGATAGGCGAAG
The DNA here is from genome assembly GCF_001422125.1 of Methylobacterium sp. Leaf85. Classification (NCBI taxonomy): domain Bacteria; kingdom Pseudomonadati; phylum Pseudomonadota; class Alphaproteobacteria; order Hyphomicrobiales; family Methylobacteriaceae; genus Methylobacterium; species Methylobacterium sp. Leaf85. Next base: position 221,100 of record NZ_LMME01000001.1, on the reverse strand, counting down.
GCGACGATGTAGGTCGGCACCGCCAGGGGCAGCAGCAGCCCGATTTCCAGGAAGCGGCGGCCTCGGAACTCATAGGCCGAGACGAGCCAGGCCGAGCCGACCCCGAGCATGACGACGAGGAGCCCGACGCCGCCCAGGAGCAGTGCCGTGGTGATCGTCGCCTGAGGCAGGACATGCGCCAGGAGATGCGGCCAGACCTCGCTCGACCCTCCCGCCGCGGTGAGCGCCAGGGACGCCACCGGGCTGAGGATCAGGGCGGCGAGCGCGAGGGCTCCCGCCGCCCAGGCCATGGGGGCGATGCGCAAGCGCGGCGCCGCACTCGGAGCGGCCTCGGAGCCGATCGCGGGCTGCGATCGGGCCAGTTCGACGGCGGCCGACATCGGCCGGGGCTTCAGTTGTCGAAGCCCACCGTATCCACCAGCAGGCTCGCCGCCTTGCGGTTACGGGCGATCTCGGCGAGCGGCACGGTATCGATGGTCAATGGGCCGAGCGCCGTGAGCTGGGGGTCGATCGGCGCACCCGCCTTCACCGGATACTCGAAATTGGCCTTCGCATAGAGGCCCTGGCCTTCGTCGGAGACGAGGTATTCGAGAAGCTTGACCGCCTCGTCGCGGTTCGGCGCGCTCTTGGCGACAACCGCACCGGAGACATTCACATGAGTGCCGCCGCTGGTGAAGACCGGCAGCACGACCTTAATCCCGTCGCCCCATTTCTGCTGGTCCGGGCCACCCTTGCCCGAGCGCATCAGCCCGACATAGTAGGAGTTGCCGAGACCGACGGCGCAGGTTCCGGCCAGGATGTCGCGGGCTACGTCACGGTCGCCGCCGGCCGGCTTGCGCGCGAGGTTGGCCTTCACGCCGGTCAGCCATTCCTTCGCCTTATCCGGCCCGTGCTTGACGATGTAATGGGCGATGAGCGCGGTGTTGTAGGGGTGCTGGCCCGAACGCAGGCAGAGCTTGCCCTTCCATTTCGGGTCGGCGAGATCCTCGTAGGTCAGGGCCTTCTCCGCGAGGTCCTTGTCGGCATAGGCGACGCGGGCGCGCATGGAGAGGGCGTACCAGAGGCCGCCGGCATCGCGCAGGGGCGCCGGAACGGCGGCTTCCAGGGTCTCCGTGCGAACCGGCTGGGCGAGGCCGCGATCCACGAGCTCGATGAGATTGCCGATATCGACGGTCATCAGCACGTCGGCCTTGGACCGCTCGCCCTCTGAGGCCACACGCTCGGCAAGGCCCTTCTCGACGAAGACGGTGTTGACGGTGACGCCGCTCTTGGCGGTGTAGGCATCGAGCAGAGGCTTGATCAGGCCAGGCTCACGGGTGGTGTAGATGTTGACCTCGGCGGCGGTCGCTCCGGCGATCCAGGCGAAGGCGGTCGCACCGCCGATCAGACATTTCGAGACCCAACCGACCATGACGTCCATCCCTCTTCTCTCAATGACCGGTTCTGGGCCGCATCTTCGAGAGAAAAGCAAGACTTATGTCCTCAGTTTATCATCGTTAAAAACTATACTTCTGGATATTACCGGGCACGAACAGCAAGGCTCGGTTAATCCAGTCCGGCGGCAAAAACCAGCCCCGCTCCCTTCGCAACGGTCAGGCCCACACGATCGCCCTCCCCCGCCGATGTCTCTTGGGAGACCGTGAGTCGGAACGGTTCGGGAAATCCATCCGCCGCCAGGGTCAACTCCACGACGGGCCCGAGGAAACGCCGCCGGATCACCCGCGCCGGATGACCGGATTCTGCGTGCCCCAGCCCGATCGCCTCGGGCCTGACGCAGGCGGTGACCGGCGCACCGTCCTCGATCCCCGGCGCCGGAAACGCGCCGAAAGGCGTCACCGCAGCGCCGTCGATGCAGCGCGTGGGGAAAGCGATGAGATCGCCGAAGAAATTCGCGGCGAACCACGAGACGGGGCGGCGATAGAGATCCGCGCCGGTGCCGATCTGGACGATGCGCCCGCCCCGCATCAGGACGATGCGGTCGCTCACTAGCAAGGCCTCCTCCGGATCGTGTGTCACCAGGAGCGCGGTGGCGCCGGTGACGCGCAGGACCGAGAGCGTATCGGCCCGCACCCTGTCGCGGTTGCGCCGGTCGAGATTCGAAAATGGCTCGTCGAGAAGCAGCACGCGCGGCCCCGGCGCCAGGGCACGGGCGAGTGCCACGCGCTGGCTCTCCCCGCCCGAGAGCGAGCCGGGATAGCTCGCGGCCCGGTCGGCGAGGCCGACCAGCTCAAGCCGCGCCTTCGCGACGGCATCGGCTTCATCGGCGCGCAGCCGGTGAAGACCGAAGCGGACGTTCTGCAGGACGGTGAGATGGGGGAACAGGGCGTAATCCTGGAACATCAGGCCGACGCCGCGCTCCTCCGGCGGCACCCGAGCGCTCATCGCTTGACCATCGAGCAGGACCAGCCCGCCGCTCGGCTGTTCGAGGCCCGCCACCGCTCGCAACAGGGTGCTCTTGCCGCAACCGGAATCACCGAGAAGCGCGATGACTTCTCCAGCCCGGACCGCGAGGGACACGTCGTCGAGGGCGTGTTTGCGGCCGAACTCGACGCTGAGCCCGCGCGTCTCGAGGCGCGGCGGCACCTCGCCTGGGCGGCGTCCCTCGGTCGGATCGGTCGCGGCCATGACCTGCCTCTCGCTACTCGGCTCGTGCTGAAATACGCGCTTCTCGCCCGATCCCGCCGCAGGTCAAGGGGAAGCTTGGCCAGCGGGCGGCGCGGCCGGGGGTGGACGAGGGATTACGCCTTCGCCGTCACGGAGGAGCCGCGTCCCGGCCGGCTCTTTCGCAGTGCGCGCGGGACGCCCCCGACGGTTTGCCGGTGGAAAGTCCCCCCCTCCTTCCGGGTGCTCTTGCATCCGTGTCGAGGCGTCCTGTACGGTTCCGGTCGTCGTCGTAAGGGTGCCCTGCGCGACCACCATCCGTATGGCAACGGACGGAGTGGCCATGCGAGGTGTCGCAGGGATCGTCCCGTGTCGGTCGGGGGAATCGAGCGGATGTCGGAGGGGGCGATGACGGATACCGGTGCTGGCTGGACGGATGAGCGTGTCGAGGTACTGCGGCGCCTCTGGGACGAGGGACTGAGCGCGAGCCAGATCGCCGCGCAGCTCGGTGGCGTCACCCGCAACGCCGTCATCGGCAAGGTCCACCGGCTGGGTCTGTCGGGCCGCGTGAAAGCGGCGGATTCGCCCGGCAACGGCCGTAAGAAGCCGGCAATCCGCGAAGCCGAAGCCGACAACGTCGTGGAACTCGCGGCCGAGCCCGTCGCCGCGCCGAGCCTGCTGTTTCCCGAGACGAATGCGGTGGTCGCCGCCCAGAGCATGCCGCTCGCCGTGTCCAAGCGTGTGACCATCATGGATCTGCGCGAGTCCATGTGCCGCTGGCCGCTAGGCGATCCGACATCGCCGGAATTCCACTATTGCGGCGACCGCTCGATCACCGGCCTGCCCTATTGCACCCACCACGCCGAGATCGCGTATCAGCCCGCCGCCGAGCGCAAGCGCGACCGCAGGGTCGGCGGCTTCCGCTGAGGCCATAGGGGGTCTCGGCTTCCTTGTCGCCGCCGCCTCGGGGCGGTTACGTCTCCGGCCCTGTCGCAGGCCGGGAGAGCCCCCTTCACCACCCGATCCCACGAACGTTCAGACCGTCCGCCAATATGGGGTGGAGGGTCACGGCCTGTCATATCTGCGACGAATGAGCGGGATGGGGCGGCCCCGGTGAATTCCCCGCCTTAGGCAGATGCTTCGATGCGCGTCCCGGGCAGCTCCCCCCGCCCGGGCGCGGTGCGGAGGGATGCGCCGCAAGTGGCGGCCTGCGTCAGGCCGCCTTCTCGGTCTCGAGTCCGGCGAGGAGGATGCAGAGGGCGATTCCCTCCGCCGCCGCCTTAACGTCCGAGAGCGTGGGGAAGGTCGGCGCAAGACGCAGGGTGCGGTCATGCGGGTCGCGTCCGTAAGGAGAGGTCGCGCCGGCGGGCGTCAGAGCGATGCCGGCCTCCTTGGCCAAAGCCACGGTCCGCTGCGCCGCACCGTCCACCGTATCGACGGTGATGAAGTAGCCACCTTCGGGCGTCGTCCAGGTCGCCGCGCCGGTTCCGCCGAGGCGGGCCTCCAGAGCATCGAGGACGGCCTGGAATTTCGGCGCGATGAGCGCGCGCTGCTTCTCCATATGCGCCTCGATGCCGGCCATGTCCTTCAGGAAGCGGACGTGGCGCAGCTGGTTGAGCTTGTCCGGCCCGATGGTGCGGAAGAAAGAGCGGCCGAGGAACCAGCGTACGTTCTCCGGGGAGGAAGCGAACATGGCGATGCCCGCTCCCGCCAGGGTCACCTTGGAGGTCGAGGCGAAGATGAAGGGCCGGTCGGGATGGCCAGCCTCTTCGCAGAGGGCGAGGATGTCGGCGAGGGGGTGGCGCGTCGCGGTGAGGTGGTGGACGGTGTAGGCGTTGTCCCAGAACAGGCGGAAGTCGGGGGCGCCGGTCTCCATGGAAGCGAGGCGCCGGACAGTCTCGTCGGAATAGGTCTCGCCGCTCGGATTGGCGTATTTCGGCACGCACCACATGCCCTTCACGGCCGGATCGGCGGCCAGTTTCTCGACGACGTCCATGTCCGGCCCCTGGCCGGTCATGGGGACGGGCAGCATGCGGATGCCCAGGGCCTCGCAGATGGCGAAGTGGCGGTCGTAGCCGGGAACGGGACAGAGGAAGACCGGCTCCTCCTCCTTCGACCAGGGCTTCACCGAGCCGGGCACGCCCTTCAGCAGGGCCCAGGCGATACAATCGTGCATGAGCGCGAGGCTCGAATTGTCGCCGATGACGATCTGGGCCGGCGGCGCCTGCACCATTGGCGCGAAGAGGGCACGCGCCTCGGGCAGACCCTGGAGGCCGCCATAATTGCGCGCATCGTCACCCGCCTCGGCGAAATGATCGCCGTTGCCGGGCAACGACATCATCGCGCTGGACAGGTCGAGCTGCTCCGGCGCCGGCTTGCCACGGGTCATGTCGAGCTTGAGGCCGCGACTCTTGAAAGCCTCGTAGGCCTCGCGGGTCTTCGCGTGAAGCGCGTCGCGGGCGGCGGGATCGAGGGAAGCCAGACTCGTCATGGGAATACGCTCACGTCGTTGTGTGATTGTCCCCGTCCATACCGGCTGCGGGGCGCGATGGGGAGAGGCTCAGGCGGGGATGCCCCATAACCAGGCTGCACCCCGCACACCGGATGCGTCGCCGTGGTGGCTCACCCGGATCGGTGTTCTGCACTCATCCGAGAAGACGTGCGGAAGAAGAAGCGCGTCGAGATCGGCGGTCAGTTCCGGCACCGTCGACAAGCCTCCGCCGAGGACCACCATGTCGGGGTCGAGGATGTTGATGACGCCGGCGATGCTGCGGGCGAGACGCTCCCGATAGCGGGTGATGCTCCCGGATGCGATGGCATCACCGGCGCGCGCAGCGGCGATCACCGCCTCACCGGTCACCGCCGGAGCACCGACACGGCGGGCATGATCGGCGGCGAGGCCGGGGCCAGAAAGCCAGGTCTCGATACAGCCTTGCCGCCCGCAATAGCAGGACGGGCCGGGCCGTTCGTCGTCGCGCGGCGCGGGAAGCGGGTTGTGGCCCCATTCACCGGCAATGCGGTTGGCACCCGATAGGGCCACCCCGTCGATGGCGATGCCGGAGCCGACGCCGGTCCCGAGGATGATCGCCCAGACGACCCGTGCCCCGGCGCCCGCGCCATCCACCGCCTCGGAGACCGCAAGGCAATTGGCATCGTTCTCCGCCCGGACCGGTCGGCCGAGCCGTGCCTCGATATCGATGACGAAGGGCCTGCCGTTCAGCCAGACCGAGTTGGCGTTCTTCACGAGGCCGCTACCGGGGGTGATGGCCCCCGGCATGCCGATACCGACGCTGCCGACGCCTCCGGCGTCCCGCTCCAGGCGCCGGACCAGCGCCACGATCGCGTCGAGGGTAGCGTCGTAATCGTTTCGCGGGGTCGGGATCCTCGCCTCGGCGCGCACGGCTCCGCCGGCATCGAGGGCGATGCCGGCGATCTTGGTGCCGCCGAGGTCTATCCCAATGCGCAGGCGCGCAGGATCCACGATGCGGAGCTACTGTGCGGCGACGGCCGGACGGGGAGCGGACTCCTGGTCCATGTTGGGCGCATGATCCGAGATGTCGGTGCCGATGGAGAAGGGATGCGCCATGACCTGGTTCAGCTTCTCCTGGTCGAGTTCACCCTCCCAGCGGCTGACCACCACCGTGGCGACGCCGTTGCCGATGAGGTTGGTGATGGCCCGGCACTCCGACATGAACTTATCGACACCCAGGATCAGGGTCATGGCGGCCACCGGCACCGGATTGTTGGGGATGGCGCTGAGCGTGGCCGCGAGGGTGATGAAGCCGGCCCCCGTGACGCCGGAGGCCCCTTTCGAGGTCAGCATCGCGACCAGGATGATGGTGGCGTACTGGGCGAAGGACAGGTCAGCGCCCACGGCCTGGGCCAGGAACAGCGTCGCCAGGGTCATGTAGATGTTGGTGCCGTCGAGGTTGAACGAGTAGCCCGTGGGGATCACCAGGCCCACGACGGAATCCGAGGCGCCGAGGCGGCGCATCTTCGTCATCATGTGCGGCAGCACCGTCTCGGAGGACGAGGTGCCGAGCACGATGAGGAGTTCGTCCTTGATGTAGGCCAGGAACTTGAAGATCGAGAAGCCGGCCACCCGGGCGATGCCGCCCAGGACCAGGACCACGAACAGGAAGGCCGTGACGTAGAAGGTGCCAACCAGCCAGGCGAGATCGATCACCTTGCCGATGCCGTACTGACCGATGGTGAAGGCCATGGCGCCGAAGGCACCGATGGGGGCGAGCTTCACCACGAGGCCGATGATGCGGAAGAAGACTTGGCCCGCCGTGTCGATGGCGTGCGTGATGGCCTCGCCGCGCTTGCCCATGCCGGTCACCACGACGCCGGTGAGGATTGAGATCAGCAGGACCTGAAGCAGGTCGCCTGTGGCGAAAGCGTCGAAGAAGCTTTTCGGGATCAGAGCCATGATGTGGCCGGTAACGGAATCGTCGGCGGCGATCTTGGCGTATTTCTCGACTGATTTACCGTCGAGCTTAGTCACATCGGCATTGAAACCGGCTCCCGGCTTCACCACTTCACCGACGAGGATACCGATGAGAAGCGCAATGGTGGAGACAACCTCGAAATAGACCAGCGCCTTCAAGCCAACGCGGCCGACCTTTTTCAAGTCGCCGATGGAGGCGATGCCGTGAACGATGGTACAGAAGATGATCGGCGCGATCATCATCTTGATCAGGGCGATGAAGGCGTCGCCCAACCACTTGACGGACTTGCCCCATTCGGGGTGCAGATATCCGAGCAGGATGCCGAGTGCGATGGCGATCAGCACCTGGATGTAGAGGACCTTGTACCAAGGTTCGTGAGGTGTCGGTGCTGCCGGCGCGCTGCCTCCGGCATGGACGGTGGTCTGAACCATGTTCCCTCACAGGCGCCTCGTTGGGCGCACGCTCGTCTGTCTTGCCGAGACGCTAGCGAGTTTAATCCCTCGCCTCAACGCGGCTATGAGAGATTATCTTTGTTTCCCGCCGAAACCGTGAGGATGGGCTGCTTCTGTAACGCGACGGGCTTCTGCCGCGCTATTGCATACAATCGTTGGTGATCGACTTGTCCGAATATGCCCGGTGCCGCCGGGTCCTCGCGAAGAGCCCGGAGATGGGCATGCCCCACCTCCGGTCCCAAGGGTTCAGGTCTGCGGAGTACGGCGGGGACGTACGGTCCAGCGCTCGAATTCGGCGGCCGGATCGTCGTCGCGTGCAGGAGCGCGGGACGGCTGAGAGGCACCCAGAGCCTGAGACAGGCTCTCGATAACGTCGTCGATGCGGGCATCGGTGCGGATCGGAGTGTCCGTGGCGGTCTCCTCCGCGGCGGCGGGCTCTTCCCGACGCTGCTCGCTCCGTTCCTCAAGGACGGGTTGGGGCGCGGGCTCTTCCACCGGGAGGGCCGCGGGAGCAGCGGCCTTGGCAGCCAGAGCGGCTGCACGGCGGTTCGCCCGAAGGGTCGCCTCGTCCTCGCCGGCCTTCGGCGGTGGGGCATTGAAGCGGCCGAAACCGAAGCGCGGCTCGAGCAAATCGAGGATCGCTTCGAGGGCGGCGTTGTTCAGGGGAACCTCGCCGGTCTGAGGCACACCCTGGATCGCCACGGTATGGCGGTCATAGGCGGAATTTTCGGAGACGTCCTCGCCGAACCAGGCTGGGGGTACGAAAGCGGCGGCCTGGGCGGTGTCGTCGAACACGACGCTGAGCAAGTCGAGGGCTCCCGGTGTCGCGTAGCGGTCGACGAGCGCCTCGCGGCCATTGCCGAGCGCGAGCACGGCGCGGTCGTAGATCGCCTTGCCTGAGCAGACATCCAGAAGGGCATCGCCATGGGCGCGGGGAACGTCGGTCCGCTCCTCGCTCGACGTTCCATCCGGCGCCGTCGTGACGAGAACGAGATGGCAGTTCTGGCCATCGACGCGGACATAGGACGTGCGACCGGCCTGGGGAGCGAAATAGCCCTCGGTGATCTTCGAACCGCCGCGCTCCTTGCGGATCAGGCGGACGAGCGAAGGTGCGACCAGAAACCGACGAACGACACTCATGTATTCTCTCCCCCCGGATCGGCTCATCATGGCAGGCCCTCCTCCGGAGCGCCGCGCCATGGGCGCAACGTCGGCGCCGTTCGAAGCCATACCCTGTTTCGGCAGCGACGGAATGCCCGGCCTGTGGAAACCGGCCGGCACGAACCGTCCGAATTCGATCGTTTTCCCGCCTCGCACCGCCGACGGCACACAAATGGGAAGACCTCTTCCCTTCGACTAAGAAAAAATGGGACTAAATCAAGGCCGGCCTCGTAAGCCCGGCCCCGATTTTTATCCTTTTATACCAATGAGCTCACGCATTCGGCTCGAAACGCAGTGAAATGCCGTTCATGCAATAGCGCAGCCCCGTCGGCGCCGGGCCATCATCGAAGACGTGGCCGAGATGACCTTTGCAGTGGGCGCAGTGCACTTCGGTCCTCACCATCCAGTGGCTCCGGTCGGTCGTCGTCTCCACCGCGCCGTCGATGGGATCGAAGAAGCTCGGCCAACCGGTGCCGGATTCGAATTTCGTGGTGTTCTCGAATAACGGGGCATCGCAGCCGGCGCAGTGGAACGTGCCGGGGCGCTTCTCGGCATTGAGGCAGCTCGTGCCCGCCCGCTCCGTGCCGTGCTCGCGCAGGACACGGTACTGGTCCGGCGTCAGGATCTCGCGCCACTCGTCCTCGCTGCGCTGGACGGTGCCTGCCTGGGTCTCGCTCATGATGGCCTCCGGTTCATCGGGATATGCTGGAGAAATAGGACTCCCGAGGCCGTCCCGCACCCTGTCACGCGGCCGCGCCGATCGTGTCCGCCATCCGTGCCTCGCGGTCGCCCATGGGCTTCTCCGGCCCCGTCGTCGTGTCCCGAGCCGTCTGATGCTCCATCTCGGCATTGATCTCGGCACCGAGGAGCACGATCGTCGTCGAGATCCAGATCCAGGTCATGAAGCCGATGGCGGCGCCGAGCGAACCGTAGGTCTCGTTGTAATTGCCAAAGCTGCCGACATACCACGAGAACAGGATCGAGGCGGCGAGCCAGAGGATGCCCGCCACAGCGCCGCCGGTGCCGACCCAGCGCCAGCGCGGCCGCTCGCGGCTCGGGCCATAGCGGTAGAGCAGCGAGAGGCCGCCGAGCAGGACGACAAGGAGGAAGGGCCAGCGCAGCAGGGCGATGAGCCTCGCCCCCTGCCCGAACCCGAAGAAGTTGAAGATCACCGGCAGTACGACGATGCTGGTGAGCGCGAGGATGGTGAAGAGGAGCGCCCCGACGGTGAAGGTCAGGGAGCGCAGGTTCAACATCACGAAGGAGCGCTTCTCGTCTTCCTCGTAGACCACGTTCAGAGCATCGAACATCGCCTTCATGGCGGCGTTCGCACTCCAGAGCGACAGGACGAGGCTGGAGAAGAACGTCAGGCCCAGCGTGCCGTTGTCCTTGGCGGCGATCCGCTTCACCTGCTCGCCGATGATGTCGATGGCGCTGGAGGGCAGCACGCCCTGCATGCTGGAGAGGTGCTCGTTGATGGCGCCGACATCGGCAACGAGGCCGTAGCAGGAGACCAAGGCGGCGATGGCGGGAAACAGCGACAGCAGGGTGAAGAACGTCACCCCGGCGGCCACCGCGAGCACGCGGTCCTTGTTGAATTCCAGGTAGACGCGGACGGCGATGTCCTTCCAGCCGGCGCGAGTGATCTCGGTCGGGCTGTCTGCGGCACGGCCGCGATGGACCTGTGTCGCCGCGACCCATTCGGCGCTGCGTCCACTATGCGAGCGGGCGCCTTCGTCGCGTCGCGGCTGAGGCGGTTCAGCCTGACGTCTGGCGCGGCGCGACCGCGGCCCAAGCGACAGGGCTACGAGCGCCGCCCCCATCGCCAGAGTCCAGACCACGGAATGGGTGGAGCCCGGCCCCGTGGGCTCGGGACAGTGAGGCTGAGACGAGGGCATGACGGCAACCGGTACGGAGACGGCGCGAGCTTGGCCGTTCGATGACGAGAACCGCCGGCCCGCCAAAGCGTTCCGCCGTCTTGCCCCTCAGCGGCGATAGAGATCCGCATGCGCCTCGCGCAGCAGGTTCTTCTGCACTTTGCCCATGGCATTGCGCGGCAATTCGTCGGCGAAGAGGACGCGCTTGGGGCATTTGAACCGCGCGAGGCGCCCTTCGAGGATGCGGAGGATCTCCTGCTCCCCCGGCGAGTCTGGACGCGCGACGACGATGGCCGTGACGCCCTCGCCGAAATCCGCATGGGCGAGGCCGATCACGGCGGATTCGACGACGCCCGGAAGCGCGTCGATCTCGTTCTCGACCTCCTTCGGATAGACGTTGTAGCCGCCGGTGATGATGAGGTCCTTGCCGCGTCCGACGATGTGGACGTAGCCGCGCTCGTCGACCTTGCCGAGATCGCCGGTGATGAAGAACCCGTCCGCCTTGAACTCGGAGGCCGTCTTCTCGGGCATGCGCCAATAGCCCTGGAACACGTTCGGCCCCTTCACCTCGATCATCCCCACCGTGTCGGCGGGCAAGGCCCGTCCCGTCTCGGGATCGACCACCCTGAGCGAGACGCCCGGCAGGGGCAGGCCCACCGTGCCGGCGATGCGCTCACCGTCATAGGGGTTCGAGGTGTTCATGTTGGTCTCGGTCATGCCGTAGCGTTCGAGGATGGCGTGGCCGGTGCGGGCCTGCCAGTCCCGGTGCGTCTCGGCGAGGAGCGGGGCCGAGCCGGAGACGAACAGGCGGATCGTCGCCGCCGCTTCGGGGGTCAGGCCCGGCTCCTTGAGGAGGCGCGTGTAGAAAGTCGGAACGCCCATCATCGAGGTCGCCCGGCCCATCAGGGCGAGCACCTGCTTCGGGTCGAATTTCGGCAGGAAGATCGCCGTGGCCCCGGCGAGCAGCACGATGTTGGTGGCCACGAACAGGCCGTGGGTGTGGAACACCGGCAGGGCATGGATCAGCACGTCGTCGGCGGTGAAGCCCCAGGCCTTCACCAAGGTCACGGCGTTGGAGGCGAGATTGTCGTGGCTGAGCATGGCGCCCTTGGAGCGCCCGGTGGTGCCCGAGGTGTAGAGGATCGCCGCGAGATCGTCCGGGCCGCGCTCGACATCCGCGAAAGCGGTGCCGGCCGCGTCAGCCGCCTCGGCCATGCTACCGCGCCCCGCCCCGTCGAGGGTACGCAGGGCAGGCACCTTCGCCTCGGCGGCGACCGGTTCGAGAGCGGCGAGCCGGGCGGGGTCGCAGACGAACAGGGCCGGCTCGGCATCCGAGAGGAAATACGCGATCTCGGGGGCCGTATAGGCGGTGTTGAGCGGCAGGAAGACGGCGCCGGCGCGAACGGCGCCGAGATAGAGTAACACCACCTCGGCGCTCTTCTCGACCTGGACGGCGACGCGGTCACCCGTCTTCACCCCGAGCGCCTTGAGGGCGGAGGCATAGGCGGCCGAGCGGTCGAGCATGTCCGCATAGGTGATCCGTGCGCCGTCGCCGGTCTCGATGAAAATCCGCGAGGCGGGATCGGCGGGCAGGCTCGCCCGGATGAGATCGAAGAGATGGTTACGCATGACGTCGTCCAGCCGTTATCGAACGGACAGCCGTGGCCGGACGACGCCTCGAAATCAAGCCTCGGCCAACGCCACGGCGCGAATCGGCGGCAGGTTGGTCCTGAGTTCGCGGCTCACGCTGCTCGATGCCGCCACGGTGCCGAGATTGGCATAGGTCTCGTGGTTCTTCTCGATGGCCGAGAGATCGTAGAGGTAATTGACCATCAGCCCGCGCGACTGGCCGAGCCCCTTGGGCGAGACATCACCGAGGAAGTTGAGCCGCTCCAGGCGGGCTCCGTTGCCGAGATGGAACCGCGCCACGGGGTCGAGGGGCTTGCCTCGCTCGTTCTTGGCCCGCAAGAAATAGGCGGCGGCGGCGGGGATCATCACCTTCTTCACCGCATCGGACTTGGCCTTGTCGGCGTGCCAGCCCGGCTCGTCGATGGCCCGCAGAGCCTCGACGTCGTCACGGGTCAGGCCCTGCGGCGAATCGGAGCGGCGCTCACGGTCGAGCCAGGCGGAGAAGCCGGGCACCGGCGACAGGGTCACGAAGGTCTTGAGGCTCGGGATCTCGCGGGCGAGATCCTCCACCACCTGCTTGATGAGGAAATTGCCGAAGGTGACGCCGGCAAGCCCCTTCTGGCAGTTCGAGATCGAGTAGAAGATCGCGGTGGTGGCGGCCCGGGTGGGCAGGGGCTCGCGCCCATGCGCGAGGATCGGCGCGATGGCCGGCGCGATGCCGTCCGTGAGCGCCACTTCCACGAAGATCAGCGGCTCGTCCTGCAAGGCGGGATGGAAGAAGGCGAAGCAGCGCCGGTCAGTGGGTTCGATGCGTCGGCGCAGCTCGTCCCAGCCCGCGATCTCATGCACCGCCTCGTAGCGGATGATCTTCTCGAGGATATGGGCGGGGGTGGTCCAGTCGATGTGGCGCAGCACCAGGAACCCCCGGTTGAACCACGACGCGAACAGGTGCTCGAAATCGCTGTCGAGGCTGTCGACGGCATCGACGAGGTCGGGATCGGCCTCGCTCCCGCGCAGGTCCTTTCGCAGGACGAACAGGTCCTCCCGCATCCGCACCAGGGCGAGGGTGCCGTTGCGGGCGAGGTTGAGCCGGCGGATGAGTTCCTGGCTGCGCGGCTCGGCCGCCTCGTGGAGCACGCCGAGGGCGGCGCGCGTCGGGTCTCGACGATAGGCGGCGATGGCATCGTCCACCGCCTCGTGATCGGCGCCGAAGACGGTGGCGATACCCTGCAGGAAGACGAGCCGTTCGGCACGCGCGAGGCTGGCGTAGCGTTCGAGGATCAGGCGGGCGAGCGCAACGCCCGACGCCTCGCCGCGCCGGGAGATCAGATCCTCGCAGAGCTTGATGAGCTCATGCGCATTGGCCTTTGAGGCGAGGTCGCCGCGGCCGATCCCGATGAGATCGCGACCACGGTCGCTGATGGTCTGAAGCAGGTCGCCGAAAAACGAGATCGCCGCCATGGCTCGCCGCCTGCTCCTTGCCCCTGTCGCAAGTTCCGCGAGATGCCGAACCCGCCGAACACACGTGCAAGCTCCAGTCTATGTCGCAGACCGACCGAGGGCCAGGGCTTTGACCGCGGAACCATGCCGCAGCCGCTGCGAGTTGGGGAAACGAAGCGACGACCCAATAACCGTCTTCCCGAAGTCCTGTACTCACTTTCGGGTCGGATCACCTGTCGTGTCAGGCTTGAGCGGCCTCAATGGCAACACGATCGGCCCGCTCGCGCCAATCCTCGACGCCATGTTGGCGCGCGAAACGAAGTTCCGCCGCGCGTTGAGCCCGGCGAGGATCACGCGCCCGTGAAATCTCGACACATCCGATCGTGAACGGCACGCCGAGAATTTGCTTGGCGAAGCTGACTCGGTAATTCGGCATTCCAAACTCCGTTGTCGATACGCGGTGTTGCCCCCTGGACTTGAAGACCGACTCGTCTCGACGGTCGGGAGTGTGACAGAACGACTTGGCTCCTGCCAAGCGGGACTTCGCCACAGAGACGCGCCACGTCTTTATCCGGTAACGATTCGTATATGGGGATCGACGCATCCGATGGAAGGTGTGGCCCGTCGCGGCCCGCTCTCTGACGTGGGACCATTTCGCGCGCCCACGGGTTGCCCCCGCGCGCTGGCGCCCCTAACCGGAGGCACACGCATCCCGTCGCTCACGGACCCGCCCCACCGGATGACGAACAATTCATCGCTTTTCCATCGGCTTGGCACGGCGGACGGCGCCGCTCCGGTGCGAGCCTGAGCATGCAGCCCGGCACCGGTTCCGGCCACGGCTTCACCGCCAGGGCGCGCTTCGGCCTGACCCTGATCGCCGGGGGCGCCGTCGCCAACATCTACTACAACCAGCCCCTCCTCGCGGTTCTGGTGAGCGAGTTCGGTGAGCGTGCCGCCCTCCTCGTTCCCACCGCGTGCCTCGTGGGCTACGGGCTCGGCATTCTCGGCCTCGTGCCCCTCGGGGATGCCTGGCCGAGGCGGACGCTCATCGTGGCGCAATTGCTGGGCCTGAGCGTGGCGCTTCTGGGTGCCGCCCTCGCGCCGACCCTCGCCTTCCTGACGGTCGCCTGTCTCCTCATCGGGTTTTTGTCCTCGGCCGCTCAGCAGGCGGTCCCCTTCGCGGCCGAGCTCGCGCCGGACGAGAGCCGCGGCCGGATGGTGGGCCAAGTGATGACGGGCCTGCTCACCGGCATCCTCCTCGCCCGGACGGTGAGCGGCTTCGTGGGCGCGCATTTCGGTTGGCGCGCGGTGTTCTTCGCCGCCGCTGTCGTGGCCCTGGTCATCGCCGCCGTGGCGGCCGCGACTCTACCGAAGACGAAGCAGACCAAACCGCTGCGCTACCGCGCGCTGATGCTGTCGATCCTGCATCTCGTGAAGACGCAGCCCATCCTGCGCAATGCCAGCCTCTCGCAGGGCCTTCTTTTCGCGAGCTTCAATGCGTTCTGGGCGACCCTGGCCCTCCTGGTCGAGGCTCCGCCCTTCGATCTCACCGCCGCCGGCGCCGGCCTGTTCGGCGTGATCGGGGTCTGCGGCGCCTTCGTCGCCCCGCTCTCCGGACGCTATACCGACCGGAAGGGCGCCCGACCGGTGGTCGTCACCGGCGCCGCTCTCGTCCTCGCGTCGTTCCTCGTCCTTTGGCTCGGGGGGGAGGTCTCGCTGGTGGCGGTGGCCGTCGGCGTTCTGCTCATCGATATCGGCCTCAACGGCGCGCTCATCGCCAATCAGACCCGAGCCTACGCCCTCGTTCCCGGAGCGAGGGGCCGGGTCAACACTGTGCTGTTCACGGTGATGTTCGTATTCGGGGCGCTGGGGGCCTTCGCCGGCTCGCAGGCGTTCCTGATGGCCGGGTGGCCCGGCGTCTGCGCGGTCGGCGCCCTGCTCTCGGGCGGGGGTCTCCTCGTGGCGATCTTCGACCGGTCGCGGACGAAGCCCGCCTGATCAGGCGGGCTTGAGGACGCGGGACAGGCGGCACCATTCGCCCTTGTCGGCCGGCAGGCCGAAGCGCAGCCAGTGCGGGTTCGCCTCGAACCGGCGGACATAGATCCCGGCCTCGCCGAGGCGCCGGAAAAGACTTGGCGCGTCGTCGAACGCAGCCGTGCGGAACAGGCAGGTGCCGCCGACGATGCGCCCTCCCCGGCAGGCGAGCAGCCGGTCGAGGCGCAGCGCGTCGGCGTGGCGATCGATGGCCGCCTCCCGCAGCCAGGCCTCATCGGACAACGCTGCCCGGCCGATGGCGAGCGCCGGCCCCGGCACCGCCCAGGGGCCGAGTGCCGCGCCGATCCGCAGGGCGAGCGCCGGCTCGGCAAGGGCGAAGCCGAGACGGATGCCGGCAAGGCCATAGGTCTTGCCGAAGGAGCGTAGCACCACCAGGCCGGAGCTCGCTCGCGGTGCGAGGGACTCCACCGCTTCGAGGTCGATGAAGGCCTCGTCCACGACGAGCCAGCCTCCGCGCCGGGCGAGCCGTCCCGCGAGGTCGAGAAGCGTGGAGGCCTCCCAGCTCCGGCCATCGGGATTGTTCGGGTTGACGACGACGACGACGTCCGCCCCCTCGGCCTGGGCCGGATCGGGCACCAACGTCACGGCATGTCCGCCCCGGAGCCACGCCGCCTCGTGCTCGCCATAGGTGGGACCGATGACGGCCACGCGCGAATGCGGCCTCAGGCGCGGCAGCGTCTCGATGAGAATCTGCGTGCCGGGCGCCGCCGCGACTCGGGCCGGATCGGCGACGCCATAGGCATGGGCGGCGGCGGCGCACAGGGCGTTCAGGTCGGCGCGGGAGGGAAGTCGCCGGAACGCGCTGGCCTCCAGCGGCGGACAGGGATACGGGACCGGATTGATCCCGGTGGAGAGGTCGATCCAGGGCAGCTCGCCGTGCGGGAACAGCGCCTGGGCGGCATCGAGATCGCCCCCATGGGCGATGGGCCCGCCACGCCCGCTCGCCTCCTCCGTCCCGCTCATTGCTCTTCCATCACCCTGCCGCACCGAACCCCATTCCCGAACAGATGACCTGGACCGCCCTCGCCCATCCGCCGGACACGCTCGTGGTGCTGGGTCTCGCCCTCGCCATCGAGGCGGCGGCGGGCTATCCGGACCGGCTCTACAAGGCGCTGGGCCATCCTGTCACCTGGATCGGCCGCCTGATCGGCTGGCTCGACCGGACGCTCAATACGGGCAGCGGGAGACGGCGGCGCGCGGCGGGGATCCTCGGTCTCCTCATCCTCCTGGGAACGGTCGCGGCGGTGTCCATCGCCGGAACGGCGCTCGCCGCCGCTGCGGGTCAAATCCCGGCCATGCTGCTCCTCGGCCTCGCCTGCGCGAGTCTGCCGGCACAACGCAGCCTCCACGACCATGTGGCCCGCGTCGCCATGGGCCTACGCACCGAAGGGCTGGCGGGCGGGCGGCGCGAGGTCTCGATGATCGTCGGGCGCAACCCGGAGAGCCTCGACGAAGCCGGCATCTGCCGCGCCGCCATCGAGAGCCTGTCGGAGAACTTCTCCGACGGCATCGTGGCCCCGGCATTCTGGATCGGGATAGGCGGCCTACCGGGAGGGGCGCTCTACAAGGCGATCAACACCGCCGACAGCATGATCGGCCACCGCACGCCCCGACACGATGCCTATGGCTGGGCCTCGGCCCGCCTCGACGATCTCGTGAACCTCCCGGCCTCGCGGCTCTCGGCGGGGTTGATCGTAGCGGCGTGCCTCCTCCATCCCGGGACTTCGGCGGCGGGGGCGTTCCACGCCGTCCGGCGCGATGCGGGCCGTCACCGCTCGCCCAATGCCGGCTGGCCCGAGGCGGCGATGGCGGGCGCGCTCGGTCTGAGGCTGGCGGGGCCGCGCATGTACGGCGCCGATATCGTCGACGATGCCTGGATGGGCAATGGCCGGGCGGAGGCGGGTCCGCGCGATGTGGAACGGGCGCTGGCCTTGTACCGCATCGCCTGCGCGATACTTTTCGGATGTATCGTCCTCGGCGCATCTATACTCAAGGTTGTTTTGATATAATTGAGATCACTCACATTCCTATGGGCGGGCGGGCAATGATACGGACTGGTCTTCTGGCGATCCTGCTTTTTCACGGAGCCGCCGCGCCGGCTCTCGCGGCGGGAGGCGTCATGCGCGACCTCGTTCCGGTGGACCCGCCCTACACGATGACGTCCGGTCTGAACGGCAAAAACGGCAAACCCGCCAAAGACATCAGCGGCATCGCCTGCATGCCGCAGAAGGACGGCAAGCGCCGCTGCCTCGTGGTCAACGACGAGAATACCGGCGCGCAGTTCATCACCATCGAGGGGCATACGATCACGCCAGGCGCCGATATCGACCTCGTCGGCGGGGGACCGAGCCCGAACACGCTGGGAACCCCACCCTCGAAGAACGGATGCTCCGGCGGAGAGGGCAAGTTCGACGATCTCGACGGCGAAGGCGTGGCCTATGCGGCTCCCTACTTCTACGTGGTCGGCTCGCACGGTTGCTCGCGCGGCAAGGCGAAGTTCAAGCTCTCCACCTTCGTGCTGGCGCGCATCCGGGTCGACGCGAGCGGCGAACCGGCGGGACCGGATGCGGTGGAGACCACCTACCGCCTGGGTGATGCGCTCGGACTGGCGGAGACGGTCAGCGCCTACTACACGCAGGATCTCCAGACCGATGACGGCGACGCGACGCCCAACGGCCTCAATATCGAGGGGGTCGCCGTTGACGGGACGCGGCTGTTCGCCGGGCTGCGCGCGCCGTCCCATGACGGCAAGACCTTCGTCGTCGAGGCGGATGTGGGCGCTCTGTTCGCGCAGGGGCACGAGCCGCTCAAGGCGGCCCCGCAGGTGATCCCGCTCTCCGTCGGCCGCGGGGCCGGGATCCGCGATCTCGCCATACTGCCCGACGGGCGGCTCCTCGTCCTCACCGGGCCGGCTCAAGGACAAACCGACGTGCCCTACAGCCTGTTCGCGGCCGGCGCGTCCGTCAACGCCAAGCTCGAGCCGATCGGACGTCTCACCGGGGCGGAAAAGGGCGCCAAGGCGGAAGGTGTCGCCGTGCTGGGCGACAAGCGCATCCTCGTCATGTTCGACAGCATCAAGGATGGCGGGCCGCTCGAATACACGCTGCCCTGACGGATCAGGCCGGGCGCGGCGCGGTTACATCGCCTCGGCGCAGGGCGGACAGCACCGCGAACATCAGGCTCGCCCCTCGAACGGGGCCTTATGGGACGAGCCTACGCCGCGAAACCGCTAACGCGCCAGCGCCAGCAGGCGGTCGCAATCGACATGAGCCTCGATGTGTCGCGCCAATTCGTCGAGGACGCGCTCGACCCCGCTTTCGTAAGAATGGCCGTCAGACGCCGCCCCCAGGCGCGCGAGCCAGGCGGCCCGCTGCCGGTCGTCGGAGAAGAGGCCGTGGACATAGGTGCCGCTGACCCGCCCGTCGGCAGAGACGGCGCCCTCCGCCCGCCCGTCGGCGAAGCGCAGCAGCGGCGTCACCGTGTCCGGACCGGCCGTGTCGCCCACATGCATCTCGTAGCCGTTGAACGGCAGATCGTCGGCCAGCGTCCGGCCGCTCACCGCTTCGAGCCGCTTCAGCGGCGTCATCACCGTCTCGACGTCGAGCAGGCCGAGCCCGGCAACGCTGCGCGGCTCGCCCTCGATCCCGTGCGGGTCGCTCAACGTCCGGCCCAGCATCTGGTAGCCGCCGCAGAGCCCGAGCACATGACCACCGCGCCGGATATGGGCGCGGATATCCACGTCCCAGCCCTCGCGGCGCAGGGCGTCGAGATCGTCGATCGTGGTCTTCGAGCCCGGCAGCAGGACGAGGGCGACGTCGCCCGGAATCGCCTCGCCGGGCCTGACCAGCACCACCTCCACCTCCGGCTCCGCCCGCAGCGGGTCGAGGTCGTCGAAATTGGCGATGCGCGGCAGGACCGGCACCGCGACGCGGATCCGCGTGCGGGCGGTGGCCGCGGAACCCGCGAGACCGAGCATGTCCTCGGCTGGCAAACGGGCGGCAAGGGGGAAATGCGGCACGAGGCCGAGGGCGGGCCAGCCGGTCGCCGTGGCGACGATGTCCATGCCGTCGGCGAACAGGCTCGGGTCGCCGCGAAAGCGGTTGACGAGAAAACCGGCGATCATGGCCGCATCCGCCGCGTCGATCACAGCCTTGGTGCCGACGAGACTGGCGATGACGCCGCCCCGGTCGATATCGCCGAGCAGGATCACCGGCGTGTCGGCGGCCCGCGCGAAACCCATATTGGCGATGTCGCCGCGCCGCAGATTCACCTCGGAGGCCGAACCGGCGCCCTCCACGATCACGAGATCGGCCTGAGCCTTCAAGTGTGAAAAACTCTCCAGCACGGAAGCCAGCAGGCGCGGCTTCCAGGCCTGATAGTCTCGGGCCTTCGCGGTGCCGACCATCCGTCCCTGCACCACCACCTGGGAGCCGGTCTCGCTCTGGGGCTTCAGCAGGACCGGATTCATGTGGATGGAGGGCGCCACCCCGCAGGCCCGCGCCTGCAGCGCCTGGGCCCGGCCGATCTCGCCGCCATCGGCGGTGACGGCCGCGTTGTTCGACATGTTCTGCGGCTTGAACGGCCGCACCCTGAGCCCGCGCCGCGTGAAGGCGCGGCACAGGCCGGCCACGATCAGCGACTTGCCGACATCCGAGCCGGTG
Organism: Methylobacterium sp. Leaf85; assembly: GCF_001422125.1. Lineage (NCBI taxonomy): Bacteria > Pseudomonadati > Pseudomonadota > Alphaproteobacteria > Hyphomicrobiales > Methylobacteriaceae > Methylobacterium > Methylobacterium sp. Leaf85. Next base: position 200,773 of record NZ_LMME01000001.1, on the reverse strand, counting down.
CCCTGGATCATGAAGGCGCGGGCGGTCATGCGATCGGGTCTCGTCCGGTGTGCCGAGGGGCGTCGGCGAGCCCTAGCACGGCCGCGTCAGGGCCGCGACGGCGGGCCGGCGCCGCAGGCGGGATCGGCAGGCCGCGCGGCCCGGCGGAAATCGAGGATGGCGGAGGCGTAGGTCTCGACCACCTCCGAGAACGGCACCCGCTCGGCCGTGAACAGCACGGCGCGATGGCTGAACAGCCGGTCCGGAATCGCGAGCGGCGCGCAGGCGGGATCCGGCGGGACCGCTTGATCCCACCCGGGCGGCAAGGGCTGCCAGAGACGGTCCGCCCCAATGGTCTGGCGGGTGGTTCCCAGGGCTTGCACCGCCCTGCCGAACGGCGTGTCCGTGGTCTCGAGCAGGCGGTTCATCTCCGGCGTCAGCCGCTCGGGCACGTACCAATTGTCGGCCTCCGACAGGACGTGGTCGCCGCAGGCGAGCCGGACGCGGCGGTATTTCAGGACGGTGTCGGGTCCGGCGGCGAGGCGGCGGCGCGTCTCTTCCGAGGCGGGCTTGTCCACATCGCGCAGGAGGGTCGCCGTGAGCCGCGGGTCCGTCGCCATGCCGTGCTCGGAGCACCAGCCTTCGAGCGTCGCGGTGGCGCTGCGGCCCGCCAGGAGCCGCGCATTCAGCCCCTCCATCACCGCCAGCGCCTCGACCCGGCCGAGATAGGTGTCCGGCCAGGACGTGACGGATTGGGCGGATGCCGCACCGGCACCGGACAGAAAAATCGTGAGAGGAACGAGGCAGCGCCGGAAGCAGCGACGAGACACAACCCAAGGGCGATTTAGAATCATACTATACACGTTGACGAAGCCGTGCATAAGTTGCGGGACCGAAGCCCGCGACGCCAGGTGATCTCTCGTGGAGCTCATCTTTCCCATCGAGTTCCTCGTCAGCGGCACACCGGTCTCGTTCCAATCGGCCCGACCGAGTTCCAAATCGCAGTGGAAGCAGAAGGTCCGGGCGGCAAGCGACGGCTCTTTGCCCGAGAACCACTTCGCCTGCGAGGGCAAACTCGCCGTGACGCTGTTCTACTTCCCGGTCGGCCCCGTGCAGGGCGACGTGGACAATATCGTCAAACTGGTTCTCGATGCCCTCAACCAGCATATCTACATGGATGATTCCCAGATCGAACGGGTAGTCATCCAGAAGTTCGAACCGCAGCGGGTGTTTTCTTTCACGCAGCCGAGCCCAGTCCTGGCGGCGGCTCTGTCGGCACAGAAGCCGATCCTATACGTAAGGCTTTCGGACGATCCCTTCGAGGAACTGGCATGAGCGGCATGGAATCAGAACGGCCGGTCCTCGACCTCATCATCCCGGCACTTACGGATGCCGGCTACGAGGTCTATACTCACCCTTCACGCCAGCTTCTGCCCTCCTTCATGGGCGACTACGTTCCAGACGCCATCGCGCTTGGCAAACCAAAGAATCTGGCGATCGAAATCGTACGGGATGGCACGCGATCCGGAAGCCGGGAAAGGGTCGCTGACCGGTTCCTCGGTGTCACCGATTGGGAGCTTCGGATCTACTACGCCCGCTCCGGCGGCGGCGTGCCCGCCATCGACGGCGTGACGCCAGACATCATCGACCGCACGATCACGAAGGTCGAGGCCCTCATCGCGGCCGGCCAGATGGAAGCGGCTCTGCTGCTAGGCTGGTCGACCTTCGAAGCCATCGGGCGGGCCTTGATTCCGAACCGCCTGTCACACTCTCAATCGCCCGCACGGCTGATCGAGCAGCTCGCGGGCGAAGGCATCGTGACGCCGGACGAGGCGGATCGTCTTCGTCCCATCGCGAACCTGCGCAACGCCGTCGCCCACGGGGCCTTGCAGCGCGACCTCGATCGCACCGCCCTGGAGGATTTCGTCGCCACGCTGAAGCTCGTCCTCCATGAGAACCAGCCGGTCGGCGCTGGGGCCTGACCGCGCCCAGTAGTCAGAACTCGATCCCCTCCTGTGCCTTCACCCCGGCGGCGAAATGGTGCTTCACGCTGCCCATCTCGGTGACGAGGTCGGCGGCCTCGATGAGGGCCGGCTTGGCGTTGCGCCCGGTGACGATGACGTGGAGATCGGGCCGGCGCGCCCGGAAGGCCGCCACTACGGCGTCGATAGGCAGGTAATCGTAGCGCAAGGCGATGTTGAGCTCGTCGAGGAGGACGAGGCGGATGGTCGGGTCGGCCATCAATTCCTCGGCCTTGGCCCAGGCATGCTCGGCCGCCGCGATGTCGCGGGCTTTGTCCTGGGTCTCCCAGGTGAAGCCCTCGCCGAGCGTATGCCATTCGATCTGGTCGCCGAAAGCCTTCAGCGCGTGCTTCTCGCCGGTGTCCCAGGCGCCCTTGATGAACTGGATCACGCCGACCCGCCAGCCATGGCCCAAGGCGCGCAGGAGGAGGCCGAGCCCGGCCGTGGTCTTGCCCTTGCCGGGGCCGGTATTGACGATGAGGAGGCCCTTCTCGATCGTCTTGGCCGCGACCTCGGCGTCCTGGACGGCCTTGCGCTTCTCCATCTTCTCGCGATGCCGTTCGGCCTCCGGATCGTTCGTGTCTGACTCGCTCATGCGGCTGCTCCGGGTTGGGGTTTCACGATCATCGGCAATCCCGCCACCATGAACACCACATGGTCGGCCCGCGCGGCGAGGCGCTGGTGCAGGCGCCCGGCCGCGTCGCGGAAGCGGCGGGCCAGCGCGTTGTCCGGCACGATACCGAGCCCGACCTCGTTGCCCACCAGCACCACCGGGCCAGGCGCACTGCCGCAGGCCTCGATCAGCTCGGCGCTCGCCGCCTCGGTATCGGCCTCGGACAGGATCAGGTTAGTGAGCCACAGGGTCAGACAATCGACCAGCACCGGCCCGGTCGCCGCGGCGACGGCCTCGGCCAGGTCGATCGGCACGTCCCGGGTGATCCAATCGGCCGAGCGGCGCGACCGGTGAAGGGCGACGCGCTCGCGCATCTCGTCGTCCCAGGCCTGCGCGGTGGCGAGGTAGAGCCAGGGCGCCGGATGGGCTTCGACGAGGCGCTCCGCGTGCAGGCTCTTGCCCGAGCGAGCGCCGCCGAGGACCAGTGTCATTCTTGGGGAAGGCTGCCGCATGGCTTCCTTTAGCGCGAAACCGCCCTGCCCCGTCAAAGGCGGTAAAACGCTTTGGCGGCGCGTTGTCAGCGGTCGCGTGAGCGCGTAGAAGCGAGCTTCGGACGGTGCCCCGGTGACGGGGTGAAAAGGGAATGCGGTGAGGGCTCGCGCCTGAAACCGCAGCTGCCCCCGCAACTGTGAGCGGAGACGGGCCTGCCATCGGCCACCGGAGCGATCCGGGAAGGCGGCAGGACCGGATGACCCGCGAGCCAGGAGACCTGCCATCCGAAGGGGACCACATCGTCCTCCCGCTCGATCCTCGAACGCCGCCGGCGGGGCGGCCGGAGACCTGACACGATGACCACCAACACCCTCGTCCTTACCGGCACCCGCAGCAACGAGCGTCTCGGCGCGGTGCTCATGGCCGCGTTCCTCGGCCTCGGGCTCGTCTTCATGGCCGGTTTCGCCCCGGCGATGGCGCTGCACAACGCGGCCCACGATTTCCGGCACGCCCAGAATTTCCCCTGCCACTGACCGCCACGCGCTCAGTCAGGACCTGATTCCATGATGATCCGACTCGTGTCGGCGGCCCTGGTCGCCGGCTTCCTGGCGGCTGTCGTCGCCACGGGCTTGCAGTTCGCCCTCACCTCGCCGCTGATCATCGCGGCCGAGCGTTACGAGAGCGGCGAAGCCACGGCGCCGGCCGCGCAATGGATGCCGCGCGGCGCCTCGCCGGCCTCCCTCATCGTCCCCGTCCATTCGGGCCACGACCATGGCGGCAAGACGGACGGTGTCGAAGGCGGCGAGGTCGCACCGGCCTGGCAGCCCGGGCCCGGCCTGCCCCGTATGGTCTTCACCGCCCTCGCGACCCTGGTCGGCGGCGTCGGCTATGCCCTTTTGCTGGGCGCGGCTCTCATCGCCTGCGGGCGCGAGCCGAGCCCGGAAACCGGCCTGCGCTTCGCCATCGCGGGGTTCCTCGCCGTGGCGCTCGCCCCGGCCCTCGGCCTGCCGCCGGAATTGCCCGGCATGGAGGCGGCTCCGCTCGCCGAACGCCAGTTCTGGTGGATCATGACTGCGGCCGCCACCGCCATGGGGCTCTACCTCATCGCGATCCGCCGCTCCCCCATCGCCATCGCCGGAGGGATCGTGCTCCTCGTCGCACCGCATCTGGCAGGCGCTCCGGAGACGAGCCACGCCGCCTCCGCCCTGCCCCCGGGCTACGCGGCCCAGTTCGCCGCTCGGTCGCTGGGCATCGCCTTCGTGTTCTGGGCGGTGATCGGCCTCGCCTTCGGCTGGGCCTGGAACAGCGTCGGGCGCAAGAACCCGGCGACGTCGCATGCCTGACGAGGACATCCCGGCCGGCAACGCGGTCGTAATCTACGTCTGCGCCACCTGTCGCACGGCCGGCGACACGTCCGAGCCCCGCGCCGGGGCCCGCCTCGTCTCGGCGTTGCGCGAAGCGGTGACGGAAGCCGCGATCGAGGGCATCGCCGTCGAGAGCGTGGATTGCCTCTCGGTCTGCAAGCGACCCTGCACGGTCGCCGTGGCGTCCGAAGGCCGCTGGACCTACGTCTACGGCGATCTCGACCCGGTCGAATCGGCCAGAACCATCCTCGCGGGCATCGGCCTGTACGCGGAGACGCCCGACGGCATCGTGCCCTGGAAGGCACGGCCGGAAGCGTTCCGCAAAGGCGTCGTCGCCCGCATTCCCCCGTTTCCTCCGCCGCGCGCGGACAGAATTCCGGACGCCGCCGAATGAGCATCGTCGAGAAGATCCCCTGCACGATCGTCACCGGCTTCCTCGGAGCCGGCAAGACGACCCTCGTGCGTCACCTCGTGGAGAATGCCAGCGGTCGTCGGCTCGCCATCATCGTCAACGAGTTCGGCGATATCGGCTTCGACGGATCGTTCCTGGCCGCCTGCGGCATCGAGGGCTGCCAGGACGAGGACATCGTGGAACTGGCCAATGGCTGCATCTGCTGCACCGTGGCGGACGATTTCGTGCCGGCCCTGAACAAGCTGCTCGACCGGGCCGACCCGCCCGAGCACATCCTCATCGAGACGTCCGGCCTCGCTCTGCCGAAGCCCCTGGTCCAAGCCTTCCACTGGCCGGCGATCCGCTCGCGGGTGACCGTGGACGGGGTGATCGCGGTCATCGACGGCCCCGCCGTCGCTGCCGGCTTCTTCGCCGACGATCCGGCGGCCCTCGCCGCCCAGCGGGCCGACGATGCCAGCGTTGATCACGACAACCCGCTGGAGGAGGTGTTCGAGGACCAGCTCCTCTGCGCCGACCTCGTGGTGATGAACAAGGCTGACCTCCTCGACGAAGCCGGCAAGGCCAAGGTCCGCGCCGAGGTGGAGCGCCAGCTGCCGCGCGCGGTGAAGATGGTCGAGGCCGAGCATGGCCGCCTCGATCCGCGCGTGATCCTCGGTCTCGGCGCCGCCGCCGAGGACGATCTCGACGCCCGCCCCTCGCATCACGGCGAGGGCGAGGATCACGATCACGACGATTTCGACTCCGTGGCCATTGCCGTGCCTGCCACGGCGAGCGCCGAGGATCTGGCCGCCCGCGTCGCCCGCGCCGCCGAGACCAGCGGCGTCCTGCGGATCAAGGGCTTCGCCGAGGTCACCGGCAAGCCGATGCGCCTCGTGGTCCAGGGCGTCGGCGCCCGCATCGCCCATCATTACGACCGCCCCTGGCGGGCGAGCGAGAACCGCGACGGCCGGCTCGTGGTCATCGGGCTGAAGGGTTTCGACCAAGGGGCGGTGGCAGCCGCCCTGGCGGGGTGAGCGCGTTGACCGCCCGACGGATCCCGGCGCGCGGGTGCCGCGGCCTCGTGGTCGCGTCCGGCCTGGCGGCTCTCGCGGCGATCGGTGGGTGCTCGGATTCACGTCCGCCCAAACCGGAGTTTCAGGCCTCGGACAGCCGGGCGATGGCACGCCTCTCTCCGGTGGCTCGCCCTCTCGCCCAGACGGGCGATGCGAAGCTCGCCTATACCCACGACCTGACCATCGGATTGCCGCCCCAGCGGGTGAACGCGCATTTCGAGGCGGCCCGCGACCGCTGCCTGAACGAGGCGGCCCTGAAATGCATCCTCGTCGCTGCGTCCATCGACGATGGCCGGAGGCCTGCGGGCCGTCCGCAGGCCCAGGTCCAGGTCCGACTGCCGCATGAATCCGTTGCTCCCTTCATGGCCTTCGTCACGTCGCCCCTGCCCGGCGAGGCGACGGGCGACGTCGTGCTCCGGAGCCAGTCGACGCGTGCCGACGACCTGACGGATGCCATCGAGGATGGCGGCCGGCGCTTGGCCCAGCTCACCGCCTATCGCGCCCGGCTCGATGCGATCGCCGCACGGCCCGACCCGCGCGTGGAGGATCTGATCCGCATCGCGCAGGAATTGGCGCAGGTTCAGTCGCAGATCGAGGAAGCCGATGCCAAACAGCGCGGCCTGAGCCAGCGCGTCGACACGGAGCTCGTCTCCGTCGCCCTGCGCTCCGACGAGGCGCGCGCCGGGCCCCTCGCCCCCGTGGAGGAAGCCTGGGCCCAGGCGGGCCAGACCTTCGGCGCGAGCGCAGGATCGGCCTTGCGCTTCGTCGTCGCCGGCCTGCCATGGTTACCGCTGGTGCTGATCGGCGTGCTTCTCCTTCGCGCGCTGTGGCGCCGGCGCGGCCGCCGAAGCGCCATGACCGAGCGGACGTCCTCCAGGGCACAGCCATGACGGCGCGCCGCCCATGCATCTGATCCGAATCGACACGGTCTCCCTCGACGAAGGCGAAGCCGCCATCGATCTGGGCCAGGCGCCCGGCGACATCGTGTTCCTGTCCTTCACCGATTCCGACCTCTCCGGCATGGCCGGCGCGCATGCGGCCGAGCGGGAGGCGGCGGCACGGGACTCGTCGGCGGTCGATGTCCCGACACTTCGGCTCGCCAAGCTGGCGCGGCTGCGCCATCCGATGTCCGTCGATCTCTACGTGGACAACGTCATCGCGCGGTCGAAAGTCGTGGTCATCCGCTGCCTCGGTGGCCTCGATTACTGGCGCTACGGAGTCGAGCGCGCCGCCGCCGCGGCTCGCGCGAACGGCGTGAAGCTCGCCGTCATTCCGGGCTGCGACAAGCCCGATCCCCGCCTCACCGCCTTCTCGACGGTGGCTCCCGAACTGGTGGAGACACTCGAGGGCTATTGCCGCGCGGGCGGGTCCGACAACCTGCGCCGGATGATCCGGCGCCTCTCCCTGGAGATCGGGAACGCGGTCGACGCGCTGCCGCCTGTCGCCCTGCCACGCGGCTTCGCCTGGTGCCCGGGCTGCGGACCGGTCGCACACGAGACCGCCCTGGCCGCCGCAGGTCGGGATCGCCCCCTCGCCCTCATCCTGGTCTATCGGTCGGCGGTGCTCGGCGGCGACACCCGGCCCGTGGCCGACCTCATCGCAGCCCTCGGTGAGCGCGGCATCGGTGCCGCCACCCTCGCGGTCGCAAGCCTCAAGGACGCGCTCGCCCTCGATGCCGTGCGGGAAGCTCTGGCCGCGCGAAGCCCGGACATTGTCATCGCGGCAACGGCCTTCTCGGCGCGGGAGGATGGCGGCTTCGTCCTTGATGGCGCCGAAGCGCCCATCCTTCAAGCCTACACGATCGGGGCCTCACGGGAGGCCTGGGAGGCCTCGGCGCGGGGCATGAACGCCGCCGACCTCGCCATGCAGGTGGCGCTTCCCGAATTCGACGGCCGGCTCTCCGGTTTCCCGATCTCGTTCAAGGAGGACGGGCCGGAACTCGACGGGTTCAGCGAGCGCCGCGCTGTTCCCTTCCCGGCCGGTATCGCGGCCCTGGCCGACCGCGCCTCGGCCTGGGTGGCGCTGAAACACCGGCCGCGCGCAACGCGTCGCCTCGCCCTGGTCCTGTCCGACTACCCTGCCCGTGGCGGCCGGGCGGGCTTCGCCGTGGGGCTGGACACGCCGGCGAGCGCGGGAATCATTACGGAGACGCTGCGGCGGGCCGGCTATGCGGTGGGCCACCTGCCGGAGCCGGACGCTCTGATGCACGCGCTGACGAAGGAGGCTCCGACCTTCGCGGTGCCGCTCGCGGCCTATCGCGACTGGCTCTTCACACTGTCACCGGACGAGCGGGACACGCTCGATCGACGGTGGGGCGAGCCGGAGGCCGACCCGGTCTGTGTCGATGGGGCGTTCCGCTTCCCGATGGTCGTGGCCACTATTGCTCCCCCCCCACGACCTCATCCTGAGGTGCCGGAGCGCAGCGCCGGCCTCGAAGGAGGCTTCCAGCTGCCTCAGAGAGATCTGGAAGCCTCCTTCGAGGCCGCTGATGCGGCACCTCAGGATGAGGTCATTGATTGGATGAGAGGACGTCTCGCCGTCTTTCTTCAGCCCGATCGTGGCCGGGCGGCCGACCGCAAGGCGGGCTATCACGACCCCGACGAGCCGCCGACCCACGCTTATCTCGCCTTCCATCTCGGATTGCGGGAGGGGTTCGACGCCCTGATCCATCTCGGCACCCACGGCACCACCGAATGGTTGCCCGGCAAGGCGGTGGCCCTGTCGCCGGCCTGCTGGCCGGCGCGGGCGATCGGGCACCTGCCCGTGATCTACCCCTTCATCGTCGACGATCCCGGCGAGGCGGCCCCGGTGAAACGCCGGCTCGGCGGCATCGCCCTGGGCCACCTCACGCCCCAGACCGAATGCGCCGGCCTGACCCCGGAGGCCGCGCGGCTGCGCGAACTCGTGGAGGAATATTCCTCGGCCAGCGTCCTCGACCCGCGCCGGGCCGACATCATCGCCCGCGCGATCCTCGACGATGCGGCCGATGCCGGCCTTCTGTCAGGCGCCGGGATCGACGCCGACACCCCCATGGCCGACGCGCTCACCGCCCTCGACGCGCATCTGTGCGATCTCGGCGAGGTCACCACCCGCGACGGGCTCCATGTGTTCGGATCGGCACCCGACGACGCGGCGGACCAAGTAAAGGCCTGCGCGGCGGCCGAGCGCGAGGGGCTGCTCGCCGCCCTCGATGGACGCTTCGTTCCGCCCGGCCCCGCCGGTTCGCCCTCACGCGGGCGGACGGACGTGATGCCCACGGGGCGCAACCTCACGACCCTCGATCCGCGCAGCCTGCCGACGCGGGCCGCCACCCTGCTCGGCTCGAAAGCCGCCGATGCGGTGGTCCGGCGCTACCTGCAGGACGAGGGCGATTACCCGGCCCGCATCGTCATGGATCTCTGGGCCTCGCCGACCCTCCGCACCGGCGGCGAGGACGTGGCGCATGCCCTGGCACTCATGGGCGTGCGCCCGACCTGGGACCACGCCTCGACCCGCGTCACCGGTTTCGAGGTGATGCCGCTCGCCCTTCTCGATCGGCCGCGCATCGACGTGACCCTGCGTGTCTCGGGCGCGTTCCGCGACACCTTTCCCGAGACCCTCTCTCTCCTCGCCCGCGCGGCATCTGCCGTCGCCGAGCGCGACGAGGAAGACGACGAGAACCCGCTCGCCGCCGCGCGCCGCCGGGGCGAGGCCCCCGCCCGTGTCTACGGCGCAGCACCAGGCCGCTACGGCGCCGGTGCCGGCGAACTCGCCCTCGACGGACAATGGCAGAGCCGCGACGATCTCGGCCGAGCCTATCTCGACGCCACCTCGCACGCCTATGGCGGGACCGAGGACATGGCCGATGCTGGCTTCGCTGCCCGCGTCGCGCAGGCCGACGCCTATGTCCACGCCTTCGACGTGGCCGAACGCGACCTCTTCGACGGCGACGCCGCGGCCGATGCCATGGGCGGGTTCTCCGCCGCCGCCGCGCTCGGCGGGCGCGCTCCCACGCTCTACAGCCTCGACGTGGCCGACCCGGAAAAGCCCAAGGCGCGCACCGCCCGCGAGGATGCGGCGCGCCTCATCCGCGCCAAGCTCGCGAACCCGCGCTGGATCGCGGCGCAGCTGCGCCACGGCTATCGCGGTGCCCAGGAACTGGCACAGGGGGTCGATGCGGTCTTCGTCCTCGCCGCCGCCACGGACGCCATCTCCGACGCCGATCTCGACCGGCTCTACGGCGCGATGATCGCCGATCTCGATACGTTCGATGCCCTGCGCGCTGCCAATCCCGATGCCGCCCGCGCTATCCTCGAACGGTTCGACGAAGCGCGTCGGCGCGGCCTCTGGACCACCCGCCGCAACGCCATGGCCGCCGACGAGCTGATGCCGGAGGCGGCCGAATGAGCGCGCCGCGCCGCGTCTCGCCGGAGCCCGCACGCCGAGGCTGGTGCCCGAGCCTCGCCCGGCCGATGCCGACGGGGGACGGGCTGCTTGCCCGTGTTCACCCACCGCTGGGCATCCTCACGCCGGCGCAGGCGCGCGCGGTGGCGGAAGGTGCGCGCCGCTTCGGCAACGGCCACATCGACGTGACGGCGCGGGCGAACCTACAAGTCCGGGGCGTCACCGAGGAGACCCGCTGCGACCTCGCGGAGGCCCTCGGCGCGGCCGCGCTCGACGACGTACGTAGCGATGGCGGGCCGCAGCGGCTCACCTTGACCGCGCCGCTCGCCGGCCTCGAAGCAACGCCCATCGACATCCCGGCCCTGGCCGGGGCGATCGAGGCGATCGGGCTGGCGATCACGGGCCTGCCCCCCAAGGCACTGGTCGCCGTCGAGGCGGCAGAGCGCGGCACCTGCCTCGGCGCCGCTCAGCCCGATTGCCATCTCGTCGCCACGGCGGAGGGCTTGGCGTTGCAACTCGCAGGCGACGCTGGCTGGTGGGATGTCCCGGCCGACGGCGTGCATTCTGTCCTCGACGCCGCCTTGCGCCGTCTCGCGGAGAGCGGGCAACGCCGGATGCGGGATCTATCCTCCACAGACAGAGGCGGCCTGGCGCTCGGTCTCGGCCTTCGCCCTGCAACGCCTCCTCCCGGCGCATCGCTGCCGCGTGCTGGCCACTTTCCCCTGAACTCACATCTTCCGACCGCTCGCGGGCAGCACGAATCCCCCCCAAGCGAAGCTACGCCCATCGCCATCCTGGTCGACGCACCCTTCGGCCGCTGCACGGCGGACGCTCTAGAAACCCTCGCCGATACGGCAGAATCCCTCGGTGGGGAGCCTCTGCGGCTCTCGCCGACGAGGGGGTTTCTGCTTGTTGCCCCCAACGCGGCGGCGGCGGAGGCGGTGCGACCCATCCTCGCGGCGGCAGGCTTCTTGACGGAGCCGGACGATCCGAGGCGGGCGGTTGCCGCCTGTCCGGGAGCGCCGGCCTGCGCTTCCGGCTCGACGACGACGCTTGTCGATGCGGCGCGACTGGCCGACGCCTTCGAGGCCTTTTCGGCGCGAGGGCTGTCGGCCCATGTGTCGGGCTGCGCCAAGGGCTGCGCCCATCCCGCCGCCGCCTCGCTCACCCTGGTCGGAGAAGACGGCCTCTACGGCATCGTCCTCGACGGCCGGCCCGATGCGTTGCCGGAGGCCCTCCTCACTTTCGACGCGGCGCTGGAGCGCGTAAGGAGGGCCGATCCGGCCTATCCCGAACCCCTCGCCCACGCTTTCAGGACATCCCCATGAGTTCGCGCCTCGACTATCTGCGCGACGGACAGGCGATCTACGCCCGCTCCTTCGCCATGATCCGCGCCGAGGCCGACCTCGCCCGCTTCTCCGGCACCGCCGAACGCGTCGTCGTGCGGATGATCCATGCCTGCGGCATGACCGACCTGCCCAAGGACGTGGAAGCCTCCGAGGATTTCGCCGCCAACGGCGAGGCCGCGCTCAAGGCCGGGGCACCGATCCTGTGCGATGTGCGCATGGTCGCCGACGGTGTCACCCGCTCGCGTCTTCCCGCCGACAACCGGGTGATCTGCACCCTCACCGACCCGCGCGTGCCCGGCCTCGCCGCCGAGATGAACACGACCCGCACGGCCGCCGCCATGGAACTCTGGCGCGAGCATCTTCCCGGCAGCATCGTCGCCGTCGGAAACGCCCCGACCGCCCTGTTCCGGCTGCTCGAACTGCTTGATGAAGGCGTCGCCCCACCGGCGGCGGTCATCGGAATCCCCGTCGGCTTCGTGGGGGCCGCCGAGTCCAAGGAAGCCCTCGCCCGCGACGGGCGGGTGCCCTTCATCGTCGTTCATGGAAGGCGCGGCGGCAGCGCCATGACCGCCTCCGCGATCAACGCCCTCGCCAACGAGATCGAGTGATGGATTCGAGCGAGCGGCTTCCCCCCGCAGAGCCGGCGGACATCACCGAGATCCCGCGACAGGTCACCACCGGTACGCTCTACGGCGTCGGGATGGGACCGGGCGACCCGGATTATCTCACCGTCCGCGCCATGAAGCTTCTCGCCGAGGCGCCGGTGCTGGTGCATTTCTGCAAGAAGGGCCGGCGCGGCAATTCCCGCACCATCGCCGACGCGGTGATGCGCGACCCGGCCCGCGAGATGCCCCTGGTCTATCCCTACACCACCGAGCTTCCCCCCGAGCATGGCGAGTACGTCTCCGCCCTCGCGTCCTTCTACGACGATGCGGCGACGCGGATCGCCGACCATCTCGGGGCCGGGCGGGACGTGGCGATCCTGTCGGAGGGCGATCCGTTCTTCTACGGCTCGTTCATGCATCTGTGGCGCCGCCTGAAGGACCGTTTCCCGGTAGAGGTGGTGCCCGGCGTCACCGGCATGTCGGGCTGCTGGACCAGGGCCGGAACCCCGATCACCTGGGGCGACGACGTGCTGACGATCCTGCCGGCGACGCTGGGCCATGACGCCCTGGTGGAGCGCCTCCGCATCACCGACGCCGCCGTCATCATGAAGCTCGGCCGCCACCTGCCGAAGGTGCGCCGCGCCCTGGCCGAGACCGGCCTCCTCGACCGCGCGGTCTATGTGGAACGCGGCACCATGGCCGGCGAGAAGGTGATCGCGCTGGCCGAGAAGCCGGACGACGACGCCCCCTACTTCTCGATGGTCCTGGTCCCCGGCGAGGGGCGCCGCCCGTGACCGGCTCCGTCACGGTCGTCGGCCTCGGGCCGGGCGATCCGCGTCTCCTCACCCAGGCGGCGAGCGAGGCCCTGGCCCAGGCGCAGGACCTCATCGGCTACCTTCCCTACGTCGCCCGCGTGCCCGATCGTCCGGGGCTGACGAAACACGCCACCGACAACCGCGTCGAGATCGACCGCGCCGGCCATGCGCTCCGGCTCGCCGCTTCCGGCCGCCGGGTCGCGGTGGTGTCCGGCGGCGATCCGGGGGTCTTCGCCATGGCGGCGGCGATCTTCGAGGCCGTGGAGACCGGCGATCCGGAATGGCGTCACCTCTCCATCACGGTCGAGCCCGGCATCACGGCGATGCTGGCCGCCGCCGCCCGCCTCGGCGCGCCGCTGGGAGGCGATTTCTGCGCGATGTCGCTGTCCGACAACCTCAAGCCCTGGGAGGTCATCACCGCCCGGCTCGAGGCGGTGCTGCGGGCCGATTTCGTGATCTCGCTCTACAACCCGATTTCGTCGTCCCGGCCCTGGCAGCTCGGGGCCGCGCTCAGTCTGGCGGCCGAGCACCGCCCACCGGAAACGCCGGTGGTCTTCGCCCGCGCGGTCTCCCGCCCGGACGAGGCGATCCGGATCCTCACCCTGGCGCAGGCGCGTGAGACCAAGGCGGACATGGCCACGATGGTCATCATCGGTGCATCCGCCACCCGGCTGATCCCGCGCGGTGACGCGACACCCTTCGTCTACACCCCGCGCAGCGTGCCGGCGTGAGGGTGGACGGTCGGATCGTTTCGAACCCTCCCCCCCCTGCGGGGGAGGGTGCCTGCGGAGCAGGCGGGAGAGGGGGCGACCTCTCCGGAGATGGCGCTCCCCTCTCCCGACCCGCTTCGCGGGCCACCCTCCCCCGCAAAGGGGGGAGGGGAATGCGCGCGCATCCCGGTTTAGCCCTCACGTGCGCGCAGCCACGCCAACGCGCCCTCGGCATCAGGCACGCTTTCCACGGCGGGCTTCTGCGGCGGGCGCACGATCACCACCGGCAGACCGAGCGCGCGGGTTGCGGCGATCTTGCCGTAGGTGGCGGGGCCGCCGGAATTCTTGGTGACCAGAATGTCGATCCGCCGCTCGGCGAGGAACGTCATCTCGGCGGCCTCACCGAAGGGACCGCGTGCGGCGATCTCGGTGAGGCGTGGCACCGGCAGGGCGTCGCCGATCGGCTCGATGGCGCGGACGATGTAATCGTGCTGCGGGGCAGTCGCGAAGGCGCCGACTTCGAGGCGGCCAATCGTCAGGAACACCCGCCGGGGCGTCTCGCCGAGGGCGAGGACGGCCTCCGACATGGTCTCGACCTCGGTCCAGCGATCTCCCTGCCTCCGCTCCCAGGCCGGGCGGCGGATGGCGAGGAGCGCCACACCGGTCCGCTCGCAGGCAAGCGCCGCGTTGCGGCCGATCCGCGCCGCGAACGGGTGCGTGGCGTCGATCACCGCGTCGATCCGATTCTCGGCGATCCAGGCGGCGAGGCCCTCAGCTCCGCCGAAGCCACCGATGCGGGTGCGTACCGGCTCGCGCTTCGGTGCGCTGGTGCGGCCGGCCAGCGACAAGGTGGCGTCGATCCGCGGATCGAGCCCCTTCACAAGAGCGCTCGCCTCGGTGGTGCCGCCGAGGATCAGAACTCGCATCGTCGCCCTCTCCCTATCCGGCAACCTTGTCCATGAGCGCCGCCCCCGTGTCGAGCACCGCCCCCTGGCTCACCATCGTTGGGATCGGAGAGGACGGGCGCGCGGGCCTGAGCCCCGCCGCCACAGCCGCCCTCGACGGGGCGGAGGTGGTCTATGGCGGAGCCCGCCATTTCGTCCTCGGGGGACCGTTGAAGGTCGAGACGCGGGTCTGGCCGCGCCCGATCTCCGACGCTTATCCCGGCCTCCTCGCCCGGCGCGGACGCCCGACCTGCATCCTCGCCACCGGCGACCCGTTCCATTACGGCATCGGCGCCGAGATCGCGCGGCTGCTGCCGGCGGCCGAGATGTGCGTGTTCCCCCACCTCTCGGCATTCAGCCTAGCGGCGGCACGGCTCGGCTGGCCGCTCGCCGAGACCACCTGCCTCACCCTGCACGGGCGGGCGCTGGAGCGGATCGTACCCCACCTCCAGCCCGGCGCCCGGCTCCTCACCCTGACCTGGGACGAGACCACGCCGGAGGCCGTCGCCGCCCTGCTCACGGAACGCGGTTTCGGTGCCTCTCGCCTCGTCGTCCTCGAGGCCATGGGTGGCCCGCGCGAGCGCCGGCTCGAAACAAGGGCCGATGCGTTCTCCCTCACCGGGATCGATCCGCTCAACACCCTGGCGGTGGAGGTCGTCGCCGATGCCGATGCTCGCGTCGTCAGCCTGAGCCCTGGCCTCGACGATACCTGGTTCGAGAATGACGGCCAGCTCACCAAGGCCGATATTCGCGCCGTGACCCTCGCCGCCCTGCGCCCCCGCGCCGGCCAGCGCCTCTGGGACATCGGCGCCGGAGCCGGCTCGATCTCCATCGAATGGATGCTGCGCCATCCCAGCCTGCGCTCGCTGGCCATCGAGGCGAACCCCGCCCGTGCGGCGCGGATCGCCCGCAACGCCGCCCGCCTCGGTGTACCGGATCTGCGCGTCGTGGAGGGCGAGGCGCCCGCCGCCCTGGAAGGCCTCGAGCGTCCGGACGCCATCTTCATCGGCGGCGGAGTTGCGCGGCCTGGCGTGCTCGACCGCGCCCTCGACGCCCTCAAGCCGGGGGGCCGGCTGGTCGCCAACGTCGTCACCCTGGAGGGCGAGGCGGTTCTGCTTGGCGCCTTCGCCCGTCTCGGCGGGCAGCTGAAGCGGCTGTCGGTGGCCCATGCCGATCCGGTCGGCCATCTCCACGGCTGGCGCGCCGCAATGCCGGTGACGCAATGGGTCTGGACGAAGCGGTGACGGGCGGCTGGGCGATGCCCGACGCGCTTCCCCTCCCCCTTGTGGGGAGGGGTCAGGGGTGGCTCCGAACAGGGCGCACCTTATCCGACACCACCCCCACCTCCGGCTCCTCCCCACAAGGGGGAGGAGGGGCCTGCGACTTGTCTGACGATGATCTGGCCCCTCGAGATACGTGGATAACCCGTCTCATCGTCGCCGGCATCGGCTTCCGGCATGGGGCCATGGCCGACGAGATCGTCGCTTTGATCCACCGTGCGCTTGCCGAAAGCGATCATAGGCCGAACCGGCTCGGCGCGATCGCCACCGCCGAGGACCGCGCGAATGAGCCGTCGATCGTCGAGGCCGCCGCTGCGTTCGGCCTCGTGCCCGTCGGAATTCCCCCCGCCGAGATGATCGCCGTCGACGCGCGCGTAACGACCCGCTCGGGCCGGATCGAAGCGAGCCGGGGGGTCGGATCGGTGGCGGAAGCCGCCGCGCTGGCCATGGCCGGCGATGGCGGAACCCTCATTCTGCCGCGCATCGCGTCACCAGCGGTGACATGCGCCCTTGCGCTTCCCGCGTATTTCGCCACTCAAGCGGGATGACCGTACATTTTATCGGCGCCGGCCCCGGTGCGGCCGACCTCATCACGATCCGCGGGCGCGATCTCATCGCGCGCTGCCCCGTCTGCCTCTACGCCGGCTCGCTGGTGGCGCCGGAGATCCTGTCCTGGTGCCCGTCCGACGCCCGCATCGTCGACACCGCTCCCCTCGACCTCGACGCCATCGTGGCCGAGATCGTCGCCGCGCACGAGGCCGGGCAGGACGTGGCGCGGCTGCATTCGGGCGACCTCTCGATCTGGAGCGCGCTGGCCGAACAGACCCGCCGCCTCGACCGGCTCGGCATTCCCTACACGGTGACCCCGGGCGTGCCCTCCTTCGCCGCCGCCGCCGCCCTGCTTCGGCGCGAACTCACCGTGCCGGGTCTAGCCCAATCCGTGGTCCTCACCCGGACCTCGGGCCGGGCCAGTGCCATGCCGGAACGCGAGACGCTCCAAGCCTTCGCCGCCACCGGCGCGACCCTGGCCCTGCACCTCTCCATCCACGTGATCGAGACCGTGGTGACCGAGCTTGTGCCTTTCTATGGAGCGGATTGCGCCGCCGCCGTGGTGTTCCGCGCCACCTGGCCGGACGAGCGCGTCATCTCAGGCACCCTCGCCACCATCGCGGAGGATGTGCGCGCCGCCGGTCTCGAGCGGACGGCGCTGATCCTCGTCGGCCCGGCCCTCGCCGCCAGCGAGTTCCGCGAGAGCGCGCTCTACTCCACCGATTACGACCGCCGCTTCCGCCCCACGGGGCAGCCGGCCCCCGGAGTCGAGTCATGACGATAATGGACCGATCGCATCCGCCCGGCCTTCTCGTCGCCGCTCCACGGTCGAGCTCCGGCAAGACCACCGTGACGCTGGCGCTGATGCGGGCGCTCGCCCGGCGCGGCCTTGCCGTGCGTGGTGCCAAATGCGGGCCGGACTATATCGACCCGGCCTTCCACCAGGCCGCCACGGGCTATCCCAGCGTCAATCTCGACAGCTTCGCCATGCCGGATGCCATGCTCGATTCGGTGGCGGCGATGGCGGGCCATGGCGCTGATATCGTCATCGCCGAGGGCTCCATGGGCCTGTTCGACGGCATCGTCGCCAGCGAGGGCCGGACCGGCGCCAATGCCGACATCGCCGCCCGCTACGGCTGGCCCGTGCTTCTCGTCGTGGACGTCTCGGGTGCCGCCCAATCGGCCGCCGCCGTGGCACTCGGCTGCGCCCGCTACGATCCTCGTATCCGCATCGCCGGGGTGATCCTGAACAAGGTCGCCAGCGCCCGCCATCGGCGTCTGGTCGAAGCCGGTCTCGCGCGGGTCGGCATCCCGGTTCTCGGAGTGCTCATGCGCGACGCGACCCTCTCCCTGCCCGAGCGTCATCTCGGTCTGGTCCAGGCTCGCGAGACGGGCGATCTCACCGCGCGGCTCGACCGCCTCGCCGATCTGGCGGAGGCCGGTCTCGACCTCGACGCCATCCTCGCGGCCGCATCGGGACGCCTGCCGGACGTGTCGGATACCGCCCTGCCCCCTCCCCCGGGGCAGCGCATCGCCATCGCTTCGGATGAGGCCTTCTCGTTCCTCTATCCACATATGGAAGCGGGCTGGCGCGCGGCGGGCGCCGAACTGGTCACCTTCTCACCGCTCGCCGACGAGGCGCCCCCGGAGGGCTGCGACGCCTGCTGGCTACCTGGCGGATATCCCGAGCTTCATGCCGGGAAACTCGCAGCGGCGGGCCGGTTCCTGAACGGCCTCCGGAGCTTTGCCGAACACAATCCCGTCCATGGCGAGTGCGGCGGCTACATGGCTCTCGGTCTCGGGCTGGAAGACGCGGTGGGCGTCACGCATGCGATGGCGGGCCTGCTCCCGGTTGCGACCTCCTACAAGGTGCGCCGCCTGCATCTCGGCTACCGCGTCGCGACGCTCATCGGCGATGGCCCCCTCGGGCAGGGCGGATCGCGCCTCGTCGGCCACGAGTTCCATTATGCCAGCGAACTGACGCCGCCTCCCGCCGAGGATGTCGCCCTCGCGGTGGTGACCGACGCGGAAGGAGTTCCGTTAGGCATGGCAGGCCACCGATGCGGCCGTGTGTCAGGCAGTTTCTTCCATCTCATCGGATGACTGAAAATCGATCAAACGGCCGCAGGGGTCTCTGAGCGCTTTCCCATCTTTGCCGCAGTTCGCACGATCGCCAAAACGTCCCGCCGGAGTTGGTCGTCCTCGATCAGGGCGTAGGCCTGGAGCAGTTCGATCGCGCCGTGTGCGCTCAAGAATCCGAACACCTCAGATTGTGTTCCTCCCGCGTCGTCCTCTTCGAAGAACGCAGAGACAGGCACTTCCAAGAGACGGGAAATCTCTCGGAGCCGGCCAGCACCAACGCGATTCTGCCCCTTCTCGTATTTCTGGACCTGCTGGAAGGTCACACCGACGGCGGTCCCGAGGGCAGTCTGACTAAGGCCACGAGCCTTGCGCAGGGCCGTGATCCGCAACCCAACCAGGCGGTCGACATCGGTAGTTTGCTTGGGCATCATCACTCGTTTCAGTGCTTAATACGGTCTCGGCCGGTTTTGCTGGTCTCCGCAACCGATGCGGCAACTTTAATACGCCGCATTCGGTACGGTCGGAAGTTAAAAGAAAGTGAACCCGTAGTCTCCACGGCCCTCCACCGGAGGGAGAAGGAATTTCCAGAAACCACCAAGGAATCAGGAGCGATCCCCTGGGTCCGAGGAACGCGAAACCAGCTTGACCACAAACCGGGCAAGGATGGCAAGAGTCACCACGAACTTGCCGTCGCAAACCGAGGAAGGCCGGACACCGGCTCCACAACGACGTGAGGGAAACATTCTTGTATCCAGAAACCTTGTGACAGAAATAGCGCTATTTTAATACGGGATTGTGCGGCTTTTCCCATCATTTTCCAATCGGGATATTGCGGTTTAGAATGCGGCGCGGATCGCCGGCCGCCCCTGCTCCCGGCCTTTTGTACGAAGGTGCTTCATGTTCATTGCCATGAATCGATTCAAGGTTGTTCCGGATGCAACGACAGAATTCGAGCAAGTCTGGCTCGGGCGGGACAGCCAACTCGACGAGATGGAAGGATTCGTCGAGTTTCAGTTGCTTCGGGGCCCGACCTACGAAGATCATGTGCTGTATGCCTCGCACACTGTCTGGGCCTCCAAATCGGCTTTCGAGGCCTGGACCCAGTCGGAGCAATTCCGCAAGGCGCATAGCCGCACACCGACGACGAAACCTCTCTACCTCGGCCATCCGCAGTTCGAGGGATTCGAGCCGATTCAAACCTTGAGCAAGACACAGGAAGTCTCGTCGGCGGAGCTGTATTCCGAAGCGATGGCCTGATCGACCTTGCCATCCGGCGGCATCCTCGCCCCGCACCGTTCGATGGGGATGCCACCACGCTTCGAGGCCGGCGGCCGACTGTCCTCTGCCTCGCTCAGTCTCGAACGGCCATGATGACGTCGCCGCGCCGCACCGCGAGCGCAGCGACCACCCGCCGACCGAACGCCGTGTCTGGGAGGCCGTCTCTGAGCCCGAGATACAGGTCGTTCCACCCAAAGCGGCAGTCGATATCCGGGATCTTCGCGAACCGGTCGAGTTCACCCAGCATCGCCTCAGCGAAATCCTCGGGACTCATCATCGGTTCGACGGCGTCGAGGAGGCCGTACTCTTCGAGGAAACCGCCGTTCAGGTTGATGAGACCGTCCCGGTGCCGAATCAGCGCGAAGTAAATGCCGAAGCCGATCATGGCTCGGTCGCGCCAGCCGGTTTCGGCGATGTATGTCTTCATCATCACGTCGGTAGTGTAGGTCTCGTGCTCGCCGTCACGCCTGGCGAGATAGCCGCGAAACACGTCGTGCGCGTCCGGGTCGAGGCGCAGCAGGGCCTGCATGGCAGCGGCGAGCGCGCCGTGGCTCTCCTTCGGTCCCCAGATCTGACGATACAAGCCCTTGGCTTCGACGGCGCTCGGATGCACTTCCAGATAGGTCGTCAGGAGTTCCCTTAGCATCGGAGCGACCGCGATACGGTCGCGTGACACGCGTGCGAAGAAGGCCGATTCCGTCATCGTCCGGCCGCCGACCACGAAGGACAGTTCCAGGACATCGGTCTGCAGCAGGTCGGCCAGTCGCTCGCGGATGTCGTGGGTGAGACGACGCAGGCCCTCGGCGACGGCCGCCTGTGACAACGCCTCGACGATCACCACATGGCGGCGGCTCGACCGGGCCAGGAAGCGCCGGACCGCCGCCTCTTTCGGGCCCGACCAGACCGAAGCCCGGAAACCGTCTTCGTCCTGCGAGATCGACCGGACCGGAAGGTCGCTCGCGCACCAAGCGCGCTGGATGCGAACGGCATCCGGCAAGGCCTGGATCTCCACATGCTCGGCATGCGTCACGTCGGCGATATCGGCCAGGACCTTGGTTCCGTGAAAGCGTTCGAAATGGAAAACGGGCGAGAGCGAGCCGTCCAGGCCGATGCGCTGAAACTCCGTTCGCTTGTCCCAGAAATGGCCGTACTGGACCCAGAACGCCGTCTCGGCCGGCTCCCACACCACGTTTCGGATCGCCAAGGGGGGCTCGGGCGTCATGCGCGCCACGATGGTCCGTGCCAGGCCGAGAGGCGTGGTCGTCCAGAGTTCGAGGGCCTGGCTCACTCGGCGCCTTCCATCCGCGACCGCATCCCGATGCGGCGGTGACGCGGCGGAGCCGTCATGGACCGCCGGCAAAGCGGACGAGGGCGTCACGGCGTAGCGACCGCTCGGGCTGAACCACCACGGTTTCGCCGCATCCGGCAGCGGTTCGCAGCGCACCGTTCCCGTGGAGGGATCCAGTCGGTACAGCCCATACCGCGATCCCGGCGCACCGCATTCGAAGCCGACGAACGCCAGCTGGCCGCCCGGATCCCGAAACACGTCATCCTGGATCGTGAGGGCGGTCGGCTCGCCAGGGTCGGGGACAAATTCACCGCCGCCGGCCAATAGGCCTACGGTTTGGCCGGCCGTCCATTGCAGACCGTTTCCGTCCGCGACGACAGCGAGGTCCGTCGCGCGCCGAACCTGAAGGGAATGGAGGTAGCGCTCCTCGTCGAGGGGCCGCTTGCCGTCGTACAGGACGATCCATCCGGAATCGGCGGGCACGAAGATGTGGCGGGGGCGATCCGTCCCGGCTGGTTGCCGAGCGATCTCCCTGTCGAGCCGCCAGTCGATGAGGCAGATCTCCCCATCGGCGGACAGGCAGACGAGGCGGTCCGGGCCGACGAACGCCGCGTCACGGATCGATCCGTCCGGAAATGGCAGGAACATCCGCCATGTGCCGCCATCTTCCACCGCCGCGACGGCGTTGTACCGGTGATGTGTTCCTGAAAGCGTCACGCGCGGCATGAAAGCTCCCCCAGCAGACCACGGAACGGCCCCAGGCCTTTCGCCATAACGGCCAGCCAAGCTTTCGGACAGCATGAAGGAGAGATTTGGGCGGCACCGGCGGGTCCGAGGTTTGCGCCCCGGGCAGACATGACGATGGCCGGATGGGATAATGTCCCATTATGGCACAAACCAAGTCTCACCCCGGCACACAGCGTCCCAGATGTTCCAGCAACGTCTTCCCGAAATCTACCAGACCCTGCCCGCCGCGCGCGACACGCGACGCGACGCGTGGGCGGCCGTCCTTCCGCGGCGGTGGCGCGGTGCGATCCGCTTCGGGCTGTCCACGGCTCTGGCCGTCTCCGACCTCGTCGCGATTCTCGTCACGGCCTACCTCGTAGAGGCGATCTATTACGAGTTCGCCTTCGACCAGCAGATCGCCACGGGCATGACCGGGAGTTTCCAGCTGGCGGGCCTCGTGGCCGTCTTCGTGCTTCTGACCAACCTCGCGCGGGACGAGTACAGCATCGAAACGCAGCTGACCCGCGGCCTTCACCGCCGCCGCATGGCGAGTCTTTGGCTCGCCACCTGGGGAATCGTGCTCGTCGTCGGCTTCGCCACCAAGACCACGACCGACTTCTCGCGCGCAGTGGCGATCGGCTTCTTCCTCACGGGCTTGCCGGCCCTGTACCTGTCCCGTCTCGTCATCGTGGGCCTCGTCCGGCAGACGATGACCTCCGGCTCGCCATCGATCAGTCGTATTCACCTCGTCGGCTTCGAGGAGGACATTGCCAGCTTTCACGCCAACAACGATGCGCAGGCCCTGAATCTTCGGGTCATCGGGACCAGCTACCTGCGTCGTGTGGATTCGCGGGAGGATGCGTCGGTGCGACAGGCACAGATGTCGGAAGACCTCGACCTCGCGGTCTCGGTGGTGCGGTTCCTGCGCCCAGACGACGTCTTCATCCTGGTCCCCTGGACGGATGCGGCGGATATAGAGCGCTGCGTCGACGCGTTCCTGCGCGTCCCTGCCGCCCTTCACCTCCGTCCCGGCTCGGTCATGGACCGGTTCCCCGATCTCAAGCTCGCGCGGGTGGGACGGCTGTCGGGCATCAATATCGGCCGCCGGCCGCTCACCTTCAGCGAGATCGCCCTGAAGCGCGGCCTCGATGTCGTCCTGTCCGCCATCGCGCTGGTGCTGCTCGCGCCGCTCCTGGCGTCCATCGCCCTGCTGATCAAGCTCGACAGCCCCGGGCCGGTCTTCTTCCGCCAGCGCCGGTACGGCTTCAACCAGCAGGCCTTCGGCGTGTTCAAGTTCCGCAGCATGAAGACCGAGCAGAACGCCGTCTTCCGACAGGCGACCCGCAACGATTCACGGATCACCCGGATCGGCGCCATTCTGCGCCGGACGAATCTCGACGAGTTGCCCCAGCTCATCAATGTCCTGATGGGGGAGATGTCCCTGGTCGGTCCGCGCCCCCATGCCCTTGCTCACGACCGCAGCTTCGAACGGCGGATCGCACTCTATGCCCGCCGCCACAACGTGATGCCCGGCATCACCGGCTGGGCACAGGTGAACGGCCTACGCGGCGAGACCCTGACCGATCTCGACATGGAGCGGCGTGTGAACCACGACCTGCACTACATCGACAATTGGTCGGTCTGGCTCGACATCCAGATCATGATCCAGACCATCGCCTCACGGCGGGCCTATCGCAACGCGCGCTGAACCTCGCGCACCGTGTCGCTCAGGGGTTCGGTTCGTGGCCGAGGCAGGCGCCGCATTCGCCCTCCACTTCGAGGATCCGGCTCGACGGCTTGAACCCGGCTTTCGCCAAGGCCCTGTCGAGCTGGTCGTCCACCTCCGGTGAGGTCGTCTCGTCGATGCTGCCGCATGTCCGGCAGATCAGGAAGACGAGGCCGGCCCCGTCGCCGTGCTGGTGTCCGCAGGAGACGAAGGCGTTGCGGCTGGCGATGCGATGGACGAGACCGTTCTCGGTAAGAAAGTCGAGGGCGCGATAGACCGAGACGGCGGCGACCCGGCGACCTTGACCGCTCAGCCGCTCCGCGATGTCGTAGGCGCCGAGCGGCTTCGCCTCGGACGCCACCGCTTCGAGGACGTCCCGCCGCAGCCGCGTGAACTGCAGGTCACGCTCGGCGCAGAGACGCTCCGCTCGCGCCAGCGCATCCGTGGCATTGCCACAGCAGGCGCCGTGATCGTGGACGGCACTATGGTCGTGCACGCCATCCTCCCCTGATCGCCGGTCGATGTGGTCCGGCACGTTGAACTGATGCGATGTTACAGTGTATCAGTACCAGAGATAGTTCGCCGCTCCCGTTCGGACAATTCCGCCCCTTCCTGGTACCCGAACCGCTGTGACGCGTCCTCCCCAGATCAAACCGCCCCCCCGTCGCTCCCTGTTCCAGGCCGGCGCCGCCTCGCGGCTGATCATCGCCGCGATCCTGTCCGGGTTGGTCTGGGGGGCGATCCTCTGGGCCATGGGATAACGATGACACACGCCCTCATGGGGGACGCCCCCGTTCAGCCCGGCGCCATCGCCTTGCGCGGATTGACGCTCGGCTACGATCGCCATCCCGCCGTGCACCATCTCGACGGTACCATCCCCGCCGGAGCCCTGATGGCCCTGGTCGGCCCCAACGGCGCCGGCAAATCGACTCTGCTCAAGGGGATCATCGGTGAGATCCGCTGCCTTGACGGCCGGATCGACCGACCCGGCGGAACCGATTCCATCGCCTACCTGCCCCAGGCCGGCGAGATCGACCGCAGCTTTCCCCTGAGCGTCCTCGACCTCGTGGCGATGGGACGCTGGCGCCGCCTCGGCTTCTGGCGCAGCGCCCTCCCCGACCGCCGGACGCTGGTCAGCGCCCTCTCCGCCGTAGGCCTCCTCGGCTTCGAGGATCGGCTGATCGGCACCCTGTCCGGGGGGCAGTTCCAGCGCGCCCTGTTCGCGCGGCTGATCGTCCAGGACGCCCGCATCATCCTCCTCGACGAACCGTTCACCGGGATCGACGGACGCACCACCGCCGATCTGATCGGCCTGATCCGCGGATGGCATGCGGAGGGCCGCACCATCGTCGCCGCGCTTCACGACCTGCATCAGGTCAAGGCGCATTTTCCGACCACGCTCCTGCTGGCCCGTGAGCCGGTGGCCTGGGGCGCCACGGAGACGGTGCTGACCCGGGAGAATCTCGCGCGCGCCCAGGCCTTGTCCGAAGCCTGGGACGAGGATGCCGCCATCTGCGGGCGGGGCGAGGGCCATCATCATGCACCGCCCCCTGCCGATGGCGGGGACCTGCATCACCACGATCACGACCATCCCCATGGTCACGCGCACGATCATCGTCACGACCACGGACACGCCGCGTGATCGATCTCCTGTTCGGCCCCTTCATCGAGTTCGGCTTCATGCGCCGGGCGCTGGCCGGCTGTTTCGCCCTCTCGCTCTCGGCCCCGCCGGTGGGGGTCTTCCTCATGCTGCGGCGCATGAGCCTGATGAGCGACGCCATGAGCCATGCGATCCTGCCCGGCGCCGCGGTCGGTTTCCTCGTCGCCGGCCTATCGCTGCCGGCGATGACCATCGGCGGGCTCGCCGCCGGCCTGTTCGTGGCGCTGCTCGCCGGCATCGTCACCCGCACGACCTCGATCAAGGAGGATGCGAGTCTCGCCGCCTTCTACCTGATCTCTCTCGCCGCTGGCGTGCTGCTCGTCTCCTTGCGCGGCTCGCAGATCGATCTCCTGCACATCCTGTTCGGCACGGTTCTGGCCCTCGACGATCCGGCGCTCATGCTCCTCGGCGGGATCGCCACGGTGACGCTGTTCGCCCTTGCCGCGCTCTACCGCCCCCTCGTCATGGAATGTGTCGACCCGCTGTTCCTGCGCACGGTCAGCCGTGCCGGCGGGCCGGTGCATTACGCCTTCCTCGGCCTCGTGGTGATGAACCTCGTGGGAGGCTTCCAGGCCCTCGGGACGCTGCTCGCGGTGGGGCTGATGCTGCTGCCGGCGATCACCGCGCGGTTCTGGGCCGCAGACCTGTCGGGCCTGATCCCCATGGCGATGGTGGTGGCGATGGTATCGAGCTTTGCCGGACTGACCGCCTCGTACCGCGCCGACCTGCCCACGGGGCCTGCGATCGTGCTGGCGGCGGGAAGCCTCTACCTCGTCTCGCTCCTGTTCGGACTGAGGGGCGGCCTCGTCTGGCGTTTGTTCAAGCCGCGCCACCTCGAAGGCTGAAACTACACGCTGAAGAGGCTCATGAGGCCCGAGACGATGGCGTAGACGAAGCCGGCGTTCAGGAGCACGCCGACGGCACCGACGCCGAGCCCCATGACGACGAGCAGCCCATCCCGCTCGACGAGGCCGAGGCCGACGAGGCAGATCGCCAGACCGAGGGGGATCTGTCCGACCAGGGGCGCTGCGACCACGAGGGCGAGCGACAGGGTGAGGAGGATTAGCCCCACCGTCCGCATGCCGAGGCCGGTCTCGAACAGGCTCATGCGCGGACGCGACCAGCGCTCCAGCCGCCGGAGCAGCGGCACCGCGCGCTTGGCGGCACGCTCCACGTCGCTCCGGGCAATGGAGCGACTCAGGAGAACGCGGGGCAGCCAAGGCGCCGTCATTCCCGCCGTGATCTGAACGGCCACGAGCAACAGCAGCAGGCCGCAGACCAGGGGGATCGGCGGCGGCATCGGCAGGCAATTCGGCAGGCCGAGGATGACGATGAGCAGGGCGAAGGCACGGTCCTTCAGCACCGCGACGATGTCGCCGATGGTCAAGCGATCCGTCTCCTGTGCCGCGAGCACCGTGAGAACTTCGGACGTTCGAGCAGCTGGTGACAAGAAAACTCGGCCTTTGGCGACGGTCCTGTCGCGGGCTCTATCCTAGTCCCCGCCCGACGCCAACCGAATCAGCTTTCATCACCATGCGGCATCGCGGGGCCTCCCTTCTCGACACGGTCCGAACACACCGGCAGATCGACCACTGCCACCGCACAACTTCAGATCAGATAAATACATCCTGAAGTTTTATAAAATAGAACAAAAGCAAAACAGTGTCTGCTCAAGAATCGGCTTGGGCGGTCTATGCGCACCACCCACAGTCCATTGTTCACGAACCAGTACAACTTATCATAGGATGTCGTAGACTTGCCCTGCGGTGAGACGGAGCGAGAAGGGACGTGGGACGATCGGCCAGATCGACGAAACGGTCACTGACTTCGGCTCGGCCGATATTCATGTGCTGTGCCACACTCTGCTGTGGCCTCGTCTCGAACCCGGCTCAATCGGAAGGAGGCTCGATTTCGGCATTGATCTTCGGCAGCCTCGATGCCGGAGCATCTTCCTTCATCACGGCGGGCACGAAGATCACGTTCGACGGGCGCGATCGGGACGGTTTCGTCATTCTCGCAAGCGGGGGAGCGGGCGCGAGGATCGAGCGTGGTCCCTCGATACGGGGCATCGCCACGAGTCAGACGCGCCTGACGGCGCTCGGAGCAGTGCTCGCCGGATACCAATGGTTCCACGATTGGGGCGTCGTCGCTGCTTTCGCAGGGCCTGAGGGAAGCATCGAGGTGGAGCAGAGTATCCTCGGCACAATGGTGCTGCCCGACCGCTACGGCATCAGACTGCACGGGGAAGTCTGGGCGCGGCCGACAGCGAAATCCCTCCTCACCGCCACCGCGATCCTCGGCTCGACGCGCCAGAGCGCCTGGGGCCGCCTTGCCTGGGGTTACGACGTGCTCGGTGCCTATCTCGGCCCGGAGGCTGCGCTCTACGCGGACGGGACCGGCTATTCCAAGCTCGGGATCGGTGTCCACGCCACCGACTTTCGCATCGGCGACGTGAGCTTCCGCGCCTCGCTCGGCTACCAGACCGAAACCGGTGGCGGGGGAAGCCCCTACGTCACCCTCAGCGTCTGGCAGCCCTGGTGAGATTCAGGACGGGGCGGAACGCATCTCCGCGCCGGCCAGGAAGCGGGCCGCGTCCGTCGTGATCTCCTCCCGTCGCCGCTCGCCCAATCCGTCGAGGGTACGATAGGGCATGGCCATCCTCGGGTTCCCCGCCAGACGATCCGCATTCTCGATGAGGAAGTTCCAGTAAAGGTAGTTGAACGGGCAGGCACTCTCGCCGGACTTGGCAGCGACGTCGTAGGTGCAGCCCCGGCAATAATCCGACATGCGGTTGATGTATGCGCCCGAGGCCGCATACGGTTTCGAGCCCATGACGCCGCCATCCGCCCACAGGACCATGCCGTGGACGTTGGGCAACTCCACCCATTCGTAGGCGTCGGCATAGACGACGAGATACCATTCCTCCACCTGCGCCGGTTCGAGCCCGGCCAGCAGGGCGAAATTGCCCGTCACCATCAGCCGCTGGATGTGATGGGCATAGGCATGGGCCCGCGTATCGGCGACGCATTGCGCGAGGCAGTTCATGCGCGTCTCGCCCGACCAGTAGAACCACGGCAGGTCGCGCTTGGCGGCGAGAGCGTTGGTCTCGGCATAGGCCGGCATCCTGGCCCAGTAGAGTCCCCGGACGTATTCGCGCCATCCGAGGATCTGGCGGATGAAGCCCTCGACGCAGTTGAGCGGCGCCGCCCCTTCGTCATAGGCGCGGGCAGCCGCCCGGCAGACCTCCTCCGCCGTGAGCAGGCCCGCATTGAGCGCCGGTGAGAGAAGAGCATGGTAGAGGAAGGGGGCGCCCGTCTTCATCGCATCCTGGTAATCGCCGAAATGCGGCAGGCACTCGTCCAGGAAATGCTTCAGGGCGGTGAGGGCGTCGGCGCGGGTCACCGGCCAGCGGAATGCGTCGAGATCGCCGAAATGGTCGGCGAAACGGTCCGATACCAGAGCGATGACTTCCGACGTGATCGCGTCGGGCACGAAGTCGGGGCGTTCCGGGGAGCGGTGCCCGCGCGGCAGCTTCTTGCGGTTGTCGTGATCGAAGTTCCACTGGCCGCCCACCGGCTCGCCGTCCTTCATCAGCAGGCCGGTACGCTTCCTCATGCCGCGATAGAACGTCTCCATCCGCAAGGCGTGCCGCCCCTCGGCCCAGCGCGCGAAATCCGCGCGCGGGCAGAGGAAGCGGTTGTCGTCGCGTATGTCCACGGGCACCGGCAGGTCATCGCGCCACCCCTGCATCATCTCCCAGACGCGCCACTCGCCGGGCTCGGTGACGACAATCTTGTCGGGCTCGTGCTGCTCGACCGCTCGCCGGAGTTCGCCGGTGAACGAGCCGGTATTGCCCGGCGCGTCGAGGCGCACGTAGTCGACGGTCACGCCTTCGGCCTCCAGATCGGCCGCGAAATGGCGCATGGCGGCGAACAGGTAGGCGATCTTCTGCTTGTGGTGGCGGACATAGGTGGCCTCCTCCCGCACCTCGACCATGAGCACGACGTCGGATTGCGGGTCGAGATCGGTGAGGGAGGAGACGCGTCGGTGAAGCTGGTCGCCGAGGACGAAGCGGAGGGTGCGCAGCGACGTCACCCCTTCGTCCGCAGCGTCGAGCGGCCGCCATCCGCGCCGATGACCTGCCCGGTGATCCAGCCGGCTTCCGCCGAGACGAGGAAGGCGGCCAGCGCGCCGATATCCTCGGGTGTGCCGAGCCGCTGGAGTGCGTGCATGGACGCGATTCCCGATGCCAGCGTCTCGTTGCCGGTGATGGCAGCGGCGAGCGGCGTGCGCGTCAGCGAGGGCGCGACCACGTTGATCCGGATATGAGGGCTGAGCTCGGCGGCGAGGGACAGTGCGAGTCCTTCCACGGCGCCCTTTGCCATGGCGACGGAGGCGTGGGCCGCAAATCCCTGCGCCACCGCCACGGTGGAGAACAGGACGACGCCCGCCCCCGCCTCGCCCGCCCCCGCCTTGAGCGCCGGCGCCGCGGCCTGGAGGGCCAGGAGAGCGCCAAGCGCGTTGAGCTTGAAATCCATCACCGCGTCGTCGGCGGTCAGCTTCGCCAGCGGCTTCAGGTTGATGGTGCCGACCGCGTAGACGAGCCCGGCCAAGGTGTCGCCCGCCTCCTGCGTGACGATCGCGAAATGGGCGGGGTCCGTGACGTCGCCTGCGGTGAAGGTGGTCTCACCGAGGTCGGCGGCGACTTCCTCGAGCCGCCCGGCATCGCGCGCCGCGAGATGCAGCGGGATCCCGCGCTTGCGCAGGGCCCGCGCCGTGGCCATGCCGATACCGCCGGTTCCGCCGTAGATCACAACCCGATTCATGACCGCTCCCATTCCGTGCCGGATCGGTTAGGTAAGGCGGACGGCGCGACCGTGGAGCCCGCAGGGCACCATCCGTAGAGTCGCACGCCGCGCATCCGCTCCCGGGGTTCTTCATGAAGTTTGCCTTCGCCGGCATCGATTTCCTCGGCGGCGTGTTCGAAGCGCTGGTGGATGCCGGATGGACGCCGATCAAGCTGTTCACCCGGCCCTGCGATGGGCTCTACGACCACAACGAGGCGGTCGTGGCCCAGAGCCGCCGTCACCGCATCCCGATGCAACTCTCGCGGATCAAGCTCGCGGATCTCGACGCCCTGGCGCAGACCCACGGGACGGACTGGGCGCTCGTGGTGGCCGGTTACCCCTGGCTCATCCGGGGCTGGCGCAACCGGGCCGGCTACGCCCTGAACTTCCATCCCTCGCCCCTGCCGGTCGGGCGCGGCCCCTACCCCCTCTTCAAGGCGATCACCGACGCACGCGACAGCTGGGGCGTGACCGCGCATGTGCTGGCCGAGGAGGGGTTCGACACGGGTGACATCCTCGCGCAGGAGACGTTCGCCATGGCGCCGCAGGAGACTCACGAGACCCTGCTCGCCAAATGCCAGATCGCAGCCCGGCGGCTGGCCTCGGGACCGATCGCGCGCGACCTGCCGACTCGCTGGCGGGCGGCCCAGCCCCAGGGCGAAGGCTCCTACTGGCCCCGCGTGACGGATGCGGACAGGACCCTCGATTTCCGCACGGACGTGGAGGCGATTCTGCGGCGCATGCGGGCCTTCGGCACCATCGAGACCATCGTACAGTTGGGCGACAACCGTGTCTTCGTCGCGGCGGCGGAAGGCTGGCGCGAGCCGCACCGCCACTCGCCGGGAACGATCGTCCACCGCTACCGCCGCCACATCGTCGTCGCCGCCCGCGACGGCTTCATCCAGATCACCCGCTGGAGCCCGGTCGCCGTCGCAGATGCCGGGCAACTCGGGCGCTAGGACAAGCCTCCCATGCCGCGCATGCGCAAGAAGGCGGATCTGCCCACCAAGGTCTGCGCCACCTGCGGCAAGCCCTTCGCTTGGCGCAAGAAATGGGAACGGGTGTGGGACGAGGTCCGCTACTGCTCCGACCGCTGCCGGAACGAGGCGAAGCGGCCGGGCAAGGCCTCCTGATCACAAGGCCTCCTGATCAGGCGCGGGCGGCAGCGATCAGGGCGGCCTGCGTATCGATATCGAGGACGACGGCCGCATCCATCTCCAGTTCCACGACATCCGTCCGCGCCGCCAGGATCCGGCCGGCGCCCTGATCCCCGGTGAGCGACGCCAGATCGGACGCGAGGAGCGCGCGATTGAGGAGAACCGGGTTTCCGCGCGATCCGCGATGGACCGGGACGATGGCGGCCGGCGCCGGGTCGGCGGCCAGGAAGGCCTCGACCAGGGACGCGAGGTGGCTGGGCCGGATACGCGGCATGTCCCCGAGCATCACGATGATGCGGGCGGTCTCCGGCAAGGCGTCGAGCCCGCATCGCAGGGAGGTGGACAGGCCCTCGGCATGGGCCGGGTTGTCGACGATCCGCAGGTCGAGGCCCGCCAGCGCCCGCCGGACCGCAGCGCCATGCGAGCCGAGAATCACCGCCACGGGACCGAGATTCGCCGCGATCGCAGTCTCGGCCGCGTGGCGGACGAGCGGCCGGCCATCGAGGAG
Source organism: Methylobacterium sp. Leaf85 (assembly GCF_001422125.1). Lineage (NCBI taxonomy): Bacteria > Pseudomonadati > Pseudomonadota > Alphaproteobacteria > Hyphomicrobiales > Methylobacteriaceae > Methylobacterium > Methylobacterium sp. Leaf85. Next base: position 168,933 of record NZ_LMME01000001.1, on the reverse strand, counting down.
TGCAAGCATCTTCACGGCCTCACCGAAGCGCGTTCCCCGGCCAGCGGCGAGGAGGACGATGCCGACGGCGTCAGGCATCCTTCGACATGCTTTCTTCCGACGGACCCTGCCGCCCCGATCTCGGCTGAGGCCGGGACACGATCTCCATGAGCAGGCCACCGACGCCGAGCCCGACGATGTCGGCGCGGCTCACCACGAGGCCGGCGAGGAGGCGGTGGAGAACCCAGTCGAACCCATTCTCGGCGGGCGAGCGCGCGCAGCCGGGAGCGCCGATCACCGGAACCTCGCCGCGACGGCCGACGAGGAGCAGGTTGCCGGGATCGACGGGCATGCCGAAATGCTCCACCTCCCCGCCCGCCGCCTCGATGCCGGCGGGGATGACGTCGCGCCGGTCGGCGATGGCCGAGGCGCCGAACACCACGACGAGATCGCATCCGTCGCGGTCGATGGCCTCGCGGATGGCGGTCGCCACCGCACCGGCCTCGTGCGAGACTCGAAGGTCGGAGGCGATCCCGGCCCCGGTCGGCCCGAGCCGGCGTTCCAGGTTGCGCAGGGTCTTGGCGACGGTGGCCTCCTTGAGCCCCGGCAGCAGGGTGGAGACGACACCCACCCGGAAGCGGCGATAGGGCATGACCGTGAGGGGCGCCGGCGTCGCGATCCCGCAGGCGCGGTCGAGGGCGGAGCCGGACACGGCATAGGGAATGATCTTCACCGTCGCCACCATCTCGCCCGGACTCACCGGTCGGAACGGCGGCAGGGTCGCGAGCGTGATGGCCTCGTCCACGGCGTTCACCGCGTCGACGACAGGACGGTCGATCATCAGAATGCCCGCCACCTCCGCTTGGAGGTTGCAGCGCCCGGTGAAGGCGGGGCCGGTGGAAAGACCCGAGCCCGCCACCCGAGCGGCGAGACGGGCGGCGGCCTCGTCCTCGCCGACATCGCCCGTCTCCAGGGTCACCGCCACCACGCTGTCGAGGCCGGCCTCGGCGAGACGACGCGCGTCGTCGCCCTGGATCGGCCGCCCCTTGCGGACGATCACGTCATCGGCCCGCAGGGTATGGGCGGCGATGAGCCCCGCGGCCCGCGTGATCGCGACCGAACCGAACTTCACGCGGGGCCTCCGCCTTTGACGGCACGCGGACCGCCGCCGCGCAGGGCGGACACGATCTGCGCCAGGATGGAGACCGCGATCTCGGCCGGGCTCACGGCGCCGATGTCGAGGCCGATCGGCGCCTCGATCCGCGCGATCTGCTCGGGCGAGAGCCCGGCCTGCGACAGGCGTTCGACCCGCGCGGCGTGGGTCTTCCGCGAGCCGAGGGCGCCCACATAGAAGCACTCGGCCTTCAGGGCCGCGATCAGCGCGGGATCGTCGATCTTCGGATCGTGGGTCAGGGCCGCGACGGCGCAATAGCGGTCGAGGGGCGGAACGGGGCCGGCCAGGGCCTCGTCGGGCCAGAGGGGCAGGAGGGGAACCTCCGGAAAGCGCTCGGGCGTGGCGAAGGCCGTCCGCGGGTCGATGACGCTCACGGACAGGTCGACCGCCGTCGCCATCGGGCAGAGCGCCTGGCTAATATGCACCGCCCCGATCAGGACGAGCCGCACGGCGGGCACCTGCACGGTGAGGAAGAACTGCCGCCCCTCCACCTCGACGAGGCCGCTCTTTCCGGAGGCGAGGCGTCGCGCCAGGATGTCGGCCAGGGGGTCGGCCGGGATCTCTGCCTCGCGGACCACGCGCTGGCTGCCGTCGTCGAGGTCGGTGACGAGCATCGCGGCGCGGCGCGCGGCACGCTCGACGTTGAGGGCATGGAGGGAATCGAGCTTCATGGCGCCGCTTCAGTCGATGCGTTCGACGAAGACGCGGATGCGCCCGCCGCAGGAGAGACCGACCCGCCAGGCGGTCTCGTCGGCGACGCCGAACTCGATCACCCGGGATCGTCCGTCGGCGATGGCGTCCAGCGCTTCCGTGATGACGGCCCCCTCGACGCAGCCGCCCGAGACCGAACCGAGGAAGTTGCCGCCCTCGTCGACGACGAGGTGGCTGCCCACCGGGCGAGGCGCGGAGCCCCAGGTCTCGACCACGGTGGCAAGCGCCACGCCGCGCCCGCTAAGGCGCCACGCCTCGGCCGCGTGGAGGATGTCTGTTTCGGTGGAGAGCATGGGACACTCCGCGCGCTGCGCGTCCAGGGCATGACGGCACTCACGCAACGCCGCCTCGGGGAGATAGGCTCCGGCACCCCCGGTGCAATGCGCAGGCGAGGCCCGTGCCATGCCCGGCCCCCGAAGCGTGCCGACCGGCACACAGGCATCGCCCAATGGATCGCCCCGTGGAAGGACGGCCCATTCGATCGGGCCGCGCCAATTGCGTCAGGCTGCGCTAAGGAGGCTGGATCGGCCTCGTGCCGACCATCCGGGCCTCGCACCATGAGACGCATCTTACCCGCGGCCGCCGCACCGTTCTTCGCCGCGCTGGCCTTCGTCGCATCCGGCGTCGTCGCACAGAGTCCGGCCCAGGCACCGGTCCGGATCGGCCTCTCGCTCCCTCTCACCGGGCCGGATGCCGCCTTCGGACAGGGGCTCCGGGCGGGAGCCGAACAGGCGGTGGCGGATCTCAACCGCGCGGCCGGCCCAAAGGGGCTCAAGCTCGCCCTCGTCGTGGCCGACGATGCCGGCGACGGCAAGCAGGGGCTCGCGGTCGCGCGCAAGTTCATCGCCGATCGGGTCCCCCTCGTCGTCGGGCCGTTCAACGCCACCGTGGCGGCGTCGGTCCTGCCGATCTACGAGGACGCGGGAATCGCCGCCGTGACGCCCGGCATCGCCTGGCCTGCCTTGACCACGCGCGGGGCCTGGAACGTCTTCCGTATCGGCGGCAGTGACGCCGAGCAGGGGCCGATCGCGGCCACTTATCTCCTCGCACGTTTCCGCGGGCGGCGGATCGGCTTCGTTCACGACAAGAGCACGTTCGGGCGCGGATTGGTGGACGACGTCGCCCGCATCCTCAAGGCGAACGGGCAAGCGGAGACCGCGTTCGAGAGTCTCAACCGCGGCGACAAGGACCTGTCGTCCCTCGTCGCCCGTCTCAAACGCGCGCAGGTCGAGGTCATCTACTTCGGCGGCCTGGCGCCCGAAGCCGGCCAGTTGATCCGCTCCCTGCGCGAGGCGGGCCTCGCCATCCCTCTCGTCGGCAGCGACGGGCTGCTGGACAAAGACTTCGTCACGGGGGCCGGCCCCGGCGCCGAGGGGACGGTGATGACCCTCCTGCCGGAGCCGCGGAAGCTGCCCGAATCCAAGGGCGTGGCGGCCAGGCCGAGGACGCCGGAGGCCGACATGGTGGCGGCGCAGGGCTATGCGGCGGTGGAGATCCTCAGACAGGCCGTGGAGCAGGCGAAGTCGAGCGAGGGCCGCAAGGTCGCGGATCTCCTGCACGGCGGTGTGCCGCTCAAGACCGCCATCGGCGAGATCGCGTTCGATGCCAACGGCCAGTCCAAGGCACCCGGCTACGTGCTGCAGGTCTGGAGGAAGACGCCGGACGGCCGCATCGATTACGCCGGCAACGCCGTGACGCCCTGAGGCGAGGGGCCCGCGTATCGCCGCCGGTTCGGGAAGGCCGTACTCGCCACGGATGCGGCTCGATACCAAGCGGCGCCGATCATGACCTATGGTCGTCCTCGGCGCGTTCGGCGAACACCCGCCACCGCGCAGTCGCGCGGGCGGACGGCGATGAGGTCTCCTTGTCGTCGTCCGGCACGAGCCTGCCGAATCGGGCAGTTGAGCCCCCCGCGACACTGTCGAGGGACCAGGACAGCATGTGATTTTCTGTCGACGCGATAGCGTTCCAGGCGGTAAAAGCTTGCTTACGGGACGCGCGAACATTATGTCGTGCCGACGCTCGCCGGTGTTGCGCATCCGATGGGATCGGACCCGCCGCCCGCAGCGTTTTGCCGAACGGCTATGTTTTTGGTGTCCCGGAATGCCCCGTTCTGGCGTTCCGGCTGGAGAGTGTGGATGGCGAAAGAAGAGTTGATGCAGTTCGACGGTCTCGTGATCGAGATCCTGCCGGACGCACGCTACCGCGTGCAGCTCGACCAGGGCCACGAGATCGTGGCCTACACGGCCGGCAAGATGAAGAAGAACCGCATCAAGACTCTGGCCGGCGACCGTGTCACCGTCGAGATGTCCCCCTACGATCTCGAGAAGGGCCGCCTCGTGTTCCGTCACAAGGACGAGCGCTCCTCAGGTCCGCGCCCGCCGATCCGCGGCCAGTTCCGCCGCCGCTGAGCATGGATACCGCCAGTCTCCGTCCCGGCCCGGGATGGAACGGCATGTCTGTCATGACGCTGCCTCGGAACACCTTCGTGGAATGACCCAGCCGTCATGGACCCTGCGATTTCGCTGAACGAGCATTCCTCCGTCATTCCGGCTAGCGCGGCCAGCCGGAGAGCGAGAATGAGGCTGCGACCGAGCCTTGCGGCGGCGGCAAACCTTCTCTGCAGCCTCGACCGACACCGCATGGCGTTGCTTTGGAATCCCGGCCTGACTGCTGTTGAAGCCGTCAGGATCGTCCCCAAGCCGTCAACGCCCCTGAAGCGCTAAGTCGCTTGCCCGAGTCTGTGGAACGTTCGCCATTTCCCGTTCGTCGGCGCGCCGCTCTCTGCTTCAGATCTCACCTGACTTTCGAGAAAATTGGGTCAGCCGGACGCTCCCCATCGAACTGGCATGATGCGCCTTGACCCTCCTGCGTCAATGGCGCAGTCTTGAGTATGGCTGGACCACTTCATACGGTCATTGAGACGGAGGTGTATCTACGCTCCGCCGAAAGAGTCATGACCGAGACCGAGCGGTCCGCGGTCGTGGATTATTTCGCAGCGAATCCACATGCCGGCAACGTGATCCCCGGTGCGGGGGGGCTTCGAAAAGCTCGCATTCCCCTGGCCGGACGCGGCAAACGCGGTGGTGCGAGGGTGATTTCGTATGTGGTGGCAGCGCGCGGCGTCTACCTGCTCATGGCCTATGCGAAGAACGATCAAAGCGATCTGACCCCCGACCAGGCCCGTGCACTCGCTCGGCTGATTGAAACCTTGTTCTGAGGAGACGAACCGATGGACGACGCGACATTCGCGGAATTGACGCGGAGCCTGGAGCAGGCGGCCATGCACGCGCGTGGCGAGACAGTGCCCGATTTGCACGTCCACGTGCCTCGGGAGATCGATGTCGTGGCCATACGCAAGGCGACCGATCTTAGTCAGGACGCCTTCGCGCGCCGGATCGGTGTCGCAGTCGGCACTCTGCGAAACTGGGAACAGCGCAGACGTCGACCCGAGGGGCCAGCCCGTGTGCTTCTGGCGCTCCTTCAGCGCAATCCTCGGCTCGTCGAGGAGACGTTCGGAAAGCCGGCCTGATCCATCCGGGCCGACGTCCTGACAATGCCAAACGTCGCGGATCGCCTACTTCCCGAACCGCTCGAATTTCGGGAAGCTCCGGGTCATCAGCGTGCCGGCCTCGGCCCGGTGGCCCATCCACTTCTCCAGCAGTGCCGCGTTGGCGAGCCGCTCCTGACCGGCGCTGTCGCGCCAGGGCAGGCCCTCGGCCAGGGTGAAGACGTGGGCGTCGGTGAGCGTGCTCTGGCGGCAGCGCTGCAGGCGCACGCCCTTGCCGCGCGACAGTTCCGGCATTTCCGAGAGTGGGAAGACCAGTAGCAACCGGTCTGCGCTGCAGACGGCGACATGATCGCCGCCGCCGGCAGGCACGAGCAGCATGGCCTGGGCCGGCTCGTCGAGCCCCATGATGCCCTTGCCCTTGCGGGTATTGGCCACCAGCGCGTCGGCGGGGGCAAGGAAGCCGCGCCCATCCGAGCCTGCGATCAGGAGCTTGCCGCCCGGCTGATACGGCAGCGCGGCGACGATCTCGGCGCCGTCGTCGAAATCCACCATCAACCGGATCGGATCACCGAAGCCACGCCCGCCCGGAAGCTTCGCCGCTTCGAGGGTGAACACCTTGCCGTTGGAGGCGAGCACGAGAATCTTGGCCGTGGTCTCGCTGAGGAACGAGATCTTGAGGGCGTCGTCGCCCTTGAAGGCGATGCCCGACAGATCGGCGACATGCCCTTTGAGGGCGCGGATCCAGCCCTTGGCCGAGACGATGACGGTGATCGGCTCGCGCTCCACCATGGCGGAAGTGAAGTCGATCCCGGCGGTATCGGGCGGGTTCTCCAGGGTGGTGCGGCGGGCGCCGAGCTTGGTCTCGGGCCCGAAGGCCTTCTTCACGGCGCGGATCTGCTTGGTGATGTCCGACCATTGCATCTTCTCAGAGCCGAGGAGCTCTTCGAGCCCGTCCTTCTCCTTGGTCAGCGTATCGAGTTCGCGCTTGAGCTCCATCTCCTCCAGCTTGCGCAACGAGCGCAGGCGGGTGTCGAGGATGGCGTTCGCCTGGAGTTCGGTGAGTTCGAACCGCTTCATCAGGGACGGTTTCGGTTCGTCCTCCTCGCGGATGATGCGGATCACCTCGTCGAGATCGAGATAGACGATGAGGAGGCCGCCGAGGATTTCGAGGCGGCGCTCGATCTGCGCGAGGCGGTGGCGCGAGCGGCGCTGGAGCACGACGCGGCGATGGTCGAGCCATTCGCGCAGGGCCTCGGCCAGCCCGATCACGCGCGGGACGAGACCGCCCACCAGGACGTTCATGTTGAGGGGGATGCGGGCTTCGAGCTCGGTGAGCCGGAACACCGATTCCATCAGGATCACCGGGTCGACGCTGCGCGAGCGCGGCTCCAAGACGACACGGACGTCCTCCGCCGATTCGTCGCGCACGTCGGCCAGCAGCGGCAGCTTCTTCTCCTGCAGCAGTTCGGCCAGCTTCTCGATGAGCCGGGCCTTGGGAATGCCGTAGGGGATCTCGGTGACGACGATGTTCCAGGTACCGCGCCCGGTATCCTCCTTCGCCCAGCGCGCCCGCACGCGAAAACCGCCACGCCCGGTGCGGTAGGCTTCGGCGATCGACTCGGCACTGTCGATGAGAATGCCGCCGGTGGGGAAATCCGGCCCCTTCACGAAGGTGAGGAGCTGGGCCGAGGTCGCATCGCGATGGCCGATGAGGTAGAGCGCCGCGTCGCAGAGTTCGGCGGCGTTGTGGGGCGGGATCGAGGTGGCCATGCCCACCGCGATGCCCTGGGAGCCGTTGGCGAGCAGGTTCGGGAAGGCCGCCGGCAGGACGATGGGCTCGTCCTTCTCGCCATTGTAGGAGGGCCGGAAATCGACCGTGTCCTCGTCGATCCCGTCGAGCAGGAGGCGGGCGACCTCCGTCAGCCGCGCCTCGGTGTAGCGGTATGCGGCGGGGCCATCGCCGTCGATGTTGCCGAAATTGCCCTGGCCATCCACCAGCGGATAGCGCTGCGCGAAGTCCTGGCTGAGCCGCACCAGCGCATCGTAGATCGCCTGGTCGCCGTGAGGATGGAAATCGCCCATCACGTCGCCGACGATCTTCGCGCATTTCTTGAAGGCGGTGTTCGGGTCGAGCCGGAGCAGCCGCATGCCGTAGAGGATGCGGCGATGGACGGGCTTGAGCCCGTCGCGGGCGTCCGGCAGCGCCCGGTTCATGATGGTGGAGAGCGCATAGGCGAGGTAGCGCTCTTCCAGCGCCGACTTCAGCTCGACGCTCTCGATGCCGTCGGATCCCGATGGCGGATCGAAGGGCTGGCCCATGACGAACTCCCGGGCCGAACATGGCCCAAATCAGAACATAACGCGAACGTGACTTAGGCGCTCTGCGTCCCCAACGCAACGAATCGCGCCCGCTCCGCCGGAGGCGCGATGGCGCGCGGCCCCCAGATGTGCTGGTCGAGGAAATACCCCGTCAAGGTAAACCCATTGGCTACATCCCGCTCGTCGGGCGGCATGAAGCCGGTCCGGCCGCCCTCCCGGTCGAGAAGGAAGCCCGGCAGCGCCAGCAACCTGTCCCGGAAGGGCTCTCCGGCCGAGGCGCTGACCGCCCGCCCGGTCCTCGGCGAGACGTAGATCAGCGCGTCGTTGCCTCCCGTGGCGGCGCAGGCGCTGAGATCGAGCCCGAAGCCGAGCTCGGCCAGGATCGCGAGTTCGAACCGCACCATCAGGAGCGGCGCGATCACCCGGTCGTCGAGATGGGCGACGAGGATGCGGGCCGCCTCGTAGACGGCGGGATGGGGATCGCGCTCGGGCAGGAGGCGCAGGAGCGCGGCCATGTGGGTCACGCCGTAAAGGGCGAGGCCGGAGCCCATGAGCCGCGCGGCGGCGGATTCGAGGGGCTCCACCGCGAAGGCCCCCAGGCTCTCGTCGAGGCGCGCCCGCCAGGTCAGCCGGACGTGGTTGCCGGTCTGCAGCACCGGCTGCATCCGCCGCGAGCGCCCGCCATGGACGAGGCCGAGATGGCGGCCGTGGTCCAGGGTCATCACTTCGAGGACGACGCCGGTCTCGCCTTGCCTGCGCAGCCCCAGCACCACGCCGTCGTCGGTCCATTGCATGCCCCCTCCTTAGAGCGCGGACCGTGCGTTGGAAACGGGCCGGTCCGTCCACCCGAGGGCGTGGATTGCATCGTCACCGGAATTCCCGCAGGGCGTGTTCGACGCTATGCCTCGTGCTCCCCTGGTTCGAGATTCGACGACCATGACCGTCTTACCGCGCGCCCGCACGGACCGTGCAATCTCCCGCCGTGCTGGCGGCGCATGGCTTGGCCTCGTCGCCGTCGCGCTCACCGGGTGCGGGCGGCCCGATCCGGCGCCCGCGCCCGGCGCGACCTTCACCATGCGCGAGCGGGTGGCCGCCCTGGCCCTGCGCCAGAGCGGTTTCGGCTCGATCTCGGTGATCCCGGTCCGGTTCGAGCACAGCCGCATCGCCGGACCGTTCGAGGATGACGGCCGCACCCTCTATTGCGTGTCCGCCCGGATGATGGGCCGCCGCTTCCTCAAGGGCGAGAAGGCCAAGGCCGTCATCCGCGAGGAGGCCGGCAAGCTCAGCATCCTCGAAGATGCCGAGGAGGTCTGCGAGGGCCACAAGACGGAGCCGTTCAAGGAGCTGGAGGCGCTGGGGAACAGATAAGGATGTATGTTTCCGGCAATGGCTGACGCCGTAACACGCGAGAAAATACCTGAAAGAACGATCTAGACATGAAAGCCAAGCCCGGCCTCCGGTTTCTAATCCTGCTGCTACTCTCCGTACCCCCGCTAACGGCGGGAAACGTCGTCGCCGTGGCGCATACCCCTTACATGACGCAGACGGAGCGATTGACCCTGCCCGACGGCGAGCAGGGGGAAATCCGGCTCCTTCACGGAGATGGAATCCTCTTTTCTGATTCTGTTCGTCTCCTCGTTCTCGATGGCCGGGGGCGACCGTTAGCGCGCAGCGGTAAGTACTCCCTGATCTCCCTGATTTGCGACGGCACACCAAGATCTTGCCGAGGCTACGTTCACGATACAGCACAGGTTCTGACGATTGATCCGTCTTCGTTCAGGTCGGTAGACGCGACATTGCCGAGCGCGAGCGTCGAAGGCGACGACTTCATGTGGAGCACGGAATCGGGGAACGAGAGTTGGGGATTCGCGGCACGCATGGCGTCGCCAAACGAGATCGTGGTTCGCGAGTCTGCATTCATCATGGAGCATCCGTATCTCCATGGCTTAGTGATGGGCTTTGGATGCCTCACGGCAGTCCTGGCATTCGTGGCCACCGGGCGTCCGACACATCGCAGCCGCTGGCTACGCACTCTCTGGGCCTTCAGTATCCTGTTGCGCGCTATGACTGCCGCACTGGTTGTCTATCTGATATTCGCTCTTCTGGTTGTCATTCCACTCAGCCTTGTGTCGACGCTGCTAAGCTTCACCGTAGGCATTGCTATCGTCCTGGGAATACGAAAACATTGGGGCCGATCAGCCTTGATCGTACCCGCTCGCAGCGTCCCGCCCTGAACGCATGCGATCAAGGTCGCAGCTTGCCCGGACCGACCCGTGATGCTCCGATACGGTCCATGCCGCATCGTCCGCTCTCGCTCACCCTCGATCTCATCGCCCGCGCCCATCCGATTCCCGTCGCCGACGATGCGAGCGCCCTGCATCTCCTCACCGATCGCGATCTCGCGCCCGGCCTCGACCGGATGCTCCATGGCAGGCCGGCGCAGGGAAACGGGCTCTGGGTGTTCGGCTACGGCTCGCTGATCTGGCAGCCGGAATTCGCCGTGGCCGAGCGGCGCACCGGCACGGTGCGGGGCTATCACCGGCGCTTCTGCCTGTTGCAGCGGCGCTTTCGCGGGAGCCGCGACCGGCCGGGCCTCGTCCTCGCCCTCGACCGGGGCGGCATCTGCCGGGGAATCGCGTTCAGACTGGAGGGCATCGACCCGGCCGCGACCCTGATGCCGGTGTGGCGCCGCGAGATGCGCGGCGGCGGCTATGAGGGACGCTGGGTCACGGTGGAGACGGGCACAGGCCCGGTCACCGCCCTGACCTTCGTCGTCAACCGCGCCAGCGACCGCTACACCGGCCGCCTCACCGAGGAAGAGATCGCCGACCGGATCGCCACCGGCGCGGGGCATCTCGGCCCGAGCGCGGAATACCTCTTTCGCACGGCGCAGGCCTGCGCCGAGGCCGGCATTCTCGACGACCATCTCTGGCGGCTGCAGCGGCTCGTCGCCGAGCGCCTGGAAGCGGACCACCGGCAGGAGCAGGAGCCCCGCCTTGCGGCGCGTTGACGGAACCGCCCCGCTGAGCATCGCTTTTGCCTGCAGGCGCGGGATAGTCCCGATTCCACCGGGTGCAACGGGGCCGATGCGGCGGCGACGTCCGAAGCATCCATCCCCGCAAGATCGCCGCCCGGAACCGGCGGCCGCACGGCGCAGCGGCGGGAGGGTCTCGACCCGTGAGCAATGGCCTCTCCCTCCCCTCCGCAGCGCCGATCCCGCCTGGTCCAAGGGCGCCCTTCGCCGACCTCGCGGGGTTTTCGGCACCGAGTGGCACGCTCCGGGCCGCCATCCGGTCCGCCCATCGTCTTTCCGAATCCGAGTGCCTCGCCCCCCTGATGGCCGCGGCGCGCCGGAACCCGGGCGAGAACGCGGCCGCGATGCATCTGGCGAGACACCTCGTCACCACCCTTCGCGCCAAGGGCTCGCGCGCCCCCGTCGAGCAGCTGATGCGCGAGTTCAGCCTGTCGAGCGCGGAGGGTGTCGCCCTGATGTGTCTCGCCGAAGCGCTTCTGCGCATTCCGGATGCGGCGAGCCGGGACGCGTTGATCCGCGACAAGATCGGGCATGGCGATTGGTGGTCGCATCTCGGCCATGCCACCTCCCTCTTTGCCGGCGCGGCCACATGGGGACTGGTCCTGACGGGACGGGTCGTGGGCGCGCCGGACGAGCCCGGCCTCGCGGCGGCACTGACACGGGTGGTGCGGCGCGCGGGCGAACCCGCCATCCGAAAAGGCGTCGATCTCGCCATGCGCATGCTCGGCGGCCAGTTCGTCACCGGCCGCAGCATCGCCGAGGCGTTGCGCAACGGCCGGCGCAGGGAGGCCATGGGCTTTACCTATTCCTACGACATGCTCGGCGAGGCGGCGATGAATGCCGGGGATGCCGCCCGGTACGCCGAGGATTATGCCGGCGCCATCGCGGCGATCGGCGCGGCATCGGGTGGGCGCGGACCGCTCGCCGGGCCGGGCATATCCGTCAAGCTCTCGGCCCTGCATCCACGCTATGAGCGAGTTCAGCGCGGGCGGGTGATGGCCGAGTTGCTGCCGCGATTGGCGGGCCTCGCCCTCGCGGCGAGCCGTCAGGACATCGGCTTCAACATCGACGCCGAGGAGGCCGACCGCCTCGATCTCTCCCTCGACCTCCTCGAAGCCCTGGCGATGGACGAGCGCCTGGCCGGCTGGGACGGGCTCGGCTTCGTCGTCCAGGCCTACCAGAAGCGCGCGCTCCCGGTGGTGGATTGGGTCGTCGACCTCGCGCGGCGGAGCGGGCACCGCCTCATGGTGCGCCTGGTCAAGGGCGCGTATTGGGATTCGGAGATCAAGCGCGCCCAGGTCGACGGCCTCGACGGCTTCCCGGTCTTCACCCGGAAGGTGCATACGGACGTGTCGTATCTCGCCTGCGCGCGCAGGCTGCTGATGGCCGGTGACGCGGTGTTCCCGCAATTCGCCACCCACAACGCCCGCACGCTGGCCGACATCGTCGCCATGGCGGGGCCGGACTTCCGGCCGGGCGACTACGAGTTCCAGTGCCTGCACGGCATGGGCGAGACGCTCTACGAGGAGGTGGTCGGCGGATCGATCCTGAACCGTCCGTGCCGGATCTACGCCCCGGTGGGCACGCACGAGACCCTGCTCGCCTATCTCGTCCGGCGCTTGCTCGAGAACGGCGCGAATTCCTCCTTCGTCAACCGGATCGCCGACCCCGCCGTCTCAATGGACGACCTCGTCGCCGACCCGGTGGAGCGGGCGCGCCGGGTCTCGCCACCCGGCTCGGGGCATCCGGGAATCCCCCTGCCGCGCGACCTGTTCGCCGGGAGCCGGCCCAATTCGCGCGGCCTCGATCTCGCCGACGAGGACGTGCTCGCGTCCCTCGGCGAGGCCCTGCCACGCGGCGCGGCGACGCCCTTCCTCTGTCGACCCGTTCCGTCGGAGGGGACAGAAGGCGCGAGGCGGGCCGTGCTCAACCCGGCGGACAGAGACGATGTCGTCGGATACGTGGTGGAGGCGGATGACGGATGCGTCGATGCCGCCATCGCGCGGGCGGGCTCGGTGGCTGTTGGCTGGGCGGCGACGGCGCCGTCGCGGCGGGCCGAGATCCTGGCCGATGCGGCCGGCCTGATCGAGGCGCGGCGCGACGCGTTCCTCGGGCTGCTGGTGCGGGAGGCGGGCAAGTCCCTCGCCAACGCCGCGGCCGAGATCCGCGAAGCGGTGGATTTCCTCCACTATTACGGTGTGCAGGCGGCGGGCTTCAAAGCCGCGCCCCCTGTCCCCCTGGGCGTGGTCGCCTGTATCAGCCCGTGGAACTTCCCCCTCGCCATCTTCATCGGGCAGGTCGCGGCGGCCCTCGCGGCGGGCAACGCCGTCCTCGCCAAGCCCGCCGGCGAAACGCCCCTGGTGGCCGGGCTCGCGGTGGAGATCCTGATCGAGGCCGGGATTCCGGAGGGCGTGCTCGGCCTGCTGCCGGGAGAGGGGCGGGTCGGCGCCCGCCTCGTGGCCGATCCGCGCATCGACGGCGTCCTATTCACCGGATCGACCGACGTCGCCAAAGGGATACAGACCGAATTGGCCGGACGCCTCGGCCCTCTGGGGCGACCGATCCCGTTCGTCGCGGAAACCGGCGGCCAGAACGCCCTCGTGGTGGATTCCTCCGCCCTGCCGGAGCAGGTGGTGGCCGATGTGCTGGTGTCGGCCTTCGATTCGGCCGGCCAGCGCTGCTCGGCGCTCCGCGTGCTCTGCCTGCAGGACGAGATCGCCGAGCGCATCCTCACGATGCTGAAGGGGGCGATGGCCGAGCTCACCATCGGCAATCCCGACCAGCTCGCCACCGATATCGGGCCGGTCATCAGCGAGGCAGCGCAACAAAGGATCGAGGCGCATGTGGCGCGGATGCGGGAGCTCGGCCATGCCGTAGACCGGCTCCCGCTGTCCGCCTCCTGCGCGGCGGGCCATTTCGTCCCGCCGAGCCTGATCGCCATCGACAAGCTGGACGACCTCACCGGCGAGGTCTTCGGGCCGATCCTCCACATCCTGCGCTACCGGCGCGGCGGTCTCGACGGGCTCGCCGCCGCCATCGACGAGACCGGCTACGGCCTGACCTTCGGCGTGCACAGCCGGATCGACGCCACCGTCGCGCGCCTCCCGGACCGTGTCCGCGCCGGTAACCTCTACGTCAACCGCAACCTCATCGGGGCCGTGGTCGGCATGCAGCCCTTCGGCGGCGAGGGCCTGTCGGGGACCGGACCGAAGGCCGGCGGCCCGCTCTACCTCCGCCGCCTCCTGGCCTCGGCGCCCGCGGAGACCGGCCTCGCCCGGCGCCCCGCCGCGATGCCCGAGGCGCTGGCGTCCCTGCGCGACGCCCTGTCCGCGGCGGGCAGGAAGAGGGAGGCGGCGCGCTGCGACGCCTATGCCGAACGGAGCCTCCTCGGGCTCGACATCGCCCTGCCCGGCCCGGTGGGCGAGAGCAACCGCTACAGCCTGCATCCGCGCGGCACGGTCCTGTGCCTGCCGGCCAGCGAGACCGGGCTGTTCGCACAGATCGCGGCATGCCTCGCCACCGGCAACACGATCCGCCTCGTCCCGCCCGCCGGCCTGCGACCCTTGCTCAACCTCCTGCCCCGTGCGGTTCGGGGTACGATCGACATCGCCGATGGGCCGGACGCCATGGGCTGCGCGGCGATCCTGGTGGAGGGCGGAGCGGAGGCGACCCTCGCGGCGACGCGGAGAGCCGCCGCGCTGCCGGGCGCCATCATCCCGGTCCTCGCCGTGTCGCCGGACGGATTGGAGAAAGGAGCCGACGATTACGCGTTGGAATGGCTTCTGCGCGAGCGCAGCGTCAGCACCAACACCGCAGCGGCAGGCGGCAATGCCGCCCTGATGACACTCGGCGAGGATAGCGATGCGATCGCGATCCCACCCACCACCTCACCCTGAGGTGCCGAAGCGCAGCGAAGGCCTCAAAGGAGCCCTCCAGTTCGCACAGCGGGTTCTGAAGCCCTCCTTCGAGGCCGCTACGCGGCGCCTCAGGATGAGGTCGTCGGGTGGAGGAGGAAAGTCGTCACGCCTTCCCGCGTCGACAGCGGCGACCCCGCTCAGACGGAAAAGGTCGCGGCCTGACCGTGGAACAGGCCGGCCTCGTCCACGAGCTGCCAGACGATGGCGTCTCGGATCGGGAAGCGGGTTCCGTCCTTGCGGATGCGGATGCCGGCATAGTTGTCGACGAACCCGTGGCGGGTGACCGCGTCGAGGAGGCGCTGCCGCTCGGCCCGCTCCGGGGCCTCGGCCGAGAAGCGGGAGGGCAGGCCGATGAGCTCGGTCTTCTCGTAGCCGAAGACGCGCAGGGCGGTCAGGTTCGCATAGATGAAACGCGGGTCGTCCCCTCCGTCATGGGCGAGGACCGCGAAGGGGGCGTCGGCATCGAGCCAGGCCGCGTCGCGCCCCGGCTCCGGCACCAGCGGCCGGCCGACGGCACGGTGGAAACTCCCGGTCAGGAGCGCGTAAAAACCGGGATCGTCGGAGATATCCACGTCAGGCACCTGTGTCAGCGCGAGGCCGAAGGCCGCTCGAACCGGGCATAGGCGGCCAGGGCGAGGTAAGCGACGAGGCTGCCGAACGCCGCGGCGACCGCCTTGACCAGGAAATCGGACATCCGGGCATGGCGGGTCGGCGACAATTCCTGGCCAAATTCGAGGATGCCGGCCACCGCCATTCCGGTCACGAGCCCGAGATACCAGCGCTTGGGATAGGCCAGGATCAACAGGAAGCCGAACAGGGCGTAGGCGCTCATCCGCTCGACATTCGCCGAGGCGACGACCGGCCGGAGCCCGATCGGCGACAGCGTCACGAAGACCAGGATCGCGAGGATGACGAAGACCGACAGGCGCAAGAGAGTTCTCGTCATCGAAGCGTGCCACCGAACCGCGACGCCAGTTCGCGTCATGCCGGGACTTGTCGGGCAAGCACCGGGTCCAGCCTGATCTCGACCATGCTGAAGGTCTAATTAAGACGCGGTTACGCGACAGATGTTTCCCGCCGCGTCTGTCCGACCGGCAAGCCGGCGCGCATGGCCGCTGCGGAGCGTCAGTGCTGGTCCGCGCGGGCCTTGTCGGCGACGTCGTTCACGGTGGCCAGGGTCTGGTCGAACCGCTTCTCGCTGTCCGCGAAGCGCAGGAAGCCCACGCGTTTCACCAGGATTTCCGGCGGAGTCGGCTGCGTCGCGAAGAGCGTCATCACCTCGTCCATGAAGTCGCCGAGGGGCATGTATCCCTCCCGCGTCGACTGGCCGGGCGTGAGTTCCGTCTGCACGGCGGGCGGCACGAGCTCGATGACCTCGACCTTGCCCTTCAGGGCGTCCCGCAGGCTGACCGTGTAGGAATGGATCGCCGCCTTCGTCGCCGAATAGGTCGGGGTCGAGACGAGCGGCACGAAGGCGAGGCCCGACGAGACGTTGATGACCGCCCCGTCCGGCCGGGTCGCGAGATGGTCGATCAGCGCGTTGGTGAGCCGGATCGGCCCCAGCAGGTTGGTGGTCACCATCGCCTCGGCATCCGACAGATCGCGGGAGCGGGTGAGATCCTCGAACTGCATGATCCCGGCATTGTTGATCAGGACGTTCAGGTCGGGATGGGCGGCGATCACCATCGCGGCGAAGGCGCCGATCCCGGCCTTGTCCTCGACATCGAGCACATAGCCGACCATGCCGGGATTGGAATCCGTCACCGCATCGAGCCGGTCCCGGCGGCGGCCGGCGATGATCACCGTGTTGCCCTGGGCCTGGAACCGCTCCGCCAGTTCTCGGCCGATCCCCGATGCGCCGCCGGTGATGAGAATGGTGTTGCCGCTCGTCTTCATGGGACATCCCTCCTGGTTGTCCCAAACAGATGCCGCGCCTACTCTCCAAAGGGTAGAAGGCACCAAAAAGATTTGTACTCACCAAAAGGAGAGCGTGAGATGCCGGCTCCGCACCCACCCGCCGACGCGGATCCGCGCGTCGAGGCTCTGGTCCACGACCTCATCGGCCGCGTCGCCGACAAATGGACGATGCTGATCCTCGAAATCCTGGAGGAAAAGGGCGAGCTTCGCTTCACCGAACTGAGCCGAGCGATCGGCACGATCAGCCAGAAGATGCTGACCCAGACGCTGCGCCACATGGAGCGGGACGGGTTGGTGATCCGCACCGTGCATCCGGTGGTGCCGCCCAAGGTCGAGTACCGGCTGACGGAACTCGGCCAGAGCCTCGGCGCCGCCTTCTGCGGCGTGTGGATCTGGGCCGAGCAGAACCTCGCGACGGTGGAGACGGCGCGCGAGACGTTCGACGGTCCCCTCCCCTCGGGAGGCTGAACCCGTCAGTTCACTTCGACCTGCACCACACCGGGCACAGCGCGGAGGGCACCCGCGATCTGCGGCGTCGCCTGATAGCGGCCGGGGAGCTTGACCTCGACCTCCCGGTCACCACCGTCGAGGAGGAGGATCAGCGAGACCTCGCCCTCGCCGCGCACCTGCAGGCGCTGCTGGACGCTGACGATGGGGCGCTCGTCGCGGAGATAGACGCGCATGCCCTTCTGGTACCGGGCCACCGCCTCGTCGAGGGGCTCGGCGGTGACGATGCGCGCGCGCACGTCCTCGCCTTCGAGATTGGCCTGGATCTGCAGCACGAGGGGACGGCCGGGT
This sequence comes from Methylobacterium sp. Leaf85, assembly GCF_001422125.1. Classification (NCBI taxonomy): domain Bacteria; kingdom Pseudomonadati; phylum Pseudomonadota; class Alphaproteobacteria; order Hyphomicrobiales; family Methylobacteriaceae; genus Methylobacterium; species Methylobacterium sp. Leaf85. The sequence goes on along the minus strand of NZ_LMME01000001.1, from coordinate 151,573 downwards.
TCCAGGATCTCGCGGTACTGGCCGAGGCCCTCCTGGAAGATGATCGCCTCGAAATGCCCGGTCTGGTCCGAGAGGGTGACGATGCCCAGCTTGTTGCCGGACTTGGTGCGGCGCTCCGAGCGGTCGAGGACGGAGGCGGCGACCTTGCCGACGCTGGACGTGCCGGCGCGGACCGAGCGGCAGAACTCGGCCCAGCTCTGGACGCGGAGTTTCTCCAGCAGGCCGGCATATTCGTCGAGGGGATGGCCGGAGAGGAAGAAGCCGATGGCCTCGTATTCCTTCTTCAGCTTCTCGGCCATGGGCCAGGGCTCGTAGGCGGGCACGCGCAGGGTCACGTCGGCCGACGCGATGCCACCGAACATGTCGACGATGCCGGTACTGGCCGCCTCCGCCGCCCCTTGGGCCAGCTTCATCATCGGCTCGACGGCGGCGCAGGCCCGCGCCCGGTCGATCTCGATGCAATCCATGGCGCCGGCCGCGACGAGGTTCTCAAGGGTCCGCTTGTTGATGAGGCGCGGGTTGAGCCGGCGTGCGAGGCAGGCGAGGTCCTTGAACGGCGTGTCGCCGCGCGCCTCCACCACGGCCTCGACGGCGGCCCTGCCCACGCCCTTGATCGCGGCGAGCGCATAGCCGATCCGCCCGTCATGGACCTCGAAATTGACGCCCGATGTGTTGATCGAGGGCGGGTCCACCGGGATGCCGAGGCGCTGGGCGTCCTGGCGGAACTCGGCGAGCTTGTCGGTGACGTCGATGTCGAGCTGCATCGCGGCGGCCAGGAACTCCACCGGGTAGTTCGCCTTGAGATAAGCGGTCTGGTAGGTCAGCAGGGCGTAGGCGGCGGCGTGCGACTTGTTGAAGCCGTAATCGGCGAACTTGGCGAGCAAGTCGAAGATCTCGTTGGCCTTCGCCTCGGTGAGGCCACCCGCGACGGAGCCCTTCACGAAACGGTCGCGCTGGGCGTCCATCTCGGCCTTGATCTTCTTGCCCATGGCGCGGCGGAGCATGTCGGCGTCGCCGAGCGAGTAGCCGGCCAGAAGCTTGGCCACCTCCATCACCTGCTCCTGGTAGACGATGATGCCGAAGGTCTCCTTGAGGATCGGCTCCAGCTTCTCGTGCGGGTACCAGCTCGCCTCGTTGCCGGCATCGCGGCCGAGCTTGCGCTCGCAATAGACCGGGATGTTGGCCATGGGGCCGGGGCGGTAGAGCGCCACGAGGGCGATGATGTCCTCGAACCGGTCGGCCTGCATCTCGACCAGCGCCTTGCGCATGCCGGCGGATTCCACCTGGAACACGCCCACCGTCTCGCCGCGCTTCATCGGCGCGTAGGTCTTGGGATCGTCCAGCGGCAGCGAGGCGAGATCGACGATGATGCCGCGCTGCGCCAGGAGGTCGGTGCAGCAGCGCAGCATGGTCAGGGTCTTGAGGCCGAGGAAGTCGAACTTCACGAGGCCCGCCGCCTCGACCCATTTCATGTTGAACTGGGTCACCCGCATCCCGGTCTTCGGGTCGCGGTAGAGCGGTACGAGCTGTTCCAACGGCCGGTCGCCGATGACCACGCCCGCCGCGTGGGTCGAGGCGTGGCGGTGCAGACCCTCGAGCTTCTTGGCGATCTGCATGAGGCGCGCGACGACGGGCTCCTCCTCCATCGCCGCCTGGAGCTTGGGCTCGCCCTCGATGGCCTGGACCAGGGTGACGGGGTTGGCCGGGTTCTGCGGCACCAGCTTCGTCAGCTTGTCGACCTGCCCGTAGGGCATCTCCAGCACGCGGCCGACGTCGCGCAGCACACCGCGCGCCTGCAGCGTACCGAAGGTGATGATCTGCGCCACCTGCTCGTGGCCGTAGCGTTCCTGCACGTACTGGATCACGCGCTCACGGCCGTCGACGCAGAAGTCGATGTCGAAATCCGGCATCGAGACGCGTTCGGGGTTGAGGAAGCGCTCGAACAGCAGGCCGAACCGCAGCGGATCGAGATCGGTGATGAGGAGCGCATAGGCCACCAGCGAGCCGGCACCCGAACCACGGCCCGGCCCCACCGGGATGTCGTGGTCCTTGGCCCATTTGATGAAGTCCGACACGATGAGGAAGTAGCCGGGGAACTTCATCTTCACGATGACGTCGAGCTCGAAGGCGAGACGATCGCGATAGACCTGTTCGGTCATGCCCTCGCAGGGGCCGTGCTGGGCCAGACGCAGTTCGAGACCGGCCTCGGCCTGACGGCGCAGCTCGGACGGCTCGTCGAGGGCGATCTCCGCCGCGACATCCGGCGAGACCGTCTCCACGGGGAGCGCATCGAGGGCGGCGACGACGCCGAAATTGGGCAGGATCGGCTTGCGGGTGCGCACGCGATAGGCGCAGCGCATGGCGATCTCCACGGTGGCGGACAGGGCGTCCGGCAGGTCGTGGAACAGCTTGGCCATCTCGGCCCGGGTCTTGAAGCCGTGGCGCGGAGTGAGCTTGCGCCTCCGCTCGTCCGAGACGAGGCGTCCCTCGGCGATGGCGAGCAGCGCGTCGTGGGCGTCGTAATCGTCGGGCTTGGCGAAGAACGGCTCGTTGGTGGCCACGATCGAGAGGCCGCTGGAATCGGCGAGCCTCAGCAATTCGCGCTCGACCATGCGCTCGTCGTCGAGTCCGTGGCGCAGGATCTCCACGTAGAGCCGGTCCTCGCCGAACGCTCCCTTCAGCTGCTCGAGGCGGGCGGCGGCGAGTTCGACGCGTCCGCCGCGCAGGGCTGTGTCGAGGGGGCCGGTGGTGCCGCCGGTGAGCGCGATGAGGCCGCCCGCATTCTCCGCCAGGGCCTCCACGGTGAGCCGGGGCGCATCGCCCAGGGGGCCGTCGAAATAGGCGCGGCTCGCGAGACGCAGGAGGTTGCCGTAGCCGGCCTCGCTCTGGGCCAGCACCACGACGTTGGAGGTGACGATCTGCGACAGCCGCGCCATCGGGTCCGGCGCCTCGAAGGCCACGGAGAGCTGCATGCCGGCGATGGGCTGGATGCCCGTTCCGGCGGCCTTCTCGGAGAATTCCAGCGCCCCGAACAGGTTGTTGGTGTCGGTGAGCGCCAGGGCCGGTTGCCGGTCGGCGGCGGCCGCCTTGACGATGTCGGCGACCTTCAGTGCCCCTTCGAGGAGCGAGAAGGACGAGTGGACGTGGAGGTGGACGAAACCGGGATCTTTGAGGATGCGCGCCATGACTCAACCCATCCCGAGTCGCGGTTCACGGTCCATTACCATTACCACGTCCGGCGCAATTGCCTGTGGAAGAGGGCCTTTCGGGTCACAGGCCCCCTCCCCCGCCTTTGCCTATTCGGCCGGCAGCGCCAGGCGCTTCGGCCTCGGCTCCTTGCCGCGGGCGGTTTCGTCCAGCGCGTCGGTGAACTGGAGCGCGGCGAGCTGAGCGTAGAGCGCCCCCTGCGCCAGCAGGCTCTCATGCGTGCCGGTCTCGACGATCCTGCCGCCATCGAGGACGAGGATGCGGTCGGCGGCCCGAATGGTGGCCAGACGGTGGGCGATGACCAGGGTGGTGCGCCCGCGCATGAGGGTATCCAACGCGGTCTGCACCGCGCGCTCGCTCTCGGCGTCCAGCGCCGAGGTCGCCTCGTCGAGGAGCAGGATCGGCGCGTCCTTGAGGATGGCGCGGGCGATGGCGACGCGCTGGCGCTGACCGCCGGACAAGGTGACGCCGCGCTCGCCGACCTGGGTGTGGTAGCCCTGCGGCAGGGCGCGGATGAACCCGTCCGCATGGGCGAGTTCGGCGGCGCGATGGATCTCGGCCTCGCTGGCGAGGGGCCGGCCGTAGCGGATGTTGTCCATCACCGAGCCGGAGAACACGGTGGGGTCCTGCGGGACCAGGGACATGCGCTCGCGCAGCGAATCCGGATCGACGGCGGTGATGTCGACCCCGTCGACGCGGACCACCCCCGATTGCGGATCGTAGAAGCGCAGCAGCGCCTGCAGCACCGTGGTCTTGCCGGCGCCCGAGGGACCGACGAGAGCGACGCGCTCGCCATGGGCCACCTGGAAGCTGATCCCGTCCAGCGAAGGGTGCTCGGGCCGGGTCGGATAGGTGAGGCGCACCTGCTCGAACGCCACCTCGCCGCGTGGCGGCACCGGCAGCGGCACCGGATCGGCGGGCGCCTGGATCGCCGGCTCGGCGGCCAGGATCTCGCCGAGGCGCTCGGCGGCGCCGGCCGCCTGGGCGAGCTCGCCGTAGACCTCGGAGAGCTGGCCCAGCGCGCTGGCGCCGAACACCGCGTAGAGCACGAATTGCGAGAGCTGGCCCGCCGTCATCGTGCCGGCCAGCACCCCTTGCGCGCCGTACCACATCACCCCGACGACGCTGGCCGAGATCAGGAAGATCGCCACCCCGGTGAGGAGGGCGCGGGCCTGCACCGAATTGCGCGCGGCGGAATACGCATTCTCGGAGGCCTGCCCGAAATGCTCCGCCGTGGCGCGTCCCATGCCGAAGGCCTGCATGGTGCGAATCGCCCCGATGGCTTCGGCCGCATAGGCCGAGGCATCGGCCAGCCGGTCCTGCGCCGCGCGGGAACGCCGCCGCACGCCGCGCCCGGACAGGATGAGCGGGAACACGATGAGGGGAATCGCCACCAGCACCAGGATCGACAGCTTCGGGCTGGTGATGACCATCATCGCCACCGCGCCGACGAACAGGAAGGCGTTGCGCAGGAGAATGGAGATCGAGACGCCGAAGACCGCCTTCACCTGCGTCGCATCGGCGGTGAGCCGCGAGACGATCTCGCCCGATTGCGAGCGGTCGAAGAAGGCCGGATCGAGGATGGTGAGGCGGGCGAAGACCGCGCTGCGCAGGTCCGCGACCACGCGCTCGCCCAGGGTCACCACGGTGTAGTACCGCGCCGCGCTCGAGAGGGCGAGGACCGACACCACGCCGATCAGCGCCATGAAATAGGCGTCGATGACGCTGTGGCCCTCCGGCGAGAAGCCGTGATCGATCACCCGCCGGAGCGCGATGGGCACGACCAGAGTCGCCCCGGAAGCCGCCAGCAGCGACAGGAACGCCGCCAGGATGCGACCGCGATAGACCAGTGCGAACGGAATCAGCGGCTTCAGCGACCCGAGGGGTGCCTTGCCACGGCCATCGCCGCCGGAAATTTTGTTACGCCCGCGAGCCATCTTGCCTCGTCATCGTCTCAAGAAAATACGCGCCCGGGCGATCTCCCGCGCCCGGGCGCTTGTTCGGAGGAAGCACGTGGGGTATAGGCCCGCCTTCATCCGATTGCGCGTGATCTAAGGCCGCGGGCCGCCAGGCGGGCCGGTCGGCGTGGCTATTCAAGGATTTCGTCATGGCAAAGAGTGCGGCCGACAAGGCCAAGGGTACCGAGCATCCCGACTACCATTTCATCAAGGTCGTGATGACCGATGGGTCCGACTACATGACCCGGTCGACCTACGGCAAGGAGGGCGACACCCTCAACCTCGACATCGATCCGAACACGCACCCGGCCTGGACCGGTGGCGAGCAGAAGATGCTCGATCGCGGCGGTCGCGTCTCGCGGTTCAATTCGCGTTTCGGCGCCCTCTCCTTCGGCAAGAAGTGATCTCTGCGGACTGACCGACGCGACCGGCTGGTGGCGGCGGAGGGTTTTCGAAACGCGAAAGGGCGGCGCCGACGAGGCGCCGCCCTTTCGCGTTTCCAGGCATCGAGGCCACGCCGGGCCTCGACGCGCCACATCTCAATGCGCCGGTCTCAATGCGCCACGCCGAAGGCGCTGCGCAGCAGGCCCTGCTGGGCGGCGACTGGGCTCTCGCGGACGATCGGGGTCGGGTGGTCGTCGGAGATGAGCCCGTCGAGATGCAGGATGCGGGCATGGAGCCGGCGCGAGCGGATGATGAGGTCCTGAAGACGGGCCGGGAGCGCGCCGAACGTCTCGGCGCGGAAGGCCTCCGGCGTCGCGAGGCGGACGCGGGTCTTCTCCTGAAGCGCTTGGGCGGGGGTGATCTCACCCTCCGACACGGCGCGCTGCACCAGCAGCCAGGAGGCGATCTGCATCAGCCGCGTGGTCAGACGCATGCTCTCGCTGGCATAGGACAGGGTACTGTCGCGCGACAGGAGGCGGGATTCCTCGCGCCCATCTCCATCGAGATAGGCCGCCGCCTCCTCGACCATGGTCATGCCCTCGCGGAACAGAACCCGGAAGGCCTCCGAGTTCACGTAGGTGTCACCGAAGCTGACCCAGTCGCGCTCGTCGCGAAAGGTGACGTTGAACTCGTTCATCCTGCCTCCTGTGCCGCTATCGGACCGTTGTGTCCCGACCTGGGACACGATCAGTGCGTTCGCGACCAGAGGCGCAACACTAGCGCCGAACGCGCCGCCCCGCGCCGTTGACCGGGGGTTAACGTTAACAAGCGGACATCGTGCCAAACGAGCGGAGTCGCACGGCGCCGGGCATGCGCATGAGCGAGGACGAAAAAAAAAGCCGCCCGGGAGGGGCGGCTTTGGTGAAGTCGACAGAGGCATCAAAACAACGGCAGATCGAAATCTGCCCCACATCCGGAGAACCGGACATGATTCTTTCATAAGCTGAAAAGGTTAATGCGCGGCTAACGCCGACCCCGCTCGGACGGCGGCGGGCGCGATGGGAAATGCCCGCGCCAGAATTGACTTCGCCCCCCCTCTCCGTCATAAGCCGCGCCATCGCGTCGCCGCGCCCCACGTGGGCGCTCTTCGCGCTTGCAGACACATTTCAGGGCGAGTGAAGATGTCGGTGGGGCTCCTGCAGCCAGCCGGATCGATCCTCGGCCATCGGAGATCGCGCCATGAAGAGAACTTATCAGCCCAGCAAGCTCGTGCGTAAGCGCCGCCACGGTTTCCGCGCCCGTATGGCCACGGCCGGCGGTCGCAAGGTCATCGCAGCCCGTCGCTCGCACGGCCGCAAGAAGCTCTCGGCCTAAGGCATCCGTGCCTTCGGCGGCACGGAACGCCGAGGCCAGCCCCGCTCAGACCATGACCTCGCCCCTAGGCCGCAGGATCGAACCGGCAGTGTCGACGATCGGACGGCTCAAGCGGCGACCGGACTTCCTCGCTGCCGCGGGGGGGCGACGGTTCCATACTGAGCTCATGAGCGCCCAGGGGCGGCTGCGTGAGGCAGCGTCAGGGACGCCACTTGCCGATGCTCCGCCGATCGGGGGGCTGCGAATCGGCTTCACGATCACGAAGCGCGTCGGTCATGCCACCGAGCGCAACCGGATTCGCCGCCGGCTGCGCGATGCCGTGGCCCGTGCCTCGGCGGATCTTCCCGATACCTCTGCGGACATCGTTCTCATCGCGAGACGTCCGGCGCTCCACGCCCCGTTCGAGACGCTGATCGCCGACCTGCGCCGCTCCGTCGGTGCGGTGATCAAGCCCGGCGGGACCAAGGGTCGCGAATCGGCGCCCTCCTCGCGGGGCCGGCGCAGGTCCGGAAAGCCCGATGCGAGCAAGCCCGGCTCGGGCTCCGATGGAATTGCATCCTCCAAAACAGCATCACTCGCCCTGACGTCGGCGCGTTCGCCCGCGCGAAACGAGGCGGGGACGATGCCCCCTGCCTCGGGCGACGCTTGCCTTCCCTCCCCTCCTCCGAACACACGCGACGGATCTCTCGATGGGTAATGACAAGACGAACATGATCGTCGCGATCGCCTTGTCGCTGGCGGTGCTGCTCGGTTGGAACTATTTCATCGCCGCCCCGCGCGTGGAGGAGCAGCGTCAGGCGGCGCTCCAGAGCAAGGCGGCGCAGCAGGCGGCCAATCCCAACGGCGCGCCCTCGGCGAGCCCGGCGGAAGGCGGCCCCTCGGCCCCCGTGCCGGGCACCCTGCCGAATGCGCAGACGCCGGCGGAAAGCCGCGAGGCGGCGCTCGCCCGCTCGCCGCGCGTGACCATCGATACCCCGGCGCTCGCCGGTTCGATCGCCCTCAAGGGCGGCCGCGTCGACGACGTCTCCCTCAAAGGCTACCACGAGACCGTGGACGACAAGAGCCCGCGCATCGTGCTGCTCTCGCCCACCGGCAGCGCCAATCCCTATTACGCCGAGTTCGGCTGGGTCGGGCAGAATACCGGCCCCCTCCCCACCGGTGACACGGTGTGGACCGCCGACGAGACCGTGCTGACGCCGACCAAGCCCCTGACGCTGACCTACGACAACGGCGCCGGCCTCGTGTTCCGCCGCGTCATCGCGGTGGACGACAAGTTCATGTTCACGATCCGCGACGAAGTCGAGAACAAGGGCGCGAACGCCGTCACCTTGTATCCCTACGGGCTGGTCTCGCGCTGGGGCAAGCCGACGACGCAGGGCTATTACGTGCTGCACGAGGGCATGATCGGCGTGGTCGGCGCCGACGGCCTGCAGGAATACACCTACGATCACGTCGCCAAGGAGCCGGTGCTCGGCAATGCCAGCACCAAGGGCAAGGCCTGGGCGAACGTGACCGGCGGCTTCGTCGGCATCACCGACAAGTACTGGGCGGCGGCCACCATCCCCGACCAGGCCACGCCCTATACCGGCAGCTTCACCGAGCGCACCGACGGCGCCACCAAGGTCTATCAGGCCAGCGTGCGCGGCGACGGCCGCAACGTCGCGCCGGGCACCACCGTGACGGCGACCCAGCAGCTCTTCGCCGGCGCCAAGGAAGTCAACACGATCAACAACTACCAGAAGGATCTCGGCATCAAGCAGTTCGATCTGATGATCGACTGGGGCTGGTTCCACTTCATCACCAAGCCGATGTTCCGGGCGCTGGACTTCTTCTTCCACCTGTTCGGCAATTTCGGCGTGTCGATCCTGGTGGTGACCTTCTGCCTGAAGCTTCTGTTCCTGCCGATCGCCAACAAGTCGTACCAGTCCATGGCCAAGATGAAGGCCGTGCAGCCGGAGATGGCCTCGATCCGCGAGCGCTACGGCGACGACAAGATGAAGCAGCAGCAGGCGATGATGGAGCTGTACAAGAAGGAGAAGATCAACCCGGTCGCCGGCTGCTGGCCGGTGCTGATTCAGATCCCCGTCTTCTTTGCGCTCTACAAGGTCCTGTTCATCACCATCGAGATGCGGCACGCGCCGTTCTTCGGCTGGATCCAGGATCTCGCCGCTCCCGATCCGACGAACATCCTGAATCTGTTCGGGCTCCTGCCCTTCGCCGCCCCGGACTTCATCCATCTCGGCATCTGGCCGATCGTGATGGGCATCACGATGTTCATCCAGATGAAGATGAACCCCGCGCCGCCGGACCCGGTCCAGGCGCAGATCTTCACCTTCATGCCCATCGTATTCACCTTCATGCTCGGCTCGTTCCCGGCCGGTCTGGTGATCTACTGGGCCTGGAACAACACCCTTTCGGTGATCCAGCAATACGTCATCATGCGCCGCAACGGCGTGAAGGTGGAGTTGTGGGACAACCTCGGCGGGATGTTCAAGAAGAAGCCCGCCGACAAGGGTGCGACGGCCAAGAGCTGAGCCGTCAACTCTCGGACGACTTCCGACCGATGCCCTCGTCCTGAGGTGCCGCGCAGCGGCCTCGAAGGAGGTTCCAGAGCCCGCAAAGGGCCATGGAGCCCTCCTTCGAGGCCTTCGTTTCACGAAGGCACCTCAGGATGAGGTGATGAGGTGGGACGCCCCGACCAGAGCCCGCCGCCGGAGCCGTACCATGTCCCAAGCCGAAGCCGATGCGGCCCTCCTCGAATCCGGCCGCCTGCTGTTCGCGGGCGTGGCCGACTTCCTGTCCTCCGCGCCCACCGTCGCCGCCCTGCCGCCGATGAAGGGCGTCGAGATCGCCTTCGCCGGCCGCTCGAACGTCGGCAAATCGAGCCTCGTCAACGCACTGACCGGCCGCAACACCCTGGCGCGGACGTCGCACACACCCGGGCGGACGCAGCAGCTCAACTTCTTCGATATCGGCGGGCGCCTGACCCTGGTGGACATGCCGGGCTATGGCTACGCCGCCGTGGAGAAGACCAAGGTCGAGGCCTGGACCGACTTGATCCACGATTACCTGAAGGGCCGCGCCAACCTCGCCCGCGTCTTCATGCTGATCGATTCCCGCCACGGGCTGAAGAGCATCGATACCGACGTGCTCGACGGGCTCGACAAGGCCGCCGTGAGCTACCAGATCGTCCTGACCAAGGGGGATGCCCTGAAGAAGGCCGAGATCGAGGCGCGCATCGCAGGCATCCGCTCGGCCATCGCCAAACGCCCGGCGGCCTACCCCGAAATCCTGCTCACATCGAGCCGCGACGATCGTGGCGTGCCGGAACTGCGCGCCAGCGTTGCCCGGCTCCTGTCCGAGCGCGGCGCATGACCGGCTTCGACCGCGCCCTTCTCGCACTCGGCGCTCTCGCCGGCCTGCTGGGCGTCGCCGCGAGCGCGGCGGCAGCCCATATTCCTGGCACCGACAGCCTGAAGACGGCGGCGCAATTCCTGCTGTTCCACGCGCCCGCCATCATCGTTCTGGTGGCCCTGACCGCAACCGGGATCACTCATCGCCTCACGACCCGAGTCGCCGCCGCCGCCCTGGTGATGGGGCTCGCTCTGTTCTCCGGCGATCTGTCCTTACGGGCGATGCACGGCATTCCGCTCTTTCCCATGGCCGCCCCGGCCGGCGGACTCTTGCTGATGGCCGGCTGGCTGCTGGCCGCACTCGCCGCCTTCGTTCCGACGGGAGCCCGACAGGCGGCACCCGGCCGGTAAGCTCCTGCCGCCCGGTCCCTGACGCGCACCAAAAAGCTCCTCCTCGTGCGAGGCCCTGGTTTCGAGCCCCATGACGCAAGGGAGCCGGTGGGGAGAGGCTCAGACGAACAGGAAGTCGGTCGCGTGCAGATCCGCGACCTGCAGGCCCGCAAGGCGGATGCTGCCCGCGTCGTAGTGGATGACGACCCCGGCGCTGGTGTCCTCGGCGTGAGAGACCAATGCGGCGAAGGAGCCCAGCACATCCTTCTCCAGGCGAATGACGTCGGGCGAGCCCGATCCGGGGCTGAAGTCGGTGATGACGTCCTTGCCCGTGAGGCGGTCGAAAACGAAAGTGTCGCGGCCCACGCCGCCGGTCAGTCTGTCGTTGCCGGCCCCGCCGACCAGCGTGTCATTGCCGTCATCGCCACGGAGCGAGTCGTTGCCGGCGTCGCCGAACAGCGTGTCGTCGCTGGTCCCGCCGTTCAGCACGTCCTTCCCCTCGCCACCGAACAGCTTGTCCGATGAGCCATCCCCCGAGAGGACATCGTCGCCGCTGGCGCCCACGACCCGGTCCACCCCGTCCCCTCCCTGAAGCGTGTCGTTGCCGGCACCGCCATTGAGCTGGTCGTCGCCGAGCTTGCCGATCAGGAGGTTGTCAGCGGCATCGCCCGCAATCTTGTCGTTCTGGTCGGTCCCGCTCACGTTCTCGACACCGGAGACGGTGTGCTTGCCTTCCTCACCGCCGACGATGAAATAAGACTTCTGGCTCAGATTGACGTTGGCGGCTCGATCGAAAGCGAAGAACGCGAGAGTATCGGTACCCGACTGGCCGTAAACGTCGTCGACGAACAAGTCGTAGCGCATGACGAACCGGTCATCGCCAGATCCGCCGTAGAGCGTATCGACACCATTGTCTCCAACCAGCAGATCGTTGCCACCGCCGCCATAGAGGGTGTCGCTGCCGATATAATTCGTCGTCGAATCGGAGTCGCCAAAAATGGTATCATCCCCGCCTCGACCGTAGATCACGTCGTCGCCACCGTAGCCGAGAATATAGTCGTCGCCGTCGGTCACACCCTTGCCGTAATCGATGACATCGGCCTGACCAGTACCCATTACATACGCCATGACGTTCCTTTCCGTCACACCCTCCAAAGAGGATAGGATTGCGGCGTTAGCCTAGCTTTGCGCCGGACACCAGGCAATATGAAATTTTTCACTTGAATTATATGACCATCTCTCAAGATAAACGCCAGTATCTGCGGCCTGCAGCGCCCGCATCGCCTTATCCATCAAGGTGTCCCCCCACGGCTCGAGGTGTTCGACCGATGCGGGAACGGCGCGGAATCACTCCTCGGGAGGGCCTGTTTGCCGCCAGTGGGACATGAAAACTCGGCGTGCCGGCGCGAGGATCTGTGATCGGTGATGGCTCGATGCCGACATTGTCGAGTGCTGCCCCCATCGACAGGGCATCCGGCCGGACCGGGACGGCCCTACGCCCATCGAGACGATGGTATACGCTTCGCCCGGCCACGCACCGAAGGGAGGATCGTTTGCGCAAACCCTGGATTCTGCTCGCCGCCTGCCTCGCGGCCTTGCCCGCCAGCGCCGCGCCGATCGAGGAGAACGAGCCGCTGGTGATGCGGATCATCTTCGAGGATTGCCTCGGCTACATCCGCCACGGCCGCACGCCGTTCCAGGGGCTCGCGACGCGGCCCGCCTCGCGGGAGGCGATCGACACCATCCCGCGCCGTGCGCCGGACCGGGAGAAGGCCGTGGAGCTTTTGTCGCCGCGCTACGTGGCATCCTGGGGCCAGGACGGGAACGGCCGGCATTGCCTCATCCGTACGATCTGGCAGGCCGAGCCTGACACCCGGCCGGTGCGCCTTGGCGTACCGAGCGATGGCTTCCTGCAACGCGTCGATGCACGCGCCCGCGCCGAGGGTCTGACGAGCAGCGGTATGGCAGATGCGTTCACGCCGATATCCGTCAGTTCCTGGTCCGAGGGCGAAACCGGCCACGACAGCGGTCCGCTGCGGCCCATCAGCTTCTCGCTCGTGGCCTCTGGCGCCGACGAGGCCCGGGGCCTCGCCGATGCCGGCGTGATCGCCATGGGCGGCCCACCGCAGGGACGCCCCTGAAACCCCGACCCTTGTCCCATGCGGCGGATCGGAATGTCTGATCAGAACGATCGGCGGGCTCGCGTCACGTAGTCGGGTCAGGCCCGGGAAACAGGCCGCCCCCTAAGGCATGACCGGTGGGTGGTAGGTCAGCGTGAAGGCCAGCGCCCAGAGCAGGAACAGCACCACCGGCAGGTGGATGATGAGCTGCAGGAAGCTGAACCCGACGATGTCGCGGGCCTTGAGGCCGAGGATGCCGAGAAGCGGCAGCATCCAGAACGGGTTGATCAGGTTCGGCAACGCCTCGGCGGCGTTGTAGATCATCACCGCCCAGCCGAGATGGACCTGTAGCTCGTTGGCCGCCTGCATGACGTAGGGCGCTTCCAGCAGCCACTTGCCGCCGCCGGACGGCACGAAGAAGCCGAGCACCGCCGAATAGACACCCATGGAGATCGGGAAGCTGCCCGTGGTGTTCAGGGCCACGAAGGCGTGGGTGATCACGTCCGAGACCGAGGTGCCGCCGGCATTCTTGGCGTTGGTCAGCATGGCGCTGATCGCCGCGTAGAGCGGGAACTGGATCAGCACGCCGGCGGTGGCCGGCACCGCCTTCGCCACGGAGGCGAGGAAGTTCCGCGGCCGCCAATGCAGCAGCAGGCCGAGGGTGAGGAAGAGCAGGTTGTAGGTGTTGAGGTTGGAGATCGCGGTGATCCAGGATTGGCGCGCGAATTCCTGGTAGAGCCAGCCGCCGGCGATGATGACGAGGAGCAGGGTCAGGATCGGCGAATGCTCCAGCCATTCCGAAGGCTGCTGCGGCCGGGACTCGTCCGGCTTGTCGCGCGAGACGTCGAGGCCGAGGTCGTCGGCCGTCACGGCGGTGGCGGGCTGGGGCGCCGACACGTAGGCGATGACGATCGAGATCACGAAGAGGATCAGGGCGATCAGCATCGACTGCCAGAGGAAGATCGTCTCGCTGAACGGAATCACGCCGGTGATCGGCAGGAGGCTCGGCGGCAGGCTTTTGGGATTGGCCTGCAACTGCGCGGCCGATGAGCTGAGGCCCATGGCCCAGGTGGCGCCGAGGCCGAGATAGGCGGCCGCCCCCGCGGCCCGGTAGTCCATGCGGAGTTCGGTGCGGCGGGCGAGCGCGCGGGCGAGAAGGCCGCCGAAGATCAGGCTGAGGCCCCAGCTCAGGAACGACGACAGCATCGTCGCCGCCGCCACGAAGCCGACCGCACCCCGGCCCGTCTTGGGCACGAGGGCGAGCCGGTCGATCAGCCGCTGAACCGGCGGCGCCGTCGCCACCACGTAGCCGCCGATGGTGACGAAGGCCATCTGCATGGTGAAGGGGATCAGGCTCCAGAATCCGTCGCCGAAGCTCTTGGCCACCGTCATCGCGGGAGCGCCATTGGCCAGCGCCCCGAGGGCCACGATGACCACCGCGATGGCCACGAAGATGAACGCGTCGGGAAACCAGCGCTCGGCCCAAACGGTGAAGCGGATGCCGAGGCGGGACAGGGCACCGTCGGTGGCGGCTTCGCCAGCGGGGCGGCCGGTTCCCGGTTTGGACGGAACAGGATTGCGGGTTTCTGGATTGCGTGCCGACATCTGAAATCCCGCCGTGATCCGGCCTGGTCCACCAAGCCGACGCCGTGCATGTTGCCCAAACATGGAGCAGGCTCAAGCCCGGCGTTTTGGCTTGTCACCAAGCAAAGGCGACAGGCACGCCTCCCCTTCAATCTTCCTTCAACACTGCACGCTTAGATCGCATCGGCAATTCTTGGGGAAGACGAGGCGTGACGAAGCCGGCGAGCCAATCCACCGTGGAGATCATCCGCGACCGCCGCCCCCGGGCGGATGCGATGTCCCGCGATTTGACCGACGGGACCGGGTCCGACCGTGATGACGGTGGGAGGAAAGCCTACGGCTCGCAATTGGCGTGGCTGTTCGGCATCCTGGCCAGCGTGGCGGCGATTGCCGGCGCCGTCCTCGTCGTCCTGGCTCTGCCGCCCGTGCTCGATTGCCGAAACCGGGCAGCGCAGGGCTTCTTCGTGGGCCAGACCTATGGGGGCTGCGTGGCGAGCGGGTTCTCAGCGCGGTGGAACCTGCTCGAACAGCGGGTGACAATGACGCTGCGCGGCTCGGGTCGCTGATCGACGCCTCGCTCCGCGCCCGGGATGCGCGCATTCCTTCGGGAGATGACACGGGAGATGGCGGCCATCGCCTGACCTGCCCCGGCGGAACGAGCCCGCCGGGGCCGTGAGACAGGCCGCGCCTCAGTTCAGCGTGACGCTCGCCGGGCGCCGCTCCGGCAGGGCCGGATCGTCGCCGATCATCAGGCCGGACGGGCCGAGCCGGACCGGCACCGCCTCGCCGTCATGGATACGGCCCGCGAGCAGCTGCTCGGCCAGCCGATCCTGCACCGCCTTCTGGATCACACGCTTGAGCGGACGCGCCCCGTAGGCCGGGTCGTAGCCCTTGTCGGCGAGCCAGTCGCGGGCATCGGGCTCCACGTCGAGGGCGATCTTGCGCTCGTCGAGGAGGGTCTGCAGCCGCTTGAGCTGGATATCGACGATCGCCCCCATCTCCGACCTTCGAAGACGGTGGAACAGGATGATCTCGTCGATCCGGTTGAGGAATTCCGGCCGGAAATGATGGCGGACCACGCCCATCACCTCCTCGCGGACCTCGTCCGTCTCCTGCCCCTCCATCTGCGCCACCAGATATTCGGAGCCGAGATTCGAGGTCATGATCAGGAGCGTATTGCGGAAATCCACCGTCCGCCCCTGCCCGTCCGTGAGTCGCCCGTCATCGAGAACCTGCAGCAGGACGTTGAACACGTCCGGATGCGCCTTCTCGATCTCGTCGAACAGCACGACCTGATAGGGCCGGCGCCGCACGGCTTCCGTGAGCGCTCCGCCCTCCTCGTAGCCGACATAGCCCGGAGGCGCGCCGATGAGCCGGGCCACGGAGTGCTTCTCCATGTATTCCGACATGTCGATCCGCACGAGGGCGGTGTCGTCGTCGAACAGGAACCCGGCCAGCGCCTTGGTCAGCTCGGTCTTGCCGACGCCCGTCGGCCCGAGGAACATGAACGAGCCGATCGGCCGGTTCGGGTCCTGCAGGCCGGCACGGGCACGCCGCACGGCGGTGGCCACGGCTTCCACGGCTTCGCGCTGGCCGACGACACGCTGCCCGAGCGCCGCTTCCATGGCGAGCAGCTTCTCGCGCTCGCCCTCCAGCATCTTGTCCACGGGCACGCCGGTCCAGCGCGAGACGACACCGGCGATATGGGCCGGCGTCACCGCCTCCTCGACCATACCGTCGCGGGCGACGGCGGTTTCGGCAGCGGCCTCGTTCTCGGCGAGCTCCCGCTCCAACCCAGGGATCACGCCGTAGGCGAGTTCGCCCGCGCGCTGATACTGGCCCTGGCGCTGGGCCGAGGCGAGTTCGTTGCGCGCCTCGTCGAGCTTCTTCTTGAGTTCGGCTGCGGCACCCAACTTGTCCTTCTCGGCCTTCCAGCGGGAGGTGATCGCGGCCGACTGCTCTTCGAGATCGGCCAGTTCCTTCTCCAGCCGCACCAGACGGTCGCGGGAGGCGGAATCGGTCTCCTTCTTCAGGGCCTCGCCCTCGATCTTGAGGCGCACCACCTCGCGGTCGATGTTGTCGAGCTCCTCCGGCTTAGAATCGACCTGCATGCGCAGGCGCGAGCCGGCCTCGTCCATCAGGTCGATGGCCTTGTCCGGCAGGAAGCGGTCGGTGATGTAGCGGTTCGACAGGGTCGCGGCCGCCACGAGGGCCGCGTCCTGAATACGGACGCCGTGGTGCTGCTCGTACTTCTCCTTGATGCCGCGCAGGATCGAGACCGTGTCCTCGACGGTGGGCTCGGACACGAAGACGGGCTGGAAGCGGCGGGCGAGGGCCGCGTCCTTCTCCACATGCTTGCGGTATTCGTCGAGGGTGGTCGCGCCGACGCAATGCAGCTCGCCGCGCGCCAGAGCTGGCTTGAGCAGGTTGGAGGCGTCCATCGCCCCGTCCGCCTTGCCGGCTCCCACCAGCGTGTGCATCTCGTCGATGAACAGGATGATGCCCCCGGCGGCCGAAGTGACTTCCGACAGCACGCCCTTCAGCCGCTCCTCGAACTCGCCGCGATACTTCGCGCCGGCGATCAGCGCGCCCATGTCGAGGGCCAGCAGACTCTTGTCCTTCAGGCTCTCCGGCACGTCGCCATCGACGATGCGCAGGGCCAGCCCCTCGACGATGGCAGTCTTGCCAACGCCGGGTTCGCCGATCAGCACCGGGTTGTTCTTGGTGCGCCGGGACAGGACCTGGATGGTGCGGCGGATCTCCTCGTCACGGCCGATCACCGGGTCGAGCTTGCCCTCCCGGGCGGCCTCGGTGAGGTCGCGGGCGTATTTCTTCAGGGCGTCGTAGGCGTTCTCGGCCGTGGCGTTGTCGGCCGTACGGCCCTTGCGGAGCGCGTTGATGGCGGCGTTCAGCGACGCGGCGGTGACGCCGGCGGCGGCGAGCGCACGGCCGGACTCGGTGTCCTTCTCCACGGCGAGGGCGAGCAGCAGGCGCTCCACGGTGACGTAGGAATCGCCCGCCTTCTGGGCGGCCTTCTCGGCGGTGTCGAACAGGCGCACGAGTTCGCGCGTCGCCTGGGGCTGCGCCGAGTTGCCGGAGACCTTGGGCTGCTTGGCCAGCCATTGCTCGACCTGGGCGAGGGCCACGCGGGACTGCCCGCCGGCGCGGTCGATCAGACCGGCGCAGAGCCCCTCTGGATCGTCCAGGAGCACCTTGAGCAGGTGGCCGGGCTGCAATTGCGGATGGCCTTCGCGAAGGGCCAGGGATTGCGCGGCCTGGACGAAGCCGCGGGCGCGTTCGGTATAGATCTCGAAATTCATGTCTGTCCTCTCCCCCGTGCCGACGATCCACCGCCCGCCAAGCGGCGCGGCCCCGTCGAGACGTCGCTTCCCGACCGGATGGTCCGGGAAGCCTCGGCGCCGCGAGGGCCGCCGATTGCTCACGATGTAGTGTTGCAAATGAGCACCACAAGACCCGATCACGGACTTGCGTGCGAGTATGGCTTCGGGCGAGGCTGACGGCATGACCGCGACGCCGACCAGCCTTCCCGAACTGTGCCTCGAAGCGCTCCACCGCTACCCCGTGAAGGGGCTCTCGCCCGAGGAGCTGGAGCAAGTGACGCTGGAAGCGGGACGCTATTTTCCGGGCGACCGGCTGTTCGCCATCGAGAACGGGCCGTCCGGCTTCGATCCGGCCGCGCCGAAGCATCAGCCCAAGATCAAGTTCCTGATGCTGATGCGCAACGAGGCCCTGGCCCGCCTCATCACGCGCTACGACGACGAAACGTCGGTGCTGACGATCCGCCAGGGCGACGGCCTCGTGGTCGAGGCCGACCTCTCGACGCCGGAAGGGCGCGAGGCGGTGGAAGCGTTCTTCCGTGCCGAATTCGCGGACTCCCTGCGCGGGCCGCCGAGGCTGCTCGCCGCACCGGACGGCTTCCGCTTCACCGATTCAGCACGCGGCTTCGTCTCGCTCCTCAACCTCGCCAGCGTCGCGGCGACGCAGGACATGGTGGGCGCGCCCGTCGATCCGTTGCGCTTCCGCGCGAACCTTCACCTCACCGGCCTTCCCCCCTTCGCCGAACTCGACCTCGTCGGGCGCATTCTCGCCACGGCGGGAGGCGTGCGCCTGCGGATCTCGAAGCGGACGGAGCGCTGTGCGGCGACGAATGTCGATCCGGCGACCGGCATCCGTGACCTCGCGATCCCCCGGACGCTCTCCACGCGTCTCGGCCATGCCGATTGCGGGGTCTACGCGGAGGTGCTCCATGGGGGCCGCCTCGAACGGGGCGAGACGCTCCGGATCGAGGCGTGAGGCGCTAAACAGGTTTGTATCGCAGAAGCGCGGCGGCCACGTCTGCGAAACCTGCCTCGGAGACTCGCGAGGCCTGCGGGTCCTGATCGTCCGTCGCGTTCCCCGATGCGGGATCGCTCAGATCGCGTGACGCGGGACGAGGACGATAGCTGCGGCGTAGCCCGCCCGGCGCAGGCCGCGAAGATCGGCATGGCGGCGCTCGCAGGTCACCCTCACGTAGCGCTTCTCACCATCATCGCTCCAAGTGGAAGCAGCCATGGTCTGGCCATGGATCATGCATTCCATCGGCGTGTGCGCGGGAGACACGATGACGTCGAGGGCGGTGGTGCGGGAGCAATCCTGCACCGCGATCATGCTGGAGCAAACGAGGGCGACGGCTAACAATTCGGACATGACGGACCCCTTTTTCGGTTCGGCGAATAAGGTCCGCGGTGTTGCTCAGGCGTCGAGCGGCCGCGTGATTGTTGCCTGAGCGTTCCTCGTCGTTTTTCATTGGACTTGGTCTAGCATGACAGATGCCAAACCTGTCGTAAGGTAGCCTCGATCCGGGCCGGACATGGCTCTCATGCGCGGCGCGAAGACTTCGGATTCACGCGCGAAGCGACACCTTGCCGGCCCGCGATCGGCCGGTGACGAGGCGATCCTCGTTACGGGGCACGAGCCAGGTCGGCTCGGGCTCGGCGCGGGGCAGGATGCTGGCGACGGCATCGAGATCGACGACGTAGCTGTCGGTCAGTCTGCGCCAGACTTCTGCGGGAGAGGCGGTGTCCTTCCCGATCTGGGCGAGGGCGGCAGTCAGATTCCGAAGGCCGGTGAGGGTCGGACGGGCGAGGGTGGGATCCGCGGCGAGCATCGGAGGAAGCGTCCTGTGCAATCGTCCAAAGGATCACAGGACATGGTTAACGCATGGTTATACCCTCCCCCTTGGTGCCGGCTGTTCTCACCACCGATCCGCCTTTCACAACGGGACCATTTTTCCGAGCTTTGGCGGCTATGGCGCTTCGCAGTGCGACATCGCTGCGCTAGAAGCGCGTCGTCGCGCATCCCGATCCGGCGCCGTAGCGAGGACAGTGCCTCACGATGAAAGAATCTCTGGCAAAAGACGCCCTCCCGAACGTGCATGTCCGCGCGGAAGTCCTGGTCCAGGCGCTCCCACACATGCAGCGCTACGACCAGGAAATCGTCGTCATCAAGTATGGCGGCCACGCCATGGGCGACCGCGCGGCGGCGGAGGATTTCGCCGAGGACATCGTCCTCCTCGAGCAATCCGGCCTGAAGCCCATCGTCGTCCATGGCGGCGGCCCGCAGATCGGACGGATGCTCGGCCGGCTCGGGATCGAATCCGAATTCCGGGGCGGCCTGCGCGTCACCGACGAGGCCACCGTAGAGGTGGTCGAGATGGTGCTCGCCGGCTCGATCAACAAACAGATCGTCGGCTGGATCTCGGCCGAGGGCGGCCGCGCCATCGGTCTCTGCGGCAAGGACGGCAACATGGTCCGCGCCCGCAAGGCGACGCGTACCGTCCTCGACCCGGAGAGCCAGACCGAGCAGGAGATCGATCTCGGCCTCGTGGGCGAGCCCGAGCACGTGGAACGCGGCGTCCTCGATGCGGTGCTGAAAGCCGAGTTGATTCCGGTCCTCGCCCCGGTCGCGTTCGGGGCGGACGGCCAGACCTACAACGTCAATGCCGATACGTTCGCCGGAGCGATCGCCGGGGCGCTGCGGGCCAAGCGCCTGTTGCTGCTCACCGACGTGCCGGGCGTACTCGACAAGGACAAGAAGCTGATCACCGACCTGACCCTCGAGGATTGCCGCCGCCTCATCGCCGACGGCACCATCACGGGCGGGATGATCCCGAAGATCGAGACCTGCATCTACGCGCTGGAACAGGGCGTCGAGGCCGTGGTCATCCTCGACGGCAAGGTCAGCCACGCGGTGTTGCTCGAGCTCTTCACCGACCACGGCGCGGGTACCCTGATCCGCCGTACGTAGCCACGAAGCCCCGGGACGTCTCGTCTGCGTCCCGGGGCACGGCACATTCGAAGCCGGCCGGGGCCGGAGACCGTCACGCGTCTTCGGCCTTGCCGGGCTCGGGCACACCGGCCTTGGCCCAGAACAACGCCGTCGCCTTGCGATAGGCTTTGAGCAGGGCGGGCCCTTCCGGGCCCGCGGGGCCGATCTCGTCCCATATCTGCTGACACAGGCCGGCCTGGACCGTGAAGCGGCCTGGATCCTCGGTCTTCGCGGCGGCCGTCAACGCACCCACGATCTTGCGCATGCGGTCGGCATTCTGCGCGAACACCTCCTCGCGCTCGGCCACGCGACGGCGGGCCGCCTCGACCTTCGCGGCGCGGCGCTCGTCGGCGGAGACCGCATCCTCGGTCACATCCGCCCCGTCGGGCCGGTACGCAGCCTCAACCTTCTTGAGGGCGGCGCGGCCGCGCAGGATCATCGGCCTGGCGTCGGGTCGCCCCCGACAGGCTACCCGCAGCTCGACGACGAGACGCTTGGCCATATCCACCATCTTGAGCGACGGTGGGGACTCGGAGGCTGAAACGGCCGCCTTCTCCAGGGCTGCGATGATGGACTCCGCGTCCGCCGAAGGTCGCTCGTCGGAAACGTCGGGGCCGGGAATCGCCAATGCCTTGTGGTCCGGCTCAAAGCTCACGATGAAACCCTCTCGATCGATCTGGGGCGCCGCGCCGCGGATCGCTTCCCCGACCGTTCGCGCTGCCGCTCCCATGTCGGAAGCCGCCATGCCGAGAAACCGGCGACACCGCCGCACACATGTGCCCCGCGCTCGAGCCTTGGTTTCGCAGGCCGGCTGCCGAGACGGGGCGTAGCCCTATCGCCTCGGCCGCGACAGCGTCAAGGCAATCGCCACCACATCCGCATCATGGCGATACGGGTGAATTAAAAATGGGAAGGAAAGGAAGGTGCCCAGCCATGTCTGAGCACTCGACCGACACGTCCCGTGACCATCGGGACACCATCAGATAAATCAATGATGTGATCAGAGAAAATGGTGCTGCTGGACAGGATTGAACTGTCGACCTCCTCATTACCAATGAGGTGCTCTACCACTGAGCTACAGCAGCCGATCGTCGCGACGTGTCGGGACGAGCGGGGAGTTAGCGGATCAAACGCGGCTTGGCAATCACTTCTCGCCACCTTTGAGCAATCCGTTTGAAACGAGCAGCCCGGTTTCCCTCTTGCAGGCGGCTCGTATGATGCCCGCCAAGCCGGATTCGGCCACGGCTTCCGCCGCGTCGGAGGGAGAGAACCAGCGGTCCTCGCGCTCGTTCCGCTCCGGCCAGTGCTTGAGCTGCTTGCGCACTTCCAGGGGGAACACCTTGACCTGGCAGAGGACGAAATCGCGGCTCTTCAGGCGTTTCTCGTAAAGATAGAAGCCGAGCGGCCTCTTGCCGATCTCGCCCAGGAGACCGGCCTCCTCATAGGCTTCCCGGGCGGCGGCCTCGAATGGCTTGCGGCCCTTCATCGGCCAGCCTTTCGGGATCACCCACCGGCGGCTCTCGCGCGAGGTGATGAGGAGGATCTTGAACCCGCCATCCGGAAGGCGCCGGAACGGCAAGGCACCGACTTGGCGTCGAGGCTCCGCCTCACTCTCCAATTGGATTGAACTCATGGCAGGTGAACGCCCAGTCGCCGTCCGGGTTCGACGGGCCGAGGCCGACAGCGAGGTTCGAGACGGGGCATTGTACGCATTCGCGACGAGACGGGCGTTTTCACAGCATGAGCGATCGGTACGAGGACCATCGAACTCCGGATCATCGGACGCCCCTTGTCTGTCACGCGAGGACGAGCCCGCAGGTATGGAACAGCCGAGGCTGGCTTGGATGTGTCGGACACGGGTTGGCTCTACCGGAAAAAGAAGATTGCCCTCAAGGCAAAATTTATCCGGCAAACTAAAACGGCTTCCCGTGCTTCCAGCGTAGAGAACCCGCGTTCCTACGACACGCGTGTGACACCGCGAACTCAGCCGGCACCGGCGGAATGACCCTCGGCACGGCGATGCAAGGCGGTGTTCAGCCGGCGGCGCTGAGGTTCTCGATCAGGGCATTGAGGTCGGCGCGCATGGCCTGGACCTCCGGCTCCGACATGTTGAGCTGGCACATCACGGATTCCCGCACGAGGCGGGCTTCGGCGCGAAGGTCACGGCCATGCTCGGTCAGTTGGATCTCGACCTCGCGCTCGTCACTCCGCCGTCGGTTGCGGATCAGGAAACCGGCCGTCTCGAGCCGTTTCAGAACCGGCGTCAGCGTGCCGGAATCGAGCCTCAGACGGCGACCGATATCCGACACCGTCACGCCATCGGTCTCCCACAGGACGAGGAGAACCAGATATTGCGGATAGGTCAGCCCCATCCGCTCCAGCATGGGCCGGTACGACCGGGTGATCCGATGCGCGGCGGCGTAGAGCGCGTAGCAGAGCTGATTGTCGAGGAGCAGCGGGTCCGTGGTGGAGCTCACCTGCTGCTCTGGAGCATCGACCATATACACCACGCGATCGATCCCCAGATCCAGACGAGACGACGCACGACCGGCGACCTCGGTTCCTCGCGTCCGGCTCCGTGCCCGGGGCATCGGACGCGGAGCCGGACGAGGGGCTGCCAACGTCCGAAAGTCTCGTCATTTCGTTCCGATTGCAAGCATTTACCGGACCACAGGCCGCATCCATACCCGATGGCGGCCATGGACGGGATGCCACGCGATCGCGCGAGCCGCGCGACGCAGACGGCCCAAGCGCACCCTCCCTGTTACGAACGGGGCGGATTGATGCACGAACAGCCTGTGACCGCCCCCTTTTTGGCCTGTGCCTCGGCGGAGGGAGCGGCCACAATGCGGGGATCAAGCCCGTGACAGGATACCACGATGCAGCTCGCCCCTTCAGCCTCCCGCTCCCGCGCTCTTCCGATGGCCATCGCCCTGGCCTTCGGCCTCGGCCTGCCCCTGGCACCGGTCTCGGGTTCGGCGCTCGAAGGGCCGGCTCCCGCCAAACCGGGTGAGGCCACGGCGCCGGCGGCGGCAGCCAAGCCCCGTGTCGTCATCGTGGCCACCGGCGGCACCATCGCCGGCGCCGGTGCGGATGCCGCCAACAGCGCCACCTACCAGGCGGCCAAGGTCCCGGTGGACAAGCTCATCGCCGCCGTGCCCGCCATCGCCCAGATCGCCGAGGTGCGCGGAGAGCAGGCCTTCCAGATCGCGTCGGAGAGCTTCACCAACGCCCAGTTGATCCAGCTCGCCAAGCAGGTCTCGGCCCTGGTCAAACGCGACGACGTCGATGGGGTGGTCATCACCCATGGCACCGACACCGTGGAGGAGACCGCCTATTTCCTCGACCTCGTCGTGAAGACCGACAAGCCCATCGTCATGGTCGCTTCCATGCGCCCCTCCACCGCGATCTCGGCGGACGGCGCCCTCAATCTCCTCGACGCCGTGGTGGTCGCCGGCGCGAAGGATTCCCGCGCCAAGGGCGTGCTCCTCACCATGAACGACGAGATCCAGGCCGGACGCGACAGCACCAAGCGCGTGAACATCAAGCCCTCCGCCTTTTTCAGCCAGTGGGGGCCGCTCGGCATGGTGGTGGAGGGCAAGACCTACTGGTTCCGCGCGCCGGTGAAGCGCCACGGCACGACCTCCGAGTTCGACATCGAGACGATCGACTCCCTGCCGGACGTCGCCATCGTCTACGGCTCGGGCAACATGCACCCGGAACCCTACACCTCGGCCGTGGCCGGCGGCGCGAAGGCCATCATCCATGCCGGCACCGGCAACGGCTCGGTGGCCGGCTATCTCGTCGACACCCTGAAGGACATCCGCTCCAAGGGGGTGCAGATCATCCGTTCGTCCCGCGTCGGCGACGGCTTCGTCCTGCGCAATGCCGAGCAGCCGGACGACAAGTACGATTGGGTCGTCGCCCACGACCTCAACCCGCAGAAGGCCAAGATCCTCGCTGCCGTCGCCCTGACGAAGACGCAGGACACCAAGGAGCTGCAGCGGATCTTCTGGGAATACTGAGCGGATCGCCCCGACCATCGCCTCAGCGCAGGAGGAAACCCTCCGGCGCGAGGGGCGGCGGCGCGGGCTCACCGAGGGCGTCGCGGACGATCCCCTCCACCACGCGGACGAGGGCATCGAGAGGCAAATCGTTGGGTTCGGTGCCGAAGGGATCCTCCAGCTCGTCCCCCAGGGCATCGAGGCCGAAGAAGGTATACGCGACGAGCGCCGTCACGAGCGGCGTCACCCAGCCCAGGGTGCCCGCGAGCCCGAAGGGCAGGAGCAGACAGTAGATCCAGGCCGTGCGGTACAGGAGCAGGGTGTAGGCGAAGGGGAGCGGTGTGCTCTGGATGCGCTCGCAGACGATCTGAACCTGGCCAAGGGCGGCGATCTTCTGCTCCACGAGGCCGAACAGGATGTCGGAGACGGCGCCCTCGCTCCGGGCCCGCCCGAGATCGGCCAATTGGTGGACGAGCACCGCCTCGGCCGGACTGGGCCGGGCGTGCAGATCCGCCGCCTCCGCCTCGGGGAGCCACGGGATGGCGGCCGCCGCCTCGTCGCCACGGCGCATTTGCGCGTGCAGGGCGAGGGCGAAGGCCATGACGCGCCTCAGCGTCCGCGCGCGGAGGGCGCGATGCTGCTCCTCGGGCAGGAGCGCGGCCAGGAGGCGGGCAAAGGAGCGCGCTTCGAGGATCAGCGTTCCCCAGGCTTTGCGCGCCTCCCACCAACGGTCGTAGCAGGCCCCGTTGCGGAAACTCAGGAAGATCGAGAGCGCCAACCCGACTAGGGTGAAGGGGCCGATGCCGGCACTCATCGGAAAGGGATGGGGCCATGCCCGCTCCACCGCGACGACTGCAATGGCAGCCGCGGTGATGAAGCTCACCTTCAGCGCCACCCTCGGCAGGATCGAGCCCTGAAGCGTGAACAGCACCGCCATCAGGTTTGGACGCGAACGGACGATCATGATGGGTTCGAGGTTCCGTTGATGGGACCGAGGGCCGCGCGAAAGGACAACCCGGACGAGCCCGCGTCACCGGTCGCTCCACGACACGCCAACCCGAGCAGGCTCGCACCGGCAAGCCGACGCGTCCCTCGCTCAGTCCTTTCGAGCGTCGCAGGTTCCAGGATGCAAGACCGATGGACGACTTTCACGAGGTCTGCCCGCCATGAACACCATCGATCCACGGCGCACCGCGCCCGATCTCGCCGCGTGGTCGGAACACCGGGAATGGAGATCGGCACAGGGCGCTCGGCAGCGATGGAACGCAGAATGTTGAATATTGTCGACGTTCCCGCACCGCAAAAGTCTTCGTGCCGCTCAACCAAGAGCGAACAATTGCGCAGAATCCTCGCGAACCGCCGGAAAGGCCGGATATCGGGGAGCGAGAACCAACCAATCCGCTGCAGTGCAACAAGACATTCG
Source organism: Methylobacterium sp. Leaf85 (assembly GCF_001422125.1). Taxonomy (NCBI): domain Bacteria; kingdom Pseudomonadati; phylum Pseudomonadota; class Alphaproteobacteria; order Hyphomicrobiales; family Methylobacteriaceae; genus Methylobacterium; species Methylobacterium sp. Leaf85. The sequence continues at coordinate 125,449 of NZ_LMME01000001.1, read as the reverse complement.
CACCGCTACTACCCCTAGACCGGCCCCTTGCGGAAACTGGACCGTATCTTTACGCTATGGGCGCCAAACAAGACTTCCGCACTCCCGACACTATGCAAGATATCACTTGTGTTAGGGACGGGACGGGGGAGGCGCTCCGAGGATAGACCGGTCGATGAAGAAAAATAAGGTGATCACGGCCGAGGAGGCGATCGCCCTCATCCGGCACGACGACGTCGTCACCACCACGGGGTTCGTCCAAAGCTGCATCCCGGAGGCGCTTCATGCCGCCCTGGAGAAGCGCTTCGTCGACACGGGCGCCCCGCGCGGCCTCACCCTGATCATGACCGCCGGCGCCGGCGACAGCAAAGGCCTCGGCACCGGCCGCCTCCACCATGAGGGCCTGCTGAAGCGCGTCATCGCCGCCAATTTCGGTCGCATGCCGAAGGTGGCCAAGGCCGCCCAGGACAACAAGATCGTCGGCTACAACCTGCCCCAGGGCGTGATCTCGCAGCTCTACCGCGCCTGCGCCGCCGGCCAGCCCGGCCTCTTTTCCAAAGTGGGCCTGCACACCTATGTCGATCCGCGCCATGGCGGCGCCCGCGTCAACCAGGTGACGACGGACGAGATCGTCAAGCTCGTGGAGGTCGATGGCGAGGAGTGGCTGTTCTACACCGCCACCAAGATCGACGTCGCCTTCATCCGCGGCACCTCGGCGGACCCGGCCGGCAACATCTCCTTCGAGAAGGAAGCGCTCACCCTCGACTGCCTGGCCCAGGCCATGGCGGCGCGCAACAATGGCGGCATCGTCATCGCGCAGGTGGAGCGCATCGTCGATGACGGCTTCCTGCTGCCCAAGGACGTGCGGGTGCCGGGCATCCTGGTGGATTGCGTGGTGCTGGCCGAGCCCGAGATGCACCGCATGAATTACGGCGTGCAGCACGATGCGGCGCTCGCCGGCCAGATCCGCGTGCCGGTGAGCGGCATGAAGAAGATGAAGCTCGACGCCCGCAAGATCATCGCCCGCCGCGCGGCCTTCGAATTGCCGCCGAACGGCGTGGTCAATCTCGGCGTCGGCGCACCCGAGGGCATTTCGGCGGTGGCCAACGAGGAGAAGGTGACGCCCTACATCACCCTCACCACGGAAGCCGGCGCCGTGGGCGGCGTGCTCGCGTCCGGGTCGAGCTTCGGCGCGGCGACGAATGCCGATTGCGTCATCGACCAGAACCAGATGTTCGATTTCTACGATGGCGGCGGCCTCGACATGACCTGCCTCGGCATGGCCGAGTGCGACCAGCACGGCAACGTCAACACCAGCGCGTTCGGCGGCAAGCTCAACGGTTGCGGCGGCTTCATCAACATCAGCCAGAACGCGCGGAGCGTTGTCTTCGCCGGCACCTTCACCGTGGGCGGCCTGGAGACCACGATCGAGGACGGCAAGCTCAAGATCGTCACCGAGGGGCGCTCGCAGAAGTTCCTGCCGCAGGTGGAGCAGATCACCTTCAGCGGCCCCTACGCACAGAAGCGCTCGCAGCCGGTGATCTACGTCACCGAGCGTTGCGTCTTCCAGCTCACCGACGAAGGGCTCGAACTCATCGAGGTGGCGCCCGGCATCGATATCGAGCGCGATATCCTGCCCCATATGGGCTTTACGCCGATCATCAAGCACCCGGCGCAGATGGATGCCCGACTGTTCCGGGACGAGCCGATGGAGCTCCTCTCGGATCTCCTCAACCTCAACCTGCCGGAACGGGTCAGCTACGACGCCGAGCGCAACATCCTCTTCCTCAACCTCGAAGGCTGGCACGCCCGCATCAAGAGCGACATCGACGACCTGCGCAAGGTTCTGGTCGATGCCTGCAAGAAGGCCGGCCGGCGGGTCAACTCGGTGGTCAACCATGACGGGTTCCGCATCAACGAGAACCTGTACGACGATTACGCCAGCATGATCCAATACCTGTCGGCGAACTATTACCTCACGACCACGCGCTACGCGACGAGCGCCTTCCTGCGTCTCAAGATGGAAGAAGCGCTCAACAAGCGCGGCCTCGCCCCGCATGTCTTCGAGCGCAAGGAAGACGCCCACGCCTTCCTCGACGGCATGGACCGCAAGGTGCGCCGGGCCTCCACCGCCATCGACGCGGCGGCGTGAGATCACGGCGGGATGGAGATCGGGTTCGACGGCCGGTCTCCATCCCTCGTGCTGCCAGCATGCACGAGGATGCGGCCGGTCGCATGACGCTTGATCAGGCAGTGCGCTCCGACACCGTGAGATCGGTAGCCAGGAAATCGACGAAGGCGCGAACCTTCGGGCTCACCTGACGGCTCGAGGGCCAGACGATTCTGAGCTTGCCGGTGCTCTTAATGTAGGGTGTCAGAACCGGCAGAAGCAGACTGGCTTCGATCTGCGGCCGGATGGTGAAGAGAGGGACGCAGGTGACGCCCTGTCCCCGCTCCGCCAGATAGATCAGCGGCTCGAGCGTGCTCGCCGTCAACGCGACCGGCACATCGCCTCCGACGAAGATATCGCCCCGGTAGAGAGGCCATCGCTCCAGCTTGCCGTTCGAGGGATAACGGTGCTGCAGGCAGGCATGCCCGGCGAGATCCTCCGGTATGTTCGGGTATCCCATCCTATCGAAGTATTCCGGCGCCCCCACGACCCTGTGCTCGAATTGCCCGAGCATGCGCGTCATCAGCCGGGAATCGGAGACCTCGCCAGTCCGCACGACCGCGTCGAACCCCTCCTCCACTACATCGACGACGCGATCGGTGAAATCGAGGTCGAGCTCGACATCCGGATATGCGCGCATGAAGGCGGACAGGGACGGCATCAACAGCATCCCCACCAGCGGAAGGCTGATCCGCAGCCGTCCCCGCGGCCTCTCCTGTGACAAGGACATCTCGCGGGTCGCGGCATCGACCTCGGCAAAGATGCGGCGGCTGCGCTCCAAGAGCAGGCTGCCTTCCGCCGTCAGGGCGATGCTGCGGGTGCTGCGGTGAAACAGACGGGTGCCCAACCGCAGCTCCAGCCGCGCGATGGCCTTGCCCACCGCCGAGGGAGAAACTCCGAGCCGCCGGGCGGCCTCGACGAAGCTTCCAGCCTCAGCGGCTTGTAGGAAAACGTTGAGGGCGGACAGAGTGTCCACGGTATCGTCCCACGATTGCGGACACCAACGTCCGGATAAACCGGAACGATAGAGTATTTTTCGCGCCATTGCAGAGGGGTATCGCCGATGACGCGGTCGCTCGGACCGCCTATCGACGGACCGATCCAATGGCTGAAACGATCACCCCGCCCGTTGCGCCGGGCGCAACCCGCTTGCCGGTCGTCGGCCTTTCGGCCCTGGCGATGGCGGGCTTCCTCACCATCCTGACCGAAGCCCTGCCCGCCGGACTGCTCCCGCTCATGAGCGCGGATCTCGGCGTGTCCGAGGCCATGGTCGGACAACTCGTCACCGCCTACGCGATCGGCTCTCTCGTCGCGGCCATTCCGCTCACGGCGGCAACCCGGACATGGCGACGGCGACCGCTCCTCATGCTGGCCATGGGCGGCTTCCTCGTGGTCAATGCCGTGACGGCGTCGTCGACCGATTACAGGCTGATGCTGGCCGCCCGCTTCATCGCCGGGCTCTTCGCGGGGCTCGTCTGGTCCCTGCTCGCCGGCTATGCCGGCCGCATGGCCCCTGAACATCTGAGGGGCCGCGCCATCTCCATCGCCATGGTCGGCGCGCCCTTGGCCCTGTCGATCGGCATTCCGGCCGGGACATTGCTCGGTGGTCTCGTCGGATGGCGCCCGGTCTTCATGATCCTGAGCGGTCTCAGCGTCGTGCTGGTCGGCTGGATCGCCTGGAAGGTCCCTGACTTCGAGGGCGAAGCCCATGACCGCAGACTCCCCCTCGCCGAGGTCATCGCCCTGCCGGGCCTGAAGACGGTGCTGGCGGTGACGCTGGGCTTCGTGCTGGCTCACAACATCCTCTACACCTATGTCGCGCCCTTCCTCGCCCGCTCCGGCCTGGCCTCCCGCACCGATGCCGTGCTGCTCCTGTTCGGCCTCGCGGCGATGGTGGGAATCTGGATCGTCGGATCCCGGATCGACCAGAGCCTGCGGGCGCTCACACAGATCAGCATCGCCGCTTTCTGCGGCGCGGGACTGGTTCTCGCCATCCTCGGTGACACCCGATGGGCCGTGCTGGTGGCCGTATCGGTATGGGGTGTCGCCTTCGGCGGTGCGGCGTCCCTTTTCCAGACGGCCTCGGCACGGATTTCGGGAAAGACCGCCGACGTGGCCCAATCGATGGTCGTCACCGCCTGGAACCTCGCGATCGCCGGCGGCGGCGTGCTCGGAGGCCTCTTGCTTCAATCCGGCGGTGCCGCCGCCCTGCCCTGGAGCCTCGTGGGGCTGCTGGCCTTCGTCGGTCTCTTGGTCCTGGCAGACCGCAAAACCGGGTTCGCTTGAGAACCCTCCTTCGACGAGATCGATATCGGCTCATTGAACGAGCGCGGGTCGGAAACGAGGCCTCGGGACGCGAAAAGGCGTCCTCTCCCCTTAGCTCACGCCTCCGGCGTCGGAACGCCGATGCCGACATAGTGGAAGCCGTGGCGAGCCACGTCCTCGCCCCGGTAGACGTTGCGCAGGTCCACCACTACCCGGGCGGCCATGCTCTCGGCGAGCAACGCCCAGTCGAGGGCGCGGAAGGCGTTCCACTCGGTGACGATGACGAGGGCGTCCGCCCCTTCGGCGCAGGAATAGGGGTCGTCGGCATAGGCGATGTCCGGCATCAGGTGCTTCGCGCCCTCCATCCCCTCCGGATCATGGGCGCGGATGCGCGCGCCGGCATCCTGCAGGCCGGCGACGATGGAGAGGGACGGCGCATCGCGCATGTCGTCGGTGTTCGGCTTGAAGGTGAGGCCCAGCAGCGCGATGGTCTTGCCGCGCACCGAGCCGCCGCAGGCGGTGACGATCTTGCGGGCCATGGCCCGCTTGCGCTGGTCGTTGACGGCGACCACCGCCTCCACCAGCCGGATCGGCGTGCCGCAATCCTGCGCGGTCTTCACCAGGGCGAGCGTGTCCTTGGGAAAGCAGGAGCCGCCATAGCCCGGCCCGGCATGCAGGAATTTCGAGCCGATGCGGTTGTCGAGGCCGATGCCACGGGCGACCTCCTGCACATTGGCGCCGACCTGCTCGCAGAGATCGGCGATCTCGTTGATGAAGGTGATCTTGGTGGCGAGGAACGCGTTGGCGGCGTATTTCGTCAGTTCGGCCGTGCGCCGGCCGGTGACGAGGATCGGCGCCTGGTTGAGGTAGAGCGGGCGGTAGACCTCGTTCATCACGTTGGCAGCGCGGGCATCATCGGCCCCGATGACGATGCGGTCGGGCCGCTTGAAATCGCCGATCGCCGCGCCTTCGCGCAGGAATTCGGGATTCGACACCACGGCGAAATCCGCATCGGGCCGCGCCTCGCGGATGATGCGCTCGACCTCGTCGCCGGTGCCGACGGGAACCGTGGATTTGGTTACCACCACCGTATAGCCGGTGAGCGCGGCGGCGATGTCGCGCGCCGCCGCATAGACGTAGGAGAGATCGGCAAAGCCGTCGCCCCGCCGGGACGGCGTGCCCACCGCGATGAACACCGTGTCGGCGGCGGCCACCGCGCTCGTCAGGTCGGTGGTGAAGGTCAGGCGGTTCTGGCGGACATTGTCGGCCACCAGCGTGTTGAGGCCCGGCTCGAAGATCGGGATGCGCCCCTGCTCGAGCGCTTCGATCTTTGCCGGATCGTTGTCGACGCAACAGACCGTGTGGCCGAAATCGGCGAAGCACGCACCGGAGACCAGGCCGACATACCCCGCGCCGATCATCGCGATCTTCATCAGGCTCTCTCCTCGGCCGCCTCGATCAGGCGTCTCGACCAACCGTCTCTCGCCGCCGGCGGTGACAGATCCATGACGGACCGGGAGGATGGCCGACTATCACGTCGGCAGGTCCCGAAGCCTCCACCTCCGCCTGGCGGATCGGTAGGCCGGGGCTGTATAGCAGCCCCCTGCGGATGACAAACGAGAGGGTACGGCGGCCTCGGTTCCGGGCGCGTGCGTCACGGAGCGCCGCGCCCGTCGCCATGATACGATCCAGGCCATGATCCTTCGCTTCATCCCGCCGGCCACCGCCCGGAACCACGTTCCGTCCCGTGCTTTGCAGGCGCTCGTGGCGGTCGCGATAACTCTGGCGGGCCTCGCCCTCTCCGTGGAGGCGGCTTTTGCCCGCCCCTTCGTCGATGCGGCCGGGCGAACGGTGGAGGTGCCGGAGCGTGCGCGCCGCATCCTCGCCGCCGGTCCGCCGGCCTCGGTCCTGCTCTACACCCTGGCCCCAGAGACCATGATCGGCTGGGTCCGCGCCCCCTCCCCCGACGAGGCCGCCTTCCTGACGCCGGAGACGCGTGACCTGCCCGCCTACGGCCGGCTGACGGGCAAGGGCAACACCGCCAATGTCGAGGCCGTGCTGACCCTGAAGCCGGATCTCATCATCGACGTGGGCAGCACGGCGCCGACCTATGTCTCCCTCGCCGACCGGGTTCAGGCCCAGACGGGCATTCCGTACATTCTCCTCGACGGCGCCATCGACCGCACGTCCGAGACCTACGCCAAGCTCGGGGAACTCATCGGCGTCCCGGAGCGCGCCGGCGATCTCGCTACCCATGCGGAGGCGATGATCGCCGAGGTGAAGGGCCGGATCGCCTCGGTCCCCGCCGACAGGCGGCCGCGCGTCTACTACGCCCGCGGGCCTCGCGGATTGGAGACGGGGGTTTCGAGCTCGATCAATACCGAGATCCTCGACCTGGCCGGCGCTCGCAATGTCGCGGAGGGCGGGGGTGCTGCGGGACTCACCACGATCTCGCCGGAACAGGTCCTGGCCTGGGATCCCGACGCCATCGTCACCCTCGACCCCGCCTTCTACCGGGCCATAGCCACCGATCCGCTCTGGAGCACGCTGCGGGCCGTGCGGGCCGGCCGAGTCTACCAGACACCGCGCCTGCCCTTCGGCTGGTTCGACTCCCCACCGGGGATCAACCGCCTGATCGGCCTGCGCTGGCTCGCGGCCCGACTGTATCCGGACCTGTTCCCCGAGCCGATGGAGAGCATCACGCGCGATTTCTACAGGCGCTTCTACCATGTGGACCTCGACGCGGCGCAGTTGGAAACCCTGCTGAAGGATGCAGGGGCCGCACGCCCGTGACAGCCTCCTCCCTCGCCGCCCGGCCTGCCTTGCGCCTCGCCGTGGCGGGCGTGCTCCCGCTTCTCGCGCTGCTGCTCCTCGTTCTCGTCTCCCTGGCAACGGGCAAGTACTCCGTACCCGTGACCGACGTCGCCCACATCCTCTGGGCGAAGCTGCTTGGGCTCTCCTCCTCCATCGATCCGACCGCGCAGATCGTCGTGCTGCAGGTGCGCCTGCCGCGCGTGGCGGCGAGCCTCGTCGTCGGCGCGGCCCTGGCCGCGGCAGGCTCGACCTACCAGGGCCTGTTCCGCAATCCCCTGGTCTCGCCCGACATCCTCGGGGTCTCGGCCGGCGCGAGCCTCGGCGCCGTGCTCGGCATCTTTCTCTCGCTCCCCGTGGGTGCGATCCAGCTCCTCGCTTTTGCCGGGGGATTGCTCGCCGTGGGCGCGGTCTACGCGGTGGGCCTCGCGGTGCGACGGCACGATCCGGTACTGACCCTGGTGCTCGCCGGCGTCGCCATCGGGGCCGTCCTCGGCTCAGCGATCTCACTGCTGAAGGTGCTGGCCGACCCCTACAACCAGCTGCCCGCCATCACCTATTGGCTGCTCGGCAGCCTCGCTTCCGTCACTCTCGGCGATGTCGGCGCGATCCTGCCGGCGATGGTGCTCGGCCTGCTGCCCCTCGTCCTGTTCGCCTGGCGGATGAACCTGATGAGTCTCGGTGAGGAGGAGGCCAGGGCGCTGGGCGTCGAGACGCGCCTGCTGCGCCCGCTCTTCATCGCCGCCGCGACCCTGGTGACCGCGGCCGCCGTCTCCGTCACCGGCGTGATCGGCTGGATCGGCCTCATCATCCCGCATGTGGCCCGGCTGATGGTCGGGCCGGACTTCCGCCGCCTGCTGCCGGCCTCCCTCCTGATGGGGGCGGGCTACCTCCTGGCGGTGGATCTCGTCGCCCGCACCGTCGCGCCGATCGAGGTGCCGCTGGGCATCCTCACCGCGCTCATCGGCGCACCGTTCTTCCTCTGGCTCCTGGCCACCGCGAAGGGGGGCTGGGCTTGAGCCTGGAAGTCCAGAACCTCGCCTTCGGCTACGGCACGAAGCCCCTCGGCGTGGGCATCGGCTTCACCTTGAAGGCGGGCGAGGTGCTCGGCCTTCTGGGTCCGAATGGCGGCGGCAAGACCACCCTGTTCAAGACCCTCCTCGGCCTGCTCCCCGCGAAAGCCGGGCGGATCACCCTCGACGGCCAGGATGTGACCACCTGGTCGCGGGCGCGGTTCGCGCGCAGCGTCGCCTACGTGCCCCAGGCCCATGCCGCCTTCTTTCCTTTCCGCGTGCAGGACGTGGTGCTGATGGGCCGGGCGAGCCGCCTCGGTGCCTTCGCCGCTCCCGGCAGGGCGGACGAGGCGATAGCCCTCGAGGCGCTCGCCACCCTCGGCATCCGGCATCTGTCCGAGCGGCGTTACACGGAGATCAGCGGGGGCGAGCGCCAGCTCGTCCTCATCGCCCGGGCGCTGGCGGGAGAACCCCGCTTCCTCGTCATGGACGAGCCCACCGCCAGCCTCGATTTCGGCAATCAGGCCCGCGTCCTCGACCAGGTGCGGCGCCTCAAGGAACGCGGCATGGGCATCGTTCTCTCGACCCACGACCCGGATCACGCCTTCCTCTGCGACACGGTCGCACTCCTGCACGAGGGCCGGCTCCTGGCACTCGGCAGACCGGAGGAGGCCGTCACGCCCGAGACCCTGCGCCTCATCTACGGCATCGACGTCGCCATCGTCCCCCTGCCGGGCAGCGGACGCTTCGTCTGCACGCCGATCCTGCCCCGCTGACGCGGCACGCCGGCACCCGCCCGCGCGTTGCCGTGCCGATGAGCGTCGATGAGGGAACGGAGACCGGATGCCAGCGCTGGAGACCCCCGACGGCCGCTACATCGTCGTCAAGGGACGGCTCTGGCGGCGCACCGATCCGAACCTGAGCGAAGAGAAGCGGGAGCACCTCGTCAAGGCATTGATGGATGCGCGGCGGGCGGTGAAGGAGGCCAAGCGCTCGGGCGACGAGGTCGCCATGAAGCGCGCCCGCGCGGCGGTCGACGCTGCCAAGCACGGTCTGGGCGAACGCGGCCCCGTCTGGTGGACGGACGGCGCCCCCGACCAGAACCGCCGCATGGTCGCGAACACGACCTATGCCGAGTGGTATGCGGGGCTCCCGGAGACGTAGGCGGCCTCCCCCGACGATGGGCGCGTGATCCTACCGCGAGAGCAGCTTCCCGGTGAGAGTGCCGACACCCAGGATCACGAGGGCGCAGAGTGCGAGCGCGGTGAACTGGCCGAGGCCTTGAAGCGCCGCACCGAGGATCGCCACGCCCAGAGCCTGTCCGCAGAAGAACGAGAAGGCGTGGAGGGAGACGGCCGAGGCGCGGGCCGTGGGCGCGACCTCGGTCACCTGCACCTGGAAGGTGTTGTGGAGCATGTAGAAGCCGAGGCCCAACGCCACGAGGGCCGCGCAATCCACCTGCCAGCTTCCCGCGCTGCCGATGACGAGGAGGGCGCCGGCGCAGATGGCGCCTCCGCCGACCAGCATCCGGCGCATCCCGAGGAACCGCAGGAGGAGGGCGACGAAGGCCGAGTAGAGCAAACCGCCGGCGGCGAAGCCCGCCAGGGCCAGCCCGGCCTCGCGGGGGCCGCCCTCCCCGCGCGCTTCGATCAACGGCGCGAGATGGGGAAAGATGCCGAACACCGCGATCGCCTCGATGAACACGGCGGCGAACAGTACCCGCGCACGGGGAATGGCGACGATGGTGCGGTAGCGCGCCACCGCCTCGCCCAACGCGAAGCGCTTGGGTGCCGCGCCGGCCGCCCATTCGAAGCCGAGGATCGCCGCCGCGCAGCCGAGCGCGGCGATGGCCGCCGTGATGGCGAAGACGCCTTTCCAGCCGACATCGGCCTCGATCAGACCGGCGAAGGTCGAGCCGGACAATTGCCCGAGGATGACGGCGACGAGGAAGCGGCCGATGGCGACCTGTCGGCGCTCCAGCGGGATACGGTCCCCCATGAGAGCGAGCGCCAGCGGGATGACGCCGCCCGCCGCCGCGCCCGCGAGCACGCGCAGCCCGAACAGCACAGTGAGATCCGCCGAGAGCGCACATCCGGCGAGCGCCAAAGTGAGGAAGCCGAGACAGACGGCGATGACCCGTTCCTTGCCCAGCGAATCCCCCACCGGCCCGAGGATCGGCTGGATCAGGGCGTAGGGCAGCGCGAAGGCCGTCGACAGCAAAGCGACCGTATGTGGATCGCTGCGCAGATCGCGGGCGAGGACGCCGACGAGGGGCTCGATGGCGCGCCCGGCGAAGGTACTGGCGAAGCCGGCCACGGCCAGGATCACGATGAGCCGCGTGGTCGAGAAGGCCGTTGGCGCTGCGGTCATTCACACCCTCGAAACGGGGACGATCCGGTCGGCCCTCGCGCGAGCGTCCACAGGGGTGTGTTTCATACGCGGATCATGACGGCAACGCGCGATGCGCCCGGGATCAGGCTTTCGCCACCAGGGCGTCGGCGAGATCGACGATCCGCTCGTGCCAGGCCAGGGGCCGGAGCCAGCGTTCGGGGATCGCCGAGGCGCCGTAGAGGGCGCCCGCGAGCTGTCCGGTGACGGCGCCGACCGTATCGGCGTCCTCGCCCAGATTGACGGCCAGGATCAGCGCGTCCTCGAAGGTCTCGGTGCTGCCGACGGACCAGAGGGCCGCCTCCAGCGTGTGGATCACGTAGCCGGACGAACGGATCCCGGTCCGTGTCTTCCCGCGCCATGAGCCACGGGCGATCGCCCCGATGGCCGATGTGGCGGAGCCGCCGACGGTGCGCGGACGCAGGATATCCGCGTCGCCGAGAATCGCACCACGGAGGAGCTGGACGAAATAGGTGCAGGCCTCGACGGCCTCCTGCGCGCCGTGGGTGGTCCGGCTCTGCGCCTCGGCGATCCGTTCGGCCTCGCGGGGATCGCGCAGAGTGACGAGGGCGACGGGGGCGAGCCGCATCAGAGAGCCGTTGCCGGCGGTGTCCGGATCGGTGGAGCCGGACTCGGCTCGGCCGGTCTCGACGAACCGGGCCAGGGCGTCCCGCGTCGTCAGGCCGATGTCGAAACAGGCGCCGGTGCAGGAATAGGCGCCCTGTTTCCACCACGCGACGAAACGGGTGGCGAGGTCGTGAGGGTCGAAAGGTCCGGCCTGAAGCAGGCTCTCGGCAAGCGCCAGAGCCATGCTGGTATCGTCGGTCCACTGACCGGCCTCAAGATCGAACGGGCCGCCGCCGGTCATCTCGGTGTGATGCGGAAGCGTATCCCGGCGGCTGAATTCCAGGGTGGTGCCGAGGGCGTCGCCGATCGCGAGGCCGAGGAAAGCGCCGCGGGCGCGGTCGCGGATCGCGGGGGAGTGCGTCGGATCGGGCAAGGTCACGCGGAGGCTCCGTTGGCTCCGGCAACCATACCCGTCGCGGAGGGGCGCGGCGATACGGGCTTCAGCGCAGGCGCGCGAGCAGCCGCTCCAGCACCTCGGTCATCCGCGCCTGCGCCGCGGCCGGGCTGAGATCGTGATCCGCCCCCTCGATGATCGTCACCGGGCCGCCGAGGCGGCGGGCCATCCTCGCGGGGGAGCGGCCGAGCGCCTCGTGCAGGGCGGCGAGGCCGCGATCGCCCGCGCTGTAGACGAGTTCGAGATGGGCACCGCGCCGGCGCAGGGCGGCGATGCGCTGCGCCACGCTTCCGCCGGCAGGGCGGGGCCGGAGCAGGAGGGCGAGCCGCTTACCCACCCGCCCGATGGCGGCCCGGGTGATCGCCCGCGCGATGGCGCCGACGCGGATTTCGCCGCGCGCGAGGCGTCGCCATGCGGCTCCCTGCTTCAGCAGGCCGGCATAGGTCGAGGCGTTCCGGAACACGTTGCGGATAACGCTGTCCACGTCGTCCGCCGGGTTCCAGTCGAAGCAATAGGGGTTGACCAGCACCGCGCCCTTCAGCCTCTCCTCGCGGCAGACGGCCCGGAAGGCGAGATAGGCCCCGCTGCAGGCGCCCACGATGACGATCGGGCCAGATCGAACGGTCTCAAGACGGTCGAGGGCGGCGCGGACATCGTCGAGCGCGTCGAGGCTGTAGAGGGGAGACGCACCGCCCGGCCGGTTCGGACTGTCGCCGATGCCGCGCAGGTCCATGCGCAGGGACGGAAAGCCCTGGCCGGCGAGACGTCGCGCGAGCGTGGTCGTCTGCCGCCCCCAGCCGGAATGCACGTTGGTGCCCGCATTGACGAAGAGCACCATCGGCCGCGCCGCTTCCACGTCGCGCGGATGGCAGAGGATGCCGAACAGAGACGGGCCGAACCGCGAGGGCTCCTCCCACCAGCCGTCCCCCCGGATCGGATCGGCCGGGAGCGGCGGGAGCGCGGCGGCCGGGACGGGACGGGGCTGCGCCCCTTCGGCGACGGAAGCGATCACCGCCGAGAAGACCTCGTCCGGCGTCTCGGCATAGAGCGGGTTGGCGACGAGGGCGGCGAGGCCGGGAAAGGGCCGCGTCGTCACCCGCGCCCCCAGCGCTGCGTAACGGGGGCCGAGCCCGCCGGCCTCAGCCCCGACGAGCAGGATGTCGGGAGCCGGCGCCCGCTCGGCCTTGGTGAGGTCGATGACGGAAAGTTCGGCGGCGAGAGCGGGACCGAGATGGAATCCGCCCACGGTGAGGCAGCCCTCCTCCTGCGGCAGTGGCGATCCGTCCGGCAGGCGCCCGATGGTGCGCGACTGCATCTTCATTTCGCGCAAATAAGCGCGCCCGGTCGCGAAGGGCGCCAGCAGGACGAGCCGGTCGACGTGATCCCCCTCCGCCGCCAGGGCCGCGAGCGTGCCGCCGAGGCGAAGCCCGACGAGGACGATCTCCTCCACCCCCGCCTCGTCGCGGAGATGGCGGACCGCCCGGCGGATCGCCCGCACCCGGCCCTCGACGCTGTCGGCATCCGCGTCGGAGGAATCGCCCGTTCCGGGATAGTCGAAGCTCAGGGTGGCGCAGCCGGTGGCGGCGATCCCCTCGGCGAGCGCCCGCCAGGGGCGATGCGCCGAAAGCTGCTCGTAGCCGTGGGTGGCGCACAGGACGACACCCCGGCGCGAGATCCCTGGGCCGAACCAGCCGAACAGACCGTCGAAGGCGACGGGGCTCAGCGGCAGGGGCGACACAGCGGCATCGCTCCCGACAGGGACTGTCTCAAACGCCATCCCGACCGAACCTCACGACCTCGATGCCATTGATGGCGCTGATGCGTCCCGCCGGCTCGGGCGCTGTCTCCGAAGTGCCGAGAAGCGGCACGAGACGGCTCGCCCCCGGCGCGAGGGAGAAACCATTGTCCAACGGCCGTCCGAGCGTGGTCTCGATCTGGATGTCGAGGGCATGCAGTCCGGTGGCGATCTGGAGCGCCCAGCCGGATCGATCGGCGATGAGCGCGGCGCTGAGACCCAGATCACGCGGTTCGGAATCCCGCCCCTGCGGGTAGTGAAACGCCTCGGCGATCACCGCACCGGTGCTCGCTTCGGTGAGGCTCGCATGGCCGAGCACATGGGCCGGCGGCCCGAACCGGTAGGCGTGGGTGGCGTCGAAGAAGCGCCCCAGCAGTTCCGCCGAGGACCATGAGGCGGAGCCGCGCGGGCCGACCTCGATCACCCGCTCGGCCCCGACGACCACCCGGCCGCCCGCATCGGTGAAGGCGAGGCGGAGGGTCGCATCGAGCCGCTGCGCCGTCTCGTTGTGGACATGGAGATGGAGTCCGTTCAAGCCTTCGTCGGACAGGGTGACCTGGACCGGCCTGAACGCGCGCTTGAGGGCGTACCAGGCGGGTTTCGGACGCCCGAGGCAGTCGACGAGGCCCCATCCCGCCCCCGGCGCGAGATCGCGAAAAAACCAGACCAGTCCGCCGGCATTGGGCGAGCGCACCCGGCGCCATTCTGCGAACACCGCCTCCATGCACGCGCCGCTCGCCGCGCGGCCGAGCGCGAGGTAGCGCTCGGGATCCTCCCGGCGGAGCCGGTCGGGATCGGCACTGAACAGCGTCGCCACATAATGGTCGCGCACGCCCTCGAAATCCCAATCCGCCCCCCGGTCGCGGGGGATGCCCGCTGCCCATCGTGACGAGGCCGGATCGGTGAGGCCGCATTCGGCGAGGGTCGTGGCGGCCGGCACGTTGGCGAAGGCGAGGCATTCGGAGGCGAATCCGACCTCGGCCCGGCGGGCATCCTCGAACGGACGGCGATAGGCGCCGACGCCATAATAATGCGTCACCCCGGCGGAGGTGGAGAAGGGTAGATCGCCGCCCGAGGGGGAGTTGAGCACCACGACGAGGTCGGGCCTGGTCCTGGCCACCAGATCGGGAAGCGCCTCCGTGACGAAGCTGCCGGCCCAGACCGTGCGCGGGAAACCGAGCATCGCCGCCTGCTGCCAGACCTCGCTTCCGCCCGACAGCACGCAGAGCGAGGGCGAGGTCTGCGTGCGGTCGAGGAACTGTGTGATCTCCTCGACGAGGATTTCGCGGAAGGCGGGATCGTCGGTGGGATAGTCGAAATTGGCGAGCATCAGATCCTGCCAGACCAGGATGCCGAGTTCATCGCAGAGATCATGGAAAGCTGAAGCTTCGTAGAGCGTGATTCCGGGGACGCGCAGCATGTTCATACCGGCCTCCCGCGCCAGATCGAGAAGGGGCCGATAACTGTCGCGATCGCCGGGGAGGCCGACGAGGTCGGGCGGCGTCCAGCAGGCGCCGCGGCAGTAGACCGGCACGCCATTGATCGCGAGGCTCAACCCCTCCTCGAACGGGCGGGTCAGGGCGATGGTGCGGAAGCCGACGCGGCCGAGATCGATGCGCCTGCCCGCGACCGAAACGTCAACCGCGTGAAGCCTCGGCTCGCCATGGGTGTGGGGCCACCACGGGGCGATGTCCGGCAACAGGAGTTCGCCCTCGAACCCTCCGGGGGCGACCTGACGAAGGGCGACCTCGCGGCCGTCGCAGATCAGGAACGCCGGTCCCTCGGCTACGCCGTCGAGTTCGATCCGCACGGTGAGGCGTCCCGTCCCGCCATCGAGGGCCGTGCGCAGATCGACGGACGCGATATCCACATCGTCCCCGCGAAGAACTTTGTGCGTCACCGGCCGATAGGGGCCGACGCTGTCGATGGACGGGCACCAGCCCGGCATGAAGCCGAGCAGGCTGGCGCGGACATGGCGCAGCGATCCCGGCGTCGCCAGGAGCGGTCGCCAGCGGCCACGCTTGTGCGGGCGCGCCAACTCGGCCGAAATCGAGCGGAAGCAGAGGGCGATCTCGGTCTCGCCGGAGAGATCCGCCTCGACCTCCTGGGCCAGGAACATCGAGCGGCCGGTACTGGCGAGCACCCCGTCGATCCAGATCTCACTGAGTGTCGCCAGCCCCTCGAAGCGCAGTCGCTCGCGGCCGGTGCCGGAGAGAGTGGCTCGATACCAGACATCGGACTCGTGGAGCGGCGTCGGCGCCGCCTCGGACCAGAGCCCGTCCTCGCGCAAGGAGGCCGCCGCCGTGCTGGGAACGCGGGCCGCGATCCATCCCTCGCCCGGCAGGTCGCGGGGTGTCGCGCAGGCGTTCGACGGCGTCACCACCAGGTGCCAAGGTCCCTCGACGTTGAGGGCCGGCATGCCGTCGACGGCGAGGATACGCGCCACCGCGATGCCTCTCAGGACAGCGCGCGGTCGAGGGCGGCGAAGACCGCATCGTAGGTGCCGGCCAGCCCGTCGAGGCGTTGGCAGAGACCCGCGGCGTTGCGCCGGCCGAAGGCGCGCGCTAGCTGGAACTGGAAGGCCTTGGCTTCCGCCGCGAGCTTGTGCGCCAGTTCCGAGCCGGAAGACATGTCGGCAACGCCATGGCTGTCGAGCCATGCGAGATGGCTGCCGAGAAGCTCGAAATTGGCTCCGAGTTGGCGGGTCGTGTTGAAGGCGTAGCCGTGGAAGACGCTGAGCGGGTTCTGCACCAGCACCTCCACCCGTTCCGCCAGGGCATCCCGGAAGGCGAGGATCGGATTGGCGCGTGGCGCGAAGCGCCGGTGATGGCGCAGCAGGTCGAGGGCGGCACGGGGCAGGTCGTCCGGCGTGAGCGGCGGGCCGACCGGCTTCACGAACTCGGCATAGGGGAAAAGGATTCCGGCGGCGAAGATGCCGTCGTAATCGCCCCCCTGGAGACGGAAGCGGCCGGCATTGTGGAGGTAGTCGAGCCGGCGCTCGCCCGCGTCGAGGCCGAGGATCCCGATCGTGGTCTTGCCGTGCTCGCGACCATAGGTAGTGCCGACTGTGTCGGGCAGGTGGATCGCGTCCACTTCCACGAGGACCGGGCATCCGCGCGCGACCTGCACGCCGGCATGCGCCTCCAGGCTCTCGAAGATCGCGAGTTCCTGGATCGACAATCCGTAGAGCCGTTCGATGTCGCCGGGCGGAGGCTTGAAGAAGGTGAACTGGTCGCCTTCGAAATCCTGCCGCAGGGTGAAGCCGAGCATGGCTTCCGGCACGAGGCCCCGGCCGTGCAGCAGCTCGATCCAGAGATCGACGTAGCAGTTCGTCTCCGGCCAGATCCGGTCGGAGCCATGAAGGGCATGGGAGGCGGATGGCGACGGGTCCGAAGCCTCTTCGCGGAGGGCGGTGGCGGACACCTTCTAGCCCCAGAGCCGGTCGCGCACGACGTCCGGCCACGCCTCGATGTCGAGGCCGTGATGGCGGAGCAGCGCCAGGGTGATCCGCTCCAACCCGAACCCGACGCAGGCGGTGTGCGCCACCTCGCCATCGGCCTGCCGGATATCCCAGATCGTGCCGAAATGGTCCTGGTGGTAATTGAAACTGAGGCAGGCGGTGGGCTTCTCCTCGCTGTTGACGGGCACGTTCAGTTCGAATTTCAGCCCCTGGGCGCGCTGGTTGTTGGCGAGCATGCGCCCGGCGCGGCCGAAGAACGGATCGTTGGCCGGGTCCACCGCGATCGGCAGGCCGAGTTCGCGCATCATCGCGGTGCCGCGCTCCAGCCAGAGCTCGCGGAAGGCGAGAACCTGATCGGGACTGCCCATGCGCACGTATTCGCGCATGCGGAACATCTGCATCCGCGTCGGCTCCAGCGAGGGCTCGTGGCGGAAGCAGTAGGATTGCAGGTCGAACAGCAGCCCGCCTTCGGGCAGCGCCCCGCGCGCCGCGGCCACCGGGTAGAGCGGGTAGCAGGCGGCGGGCGTCAGCACGATCTCGCTGGCGGCCTGGCCGCCGGTCCAGTCGGTGCCGGCCTCGATGCAGGCCAGTAGCCGGGCATGGTCGGCGTCGTTTCCGCAGAAGCAGTGGATGGTGCCGGCGAGGTTCGGGAACCCCTTGAGATAGCCGCTGCGCTCGAAGGCCGGCCGGCTCATGCCGGGCGGGAAGCGCAGGGATTCGGCCCCGTCGCCGGCGCCGAGCCGGGTGGCGATCCGGTCCACGGCCTCGACCACGCTCTCGAATTCGCCGCTGCGCCCATAGAGCCCGTCGACGCCGGTGCGAATGAGGAGACCCTGGTCGAAGAGCCGGTCCAGCAGGGAGGGCGGCCCGGACACGGGATCGCGGGCGGGAAGCTGGTCCATCATGCGCTCAGAAGCTGCGCCCCGCCCTTCTGCACGAGCAGGAGGTTTGCGGTGTTGGCGAGGATGCGGTCGTTGTTGATCATCAGCGGCGCCGACAGCACGTCGCGGAGTTGCCGGCCGAGGCTGAACGGAGTGCCGTTCTTGTAGCCGGAGAGCCCGACGATCCCCAGCGCGCGCTGGACGATGTCGACCGCCTTGTCGGAGATCGTCGTCTTGACGTTGTTGAGCATGACGGCGAACCCGATGGAGCCGAGTTCGTCGGCGTCGCCCTGCGCCGCCTCGTAGCGCTTGAGGGCGGCGATCACCGTCGCCTTCATGGCCTGGAGTTCGTTGGCGGCTTCGGCCAGACGCAGGGCGCCGGGCGGTACCTGGCCCGGCCGACGCCGGGCTTCGCCCTGGACATAGGCCCTGGCCCTGTCGAGGGCATGGCTGGCGATGCCGAACCAGACGCTGCTCCAGAGCAGGTGCGACCAGGCGAGCATGGACTGCGCCGCGATCTCGGCGAAGGGCTTGGGCAGGATCTGCGCCACCGGCACGTCGCGGGCTTCCAGCTTGAACCCGTCGCTGCAGGTGCCGCGCATGCCCAGCGTATCCCAGGTGCTCGTGCGCTCCAGGGACATCTGTCCCTTCATCAAGGCCACGAGGACCTGATCCGACGAGGCCGCCTCCGGATGACGGCGACCGGTGGCGAGGATCACGTCGGCATGGGCGCCGTAGGAGATGACGGTGGCGTCCTTGGCGAAATGGAATACGTCGCCCGCCGTCTCGACCGCGCAGAGGCTGTTACGCAGGTCGCCGCCGATGCCGCCCTCGGTGGTGGCCGAGGCGAAGAGGAGCTGATCGCGCGCCACCCTTTCCATCAGGGTGCAATGCCACTCGCTGTCGAGGCCGTGCGAGACGAGGCTCGCGACCTTGATCTGGTGCATGGCGAAGACCATCGCCGCAGCGGAACAGGCCTGGGACAGGGTGAAGCAGACCTCGGCGATCTGCGACAGGCTCGCGCTCTCGCCGCCGAACTGCATGGAGATCTGCATCCCGATCAGGCGCTCCGCCTTGAGAGCCGTCACCGCCTCGGCGGGAAAGCGGGCCTGACGGTCGACGTCGTCGGCATGGAGGGCAGCGACAGAAGCGACCCGCTTGGCGCGGATGGCGATGTCGGTCATGCGGCTGCCGAAACGGTCAGCTTGCTCACCGTCTCGACGATGATGCGGATGGTGGAGAAGGAGCGCCGGTTGAGGAGGTTGTCGGGGAACTCGATGTTGTAGCGTTCTTCGAGCGCGAGCATCAGCTGGACCGAACCGAACGAGTCCAGGCCTCTGTCGAACAGGTTGTCGTCTTCTCCGAGACTGTCGACCACCTCGGTCAGGGCCGCGACGCTCTTGAGCGTGTCGCGGATATCTTCGGGAAGCACCATGTTGCCGCGCCTTTTACGTAATATTTCTCGTAAAATATCGCGGTGCCCATGCCGGTCAAGACCATTCGGCTCAGGTAGTTAATGAGCGGCACAAGCCGGCATGAAATACTGGTCAATAGAGTTTCTTACCGCGCCCCCTCCTGAACAGTCATCGCATCGTGGATACGACCATCCATGATCGCGCATGGCCATGTCCCCTTGCCGAGGGCCTCTTGCCGATGCCCTCTTGCCGATGCCCTATTCGGCGGGCATCGGCTCCGGAACGACAGGCCTCATCGGTTGAGGATTGGCCTGCACATCGGAGAGTGACACTTCCTCGTCGGCCCGCTGCTCCTCCGCCCTCTTGAGAATCTCGCGGGCCTCGTCGGCCTCGCGCTGACGGCTCCACAGGGAGGCATAGACACCGCCGAGATCGAGCAGGCTCTGATGGTCGCCGCGCTCGACGATCACACCCCGGTCGAGGACGATGATCTCGTCCGCATTGACCACCGTCGACAGGCGGTGGGCGATGACGAGGGTGGTGCGGCCACGGCTCACCTTGTCGAGCGCGTCCTGGATCTCGCGCTCGGTAAAGGAATCGAGGGCCGAGGTCGCCTCGTCGAGGACCAGGATCGGCGGCCCCTTGAGAATGGTGCGGGCGATGGCGACGCGCTGTTTCTCGCCGCCCGACAGCTTCAGACCGCGCTCGCCCACAGGCGTATCGTAGCCCTCCGGCAGGGAGGAGACGAAGCGGTCGATCTGGGCGAGACGAGCGGCCTCGCGGACCGCCTCGTCGCTCGCGTCCCATTGGCCGTAGCGGATGTTGTAACCGATCGTGTCGTTGAACAGGACGGTGTCCTGCGGGACCATGCCGATGGCGGCCCGAAGGCTGCCCTGTTCGACCCCGGCGATGTCCTGCCCGTCGATGAGGATGCGGCCGGATTGCGGCTCGTAGAACCGGAACAGAAGCCGCGACAGGGTCGATTTGCCGGCCCCCGACGGGCCGACGATGGCGATGGTCCGCCCGGCCGGTACTTCGAAGCTGACGCCGCGCAGGATCGGCCGTGCCGGGTCGTAGGCGAAGCGGACATCTTCGAACCGGACCACGCCGTCCGACACGGCGAGGGGTTTCGCGCCCGGCCTGTCGGCGATCTCGGGGTTGCGATGCAGGATCTGGAACATGTCGTCGATGTCGATGAGCGCCTGTTTGATCTCCCGGTAGATCATGCCCATGAAGTTGAGCGGCATGGAGAGCTGCACCAGCATCGTGTTGACGAGGACGAACCCGCCGAGCGTCGTGCGGCCGGCCATGATGTCCCGCGCGGCGAGCCACATCACCACCGTCATGCCGATGGTGAAGATCAGGGCCTGGCCGGCATTGAGCACGGCGAGCGAGACGTAGGTCTGGGTCGAGGCCTTCTCGTATTTGGCCATGGAGCCGTCGTAGCGCTCGGCCTCGCGCCGTTCGGCGCCGAAATACTTCACCGTCTCGAAATTCAGCAGCGAATCGACGGCCTTGGTGTTGGCGTCGGTATCCGAGTTGTTCATCCGCCGGCGGATCTCGATCCGCCATTGCGTCGCCTTCCATGTGAAGGCGAGGTAGGCCGACACCATGACGAAGACGACGAACGAATAGAGCCAGTCGAACTCGTAGGCGAGGACGCCGATGACGAGGAGGAACTCGACGATGGTGGGGACCAGCGTCAGCACCATCAGGCGAGAGAGTTCCTCGATGCCGCCGCGCCCGCGCTCCAGCACGCGGGTGAGGCCGCCGGTCTTGCGCTCCAAGTGGAAGCGCAGGGAGAGCCGGTGCATGTGCTCGAAGGTCTGGAGCGCGAGGCGGCGCACCGCATGCATCGCCACCTTGGCGAAGAGTCCGTCGCGCACCTGGGTGAGCACGGCCATGATCACCCGCGACAGGCCGTAGAGCCCGATCATCAGCATCGGTGCCGCGAACAGGCCGGTGGGGAGCGTGGCGCCGAGTCCGTCCTTGTCCCCCACCGCCGCCACGAGGGCGTCGGTCGCCCATTTGAAGGTGAAGGGCGTCAGCATCGTCACGAACTTGGCGACGAGGAGGAGGCCGAAGGCGAGGAAGACGCGCCGCTGCAGGTCCGGCCGGGTATGGGGCCAGAGATAGGGCCACAGGCGCCGATAGGTGGCGAACAGGCCGGGGCGCTCGGGCGGCGTCGTGCCGCCGCCCGCCGCGGAGGTGGGATCGGTGCTCATTCAGGCAAACTCGGGCAGCGGGACCGGGAGCGGTCGAATTCAGCCCCCGATATAGTCCCTCGAACCGTTCCAGACAGTCGCCCGGCGGCGCAGGGCCGGGATGCAGGATGCGCGGTCGCGGCTCAGCTGCGTCGCTTGTCCTGCGGCAGCGTGGAGGCGCTCTCGGACGGGACGACGAAGATCTGGCCGGGATAGATCAGGTCGGGGTTGCGGATCTGCGGCTGGTTGGCGTCGAAGATCACCGTGTATCGGGTCCCCTTGCCGTAGACGCGCCGGCTGATCTCCCAGAGGCTGTCGCCGCGGGTGATCCGGGCGGTGTTGATCTCCGGCACGAACACGCTTTGAGGCGCGGACGAGGGCTGGATCGCCAGGGCCGACACCGCTCTCGCGCCGGCTTCGTCCGTCGTCGGGCTCGGCTGCGACCGGCCCATCGTCATGGCAGAGGCCGGCGCGCTCGGCGAGGCGTCCTGGGGTGCCCCCTGGATCGGGCGACCGAGGGACGAGGCAAGAACCGGCGAGGATTTGGCATGCGGCCTCGCCGCCGGCGCGGCGCTCGGCGAAGGCTTGGCCGCGAGACCCGACGTCGCCGCGTTCGGCGGCGCGTCCTGTACCGGACCGACCACGGGCTTTGCCGCATGCGGCATGGAGAAGGCGACTTCGGATCGGTTCTTCACCTTGCCCGAGACGGGATCCACCTGATCGATGCGGATCCGGTAATCGCCGGGGGCGACCCCGCGCCCGATCGTGAACGAGACCCGCCCGTCGGCGCCGACGCTGCCGGGCGCGATCTGGGCGTCGTTGATGTAGAGGCGGACGGTGGCACCGGCCGGCGCCTGCCCGGTGACGAAGAGGCGTCCGCCCTCCTCCGCATCGACACTGACGACCTTCACCGGCACGGCATCCGGCTTCGGCGCGCCGGACGAGTCGGGACCGGCCGCTTCAGGCTTGGCGGCAAACGCGCCATTCGCCTGAGCCGGATCGCCGGGGGCCCTGGCCGTGCTGCCGGACTTGTCCGCACCGCCGCCCTTCGGACCGCCGCCGGCCACCTTGGCCGAGGCCGCATCCACCGGACGATCCGGCTGCGACAGGACGACGGTGGGTTTGTCGGGGGACGTCAGGGCGATGAGGGGCTTGGTGGTACGGTCGGCGGAGACCACCACCATGACGGTCTCCCGCGCCTGCCGACCCTGGCCGTCGGCCCCGATCGAACTCAGCGTGATCTCGCTGCTACCGGCGGGGAGCGCAGGCGGGACGATGGCAAACTGGCCGGACGGGTCGATGAGCGCACGGGCAATCGGGTGGTTGTCGCGCAGCATCTCGACGGTGGTGTTGGGGGTTCCGCGACCGGCGATCACGGTCTCGCCCGTCGGCTCGACGCGGATGATGTCGAAGGTCGGAGCCTGCGCCTGATCCTGCGCGGCGGGCGGGTTGCCCGTCTGCCCGGTGGCGCCCCTGCCCCCCGCCGACGACTTTCCCGGCGTCGTCGAAGCCCCCTCATCGCGGCGCGCCGGAGGCGTCACCGGCGAGCCGGGAGCGGCGGGCGATTCCGCCGCCCGCGATTCGGGCGTGTTGGTCTCCTTCGGCCGAGGCGACGTCGCCGCGGCGACGGGCTGCTTGTCGCCCTGCGCGAGCTTGAACATCTCGCCGGTGCCGAACAGCACGACGACCAGGGCGAATCCGGCCAGCAGGCCACCGCCCGCGAGAATCAGGCCTCGCCGCCACTGCGCCGTCATGGCACCCCCGCTCTTCAAATCCCTCGACTTTGCGGCAGATAACATCGTCGGGTTTCGACTCTGGCTGTCGACAAAACGTCGATTGATGGCGACATACTAGCCGACATGATCTCAACACCAAATCGCGCTTCCCCCCGAAAGGCGGGATCATTCACGAAATCAGCAGTTTGGCCCCTGGATGGCGCCTCCCTGCCCCTCATCGGGGGAGGCTCGGCATGGCCCCGGTGAAAAACGTCTGCGTCTATTGCGGCTCGGGCTTCGGGGGCGACCCGGCCTTCGCCGAGGCCGCGGCGGCGCTTGGCCGCTCCCTGGCGGAAGCCGGGCTCGGCCTCGTCTATGGCGGCGGCAATGTGGGGCTGATGGGCACGGTGGCTCAGGCGGTGCTCGATGCCGGCGGTCATGTCACCGGCATCATTCCCGACTTCCTGAAATCGCGCGAGCGGATGCTGGACGCCATCCAGGAGACCATCGTCGTCGGCGACATGCATACCCGCAAGCGGCTGATGTTCGAGCGGTCCGACGCCTTCGTGGCCTTGCCCGGTGGCATCGGGACCCTGGAAGAACTCGTGGAGCAGCTCACCTGGGCGCAGCTCGGCCAGCACAAGAAGCCGATCCTGCTTCTCTCGATCGCCGATTTCTGGACGCCGCTGCTGACCCTCCTCGACCACATGCGCGACCAGGGCTTCATCCGCGAGGGGCTGGAGCTGAACTACCTCGTGGCCAAGGACGCCGCCGAGGTCATCGGCCTGCTGCAGAGCCAATCAGCGGAGACGTCGCCGGAGGCAGAGGCTTTCGTGGCCGAGCGGCTCTGACGGCAGAGCCACGCAGGTCGTGGGCCTTCATCCGAATCGGCATTTCGGCTCGAGGTTCTAATCCTTGGTGGCTTCCCGCAACATCGCCTGCCGCAGGATCGCATTGAGCTTGGTCTGATAGCCGCGGCCGCCGGCTTTCAGCCAAGCCAGGACGTCGGCATCGACCCGTGTGGTGAGCTGCATTTTGACCGGTCGGTAGAACGGATTGCGGACGGCACCCGCGAAGAAGGTCTCCGTGAGCGGTGAGATATCGGACCGGTCGATATCGTCATCCGGCAAGGCGGCCAGCGATTCGATTTCGGCTCTCTCCGCAGCGGTGAGAGCCGGCGGATGATGAGGATCGAATTCATATCCGACGTGATCGTTCTTGCTCATAGAACCTCCGTTCCCGTCGATCCGCCACCCGGGCCGAGATGATCCGGATCGTCTCCGAACCGTCCTCCTCGTCCGTGACGGTGTGAGCGACCGCCAGAACCAACAATCCGTCGACGAGACCGACCGTCAACCAGCGGCGCTCGCCGCCTTCGATCCGATCCTGCTCCATAAGCGCGTATGGATCGGCGAAGACGCGCGTGGCGATTGCGAAGGTGACGCGGTGCTTTCTGAGATTGCTCGCGGCTTTGACCGGGTCCCAGATGAAACGCAGCATCACCGCCTCGGTGAAACGACACCATTGTAATTACATTGAAGCGGCAGGTCGAGATGAACCAGTCAGCGCCGGACGCCGAAAGGCGGTTCGGACTGTCCGAGTCCGAACCGCCCGTCGCCGATCGATCTGAATTCCTACCGCGTCGAGGGCAGGAGCCAGTTCGGCAGCCACATGGCGATGCCGGGGACGAGGCAGAGGATCAGGATCGCCACGGCCATCAGGATCACGAAGGGCAGCGTGCCCCAGATGATGTCCTTCAGCGGGATGTCGGGGGCGATGTTCTTGATGACGAAGATGTTGAGGCCCACCGGCGGGTGGATCAGCCCCATCTCCATCGTGATGGTCATCACCACGCCGAACCAGACGAGGTCGAACCCGGCGGCCTTCAACGGCGGCAGAATGATCGGCGCGGTCATCAGGATGATCGAGACCGGCGGCAGGAAGAAGCCGAGCAGGATCACGAGGCCGAGGATCGTCACCAGCAGCACCCACTTCGACAGCTGCATCGCCACGATGGCGGCCGCCGCCGATTGGGAGATGTGCAGGTAGCTCATCACGTAGGCGTAGAGCAGCGACATGCCGATGATGAGCATCAGCATGGTGGATTCCCGCAGGGTCGCCGCGAGGATCGGGGTCACGTCTTTCGGGCGCCAGACGCCGTAGATGACCGCGATGAGGCCGAGGGCCAGGAGGCCGCCGAGGCCGGCCGTCTCCGAGGGCGTGGCGTAGCCGCCATAGAGTGCCACCATCACGCCGGTGAGCAGGATCACGAAGGGCAGCACGCGCGGCAGCGTCGAGAAGCGCTGGCGCATGCTGTAGGTGTCCTCGGCCAGGATCGCCGAGGCGGTGCCGTGGCGCTCGTAGGCGTCCTTCGCGGCGGCGTATTCCGAGCGGAAGCGGTAGACCGACCAGGCGGCGAACAGACCGACCAGCAGCAGGCCCGGCCCGATGCCGGCGAGGAACAGGCGGCCCAGCGACTGCTCGGCGGCGACCGCGTAAAGGATCATGGTGATGGAGGGGGGCAGCAGGATACCGAGGGTTCCGCCCGCCGCGATGATGCCGGCGGCGAAGCCCGGCGAGTAGCCGCGCTTCCTCATCTCCGGAATGCCCGCCGAGCCGATGGCCGAGCAGGTGGCGGGCGAAGACCCCGCCATGGCGGCGAACAGCGCGCAGGCGAAGACGTTGGCGATGCCGAGGCCGCCCGGGATCTTGTGCATCCAGGCATGCATGGCCGAGTAGAGGTCCTGACCCGCCTTGGACCGGCCGATGGCCGCGCCCTTCAGGATGAAGAGCGGGATCGACAGCAGGGTGATGGAGGCCATCTCCTCGTAGACGTTCTGCGCCACCGTATCGAGGGAGGCGCCGGGCATGAAGAAGAACATGAAGGCCAGGGCGACGAAGCCCAGGGCGAAGGCGATGGGGATACCGGCGAGCATCGCGCTGAGCGTCGCGCCCGCATAGAGGAATCCGATGGCCGCGACGCTCATGGGTGGTTGCCCGTCTTCAGAGGAGTCTTGTTGAGATCGGCACCGAGGCCGACCTTCGGGTTGGCCCAGCCCGCCGCGCGCGGGCCGTAGGTGAGCGCCTCGACGATCTGCAGCAGGAATTGCAGGCCGAGGAAGCTCATGCCGATCGCCATGAGCGCGTAGGGAATCCACAGGGGCGGCCCCCAGGAGGATTGCGAGACCTGCCCGTCGACCCAGGCCTCGTGCAGCAGCGTCCAGCTCTTCCAGGCGAAGAAGGTGACGAACACGATGCTGATGATGTCGGCCATCAGCAGGCGGGCCCGGTTCACGCGGGGCGAGAGCAGGCCGCTCAGGGCCTCGATCGCCACATGGCCGCGCTTGGCCTGCACGGCGGCGGCGGAGAAGAAGGTGGCCCCCACGATGAGGAACACCGCCATCTCGTCCTGCCAATCGGTGGGCTCGTGCAAAGCATAGCGCACGACCACGCTGTAGCTGAGCACGAGGCAGGCGCAGACCAGGGCGATGCCGCCGAGCAGCATGATCACCCGGTTGATGGCCTTCATGCCCCTGTCGAGATGCCCGAGAATCCCGGGGATCCGGGGCTCGGGCGCCATCGTGGCGGTCTCTGAAGCGGCCGAGGCCGCGTCGAAGGCGTGGCTCACGACACCTGCTCCGCCAGCTTGAGGAGCTCGGCGCAGCTGGCCGACTTGCCCGCGAAGTCCTTCCAGGCAGTCTCACGGGCGATGTCGCGCCACTGGCCCAGCGTCTTCTCGTCGAGGTTCTGGACCTTGGCTCCGGCCTTGGTGAAGATCTCCTCGACCTTTGTGTCGTCCGCCTTGGCGCCGGCCTGGCCGAAGGGTTCGAGTTCGGCGCCGATCGCCATGATGAGATCCTGCTGGTCCTTGGGCAGGCGCTCGAAGGCGATCTTCGACATCATGATCGGCTCGAGCATGAACCAGTAGGAGCGCTCGCGGCCGGACGTCAGGGACTTCGACAATTCCTCCAGGCGGAACGAGATCAGGCTGGTGGACGAGGTGATCACCGCATCGCAGGCGCCGGTCTGCATGGCGGCGTAGGATTCGCTCGACGGGATCGACAGGGTGGCAGCACCCGCCTGCTTCATCATCAGGTCCATCTCGCGCGAGCCGCCACGGACCTTGAGGCCCTTGGCGTCCGCCGGCGCATAGAGGGGACGCTCGCGGCTGGCGACGCCGCCCGATTGCCAGACCCAGGAGACGAGGAGGATGCCCTTCGAATCGAGGATCTCGGTGATCTTCCGGCCGACCGGCGCCGCCTTCCAGGCGACGGCCTGCTCGTAGGAACTCACGAGCGCCGGCATCAGGCCGATATTCATCTCCGCCACCTCGCCGCCCGCATAGGGCGAGGGGTAGAGGCTCATATCGAGGGCGCCCTTGCGCATGGCGCCGAACTGGGCGTTCGTCTTCATCAGCGACGAGCCGGGATAGACCTGCACCTCCAGCGCGCCTTTCGAGCGCTCGGCCAGGAGAGCGGCGAACTTGCGGCACATGCGGTCGCGGAAGTCGCCCTCGTCGATGGTGCCGCCGGGGAACTGGTGCGAGATTTTCAGGGTCGTCGCCGCCTTGGCCTTCAGCCCCATCGACAGGATAGCGGGGGCGGCGAGGCCGGATGCGACGAGGGCGCGGCGTGTCAACGTCATGGCGTCTCTCCCGGGCGGACCTTTGTGGTCTCGCTGTTTTGCGGCGCAACATTTATACTGCAATGCGCATTCGATATACCAACGAACTATGTCTTGTATATTTTGTCAACGACATTGAATAATGGATCGCAACGAATTTCATGACCTATAGGACGGGAACGCCATGACCCGATCGCTCAGCCTCAGGCAGACGATCGAGACGGAGATCGTGGATGGTCGGCTGGCCATCGGCTCCCGCCTCGACGAGACCGAGCTGGCCGAGCGCTTCGGCGTCTCGCGCACGCCGATCCGCGAGGCGTTGCTGCAGCTGGCGATGACCGGCCTCGTGGAGATCAAGCCGCGCCGGGGCGCCATCGTCAGCGCGCCCGATCCAGAACTGCTCGTCGCGATGTTCGAGACGATGGCCGAGATCGAGGCCTCGTGCGGCCGGCTCGCCGCCCGCCGGCTGATCGCGGCCGACGAGACCGCCTTGAAACAGGCGCTCGCCGCCTGCGCGGCGGCGGCGGCCGACGAGGACCCCGAGACCTACTACCAGGAGAATTACGTCTTCCACACGGTGATCTACCGCGCCTGCCGCAACGACTTCCTGTGCGAGCAGGCGCGGCTTCTCCACCGGCGCCTGACCCCGTTCCGGCGGATGCAGCTGAGAGCGCGTCACCGGCTGGGGCAATCCCTCGCCGAACACGAGGCCATCGTCGCCGCCATCGTCGCCGGCGACGAGATCGCGGCGTCGGACCGGCTGCGCGCCCATGTCATCGTCCAAGGGGACAGGTTCTCCGATCTCGTCGCCAACCTGCGCTCGATCAGCGACGCGGCGTGAAACCGGCCGGCCGACAAGAGTGGACTATCGCCGGCAAGCTTTCGGGCGGAGACCAAACTTTCGTTAGGAATTAGCCATCATGGTCACGGCGATTTTGCATAAATTCGCTCGTTCCCCGGATCGTTTCATGCGCCTCTCCATCAAGACGACGCTCATCGGCCTGTTCACCGCGCTCGCCATCATTACCACGGTGCAGGGCGTGGTTGCTCTGCGGAAGCTCGACGCCATCGGTGGCCGGATCGAGTTGCTGGCCTCGAATGCGCTACCTTCGGTCGATGCGGCCCATGCCCTGAATGCGCTGGTGATGCGCACCCGCCTCTGGCAGTTCCGCTACCTGATGGCGGAGGACGAGGCCGAGCGTGCCCTGAGCGTCAAGAATGCCGGCGAGATGATCCAGAGCGTCGAGAAGAACAGGAACGCCTATCGTCTCCTCATCGGTTCGCCCGAGGAGCAGGCGCTGTTCGATGAGTTCGGTGCGAAGTGGCAGATCATGCTCGACGGCTGGAATGGCCTGAGCAAGATCGATCCCTCCCAGCGCGCGGCGATCACCGAGCGTTTTCGTGGTCCGATGAACGCCGAGTACCTCGCCGCGACCGCGGCCGGACGCAGGCTCGTCGAATTCAACGTCCGGGCCGGAGCGGCAGCCAGCGCGGCCGCGCGCGAGGAACAGGCGCAGGCGGTCTTCACCACGCAGATCATGCTGGTCGCGGCCGTCGTCATGGCGCTGGCCGCCATGGCCTTCGCCTTCTTCGGGGTGTCGCGTCCCATCGAGCGGGTGACGGCCGCCATGCGCCGTCTGGCCTCCGGCGATACCGAGGTCACCATCCCCGGCACCGGACGGCGGGACGAGATCGGCGCCATGGCCGCGACCCTGGACACCTTCCGGGACAACCTGGTCCGTACCCGTGCCCTGGAGAGTGAGGCCGCCCTGGCCCGTGCCGGGGCGGAAGCCCAGCGCAGGTCCGCCGCCCTGGCCTTGGCCGACGGTTTCGAGAATGCGGTCGGCGATATCCTGACCCGGGTCTCGGCGGCGGCGACGCAGTTGCGTTCGACCTCCCAAGGCATGTCCGGCACCGCCACGGAGACGGCGCACCAATCCGTCGCCGTGGCGGCGGCGGCCGAACAGGCGGGCACCAACGTCACCATGGTGGCGGCAGCGGCGGAGGAACTCGGTTCGTCCGTCATGGAGATCGGCCGTCAGGTGGACGGCTCCACCAACCTGGCGCACCAGGCGGTGGAGGATGCGACGCGGACGGGCGCACAGATGAGGGATCTGAGCGACGCCGCGGCGAAGATCGGCGACGTCGTCGCGATGATCGCCACCATCGCGGGCCAGACCAACCTCCTCGCCCTCAACGCCACCATCGAGGCGGCCCGTGCCGGCGAGGCGGGCCGGGGCTTTGCCGTCGTGGCGGCCGAGGTGAAGGAACTCGCAAACCAGACCGCGCGGGCCACCGACGAAATCGGCAGCCAGATCGGCCGGATCCAGGGCTCCACCGGCCAAGCCGTCACGGCGATCGAAACGATCACCGCCCGCATCCGCGAGATCAGTTCCGTCGCCACGTCGATCGCGGCGGCAGTGGAGGAGCAGGGGGCGGCGACCCAGGAGATCGTGCGCAACATCAACCAGGCCGCCGAGGGCACTGGGGAGGTGACGACCAACATCGCGGGCGTGGCGGGCGCCGCCGAGGAGACGGGCGCCGCAGCCTCTCAGGTGCTGGCCTCCGCCTCCGAACTCTCCCGGGAATCGGAGCATCTCAACGCGGAAGTGGGGCGCTTCCTGGCCACGATCCGCGCGGCCTGAGACGGCCCTGCCCGTCGACGTCCCGCACCCGATCGGCGTCCTGAGGCCGGGTCCCGTCGTCGGGTCGGCCCTTCAGGTCCCCGCGCCGAAATTCTCGGCGATGACCGGGGTCTTGGAGCGGATATGGTCGCGCATGAGCGTCGCCAGCGCAGGACCGTTCCGGGCGTGGAGGAGTTCGATCATCCGTTCGTGCTCGGAGACGGCACGGCTCCATTGCTCGGCGGTCTGGTGAACGGCATAGCGCGAGCGCTGGATGCGGCCCGACAGGCTGGCGTAGATGCTGCCCAGCACAGAATTGCGGCTCGCGGCCATGATCGCTTCGTGGATCGTGCGATTGAGCCGGAAATACGTGGCCTCCTCGCCGTCCTTCCAGGCCTTCACCATGGCGTGGTGATCCCGCTCGATCTCGGCGACCTCCTCGTCGCCGATGGTGCGGCAGGCGAGATCGGCCGCGGTCGCCTCGAGGCCGGCGATGACCTCGATCATTTCCTCGATCTCGACCTGGGACAGGCTGGCCACCCGCGCCCCGCGGTTGGGCAGCAGTTCGAGCAGCCCTTCCGTGGCGAGGATCTTGATCGCCTCGCGCAGGGGCGTGCGCGAGATGCCGAACCGCTCGGTGAGCTCGCTCTCGTTCACCCGCGCCCGTGGCTCGAGTTCCCCCGACTGGATGAGATCCCGCATCCGGTCCACGACTTCGTCGTGGAGGTAGCGGCGATTGATCCCGACCGCCGAGTCCAGCTTTTCCATGGGGGCGTAGGTCTTGTCGTTGGAGGGTGGATACTCTCCTGAGGTTTAGGCGTCGGGCATCGGCCTGTCGAGGGAGCGCCCGATTAGTTGTTTTTATTCCGGTCTTACAAATAACTTAGCACCTGAGACGACGCCCCCCCCGCCGATCAGTGCATTTCCTCGTGCCAGGTCCGTCCGTCCCGCTCGATCAGGGCGATGGCGGCGGTTGGGCCCCAGCTTCCGGCCGGATAGGCGCGGGGCGGCTCGGGCCGGTCCGCCCAGGCCTTCAGCAGCGAATCGGCCCAGGCCCAGGCCACCTCCACCTCGTCGCGGCGCATGAACAGGGTGGCGTTGCCGCGCACCACGTCCATCAGCAAGCGCTCGTAGGCATCGGGATAGCGCTGCTTGAACGTCTCCTCGAAGGAGATGTCGAGGTTGGTCGGCCGCAGGCGCATGCCGCCCGGTCCCGGGTCCTTGGTCATCACTTCGAGCTTGATCCCCTCCTCCGGCTGGAGCCGGATGACGAGGCGATTGGGCTCGCGCCCGAAGGACTCGGCCGGGAAGATCGAGAAGGGAGAGGCGCGGAACTGCACCACGATCTCGGAGAGCTTCTGGGGCAGGCGTTTCCCGGTGCGGATGTAGAAGGGCACCCCGGCCCAGCGCCAGGACTGAACTTCGAGCTTGAGGGCGACGAAGGTCTCCGTGCGGCTCTCCGTCTCGCCGCCGAGATCGGCGCGGTAGCCCTGAACCGGTTTGCCGTCCACTGCGCCGGCCGCGTACTGGCCGCGCACGGTGACGGCCTGGACGTCGTGGGGCGTGATCGGCTTCAGCGCACGCAGCACCTTCAGCTTCTCGTCCCGCACCGAATTGGCGTCGAGGGTGAGCGGGCTTTCCATCGCCATCAGGCAGAGAAGCTGGAGCAGGTGATTCTGCACCATGTCGCGGAGCGCCCCCGACGTGTCGTAGTAACCGGCACGGCCCTCGACCCCCACCGTCTCGCCCACCGTGATCTGGACGTGGTCGATCACGTCCGCCGTCCACAGGCGCTCGAAGATGGTGTTGGCAAAGCGCAGGGCGAGCAGGTTCTGCACCGTCTCCTTGCCGAGGTAATGGTCGATGCGGAAGATCTGCTCCTCGGGGAAGACCTCGCCGACCGCATCGTTGATGGAGCGGGCCGATTTCAGATCCTTGCCGATGGGCTTCTCCAGCACGACCCGCGACTTCTCACCGATGAGCCCGTGGGCCGAAAGGTTACGGCAGATCGAGCCGTAGAGATCCGGCGAGGTGGCGAGATAATAGGGCCGCACCTGGTCCGGCCGTTCGGCGAGCTTGGCGGCGAGATCCTCCCAGCCGTCGTCGCCGGCCCCGTCCACCGCCACGTAGTCGAGATGGTCGAGGAAGGCGGCAAGCTTGTCCTCGTCGAGGTCGCGGGCCGGGACGAAGCGCTTGAGCGCGTCACGCGCCCGCTCGCGGAACGCCTCGACGCTCATCTCCGAGCGGGACGCGCCGATGATGCGGCTGGTGCCGGGAATCTGCCCGTCCTTGTAACGGTAATACAGGGCCGGCAGCAGCTTGCGGGTGGTCAGATCGCCGGTGGCGCCGAACACGACGCAATCGAAGGAGGCGACGGGGATGATGGTGGCCAAAGGGCTACTCCCGGGTTTGTCAGCGCCGGTTGAAACGGGCCGATCTTGGGCCCAGCGGCCCCGGCAATCCGGCCCCGCGATCGTGGCGATGCCATACCCTGCAAGCAAGAGCGCCGCCAGCAGGGCTGCCGGGTAATTGCATCACTCGCCTGGCGCCCGCCTCCTGCTCGGAAGCGCCCTCCGCCGGGTCGGCCGAAGCCGGGAACCGAGCATTACCCGGGACGGCGCGAGATGCCCAGTGAGTCTACGCACACGGGAATCATGGACGGGAACGAACCAGTCCTGCGACGACATTTTCAGTCGAAAACCGCGCTCTTTCCGCCGGCAGCTTTCACTCCAGCGTATCGCCAGACCGCCCCCCGTCGTGCTCAAGCGGTGACGGTCCGGTTCCAAGTGTAACACCTTTGGGTCACCCCGCGATCTATCATCATACCAATTCGTCCTTTCGATTTCGACCAGAGCAAAGTATAGACGTGTTAGCGGAAGACACAGCATTCCAGCGGCAAAATCCTGCCAGGACTTCCGATCGGGACGAATCCCGAAGCGTGATCTATCCCCGGCGACTCGCAGATGCCGAGAGATCAATTCATTTCCAAAAGTCCATTAGCTTGTATTAAATGCCGGATACGGCTCAAATATTATGCCCCGGCAACTGTAGATGATCGCTTTTTGATCCTGCAAACACGCAACGGCACCCGCGTGAACGGGTCCGTGTGACCATTCCGGAGGGACGACCACATGGCCCGCGATATCGCAGACGAGCCGTTGTTCCCGCTCGACGCCATCCAGGGCGACATCCTCGCCGGCTTGCCCAAGCGCCACGAGCACCTGATGTTCTTCACGATCACCGACCCGGCAGCGTTCAAGGCATTTCTCAAGTCCCTGCACATCACGAGCATGCAGGATTGCATAGACGATCGGACCAAAATCGCGGCCCAGAAGCTCATCAACGCACAGCTCGTCCCGACGCCCGGACTGAACCTCGCCTTCACCTTCGCGGGTCTGGACAGGCTCGATGTGGAGGATGCCGCGACGATGACCGGAGCGGATGCCTTCAAGGAGGGGATGGCGAGTCGCCAGGCGATCCTGCAAGACCCGCCGTCGTCCGAGTGGATGGCACTGAATCCAGACCCCGATCTCCACGGTGTCTTCATCGTCACCGGCGCTTCGAACGCCGAAGTCGTCGACGTCATGTCCCTGAGGCTGGTCCCGCCAGCCGAGAACGGATGGAGCCTGCTCCATGAGGAGGTCGGTCAGGTGCGACCGGAGCCGGTGGTGGGTCACGAACATTTCGGATACGCGGACGGCGTCTCTCAACCGGGCCTCCGGGGCCGGATCGGCCACGACACCCCGTTCCATCCGACGGCCGAGGGCGGCAAGGACAATCAGGCCGCCCTGGGCCAAGATCTCCTGTGGCCGGGCGAGTTCGTGTTCGGCTTCCCCGGACAAAATCCGAACGCCCCGCGGTTCGAGGTGAAAGGCCCGGTCGCCGAACCGCCGATCCCCTTCATGAACCATGGGGCCTATCTTGTCATTCGGCGCCTCGCCCAGTTTGTTCCGGAATTCAACGCATCGGTGAAGACGGCTTCCGCGGCGATCCCCGCCGGAGCGGACCTGGCCGATCCCGACCTCCTCGGCGCCCAGATGGTGGGGCGCTGGAAGAGCGGTGCGGCCATGATCAACGCGCCGAGAGGTGACGACCGCAGCGTCGGGGACAACACGCCGCGCGCCAATGATTTCGAATTCGGCGAGGATCGAGAGGGCGTCGTCTGCCCGTGGGCCGCTCATATCCGCAAGGCCTATCCGCGCGACGATGTCCGGCACGAACTCGAACCCGACGAGAAGGCCATCGGCAGAGCGGAAGCGTTCACGCAGAGCCACCGCATGATGCGCCGGGGCATCTCTTTCGGGCCGGAAGTCACCGAGGCCGAGGCATTGTCCGGGGTCTCGGGCGCGATCGACAACGCCGGCACCCCCGACGAAGACAGCAAGGTCCGGCTGTCCCGCGGGTTACTGTTCAAATGCTACGTCACCTCGATCGACGACCAGTTCGAGTTCGTCCAACGGAGCTGGTGCAACGCGGACGACTTCTCCCAGCCGGCCAGCGGCATCGATCCGATCATCGGCCAATCGGCCTCTGTCGACCGTCCCTTCAAGGGCGCGGCTCCGTTCTCGCTGGTGGAGGCGAACAGGCCGGATTTCAACCTCAGGAGCTTCGTCCGGATGGAAGGCGGCGAGTATTTCTTCGCCCCCTCCATCCTGGCCCTGAAGGAACTGTCGTGACGGGGCGGCCGCATCGCCACGGCGGGCTCCGGGGACCGCCCTTCATCGGGAAGCGAGAAAGTCCTTGAACGCCTCGGCAAAATCCGGATGCCAGCGTGAGAGCGCGGGCCGGTTCTCGATCACGTCCCCCGCCGCCCAGGCGATGCGGCGCTCGTCCTGCTCGCGGGAGGTCTCGTTGTCGGGGCAGAGGATGTAGAAGTCGCCCCGGCCCATCGCCTCGATCATGAGTTCCACCGTCTCCTCCGGTGTCCAGGCGCCCTCGGGTTTCTCGGCCACGCCGCGCGCCTTCGTCAGGCCGGTAAAGACGAAGCCGGGGATCAGAAGGTGGGCGCTGACCGGCGCGCCCTCTCGCCCGCGCAAGTCATGCGCGAGGGCCTCCGCGACCACCTTCACCCCCGCCTTCGAGACGTTGTAGGGCGTGTTGCCCGGCGGCGTGGTGATCCCCTGTTTCGAGCCGGTGACGATGACCGCGCCGGGCTCGCCCGCCTCGATCATCCCCGGAACGAAGGCCTGGATACCGTTGACGACACCCCAGAGGTTGGTGTCGAGGATGCGCCGCCAGGTCGCGTCGTCCGAGAACAGGCGACCTCCGGCCTCGATCCCGGCATTGAGCATGACAAGCGCGGGCGCGTCGCCCGCCGCCTCGCGCAGAGCGTCCATGTCCTCGCGGCGGCCGACATCGGTGGGACGGGCCAGCACATCGGCGCCCGTCGCCGCGATCTCCGCGCGCGCCGTCTCCAATGCCTCGCCGGGCAGGTCGGCGAGGACGACCCTCATGCCGGAAGCGGCGAACCGCCTGGCGGCGGCGAGCCCGATGCCGCTCGCGGCTCCCGTCACGACGGCCGTGCCGCCTCTGCGGATCGCGGGATGATGGATCATGGCACGGCCTCCTTGGCGGTTCGGGTTGGCCGGGAGGTAGGGCGGGGTGTCCCGTTTTGTCAGGGCCGCCCGGCAGGGAGGCGGAGGAACTTGGTAACCATCCCGCCCGCATGATCCGGCTCTGTCTGCTCACGAGGGCTGCCTGTGTCGTCGCGTTGCGTCGTGTTCCCGTCGATCCTGAGTGCCGGCCTGTCGCCGCTGGCGCTGATGCTGTGCCTGACCGGCGCTGGGGCCGAACCGGCTCCGGTTCCCCCAGAGGCGCCGCCGGCTGCCGCCAAGCCTGCGCCCAAGGCCGAGGCCGGTCCGAGACCCGACGCCGCTCCGAAGCCCGAACAGGTGGCGCCGGCGAATGCGGTCCCGCTGGCGCAAGGCGCGGAGTCGTCACCGGCGGCGGCGAAGAAATCCCGCGAACTGCCTCCCCTCGTGGTGGCGCGCGTCTCGGACGACCCCGTCCCGACCCTGGCGCCCTCGACCTTCCTCGACACGTTCCGCATGGCCGAGCGCTATCAGGCCATCGTCGATGCCGGGGGCTGGGGGACCCTGCCCGCCGACCTGACGATCAAGCCGGGTGCCCGCGACCCGAACATTCCAGCACTTCGCCAGCACCTCGTCCTCACCGGCGATCTGCCGGCCGGCGTGCCGAGCTCCGACGTGCTCGACCCCATCCTCGTCTCGGCGGTGAAGGCGTTTCAGGCGCGCCACGGACTGCCCGAGACCGGCATGGTCGGCCGCCAGACGGTGACCGCCCTCAACGTGCCGGCGGCGACCCGCCAGCGCCAGCTCTCGGCCTCGGCCGCGCGGCAGATCGGCTCCAACTTCCCCTACGGCGACCGTTACGTGGTGGTGAACATCCCGTCGGCCGCCGTGGAGGCGGTGGAGAACGGCGTCGTGGTGCGCCGCTACGTGGCCGTGGTCGGCAAGCCTGACAAGGCGACGCCGCGGATCGAGGCGCGCATCACCGACGTGAACCTCAACCCGACCTGGACCCTGCCGGTCTCCATCATCAAGAAGGAGATCATCCCCAAGATGCGGAAAGACCCGGGCTATCTCGCCCGCGAGCGGATCCGCATCCTCGGCCCCGGCGGCGTCGAGGTCGATCCGACGACCATCGACTGGGCCGGCGAGAAGGCCGCGAACTACACGCTGCGCCAGGATTCCGGCCTCGACAACTCGCTGGGGCAGGTCCGCATCGACATGCCGAACAAGCAGGCCGTGTACATGCACGACACGCCGTCGAAATCGCTGTTCGCCCGCGAGGTGCGTTTCCACTCGCATGGCTGTGTACGGGTGGC
This sequence comes from Methylobacterium sp. Leaf85, assembly GCF_001422125.1. Taxonomy (NCBI): domain Bacteria; kingdom Pseudomonadati; phylum Pseudomonadota; class Alphaproteobacteria; order Hyphomicrobiales; family Methylobacteriaceae; genus Methylobacterium; species Methylobacterium sp. Leaf85. The sequence goes on along the minus strand of NZ_LMME01000001.1, from coordinate 88,238 downwards.
CCAGGTGAAGGAGCTGGCGGGCTGGCTTCTGGAGGGCACTCCCGGCCCGAGCGGCCCCGGCTCGACCTGGGGACCGATGGAGATCGAGGCCAACATCGCCACCAACGAGCGGCTCGATATCAAGCTGCCGAAACAGATCCCGGTCACCTTCGTCTATCTCACCGGCTACGCCACCCCGGACGGACGCGCGCATTTCCGCGACGACATCTACGGCATCGATTCGCCGGCGGTGCCGATGCGGGACGCGGTCATGACGGGCTCCATCACGCCGAAGAAGGCGGCGCCCGCCGCTCCGGCGAAGGCTCCGGGCAACGCCCCGGTGCCGCCGGGCCTGATCCCGCAGAAGGCGGCGCGACCGGCGGCGAACTGACCGGATCAGCCGCGCTGCAACAGCTCGATCCGGACCCCGTCCGGTCCGTCGAGAAACGCGGTGCGAAGCCCGGGGCGGACGTCGGTGATGTCGATGACGAAGGCGACACCGCGGCGCTTCAGATCGGCGACCGTGCTCTCTAGGTCGTCGACGGCCAGGCCGATATGCTCGATGCCCCGGTTCGGCGGCTTGGCGGCGGGGCCGGCCTCGGGCGCGTGCTCGATGAAGAGGGTGAGCCCCGACAGGTCGAGGACCACGCGCGTCACGGACGGCGCACCTTCGCGGGCGATCTCGCGGGCGCCGAAGGTCTCCGCATAGAAACCGGCGGCCGCCACGGCGTCCCGGCTGCGAAGATGAAGGTGTTCGAAGCGGAAAGTCATGCGGTCCTCGCTCTGTGCCGAGACTCGTGGCAGGCATCGCGCCCACGCCGTGTTCGAGACCTTGCCCGATCCCGGCGGATACCCCAACGGCTCAGGGATAGCCCGCAAGAGCCGCCGTCAACGGCTGGCAGAAGGGATCGCGATACAAGGCCCCGCCCGTGTCCGGGCGAGGCGGTCGGCGATAGATGATCCTGCGGGATCAGACCTTACGAATCGAGGCCGGCATCCTCGTCGATATCCACGAGGAACACGATGTCGGCGTCGTCCTCGCCGTCTTCATCCTCGTCCTCGTCGGGCTCTTCGGCGCTCTTGGCGTGGCGCATGTCGGGCTCGAACGGGGCGTCCTCCTCCGAATCATCCTCTGCCAGGGCATCCTCGAAGATCTCGATCTCGTCCTCGGTGGCGGGGCGGATCTTGAGCTCGGAGGTGCCGTTCCACAGCACCTTGCCGTCGCTCTTCATCGCCTGGATGTCTTCCTTGAAGCCGTCGCAGGTGAACAGGTCGCGAGCGGTTTCCTCGGTCCCGTTGATGACCGCGATGGCCACGCCATCGATATCGAGTGTGAACATCGCACAATCCTCATTCTGGGCGCGCCGGGAGGCGGCCGCGTCGGCGTGGGAATCGTCAGCCCGACAGCCGCCCGTGTAGGGGCGAACGGGGCCGAGGCCAAGACCTCAAGCCACGTCCTCAAGCTGAGTCTTCTTGCGGTGCAACGTTCAGGCGCCGCCCGCCGCCCGGCCGATGGCGCGCTTGACCACGCCCTGGACCTCAGGATTCGACAGGAACAGGTCGTGGTTGATCAGGCCGCCGCCGTAATCCGAGGCATCCGCCACGCGGACCCCGAGGGCCTCGAGGCGCTCGCGGTCGGCTGCGCCCGCACGCACGACGCCGCCCGCGATGGCACCGGAGAGTTCCAGCGCCCGGTCCTTGGTGGACGAGATCACGGTGATCTTCGACACGTCCGGCCCCATCCGCTCCACCGCCCCGGTGAACAGGTCGATGTCGATGTCGGGGGCGGCGAGCACGATGGCGCCGATGCGTGCCATCGCCGCCTCGCCGGCCTCGGCGCGCAGCATGCGGATGGTCTCCAGGGTCAGCAACGTCCCCATGGAATGGGCGACGATGTTGATGCGCCCGCCGGAGGGCGAGCCAGCCAGCGCCTTGAGGAGATCCTCGAACGCATCGCGCGACCATAGGGCGCTCTCTCGGTCGTAGCCGTAATCGAAGGTGGCGGCGGCGGACGGCCAGGTGAACAGGGCCGAGGCGCCCCGGAAACGGATGCCGTCCGACAGGCGCGCCGCACTCACCGCCGCGGAAGCGAAGCTCTCGCGGTAGCCGTGGACGTAGATCAGCACGTCTCGCCCGAAGGCGGCCTGGGTGAAGGCCGCCGCCGCGCTGGGTCCGGTCTCGACCTGCGGCACCGCCGTCACCGCCCAGTCCCCGCTGACCACGGAGGAGACCTTGCCGATGAGCGAGCGATCGGGGGCCGAGAGACGGACTTCGGCAAAGCTCAGACCGCGCCCGCGCTCGGAACTGAAATACGGGCTCTTGGGCGGGCTGCCCACGGGCTTGCGGGTGGTCGCCACCAGCAGGATCGGGCTGACGTCGAGGTTCGATTGCCGCTCGGGGCCGGTGCCCCCGGTGACGAGCCCTTCGGTGACGCAGCCGGCGAGGCCCGGCGTGAGGCTCGCGACGCCCAGAAGGGCGGCGCCGCGGATCAGCGAGCGGCGGGTCTGCGATGGTGCTCCCGGCATGCGGTTTCGGATCATGGCGTGTCGACGGCCCCGTGATGGCCCGGCGCTCGGTCCTGGCTCTCTCGTCCTACCCTGTCGGCGACGATCGTGACCATGGCAGGGCGCGGACGTGGCGGGAGGCGATGTGAATTGCGGGCAGAGCCCGGTCCGTGGCCCGGCGGGTACAGGTACTCCCGCGCCAGGGACCCCGGTGCAACGACACGCGCCCCCTCGACGAAACCGGGCCGGCCCGGCATGAAGGGGCTCATGGCTCTTCCTCCTTCCCTCGACCTCGATTCCCTGCGCGAGCGGCTGCTCGCGGGCGACCGTGCGGCTCTGGCGCGGGCGATCACCCTGGCCGAATCGAAACGGGCCGATCACCGGGCGGCGGCGCGCGACCTCATCGATGCGGTGCTGCCGCAGACCGGCACCGCGATCCGCGTCGGCATCACCGGGGTGCCGGGGGTCGGCAAGTCCACCACCATCGACAATCTCGGCGCCAACCTCACCGCCGCCGGGCACAAGGTTGCGGTGCTGGCGGTGGACCCCTCTTCCAGCCGCACCGGCGGGTCGATCCTCGGCGACAAGACCCGGATGGCGCAGCTGGCGCTCGATCCCAACGCCTTCATCCGCCCCTCCCCCTCCTCGGGAACGCTGGGGGGTGTCGCCGCCAAGACCCGTGAGACCATGCTCCTCTGCGAGGCGGCGGGGTTCGACGTCATCCTGGTGGAGACGGTGGGCGTCGGCCAGTCGGAGACGGCGGTGGCCGACCTCACCGACTTCTTCCTCGTGCTGATGCTGCCCGGCGCCGGCGACGAGTTGCAGGGCATCAAGAAGGGCATCCTCGAACTCGCCGACATGATCGCGGTGAACAAGGCAGACGACGGCGAGGGCGAGCGCCGGGCCAATGCGGCGGCCGGCGAATACCGGGCCGCGCTCCACATCCTCAGCGCACCGAGTTCGAGCTGGACGCCCCCCGTCGTCACGATCTCCGGGCTCAACAACAAGCGCCTCGACGCGCTATGGGACAAGGTGGTCGACCACCGCAACAAGCTCACCGCCACCGGCGAGATCGCGAAGAAGCGCCGGGCGCAGGACGTGAAGTGGATGTGGGCCCTCGTCCACGAGCGCCTGCACCAGCGCCTCGTCGGCTCGCCCGAGGTGCGCAAGCAGACCGCGGAGGCGGAAGCCGGAGTGGCACGGGGCGAATCCTCCCCGGCCGCCGGCGCGGAGGCCATCGCGACACTGATCGGGCTGTGACGCGGAGGCATCTCCTCGTTACCGGCTTCGGCCCCTTCCCCGGCATGCCGCGCAACCCGAGCGAGACGCTCGCCCGGCAGGTCGGACATCTCGGCCGGCATGGCATCGCGGGGTTCCCGGTGCGCACGCTGATCCTGCGCACCGCCTATGCGGCTCTTTCCGAGTCGTTGAAGCCGGCCCTCGCCGAGAGCCCGGCCGCCGTGCTGATGATTGGCGTCGCCGGCCGCGCCAAACGGGTTCGCGTCGAGGCCCGCGCCCTCAACCGGGCAAGCCGGCTGTTTCCCGACGCATCGGGGTGGATTCCGACCACCCTGCGGCTCGACCGTCAGGGACCGGCGCAGCGCGAAGCCCCCATCGCGGCCCGCGCCTTGGTCTGCCTGAAACGACAGGGAATTTCGGCGATCCCGTCCCGGAATGCCGGCCGCTACCTTTGCAATGCCAGCTACTTCCAGGCGCTGGCCGAGCCCTGCCCGGTCCTGTTCCTCCACATCCCACCCGTCCGGGCGGCATGGCAGAGATCCGCGTCGCCCGCGCGAAAACGGCGCGATCCCCTGGCGGTCCTTCCCAGGGCGGTGGCCGAGGTGGGGCGTCTGCTGCTCATCGAAGCCCGGGAGCGACACGCACCGTAAACCGCTCGCTCAAGAAAGTTGTCGTGCGATGGTGCGCTTGGCCGGTTCGCACGTTCTGTGACCATCGGATGCGGGCGCCGCCTTGGAAGCGCCGATCACGCGTTGTCGATTCTCAAGGAGCAGACCAATGGTTGATACGGATCGGGTCGTCGGAGCGGCCAAGGACCTCGGCGGCCGCGCACAGAGCGCCATCGGCGATGCCGTAGGATCGTCGCGCAATTCGGCGGAAGGCCGCTACCGCGAGGCGGAAGGCCGCGCCCAGGAGGTCTACGGCCAGGCCAAGGACACCCTGCGCGATGTCGCCGGAAACGTGTCGGATTACGCCGGCGAGGCCTACGATCGCGGCGGCTCCTATGTCCGCGACGGCGCCCGCGCGGTGGAGAGCCGCGTCGAGGAGAACCCGCTCATCGCCCTGGTGATCGCCGGAGCCGTCGGCTACGGCCTCGCCCTGCTGCTGCACGGCCGCCGCTGAGCCGTCACGGCCCATCGCCTGTCCATCGCCCTGCCTCGCCCTCCGGCGAGGCAGGGATTTCTGTGTTGGCTACTGCGCGGTCCAGCCGCCATCCATGGGGATGTTGGCGCCGGTGATCTGGCTGGCGCCGTCGCCGCACAGGAACACGGCGAGGGCCGCCACCTGCTCCACGGTGACGAACTGCTTGGTGGGCTGGGCCGCCAGCAGCACGTCGTTCATGACCTGCTCCTTCGTCAGGCCCCGCGCCTTCATCGTGTCGGGGATTTGCGCCTCCACCAGCGGCGTCCAGACATAGCCCGGCGAGATGCAGTTCACGGTGATGCCGTGGGTGGCGAGTTCGAGGGCGGCGGTCTTGGTGAGGCCCGCGATGCCGTGCTTGGCCGAGACGTAGGCCGACTTGAACGGCGAGGCGACCAGCGAATGGGCCGAGGCGGTGTTGATGATCCGGCCCCATTTGCGCGCCTTCATGCCGGGGATGGCGTAGCGCATCGTGTAGAAGGCCGAGGACAGGTTGAGGGCGATGATCTGCTCCCACTTCTCCGGCGGGAAATCCTCGATCGGCGAGACGAACTGGACGCCGGCATTGTTCACGAGCACGTCGACGGAGCCGAACGTCTCCTCGCCCAGCCGGATCAGCCCCTCGATCTCGCCGGGCTTGGTCAGGTCGGCCGGGGAATAGGCCGCCTTCACGCCGAAATCCGCCTCGATCCCGGCGCGCTCCTTCTCGATGTCCTCGGGCTTGCCGAAGCCGTTGATGACGACATTGGCGCCTTCCTTGGCGAAGGCGCGGGCATAGGCGAGGCCGATGCCGCTGGTGGACCCCGTGACGACGGCGGTCTTGGATGTCAGGATCATGGAAGCCTCTCGGGTCAACTGAGCGATCAGGCGAGATAGTCGTGCAGCACCTGCCCGTAGGGCAAGGTGAAGTCGACGATCATGTGCCGACCCCCGACGATGCGCTTCACCGGCAGGTCGGCGACCCGGCAGTTCACGTGCGGGATCAGGTCGAGGCGGGCCTCGCCGTCCCAGGCGCCGTGGACGGTGATGTCCTCCAGGCGATAGCCCACGAGCTGGGCCACTTTCGGCGCGCCGGTGACATCGGGGAGGAGCTTGAGGTTGACGTTGAGGCGGCCGAGGCCGGCCTTCACCGTGTCGAGCTCCTTCTCCAGGCTCTTGTGCTTGTAGGTCATGGTGCCCATCGCCACCCGCTCCTCGTCGTAATGGAGCGTGCCGGTGAGGGTGTCCTTCGTGACCTTGAGGCGGGGCACGCCCCATTTCTTCGGGAAGCCCCAGATCTCGCGGCCGGCGGTGATCGGCGGCTCGTCGTCGAGATACATCTGGATCGAGAAGTTGCAGGCTTCGCCGTTATAGGTGGCGATGGCGCCCGAGCCGCTCTCCTCGTAATCGCCGAAGCCGGAGGAATCCGGCATCTTCATCCACTCGTAATAGACGAGGTTCTCCGGGTGCGGCTCCAGGGGCTCCGGCAGCGCCCGGCGCAGGGCCTCCGCATCGGTCTCGTAGGTGATGATGAGGTATTCGCGCCTGAGGAAGCGATATGGCCCGCGCGGATAGCTCGGGCTGAAGGCGGGCATCGAGGGGACGTGCAGGATCTCGTCGCGGGTCATGGCGTGGGGGCTCCCGTATGGAGGGTCAGGGCGGGATCAGTCGCGGGCGTCCCGCGTCAGGTCGAACACGGCGACGCCGGTTTCGTCGTGCACCCGGTCGCACCAGGCGGGGGAGCGCAGAGAGCGGCGCATGTCACCGGCACCCGCCGCCCAATGTTCGAGCATGGTGGCGCGGGAGAACTCGTAATCCTTCGAGTTCCCCTCATAGGCCTTCCGCCGGTAGATCAGCTGCATCACGGTGGTGAAGTTGGCGTGGGTGACCTGGCGCAGGTAGTTGACGTCCTCGTCGCTCATCAGCTCGGGGGGCAGCTTTTCGGCCAGCCGCCGGAACGCGGCCTTCGCCCGGCGGGCTTCGAGGTTCTTGTCGGTGTTGAGCCGGGTGCGGCTCGAGAAGCGGATGTCCTTCTCGCGCTCTGCCGATTCGATGAGAGTGCGCGGCATAGGCCCGCGCGCCGCGAACAGGTCGACCTGATAGACCACGAGGTCGCGGGTGCGCTCCTCGTCGAGGATGTACTGCAACGGCGTGTTCGAGACGATGCCGCCGTCCCAATATTGCTCGCCGTCGATGGTCACCGGCGGAAAGCCCGGCGGCAGCGCGCCAGAAGCCATGATGTGCTCGGCCGTGATCCGGTCGCAGCGATTGTCGAAATAGACGAAGTTGCCGGTGCGCACGTTCACAGCGCCGATGCTGAGCCGGGTCCGGCCCTCGTTGATGAGATCGAAATCCACGAGCCGCTCCAGCGTCGCCTTCAGCGGAGCGGTGTCGTAGTAGCTCAGCGCTTCCGGTGCGCCGGGTGGGTAGAGGGTGGCCGGAGGAAAGCGCGGCTTGAAGAAACCGGGCACGCCCACGGTGGCGATCCAGTTGGCGCTGGCTTCGTTGAAGGCCGCCCGCGCCTGCTCACCGGGGAACCAGGGCGAGCCCATCACCCCGGAGGAGACCTGCTCCCAGAACGCCTTCAGCCGCTCCACGCGGCGCTCGGGCGAGTTGCCGGCGATCAGGGCCGCGTTGATGGCGCCGATGGAGATGCCCGCCACCCAATCGGGCGCGATGGCCTCCGCCGCCAGGGTCTCGTAGATGCCGGCCTGATAGGAGCCGAGGGCCCCGCCGCCCTGGAGCACGAGGACATGGGACTCGCCGCTGGAAAACTCTGTCACGGGCGCGGACCTCTCACGGACGTCCCTCGACGCCGTTCACCGGTGAAGCAAGGTGGACGTCGAACGATGACGGCACCATGACCCAAGGCCGAACCGATGACCATCGTCCCGCAGTGCGAAGACGGCTCGGGAGGGCGGGATGGTTGACAGGCGGTGTTCCTTCGCCAACACCGCCGGGCCAACCGCGGCTTTTCCCGCCCGCCCCGAACGCCTCCCGCCGCCGTCATGTCCGGCACGGCCCGACGGCGCGCCGACGGCGACGAACAAGGATCTCTGACCGATGTCGGTGACGCGCTCCTATCTCGATTTCGAGAAGCCGGTGGCCGAGCTCGAATCCAAGCTGGAGGAGCTGAGGACCCTGGCCTCCCGCGACGGCGCAGTCTCCATCAGCGAGGAAGTCGGCCGCCTGGAAGCCAAGGCGGCGTCCGCCCTCTCCGATATCTACGCCACCCTGACGCCCTGGCAGAAGACGCAGGTGGCGCGCCATCCGCAGCGGCCGCACTTCATCGATTACTGCGCCGGCCTGATCACTGAGTTCACGCCCCTGGCCGGTGACCGCCATTACGGAGAGGACCAGGCCATCGTCGCCGGCTTCGGCCGTTTCGAGGGCCGCGCCGTCTGCGTGCTCGGCCAGGAGAAAGGCTCCACCACCGAGAGCCGCCTGCGCCACAATTTCGGAATGGCCAAGCCCGAAGGCTACCGCAAGGCGGTGCGGCTGATGGAGATGGCCGATCGGTTCGGCCTTCCCGTCCTCGCCTTCGTCGATACGGCCGGTGCCTTTCCCGGCATCGAGGCGGAAGAGCGCGGCCAGGCCGAGGCCATTGCCCGCTCCACCGAAACCTGCCTCGGACTCGGCGTGCCCAACGTCGCCGTGGTCATCGGCGAAGGCGGTTCGGGCGGCGCCATCGCGCTCGCCACCGCCAACCGCGTCCTCATGCTGGAACACGCGATCTATGGCGTGATCTCGCCGGAGGGCGCGGCCTCGATCCTCTGGCGCGATCAGGGCCGGGCGGCGGATGCGGCCACCGCCATGAAGATCACGGCCCAGGATCTTCTGCGTCTCGGGATCATCGACGGCATCATCCCGGAGGCCACCGGCGGCGCTCATCGCGGGCGCGATGCGGCGATCGCCAATACGGGCAAGGCCGTGGCCAAGGCGCTGGCCGAATTCGACGGTCTGAGCCCCGACGAGATCCGCGACCGCCGGGCGGCGAAGTTCCTCGATATCGGCCGCAAACTGTAAGCCGGTTATCTATGCGTCGTTTTGGCGCATCGGGTTCAAGGAACCGATAAGGGTTTCGTTAAACCCCGCTTCTTCCTCCCGTTCGGAGCTCGCCGCTCCGGGCGGCATGTCTCCACGCGCTCCGCGCTGGGACCGGAAATACCAGCGGAATCAAGTCGATTGCCGTCCAGCCGGCCCCCCCGAACGTCGAGGCCGACCGACACTTTGCGGCAATGTGGTGCCCACACCAAGGAAGCCACCGAAATCCACATCTCGCCACGCCGGCCATTTGCGTCTTCTTGCGGTAACAACCGGGTAAGTTTAACGACGCTATTGGGTTGGGGAGTGGCGTTCGACGGGCGAGATCCCGCGAGCGCATGTATGAGGACGGGGTTCCCCATGGCTTTGCGCCCGCTGGCTCTACGCTTGGCTACGGCTGCCGGTGTCGTTGCGCTCGCTCTCTCCCTCACCGCCTGCCAGGATGGCTCGATGGGCGGCGGCGTGCCGTTGCGCGCCCTCACGCCCGTTCCGGCCAAGACCCTGGCGCTGATGGCCCAGAAGGGCATGTCCGCCAACGACCCCATCCTGATCCGCGCCTACAAGAAGGAAGCGGAGATGGAGGTGTGGAAGCGCGGCACGAACGGCCAGTACGCGCTCCTCAAGACCTTCCCGATCTGCCGCTGGTCGGGCCAGCTCGGCCCCAAGACCAAGCAGGGCGACCGGCAGGCCCCCGAGGGATTCTACACGGTGACGCCGGGGCAGATGAACCCGAACTCGTCCTATTACCTCTCCTTCGATACCGGCTACCCGAACAATTACGACCGGGCCAACGGCCGGACGGGCAATTACATCATGGTGCACGGCACCTGCTCGTCCTCGGGCTGTTTCGCCATGACCGACGAGTCCATGGGCGAGCTCTACGCCCTGGCACGCGATTCCTTCGCCGGCGGGCAGCGCGCGTTCCAGTTCCAGTCCTATCCGTTCCGGATGACGGCGCAGAACTTCGCCAAGTATCGCAACGACCCGAACGCGCCGTTCTGGAAGAACCTGAAGGAAGGCTCGGATTATTTCGAGGCCCTGCGCGAGGAGCCGCGCGTGAACGTCTGCGGCACGCGCTACGTCTTCGGCGGCCAGGACGTGGCCGCCGGCTCGTGTTCGCCGAAGGTGGACACGCTCGTCGCCGAGAAGCGGGCGAAGGACAACCACGACATCGCCGAACTCGTCGCCAAGGGCACGCCGGCGACCAGGGTCGTCTATGACGACGGCGGCCAGAACCCGGTCTTCCGTCCCCAGGCTCCCGCCTCGACCTTGGCCTTCGCCAACCTGACGAAGAAGGACGAGCCGGAGGCGCCCTACGACCCCAAGGAATACGCCCGCCACCATCTCGGCGAAGTGAGCCGGCCCGAGAGCCTGGCTGCCGGCGAGCGCGAGGTCGAGGTGGATGCCAAGGGACGTCCGGTGATGCTGGCCGCCGCCGAGGCTCCGATCCCGACCAAGGCCGCCGCGGCGGCCCTCAAGGCGGGTTCCGACAAGACCAAGCCCGGCAGCGTCGTCGCCAAGACGAACGCGGCACCCGAACCGCTGAAGCCCGCGACGCCAGCGCGCGTCATGGTGGCCGATGCCGATGTGGATTCGCCCTCTTACACGAAGGTTCTGGGCAGTCTCCTCACCGGCAAGGCCTCGCCGACCCCTGCAGCCGACGCCGCCACGATCCCGGCCGCCGCCGCTGCCCAGGAGACGATCCAGCCGGCGCCGAAATCCGGCAAGGCCACCCATACCGCCCATGCGATCACGGTGCCGACGGTGACCGGCGCCGTCGGGCAGAAGGCCAAGGTGGCGGCCGAGCCCGCCAAGGCCGGAAAGCCGCCAGCGGCCAAGGCCGTTCCCGCCAAGGAGGCCACGGCCAAGGACGGTTTGGTGAAGGATGGTGCCGCGAAGGCGACGCCGAAGCTCTGAGGCTCGCTTTGGCCGAATAGACGCGTCGCAACTTTATCGGCGGGATCCCAGATCGGGTTCCGCTGGCGCCTCACTTCCCGGGGAACGGAGCCGGGATCGAAATCTCCCGCCGTCCTCACGCCAACGCCCCCCTCCCCGGAGGCCCGCAGGGCCAGCGAAGGGTCTTGCGAGACCCAGCGGGGGACGGGCCGCGAGCGGCGAGATCGTCCGATTCGGTGAACCAGGAAATTCGATAGGCCAAAAAAAAGGGCCCCTCAGGGCCCTTTCGTCGTTCGGATCGCTGCTGCGATCACATGCGGTGCATGCGACGGTGATGCATCATCCGGTGACGCATGTGGTTACGGTGCATGCGCATGTGGTGACGACGGTGCATGCGGCGATGCATCCGGTGCTCCCCACGGTGCATGCGCACGGGGGTGACGGTCTCGGAGGACGTCACGCCCATCGGGGCGCCGGGAGCGGCCGAAGCGCTTGTCGCGAGGGCGCCAGCGCCGAGGCTTCCGACCATGGCAAGCGCGAAGATCAATTTTTTCATCGGGCGTTTCCGTTCTCTTTCACCCGAGCGCGGCGCTCGGATTAATCTCCCCCGCTCGCGCCGGAGAGATGATTGCCGCACGCCGAGACGTGCGGCGGGTCCGGTTCGACCCGCCGCTGATAACACTCAAGTCAGAGTTTCGTTTCCTCGAAAGCCCGAACCCATTCGGCGCAGATGCCAGAACGGACGATGTCGTCGAGGGTGAATTCGACGATGGGAACCTGCATCATGCGGCTTTTCACGAGGTGGATCACGGTCCTGAGGCCCGACGTCTCGCGCAGGTCGGTCTGGGACACGTCGCCGTTGATGATGACCTGGCAATCGTCGCCGATGCGGGTCAGGAACATCTTGATCTCGGCGGTGGTGGTGTTCTGCGCCTCATCCAGGATCACGAGGCAGTTCTTGAAGGTGCGTCCGCGCATCACCTCGAAGGGGACCACCTCGATGTCGCCGGTCTTCATGGCGATCTCGTAGGCGGCGTCGCCCATGCGCTCCTTCATGGTCTCGGTCAGCGGCGTGACCCAGGGCGCGATCTTTTCCTCCAAGCTGCCGGGAAAGAAGCCCAGCGAGCGGCCCGATGGCACGTTGGGACGGGTGATGATGACCTTGGCGATGCGGCGCTGGCGGAGCTGATCCGCGGCGCGGGTTCCGGCGATGTAGGTCTTGCCGGTGCCGGCCGGACCGAGAACGATGACCTGCTTGCTGACGGCGAGGGCATCCAGGTACTCGGCCTGTCGGACGGTGAGAGGCTGGATAGGGCCTAAGTTACGCTCGTCGTCGAACCGGGTGCGGTGCAGCCGCACCGGGCGGTCTTCTACCAGCTCAAGTCGTGTGCGCCGTCTTTTCATCGATCAACACTCCAACTGGACTTGCCAACTAGGGTTCAACTGATCTTCGACCTGCCTACGCGCCCTGCCCTCGATAAGATTTGTTACACTATCTCTGACAATCGTTAACGAAAGAATTCGACGGCAGGTCTTTTAGTTCCAGATGTCGCCCCACGACCTGTGGACGACTTGGCCTATGAGTGACGGGCTCCCGGTGCGGCAAGCCACGAATCACCCACGCACACACCATGCCGCTCCGGTGGCGACAGGGGCATGACGGCACGAAATCCCGGACGTGTGTCCGAGTTTCGCTTCGGAAACGCGCAGATGAGGGAGAGTTTCAGTTTTCGACAGGTGAGATGGTGGAACGACGAAGCATCCATCTCGACCACGGCCCTTCACGAGGGGCGAAACCGGCCGGGTCCGCACGACGTGTCGCATGCGGCCGGCGGGGTGCTTCACCCTGGCTGGATGAAGCTGTCGAGAACCATCTTGCGGCCGGCCTTATCGAAGTCAACCGTCAGCTTGTTGCCGTCGACGGCCGCCACGTTGCCGGGGCCGAACTTGGTGTGGAAGACTCGCATACCATCCGAAAACGCGGACGGCGCGCCCGTCGACTTCGCCACGAGCTCGCCCTCGATCTGGCGCGGTCCGCCATTGCTCCGGCCGGGCGAGGACGATCTTCCGAAACCTTGCCCACCCCCGCCTCCGAACCCCTGGTTTCCCGCGGTGTTGGCCTGCGCCCGCTGCCAGCCCGGCGTCCCGTAGGACGAGCCGAACGGCGCCGGGTTCCGGTCGAAGCGCGAGGCACCGGCGGAGAAATGCGCGGGGGCGTCGACCACGTCGACGGCGTCGGCGGGCAACTCGTCGATGAAGCGGCTCGGCACCGTGGAGGACCACAGGCCGTGGATGCGCCGGTTGACGGCAAAGGACAGCTTGGCGCGCTTGCGCGCGCGGGTCAGGCCCACATGGGCGAGGCGGCGCTCCTCCTCCAGCCCGGCCCGGCCGCTCTCGTCGAGCGCCCTCTGGTTCGGGAACAGGCCGTCCTCCCAGCCGGGCAGGAACACCGTGTCGAATTCGAGCCCCTTGGCGGCATGCAGCGTCATCAGCGAGACCCGGTCCGCCCCCTCCTGCTCGCTCGCCTCCATCACCAGGGAGACGTGTTCGAGGAAGGCCGCCATGTCGGGGAATTCCTCCATGGAGCGCACGAACTCCTTGAGGTTTTCGAGACGCCCGGCGGCATCGGCGGATTTGTCCTTCTGCCACATCTCGGTGTAGCCGGATTCCTCCAGGACGGTCTGGGCCACCTCGGAATGGGGCTGGGTGCCGACCATCCGCGCCCACCGCGAAAAACTCTCCACCAGGGCGCGGACGCCGGAGCGGGCGCGGGGCTTCAGCTCGTCGGTCTCGATCAGGCTGCGCGCCGCCTGGAGCAGCGGCACGCGCTGCGAGCGGGAATAACCGTGCAGGATCTGCAGGGTGGCGTCGCCCAGGCCCCGCTTCGGTGTATTGAAGATTCGCTCGAAGGCGAGGTCGTCGGCCGGGTTCATGGTGACGCGCAGATAGGCCAGGGCATCGCGGATCTCGGCGCGCTCGTAGAAGCGCGGGCCGCCGATGACGCGATACGGCAGGCCGAGCTGGACGAACCGGTCCTCGATCTCGCGCATCTGAGCCGAGATGCGCACCAGCACGGCGATCTCGGAGAGCGGATGCTGCTTGGCCTGCAGGCTCTCGATGGATTCGCCGAGCTGGCGCGCCTCTTCCTCCGAATCCCAGGCGCCGGACACCGTCACTTTCTCGCCGGCGACGTCCTCGGTACGAAGGGTCTTGCCGAGGCGGCCCTCGTTCCTGGCGATGAGCCCCGAGGCGGCGGCGAGGATGTGGCCGGTGGAGCGGTAGTTGCGCTCCAGCCTCACCACGATCGCGCCGGGGAAATCGTGCTCGAAGCGTAGGATGTTGTCGACTTCCGCCCCGCGCCAGCCATAGATCGACTGGTCGTCGTCGCCGACGCAGGCCACGTTGCGGTGGCCCTGGGCCAGAAGGCGCAGCCAGAGATACTGGGCGACGTTGGTGTCCTGGTACTCGTCCACCAGGATGTAGCGGAAACGCTGCTGGTAATTGGCCAGCACGTCCGGGTTCTCGCGCCACAGCTTCAGGCAGAGCAGCAGGAGATCGCCGAAATCAGCGGCGTTCAGGGTCAGGAGCCGGGCCTGATAGGCGGTGTAGAGGGCGCCGCCCTTGCCGAACGCAAAGGCGCTCGCTTCGCCGGGGGGTACCTGCTCGGGCAGGAGCCCGCGGTTCTTCCACCCGTCGATGGCCGAGGACAGGGCGCGGGCGGGCCAGCGCTTCTCGTCGATGTTCTGGTCGACGATGACCTGCTTCATCAGGCGAAGCTGGTCGTCCATCCCCAGGATCGTGAAGTCGGATTTCAGCCCCACCATCTCGGCGTGCCGGCGCAGGATCTTGGTGCCGATGGAATGGAACGTGCCGAGCCAGGGCATCCCCTCCCCGGCCGGGCCGATGAGGGAACCGATCCGGTGCTTCATCTCGCGGGCGGCCTTGTTGGTGAAGGTCACCGACAGGATGTCGAAAGGCCGCGCCTTACCGGTCGAGACCAGATGGGCGATTCGCGTGGTGAGCACCCGCGTCTTGCCGGTGCCCGCGCCCGCGAGGACGAGGACCGGCCCTTCGGTCGTCTCGACGGCGCGGCGCTGCTCGGGGTTCAGCCCTTCGAGATAGGGGGAGCCCTGCGGCCTGAGGGAGGCCATGGCGCGGGCGGCGATGGAGCTCTGCGCGGCCTCGGCCGCCACGCCGGAGGCCGGCGCCGGCACGGACGCCGCCGCTGCGTCGGGATGCTGTTTCATGCTGCCTCCCTGGACCAAAACGCGAACGGCGTCGAGGGTCGGGACAACGGGGCCGCCCCGCCCTCGCCCGCAAACGGAACTCCGGCTTCATGTCGGGCGTCGTCTCACCATATCCCGGCCGTCATCATAGAAGGCTCCGCCATGCGCACGCGTTCCTTGTCCGTCCTCTCCCTCGCGGCCCTGGCAGGCGGCCTCGCCTTGTCTCCGGCCATGGCCCAGTCGCCCGGCACGCGGTCGCTGAACGAGACCAACGACCGTCTTTCCAGACAGAGTGAGATTCGCGGCGTCCGGCACCAGCAGCAGTTCGAGAACAACCAGATCCGCATGCAGATGCAGCGCAACGAGATCACCCGTCCGGCGCCGATCGGCCCCGGCATCGCCCCGCGCCGCTGATCGGACCGGTCAAGGGTGAAGCCCGGCACCTGTTGACCGCGGGGTTCGACCCTGGCGCGCATCCGGGATCGGTGTGCTATGCCGCATGGGGTGGGGGCACGAACCGGGCATGACGTCCGGTTGAGACCACGTGCCCGCCCCATGGCAGGCCCCGAGACCGGGCCGGAGCGAGGCGGAAACCAAGACGGTGCGAGACATCCTGACCGCGCTGGCGGGCGCCGTCATCCTGATCCTCGTCGCGGCCCTCGCGGTCCCGCCCCTCGTGGCCTGGGAAAGCTACCGCACGCTGGTGGACCGGGCGATCGGGCGATCCCTCGGCCTCGACGCACGGACCGAAGGGCGGATCGGCGTCAGGCTCCTTCCCTCGCCGCGCTTGAGCGTCGATCGGCTCCGCATCGGCGGACAGGCCGACAAGCCGGCCCTCGACCTCCAGTCCGTCGCGGCCGAGATCGGCCTCACGCCGCTGCTGACGGGAGACATCCGCTTCACCGAGACGCGGATCGGCCGGGCCGAGATCAAGCTTCCGATCAGCGACGACGACGCGATCCGCCTGCCCGCCGACCTCTACCGGACCCTCGCCGACCAAGACTTGGCCATCGAGGACCTGACGATCGGGCAGGTCGTGCTGACGACCCTCGTGCCGCAGAGCGGCCGCACCGATCAGGTCCGCGCCGAGGCGGTGCATCTCTCCGCGCCCCGGCTGCTCGGACCCTGGCGGATCGAGGGGATGAGCGGCGCGGTCGCCTTCCGGGTCGCCACCGGCGAGCCCGCGGAGGACGGCAGCGTCGCGGTGAAGATCTCGGGCGGCGGCGACACCCATCCGCGTTTCGAGGCCGATGCCCGCATCCGCCTCGACCCGATGGCGGGCGAGCCGGAGGCGACCGGGGACGCCCCGCGGGCGATGATCCCGAAGGCGGAAGGCACAGCACGGGTCGTGGTCGGGCCGCCGGTCCAGGTGGCGGGCGCCTACCTGCCGTTCTCGCTGGGCGGGACGTTCAAGGCCCGCGGCCCCATCGTGCGCTTCTCCGACGTGAAGGCCGAGATCGACCCCGGCGGTCAGCCCATGCGCCTTGCCGGCACCGGGCGGATCGACCTGCGGGCCTGGAGGGCGGCACTGACCCTGGAGACGCGCCGCCTGGACCTCGACGCCTTCCTGATCTCCACGGGAGGACAGGCCCTTGTGGCGCGCGGGATGCCGCGCGCGAATTCCGAGTTGCCGATGATGGTCGATCTCGATCTCGGCATCGAGAGCGTCGCCCTCGGTCTCGACGATTGGACGAAGCTTCAACTCTCCGGCACGTTCGACCGGACGGGGGGGCTCGCCCTCCGGCGCTTCTCGGTGACGGCACCGGGCGAGGCCGGCCTCACCGCCTCCGGTGAGCTCGATACGCAGCCTGCCCTCCGGTTCACGGGCAACGTTTCCCTCGACGCCACCGCATCGGACGGGTTCGGACGGTACCTGCGCAAGTTCGGCCTCGGCGGCCCGGCCGTCGCGGTGATGGACGGGCGCCCGATCCAGGCATCCGCGGACCTCTCGACGGCGAGCCCGTCGCTGTCGCTGCGCAACCTGCGGCTCTCCCTCGGCGAGGCGCGGATCACCGGCAACGCCCGCTATACCCAGGCGGAGGCGGGCGGGCGCGGCCGCTTCGACGCGCAGCTCTCGGCGCAGGGCGTCGACATCGCGGCCCTGCCCTCCTTCGGCAGTGCCCTGTCCGGCCTCCACGACCACGATATCGGCCTGACGATCCAGGCGAGGGACGTGCGCTACGGGCCGGCCGGAGCGCGTTCGGGCAATGGGACCATCGCCGCGAGCATCCAATCGGACGGAGCGAGCCTCAATGTCGGCAGCCTCGACGTCACGGATGTGGCCGGCGCCAACGCCAAGCTCTCCGGCCGCATCGCCCCTGACGGGTCCGGCCGCATCGCAGGCCGGATGTGGGCGCCGGTGGCCGCCCCCCTCATCGCCCTCCTCGACAGGACCTGGATCGCCGAGGCCCGGATGATCCCCGGCTTCCTCCGGGCCGGTGCCCTCGATCTCGCCGTGACCCTGGAGCGCGAGGCCGGGGACGCCGACACCCTGCGCACCAGCGCCGACGGGACCGCGGCGGGCGGCAGCCTCGACCTCGACCTGCTGTCGCGAAGCGGCCGCATCGACAGCCTCTCCCTTGGATTGACGACCCCGCTCGCCGGGCGCTGGTTCGAACGCGAGGACATGGCGGCCCTGCGCAAGCCCGCCGCCCTGCGCATCACCGGGACACGCGGACAGGCCGGAGCGGATGGCGCGGTCCCGCCCCTCGGCCTCGACATCTCCGGCACCATCGCCGACCTCACCCTCTCGACGGTGAAGCCGGTCGTGCCCGGTCCGGGGCAGGCCCCGCCGGAGGCCGGCGAGATCCAGGTCAAGACACCCGACATCGCGCCCTTCCTCCTCCTCGCCGGCAGCACCTCCGCCCTGCCCTCGCCGCTACCGGCGGACTTGCTGGTGGGGTTGTCGCGGGCGGGGCGGGATGCCCATGCGGATGTGGCCGGGCGGATCGCCGGGGCCACGATCCTCGCCAACGTCAACCGGTCGCCGGCGGGCGACATCTTCGGCAGCGTGGCGCTGGGGCGGCTGTCGTTGCCCTGGCTCGCCGCGGCCCTGGTGATTCCCCCGGAGGGTAAGAAGCAAGAGGCCGGGGACGGCGCTCGGTTCGGGGCCCCGACCGCGGACCGGCCGCCCATCGACCTCGACGTGCGGGTGGACGCGCTCGAACTCGGCCGACGCTTCACCGCAGAGGGCGCGGCCTTCGGTGCCCGTCTCGACAACCGCGTCCTCTCGATCCGCGACCTCAGCGGCCGCCTCGCCGGGGGCCGTCTCATGGGGACCGTCACGCTGTCCCGGCAGGGCGGAGCGGCGGCGCTCACCGGGGAAGGGAGCCTGAGCGACGCTTCCATCGCCGATCTCGTCGGTCCGGGGCCGATCTCCGGCCGCGCCAGCGCGACCCTGCGGTTCGGTGCCTCGGGCCAGAGCGTCGTGAACATGGCGAACAATCTCGGCGGCAGCGGCGATATCGCCCTGACCGATCTCGTGCTGCCCGGCGGCGATCCGGGCGGGATCGAGCGCGCCCTGGTGAAAGCCCTCGCGGAGGACGATCCGCTGCGGGACGGACGGCTCCAGGCCCTCGTTACAGAGGAACTCGCCGCCGCGCCGATGCCGGTGAAGGGGACCGTGAAGGCGCCCGCGACCCTCTCCGGCGGGTCGCTCCGCGCGGCCCCCCTCGCCTTCGATCTCGGTGGACCGCGCTGGGCCGGCACCCTCGCCATCGACCTGAATACCGGGCGGTTCGATGCGCGCGGGACATTGACGGGAGGCGGATCGCCGAAGGGCTGGACGGGCGGGGTTCCGGCGGTGCAGCTCGCCTATTCCGGCCCGCTCAGCAAACCCGAGCGCAGCGTCGATGCCGGCCCGCTGACCAACGGCCTCGCCGCCGTGGTCCTCCAGCGCGAGCTCGACAAGATCGAGCTGTTCGAGGCGGATCAGATCGAGCGCCAGCGGCGTCGCGCACGGATCGAGATGGACAAGGCCCGCGCCGCCGCCATCAAAGCGGCGGCCGAAAAGGCCGCGGCGGAGAAAGCCGCGGCCGAGAAAGCGGCAGCGGAGAAGGCGGCCGCCGAGGAAGCCGCTCGTCAGGCGCGCATCCGCGCCCTGGCACCGAGCCTGGAGGATGCCGCGCGCCGTGCCGCCGACGGGCTGCCGGTGCTGGAGGTTCCAGGCCGGGCCGTCGATCCGACCGCGCCGCAGCCCTGATGACGACCGGCTTCGATGCGTTAAGACGATCAGTGAGCCGGCCGCGCTGACCGGGCGGCGGTGATCGCATCGGTGAGCACCGGATTGGCGCCCTCGGCCGTCAGGGTCGCCACCGGAACGACCACCACGTCGGCGCAGGCCTGGACCACGTGGGCGAGGTCGAACTGCACCGCGAGGCCGCCCGCCTTCGCATCGGGCCAGACGGTCATGGCCGGAGGCCCGTCGCCATTCGGCATGGCGACCGCCTCGCGGCACTCGTCGTCATCGGCATCCGCCTTCGCCTTCGCCTGGCCGGTCCTGGGGCGATAAGCCTTGAGGTAGAGGTCGAAGAGCCGCTTGGAGGACAGGGACACCATCCTGCTTCCATCCATCTCGGTCTGGAGCGCCACCTTGCCGGTGAGGGCGGGCGGAAGCAGCGCGGTCCAATCGACGGGAGCACCGGAGACGAGGTCGTAGACGATCGCCGAGGTGCCGGTATTGGGATGTGCGCCGCCGCAGAAGGCGCTGTCCGTCATCGTGTAGCTGAGGAAGCGGGGACCCCGCATGGTCACCTCGATGTGCCGGCCGTAATCGGCATGTTTGCCTCCCTCCGCCAGACACTCGGCGGCGGCTTTCCGCACCGCTCCGTCGAGGCGCTGCACGGCGGCGTTGATCCGCCGTTCCGCGTCGTCGACGGGGTTGGCGATCCGCGGCATCGCCGGCAGATCCTTGGCGAGATCGGGGGGGACCTGGAGGGACACCGCCCTGTCCGCCGCCGCGCCGGGGCTTAAGGTCGCCAGCAGGCACGCGGCGGCGGTTGCGGTGCGGGCGAAGGCCGTCACGAGTGCGGCCCCTCGCCGGCTCCGGCCCGGCCCACCGCCCGCAGGGCGAAGGCATAGATCAAGGCCACCTCCTCCAGCCGGTCGAATCGTCCCGCCGCCCCGCCATGGCCGGCTTCCATGTTGATCCGCATCAGGACGGGACCGCCGCCGGTCATCGTGGCGCGCAGACGCGCCACCCATTTCGCCGGCTCCCAATAGGTCACGCGCGGGTCGGTGAGGCCGCCGAGCGCGAGGATCGCCGGATAGTTCTGGGCCGAGACGTTGTCGTAGGGCGAGTAGGACAGAATGGTCTCGAAATCCTCTTCACTCGCGCCCGGATTTCCCCATTCCGGCCATTCCGGCGGGGTCAGGGGCAGGTCGCCGTCGAGCATGGTGTTAAGCACGTCGACGAAGGGCACGTCGGCGACGATCCCCGCGAAGAGCTCCGGCGCGAGGTTGGCCACCGCCCCCATGAGCATCCCGCCGGCCGACCCGCCATGGGCGACGATGCGGCCGGGCGTGGTGTATCCGGCCTCCGCCAGGGCACGGCCGCAGGCGACGAAATCGGTGAAGGTGTTGGGCTTCTTGCCCCGCTTGCCGTCCATGTACCAGTGCCAGCCCTTCTCGGTGCCGCCGCGGACATGGGCGATGGCGTAGACGAAGCCGCGATCCACCAGCGACAGCTGGTTGGTGCGGAACGCGGCCGGCATCATCGTGCCGTAGGACCCGTAGCCATAGAGCAGCAGCGGAGCCGAGCCGTCGAGGACGAGGTCGCGGCGGTGGAGGAGCGAGATCGGCACGCTCTCCCCATCCGGGGCCGTGGCGAAGATCCGGCGCGTCACATAGGCGGCGGCATCGTGCCCGCTCGGGATCGTCTGGCGCTTGCGCAACTGCCGAGCGCGGGTGGTGCAATCGTAATCGTAGGTCTCGGCCGGCGTCGTCATCGACGAGTAGGTGAACCGGATCACCGCCGTCTCGAACTCGTGCCCCGGCTGGAGGCCGAGGGAATAAGCCTCCTCGGCGAAGGCCACCACGTGCTCGTTGCCCTGCGTGTCGCGGACGACGATGCGGGGCCGCGCATTCTCGATCTCGAGGCGCACGAGGTGCTGGGCGATGACGTGCTGGTGGCGGATCATCACGCCGCGCCGGTGCGGGATGAGGTCGTTCCAATGGGCGCGGCCCGACGCGCCGATGCGGGTGGTGACGATCTTGAAGTCTTCCGCCCCGGCCGCATTGGTCAGGATGAAAAGGTGGTTCCCCCAATTCTCCACGGAGTAGATCAGCAGCGGCTCCCGCGGCTGAACGCATAGCAGGGTTGCGTCCGGCGACTTGCGGTCGAGGAGATGCACTTCGGAGGTTTCATGGTCGCTCGCCGTGATGGTGAGGTAATCGCGCGATTGCGTCGTCTCGATATGGACGAAGAATCCGGAATCTCGCTCTTCGTAGAGCAACGTATCGGCGGCCTGCTCCGTGCCCAACACGTGATGCATGACGCGGGCGGGACGATGGTTCTCGTCCACGGCCACATAGTGGAACGACAGCCCGTCGGCGGACCAGACCACCTCGCCGGTGGTCGCCTCTATACTATCCGGGAGATCCTGCCCGGTGCCGAGGTCGCGGACACGGATGGTGTGGAGCTCGGACCCCTTGGAATCGGCGCTCCAGGCGAGGCGGGTGTGATCGTCCGCGTGAACCGCCGCGGCGAGCTCGAAGAATGGCAATCCCTTGCCCTCCTCGTCACCGTCGAGAAGGATCTCCTCGCCCTCTTCCGGACCGCCCGTCCCGGCCGTCTCGGCACCCTGTCCGGGGATCACCACCACCGTGCGCGGACGGCGGCAGACGAGGGGATGCTGCCCGCCCTCGCGATGGCGGGTATAATAGGCGAAAGCGCCGTCCGGCTCGGGCACACCGCTATCGTCTTCGCGAATGCGCCCGCGCATCTCCGCGACCAGGGTCTTGCGTAAAGAAACCAGATCGCCGAGCGCCGCTTCGGTATAGGCGTTCTCGGCATCGAGATATGCCCGGATATCGGCCGGGAGGGCAGCGGGATCCTTGAGCACGTCGCGCCAGTTCTCGGCCTTCAGCCAAGAATAATTGTCGGAAATTGCTCGGCCATGCACGGTGAATGTGTGCGGGCGCACCTCGGCGACGGGTGGCTTGCTTTCCAAGTGGAAAAGATCGTCCATGGATAGACCTATAAGGTTGCCAACCACCGTCGGCTGAATAGCGTAGCGGCGACCGATCCGTTCACCGGTCGCCTTCGATGCCTGCATGTGTCCCAGCCGGAGGCCATGGGCAAGGTCGAGAGGGAAGTCTTTTCGGCGCGGTGCCGGACGGCTCGACCGACGACAGGCTTTGGCATCATGGATGCAACTGGTTCTCTATCCTTGAGAGGCCTCGTTGACAGCGCGTCGACTTAGCCTGCGTCGGTGCGAACTCACATTAAATTGAAATATCGTTCAGAACCGTTGATTCGGCGGCCCGTCATGACTGACTCCCGTCTTGCGAGATCAATGTGAATATATTAAATGGGCGAAATGGCGATTATCGTCGCCCACCATCGTAGAGCGCCACTGGATGAAGCCACGATGCCGAGAGTCCAGCTATGGATTGCCAAACTGTCCCTTGGCCCATCGCCTGCATACTCAAAAGACCCCGTCCGGCATCGTGCTAAAAGGAACTGTTTAAACAATGAGCGACATTGAGAATTCGGCCGACTTCGTGGAACTGACGGTCGATATCGTCTCGGCCTATGTGAGCAACAACCCGGTGCCGGTCGGCGAGCTCGCGCAGCTCATTACCCGCGTCCATACCTCGCTGACCCAGGTCGCGAGCGGTGAGGCCGAGGCCAAGGTCGCTTCCGCGCCGCAGCAGCCCGCCGTCCCCGTGAAGAAGTCGGTGACAGCCGATCACATCATTTGTCTCGAAGACGGGCGCGTATTCAAATCGCTCAAGCGCCACCTGCGCGCGAAGTACGACATGAGCCCGGAACAATATCGCGCGAAGTGGGGCCTCCCTTCGGATTATCCGATGGTCGCTCCGAACTACGCCAAGGCGCGTTCGGACCTCGCCAAGGCCATCGGCCTCGGCCAGACCCGCAACGGGACCTACGACGAAGCCGCGTAAGCGAAGCGGGGCCGGGCGCTGGCGAACTCTCGCCGCCCGGCCCCCCCGTCGTCGTCGACCTCGTGATTGAGACTTGCGTTAGGACTAATTTCTTATAATATCCCTGGTGCCGCGGCGATTGCCGCATCGATACGCCAGGGAACATATCATGAACAAGACCCCGAATGCGGCGATCCATGGCATGGGTCGGCGATCCATGCCGGCGCGCACTCAGGCGGAACTCGGTCGCGATGCGGCCCGGCTCCTCGCGGCCCTCGACGAAGAGGGAGCCTATGCCCTGCCCGATCCGCTGACGGAGGGCGAGATCATCGTGCGAAGCGGCGGCGATGGGATCTCGGTGAGCAGCGGACGCTATGGCGCGCAGGCGGGACAGGCTCTCCTCTCCTGCGATCTCGCCGAACAGGCGGCGGGACGGCGCGCCCGGCTCACCATCAGCGCCGCCGGGCGAGCGAGGATGCGGCGGGACCGGGCCGGCCGGGACACGCCCTACCTCGCCCAGCATCTCGACCTCGAAGGCAAAGGTGAGCCGACCCGGCCTGTCCGCGACGCCTCGGAAAGTCCCCTCGCCTGGATGGCACGGCGCCGCGATCGCGATGGAAGCCCTTTGATCGACGCCGCCTGTTTCGAGGCGGGCGAGCGGCTGCGCCGCGACATGACCATGGGGGCGCTGATGCCGCGCTTGGGGTCGGACTGGAGCGGGGTCAAAGTCGATGGCGGCGGCCCCCGCGATCCCTCGGCCGGGTCGGATGCCATGCTGGCGGCCCGACAGCGCGTCCGCGCGGCCCTGTCGGCGGTGGGAAGCGACCTGTCCGGATTGCTGATCGACCTGTGCGGTTTCGTGAAAGGCCTGGAGACGATCGAGGCGGAGCGCCGCTGGCCGGCACGCTCGGCCAAGGTCGTCATCCGCATCGCCTTGGCGCGGCTCGCCGAGCATTACGGGCTGGAACGGGAGGCGGTGGGTCCGAGCCGGTCGCGCCTGCGCCAGTGGCGCGAGCGGGCCTGAGGCTCGGAGGCTGTTTCAGGCCGCGAGCCGCGCCGCGTCCCGATGGATGCGCTCGGCCATGGCCCGGACCCCGTTGGAACGCTTCGACGTCAGGTGAGCGCCGAGGCCGATCTGCTTGAAGACCTGGAAGACGTCGACATCCGCGATCTCGGTCGGCGTCTTCCCGTCGTGCAGGGCCATCACCAGGGCGATCAGCCCCTTGGTGATGAAGGAATCGCTGGTACCGCGCAGGTGAAGGCGCGGCGGCGACTGCGAATGATCGACATTCGAATCGACCCAGACCTGGCTTTCGCAGCCATGGACCCGGTTCTGCTCGGTGAGCAATTCGTCCGGAAAGGGCGGCAGGGCACGGCCGAGTTCCATCAGGTACTCGAGCTGGTCCGGCCCGTCGTCGAGGATTTCGAAATTGTCGATGATCGTTGCGATGGGTGGAAGCATGGTGTCAGGCTGAACTCTCGGCGACGATCGAGCGAAGCGACGGCACTTCCTCGCCCCATCGATATAGGGAGCGGCCCGCCGTCCGGCGAGCGTCAATGTCCGCTACTCCGACGGGTGCACCAGGGCTTCGGGCAGCTGCAGTTCCATCGGATCGGCCTGCGTGCCGGTGCCGCGAACGGCGATTTCGGCCTGAGCGGCATAGGCCGCCACCAGCCGAGGACCGAGATTGGGCACGTCCGTGGCATGGGCCCCGGGCTGATCGCCGCCCGACACGATGGTGAGACGGACCGGCGCGCCGGCCTGGGCGTCGATGGTGATCGCGATCGTGCAGGAGACGGAATCGGCGGTGGCGTCGAGGCATTCGGCCACGACTTCGGCCACGATCATGCCGAGGGCGTTGGCGGTGCGTGGTTCCACGAGGCTCGTGCCGCTGCCGCCCACCGCCACGCTGATGCGGCCCGCCCGCCGCAACTGGCCGAGGCCGGAGGCGAGCCGATGAAGGTAATCGCGCAGGTCGATGGAGGCGATGTGCGGCGCTTCGTGCAGATGCTGCTGAACGAGGGCGATGGCGCGAACACGCTGGCCGAGCGCCTCGAAGCTCCCGCGGCACGGCGGCGGCGCGGCGCGGCCGTAGAGACCGATCAGGCTCACCATCACCTGCAGGTTGTTGCGCACCCGGTGATAGACCTCGGCGAGAAGGGCCTCCTTCTCCACGAGGGCATGCTCGGCATGCTCCTCGGCCCGCTTGCGGTCGGTGATGTCGAAGCACGAGCCGAGATAACCCTGAAACGTGCCGTTCTCGGTGAGGGGACGGGCGTTGTTCAGGAGCCAGCGGTAGGCACCGTCGTGACGGCGCAGGCGAAACTCGATGGAGTAGGGACTGCGCGAGGCGAAGGCTTCCTGGACCAGGGCGGCATGTCGGTCGAAATCGTCCGGGTGCAGGCCACGCCGCCAGCCATGGCCGAGTTCGTCTTCGCGGCTCCGGCCGGTGAAATCGAGCCAGCACTCGTTGTGATGGACCGCCGCCCCTTCGATGTCGGAACGCCACATCATCAGGGGCACGAAATCCGCGAAGCGACGAAACTCGTCACACGGGACGGCCTCTGCGATGCTCGCCTCGGTCGACTCTGTCTCCGCGGCCATTTTGCTCCCACTCTACCCGATACGCGACAACCGACGATCCCTATCGGCGCCGGTCAACGTATCGAACATGACGCCGTTCCTACGGCCTCGGTATGCGAGTGCACATAGATCGACGGCCCTGCAAGCACCGTGCAAACCTCACCCGTGCCCGACGCCGGAATCTACCCCCCCCGGGGCCGACTGCCGGCCGTCAGAGCATGCTCGGCAGGATCCGGTCCGGTGGACGGTGTCCGTCCATGAAGGTCTTGATGTTGATGATGACCTTCTCGCCCATATCGGTGCGGCTCTCGTGGGTGGCCGACCCCATATGCGGCAGGAGAACGACCTTGCCGGACCGGGCGAGCTTGACGAGGCGGGGGCTCACGGCGGGTTCCTGCTCGAACACGTCGAGGCCGGCCGCCGAAATCTCGCCCGCCTCGATCAGGCGCGCAAGGGCGTTCTCGTCGATCACTTCACCGCGAGCCGTGTTCACGACGATCGCCTCCGGCTTGAGCAGCTTGAGGCGGCGGGCCGAGAGCAGGTGATAGGTCGCCGGCGTGTGCGGGCAGTTCACCGACACGATGTCCACCCGCGCCAGCATCTGGTCGAGGGATTCCCAATAGGTCGCGTCGAGTTCGCGCTCGATCTGCACCGGCACCTTGCGCCGGTTGTGATAGTGGATCTGCAGGCCGAACGCCTTGGCTCGGCGCGCCAGCGCCTGGCCGATCCGGCCCATGCCGACGATGCCCAGGCGCTTGCCGGTGATGCGGCGGCCGAGCATCCAGGTGGGGGACCAGCCCGCGTCCCAATTGTCGTCCGGGATGATGCGCGCCCCCTCCGCCACGCGGCGGGCCACGGCGAGGATCAGGGCCATGGTCATGTCGGCGGTGTCCTCGGTGAGGACGCCGGGGGTGTTGGTGACGGTGATGCCCCGCTCCAGGGCCCCCGCCACGTCGATGTGGTCGACGCCGTTGCCGAAATTCGCGATCAGGCGAAGGTTCGGCCCGGCCTGGGCGAGGAGACCGGAATCGATCCTGTCGGTAACGGTGGGAACGAGCACGTCGGCCTCGCGCAACGCGGCGGCCAGAGCCTCGCTGCCCATCGGCGCGTCGTCGGGATTGAGGCGGATATCGAACAACTCGCGCATGCGCGCCTCGACCACCTCGGGGAGGCGACGCGTGACCACAACGAGTGGCTTGCGCTTCAACGACGACATGCACCCTCCGCGAACGTTTCTGCCAGGCCGGCCGCTGCCGGGAGCGACGGTTCATGCCGAGGCTTGACCCGGCATTAACCACGCATCGGCCAGACAGGTCCCATAGCCCCGACGCCTCGGCTGCCGGTTCTTGAGGCTTCTCTACCAGAGAGGGCACGGAACACAACGTGCCCCCGCGCCCGAAACATCGCGCGCGAGGGATCGCTAGACGAGGATTGACGATGGCGATCGTGGCCATGACGATCGTGAACCTTTGGGAAGACCGATGACGCGCCTGCCTGGACTTCTGTTCTTCACGTGCCTGACGGCGGCCGCCTCCCTCGTGGCGCCGCTCTCCCCGGCGCTGGCCGCCCCGGCGGCGGGAGGCGCGTCGGACGCGAATCGCGGCCCGGCCACGGGCCTGCCCCTGCCGCGTTATGCGAGCCTCAAGACCGATCGGGTCAACCTGCGCGAGGGTCCGTCGAAGGACCACCGAACGCTGTGGGTGTTCCAGCGGGCCGGCCTTCCCATCGAGATCGTCGCCGAGTTCGAGACCTGGCGGCGCATCCGCGATTCCGAGGGGACCGAAGGCTGGGTGCTCCACTCCCTCCTCTCCGGCCGGCGCACGTCCATCGTCATGGCGGCCAGGGGCGGCGACGCCGCGATCCCGCTCCATTCACGGGCGGAAGAGGGGTCGGGCGTGGAGGCCAAGCTCCAGCCCGGCGTCATCGGCAACGTGAAGAGCTGCACCGGAAGCTGGTGCCGGGTGATCGTCGCGCTCCCCCAGAGGAGCGGCGACGTGGACGGGTACATCCGCCAGGACCGGCTCTGGGGCGTCTACCCGAACGAGAAGATCGACTGAGTGTCTCCCACAAGTTCCCGCCGTGCGCCGTCACGCTCGGAGCGAGAACCGACCGTGATCGGGAGTGTCGTGAGGCGCTCCGAGCCCGGTAGCATCGGTAGCGCCACATGAAAAAGGCCCGGCTCAGCCGGGCCTTTTTCACGGAGTGAGAAGCGAAAGAAGCCTCTCTCAGGACTGGCGAGCACCGTGTCGGCGACGCAGGCGGACGATGACCTCGACGCCGGCGATTTCCATGCCCTCGGGGGCATCGGGCAGCGAATCGACGGTGATGCCGCAATCGGGCATGTCCAGAACCTGCCCCTCGTCTTCGAGGAAGAAGTGGTGGTGCTCGCTCGGGTTGGTGTCGAAATAGGCCTTGGACCCGTCGAGGGCCAGCTGGCGCAGAAGCCCGGCCTCGGTGAACTGGTGCAGGGTGTTGTAGACCGTGGCGAGCGAGACCGGCACCTTGGCGCGCATGGCCTCGTCGTAGAGCATTTCCGCCGTCAGGTGGCGGTCGCCACGCCCGAACAGCAGCCAGCCCAGCGACAGGCGCTGACGGGTCGGGCGGAGGCCGGAGCGGCGCAGACGGTCGCGCAGGTCGGACAGGGGGCATCCCCGGCGCCCCGCGACCGAAGCGATATCGAGGGAAGCGCCACGTGCGTTCAGCATGGCCTGCAGCGGCAGCGGATTGGACATCGGCGGTACTGACATCTCACGGAACCAACAAAATACAAGACAACTCTATACGAACCTCCCCCCTCGTCGCAACCCAAGCCGGTGCTGAGTAGCTACGCAGTGTGAACATGCAGCTTGTTTAAAGTCATTCCATTCAACAGGGCAGGCAACCAGCCTTGCGACCAACTTCGCGGCTCGTCCTTCGACTCATATGGAGACGAGGTGTTTTGTGCCGCTCAGGCGGTGTGTTAACGAAGCGCCGCTCGCGGGTTCGGACGATGTCGTGGACCCGCGATGGCCACGACCGTTCCGGCGTTCGTGGGCGATGTCCGGCGTTTCGAACGCGCCCTCCACCAAGGACCGACACACCGATCATGTCTTCCGATTCCGAATCGCCCGCCGCCGCCGGCTCAGAACAGACCGTTCCCCGCGCCTCCCACTACTCCCATGAGGAGTTGCTGGCCTGCGGCCGTGGCGAACTGTTCGGCGCCGGCAACGCGCAGCTCCCCCTGCCGCCGATGCTGATGTTCGACCGCATCACCTCGATCGGGACCGAGGGCGGCGCCTACGGCAAGGGCCATGTCCTGGCGGAATTCGACGTGCGGCCGGACCTCTGGTTCTTCGGCTGCCATTTCAAGAACGATCCGGTGATGCCGGGCTGCCTCGGCCTCGACGCGCTCTGGCAGCTCGTGGGCTTTCATCTCGGCTGGCTCGGCGCGCCGGGCCGGGGCCGGGCGCTCGGCGTCGGCGAGGTGAAGTTCAGCGACCAAGTGCTGCCGACCGTGCGCAAGGTCGTCTACGGCATCGACATCAAGCGCGTGCGCCAGGGCAAGCTCGTCCTCGGCATCGCCGATGGCTGGCTGGAAGCGGACGGCGCCCGGATCTATGACGCCAAGGATCTGAGGGTTGCCCTGTTCCAGGCCTAAGGCTAGCCCTCCGGCCCGCCGGTGGTTGAGATTGCCCCGGCATCATCCTACCTGACACGCGTCGGTGCGACGGCGCTTCGGCGAAAGAGAAGAGCGTTTCCATGCGGCGTGTCGTGATCACCGGGATGGGCATCGTCTCGTCCATCGGCAACAACACCCAGGAAGTCCTTGCCTCCCTGCGCGAGGCCAAGTCGGGCATCGGCCACTCGGCCTCCTATGCCGAACTCGGCTTCCGCAGCCAGGTCGAGGGACGCCCGAGCGTCGACCCCGAGGGCCTCGTCGACCGGCGCGCCATGCGCTTCCACGGCGGCGGCACCGCCTGGAACCACATCGCCATGGACCAGGCGATCCGCGATGCCGGCCTCGAGGCGGGTGACGTCTCGAACGACCGCACCGGGATCATCATGGGGTCCGGCGGCCCTTCGACGAAGGCGATCGTCGAATCCGCCAATCTCGCCCGCGAGAAAGGACCCAAGCGCGTCGGTCCCTTCGCCGTCCCGAAGGCCATGTGCTCGACGGCTTCGGCGACGCTGGCGACCTTCTTCAAGATCAAGGGCGTGAACTATTCGATCTCGTCGGCCTGCGCCACGTCCAACCACTGCATCGGCAATGCCGGCGAGGTGATCCAGAGCGGGCGCCAGGACATCATCTTCGCCGGCGGCTGCGAGGATCTGGACTGGACGCTTTCCGTCCTGTTCGACGCGATGGGAGCGATGTCCTCGCGCTACAACGATACCCCCGCCCGGGCCTCGCGCGCCTATGACGTCAACCGCGACGGGTTCGTCATCGCGGGCGGCGCCGGCGTCCTCGTCCTCGAGGAGCTGGAGCACGCTAAGGCGCGCGGCGCGCGGATCTACGGCGAGCTCGCCGGCTACGGCGCCACCTCGGACGGCCACGACATGGTCGCCCCCTCCGGTGAAGGCGCCGTGCGCTGCATGAGGCAGGCGATGGAAGGGCTGAAGGGCGCCCGGATCGACTACATCAACCCCCATGCCACCGCGACGCCGGTGGGCGATCTCAAGGAGATCGAGGCGATTCGTGAAGTTTTCGGCCGCGGCGACGATTGTCCGCCGATCTCGGGCACCAAGTCGCTCACCGGGCATTCCCTCGGCGCCACCGGCGTACACGAGGCGATCTATTCCCTTCTCATGATGCAGAACGGGTTCATCTGCGAGAGCGCGCATATCGACGAGATCGATCCGGCCTTCGCCGACATGCCGATCCTCCGGCAGCGCCGCGACAACGTCCAACTCGGCCATGTCGTGTCGAATTCCTTCGGCTTCGGCGGAACCAATTCCACCCTCGTCCTCAAGAATATCGACGCCTGAACGGCCAAGCTTTCGGAGATCGACTTCGGCTTTGCTGGCGTGACGCCGGCTTCTTTTTGCGGAACCGCGGATTCGACATCGCGTTTCCAGAATGAAGCCGAAAGTCCACGATGGTGATGATCCTGATTTCCCTGAGCACTCTCGCAGGCCTCGGTATCGTGGCCACAGCCTGCATCCGGGCTAAACAGGCGCTCGTCGATACGGCCCTGGACGAGACGCGCGGCTATTTTTGATCGCCACTTGTCTCTCTGAGCGTGCCCAACTCGAACGGTTGCCCGCTCATCCGTTCGATGCCGGATTGGACAGTTCGTCGATGCACGCGCTAAGCGTCCTCGCAATGGCCGGAACTGTCTGACACTTCGGCGTGATGGATGCGGGGACACGTATGACGGGTTTGATGGCAGGCAAGCGCGGCCTGATTCTTGGGGTCGCCAACGATCATTCCATCGCCTGGGGCATCGCCAAGTCCCTACATGACCACGGCGCGGAACTCGCGTTCACCTATCAGGGGGACGCCCTCGGGCGACGCGTCAAGCCGCTCGCCGCCTCCCTCGGCTCCGACATCGTCATCCCCTGCGACGTGGAGGACATCGCCAGCGTGGACGCGCTGTTCGCCACCGTCGACGAGCGCTTCACCGACGGGATCGATTTCGTCGTCCACGCCATCGGCTTCTCGGACAAGGCGCAGCTCAAGGGGCGCTATGTCGACGTAACCAGCCGCGAGAACTTCTCGCGGACCATGGTGATCTCGTGCTTTTCCTTCACGGAGATCGCGCAGCGGGCGGCCAAGCGCATGCGCCGCGGCGGTTCGATGCTGACGCTCACTTATGGCGGCTCGACCCGGATCATGCCGAACTACAACGTCATGGGCGTCGCCAAGGCCGCACTGGAGGCGTCGGTGCGCTATCTCGCCGGCGATCTCGGCCCGGAGGGGATCCGCGTCAACGCCCTCTCGGCGGGCCCGATGCGGACCCTGGCCGGCGCCGGCATCGCCGATGCGCGCCTGATGTTCAATCACCAGCGCGCCCACGCCCCCCTGCGGCGCACGGTAACGCTGGAAGAGGTCGGCGGGTCGGCCGTCTATCTGCTCTCGGACCTGTCCGGCGGCGTCACCGGCGAGGTCCATTTCGTCGATTCCGGCTACAACATCATCTCGATGCCCCGGCCGGACGTGCTCCAGGCACAGGACGAGGCCGGCGTCGCCGACGCCTGATCCTCCAGGCGGCTCACACGGTGGCGGATTCCGGCGGGTTGCTTTCCACCAGCCCGAGGATGTCGTCCCAGCGGGCCACGAAGGCGGCCACGCAATCCGGGTCGAAATGGGTGCCGGCATGCTCTTCGAGATGCCGGCGCGCGGCCTCCGGGGTCCAGGCCTTCTTGTAGACCCGCTCGGAGATCAGGGCGTCGAACACGTCGGCGACGGCGACGATGCGGCCCGCGAGCGGGATCTGCGTCGTGCTCAATCCCTGCGGATAGCCGCCGCCATCCCAGCGCTCGTGATGGGTCAGGGCGATGTCGGAGGCGAGCTGCAGGAGGTGCGAGGGGCTGTCGTAGAGCATGCGGTAGCCGCGGATCGCGTGGTGCTTCATCTCCTCGCGCTCGCTGTCGCTGAGAGGCCCCGGCTTCATGAGGATGCTGTCGGGGATGCTGATCTTGCCGATGTCGTGCATCGTCGAGGCCAGGGCGATGTCGTTCGCATCCCCCTCCGACAGGCCGAGCCCTTCGGCGATGGCGATGGCGCAGCCGGCGACCCGCGTGAGGTGATCCCCCGCCTGATCGTCGCGGAACTCGGCGGCCAGCATCAGGCGGCGGATGATCTCCCGCTCCCGCGAGGCCGCCTCGGCGCCCGCCCGGTCCACGTCGCGGCACATCGCGACCGATTGCCGGTGGAGGACCTGACGCGCCAGGGCGAGTTCGAGCAGGTTGCAGACGCGGATCTGCAGATCGAGGGGATCGATGGGACCGGTCATCACGTCGGTGGCACCGGCCTCGATCCCCGACCGCCGCAGGGCGGAGGAGGCCCCGAGCAACAGGACCGCCGTGCGGGCATGTCCATCGTGACCGCGCAGGTCCCGGATCACGGTCGGACCATCGATCCCGCTATGGGGATCGTGCATCACGATGATGAGATCGGCCGGGTGAAACAGCTCGTCGCTCGCGGCGGCCTTCGCCCCGGTGACGAGCCGGATGGCGCAATCGAGGCTTCGGAGATTCAGGACGAGATGGACGGGCGCGGAGGCGCAGACGATGGCGATGAGGGCCGAAGCCGTTTCTACGGATGCGGGCATGGCAGGCATCAGGACACGGTCTCTCCCGACCATCGAAAGCCGCGGCGACTGCCGGACGATCCGGAAGACGGGACGCAATTGGGCCAGACCGCGATGGATGCAAGGTCCATCGCCGGCAGGCCGGACACAAGGCTCATAAACGGAAATTGCGGCTGAGGAGCGGGCCTCAGTTCTCTGACTTCGCCGTCGGCCTGCCGTGTCGACTCTCCGCCGTGGCGCGGTATTGCGCGCGATGGGTACGCAAGAGCCACCGATGGCCGGCCGGCGCACTCCCCGTCACCGAGCTGAATTGCGGATGCAATCGATGAAGGCTCGCATCACGGGCCGCATCAGCTTGCGGCTGGGATAGTAGAGAAAGAAGCCGGAGAAGGGATCGCACCAGTCCTCCAACACGCGCACCAACGCTCCGGACTTGATGTTGGCCAGCACCTGTCCTTCGAACGCGTAAGCGAGACCCGCACCCGCCAAGGCCGCATCGACGATCAATCCGTCATCGTTCAACGTGATCGGCCCCTGCATCGCGACCGCCATCGTCGCGCCGTTCTTCTCGAACTCCCAGGTATACAAAGCCCCGCCCGCAAAGCGCCGACGGATACCGACATGATCGGCCAGATCGTGCGGTGTCGTCGGGATCGGATGCGTTTTGAAATAGGCGGACGACCCCACCACCGCCGCGCGCTGACGAGGACCGATCGGGACAGCGATCATATCCTGCTCAAGACTCTCGCCGAACCGCACGCCGGCGTCGAAGCCTCCGGCAACGATGTCGGTCAGCCCGTCCTCGACCAGCATGTCCACCGCCGCGCCGGGATGGTGACGTGTGAAGGCGAGCACCAGCGGCAACAGAACGAGTTCGGCCGCAGAGCGTGGCACCGACAGCCGGATCGTGCCCGTCAATTGATGGCCGGTTTCACCCGCGACTTCCACGGCGTCGGCGATCGAGGCGAGCGCCGGGGCCAAGCCTTCGAGAAGACGGCGACCGGCTTGCGTCGGAGCGACGCTGCGGGTCGTGCGGTCCAACAGCCGAAAGCCGAGGCTCTCTTCCAACCCGCGAACCGCGTGGCTGATCGCCGAGACCGATATCCCCTCCGCACGAGCGGCTCCCCGGAAGCTGCCATGCCTGGCAACCGTAGCGAAAATCGACAGCGCTGGAAGGTCGGCCCGCTTCATTGATGAACATCGTAGAACAGGTCGTTGAAATTGTCGCAGCTTATCGATCAATCCGGCAACCGCTAATTCGAGGCCCTGTTCAACAAGGAGCGATGCCATGGACGATCGTCATCTTGGACCGGATCTCGCCGTGTCGGCATTGGGCCTCGGCTGCATGGGAATGAGCTTCGCCTATGGCGGGCAACCCGAAGCCGAGTCGATCCGCACCCTTCACCGAGCCATCGAACTCGGCGTCACCTTCCTCGACACGGCGGAGGTGTACGGTCCTTACGAAAACGAGGAACTCGTCGGCCGGGCGATCAAGGGGATGCGCGAGCGCGTCGTGATCGCCACCAAGTTCGGCTTCAAGATCAGCGACCAGGGGAGCGGGACGGAGCGGATGATCGGCCTCGACAGCCGGCCGGAGCATGTCCGCGCCGTCTGCGAGGCCTCGCTGAAGCGCCTCGGCGTCGACGTGATCGATCTCTTCTATCAGCACCGCGTCGACCCCGCCGTGCCCATTGAGGAAACCGTCGGCGCCATGGCGGATCTCGTGCGGGCCGGCAAGGTGCGGGCGCTCGGATTGTCGGAAGCCAGCGCTGCCACCATTCGGCGTGCGCACGCCGTGCATCCCATCGCGGCGGTGCAGAGTGAATACTCGCTGTGGAGCCGGGAGCCCGAAGCGGAGGTCTTGCCGACCTGCAGGGAACTCGGCATCGGCTTCGTCCCCTACAGCCCGCTCGGACGCGGCCTGCTGACCGGGTCCATCCGGGACCGCGAGAGCCTAGGCGCGGATGATTTTCGTCGCACGCTGCCGCGGTTCGAGGCGGCGAATCTTTCCGCGAACCGGCCGCTGCTCCATGTCCTCGAAACGATGGCCACCGAGAAGGGCATCACGCCCGCGCAACTCGCGCTCGCGTGGATCCTGCATCAGGGTGATTTCATCGTGCCCATTCCCGGCGCACGCAAAATCAGGCACCTCGAAGAGAACGCGGCCGCAGTGGCGGTGACGCTGTCCAGCGAAGACGCTTCTGCGATCGAGCGGTCGATGCCGAAGGACGCGATCAGCGGCGGCCGCTATACGGCTAACGCACTGGCCTTGGTCGATGGCTGAGTTACAGCCAGCAGGTGGTTGGACACGCCACTGACGGTCGTGTCTTGCCCCGGTACGCCCCCGGGGTCCACATTTCGGCGGCTTCAGAGGGTTATGGCGTACACGGATCGCTCAGCATGGTCGGGCGCGGCGCGCCCGCCGTGTCGCGGCTAGCGTCGGCCCGTCGATCCGAAGCCGCCCTGCCCGCGCCCGGATTGCGGGCCGGGTTCGTCGAGATCAGGGGCGTCGACGATGGTGAAGGCCGGCCGCGTCACGCGGGTGAAGACCAGTTGCGCGATCCTGTCGCCGGGGCGGATGACGATCGTCGCGGCCGGGTCGGCGTTGCGGTTCCAGGCCGAGATCATGAGCGGCCCCTCGTAATCCGCATCGATGACGCCGGTCCCGTTGCCCAGCACCAGCCCTTCGCGGTGACCGAGGCCGGAGCGCGGGAAGACGAGGCCGCACCAGTCCGGATCCCGGATCAGCACACTGAACCCCGCCGGGATCAGGATTGCGGGGGCCTGCGGCGCCAGGGTCACGGGCTCGTCGAGGCAGGCATGGAGGTCGAGTCCCGCCGCCGCCGCCGAGCCCCAGCGCGGAAAGCCCCATTCCCGCAATCTCGGGTCGCGGATTCGCAGATCGACCGCCGGGGGAGCAGTCGGAGGCGCGCCGCTCACGCCGCCCGTGCCGCGATGGCGTCGGCGAGGGCGACGATCCGGGACGCCTCCACGGCATGGAGCCGCTCGATCATCCGGCCACGAAAGGCGATGGCCCCGCGCGTCCGGTTCTCCGGCTCGGCGAAGACGGCGATGATCGCCCGCGCCTCCTCGATCTCGGCCTCCGAGGGACCGAACAGCTCGTTGGCGGTGGCGATCTGGCCGGGATGGATCAGCATCTTGCCGTCGAAGCCGCTGTCGCGGCCCTGCTCGCACTCGGCCCTGAACCCGCTCTCATCGCGAAAGGCATTGTAGATGCCGTCGATCACGTCGACCTCGTAGGCTCGGGCTGCCATGACCACGTTCATCAGCCACGGCATCAGGGCCGGACGGCCCGGCATTCCGAGCCGGACCCGGCTGGACTTGGCGAGGTCGTTCGGCCCGACGAGCAGGCACGACAGGCGCGTATCCACGTCGCGGGCG
The DNA here is from genome assembly GCF_001422125.1 of Methylobacterium sp. Leaf85. Taxonomy (NCBI): domain Bacteria; kingdom Pseudomonadati; phylum Pseudomonadota; class Alphaproteobacteria; order Hyphomicrobiales; family Methylobacteriaceae; genus Methylobacterium; species Methylobacterium sp. Leaf85. Next base: position 51,907 of record NZ_LMME01000001.1, on the reverse strand, counting down.
GCGCTGGCGATCTCGGCGATGTGGAGGATCGCCAACGGCGTCTCGATCATCGCCCAGACGCGGGTATGGTCCGGCGCGCCGAGGCGGCGCAGGCGCGAGCCGACCGCCACGAGGGCATCGGGTCCGGAGACCTTCGGGATCACGATCGCGTCCGGCCCGGCAGGGGCGATGCGCGCGAGATCGGCCTCCCCCCATGGCGTGTCGAGGCCGTTGATGCGGACCACGACCTCGCGCCGCCCGTAGGGCCGGGAAGCCACCGTGGCGGCGACGGCGTCCCGTCCCTCCGCCTTCATTTCGGGGGCGACGCCATCCTCCAGATCGATCATCACGACGTCGGTGGGAAGGCCGCGCGCCTTCTCCAGTACCCGTGGATTGGAGCCGGGCATGGCAAGGACGCTGCGACGCGGACGGATCTCGGTCATGGCGCGGCGATCTCCTGACGCCGTGGCTCGATGCACCGGCCGCCCGGCGATACCGCCGCCCCCCTCCCGTTTCAAGCTCTCACCGCACAGGAAGAGCGATCCGGAATTAGCTTTCGGGGGAGGCCCGGATCTCGTGCAGCCCGGTCCGGTCGCGGAACCAGAACACCCGCTTGAAGGGATCCGCACCCGATTCCGGATAGGACGATGCCAGTCTCCGGGCGAGCATGACCGCCTCGCTCCGGGTCTGGATTGCATGGGCCAGAGTCTTCCAGGAACTCTCGCAGCCCTCGCCGATCTTCCTCACGTAGATCGAATGCGCCATGATTGACCTCCGTCGGATCGAAATCTGATGGAACGATAGATATACATCAAGCCATTATCAAAGGTTTGGTTTGCGGTGACTTTTCGACATGGTTAAGAGATTTTAATAGGATTTCGGATATTTGATTGATCATCGCGCAGCATTTACCCAGACGTCTCTCGGTCTGAAAAACGACGCACGTGACCAATGTCGCCTCAAGTCGGCCCGTGGGTGGAACCGTAGCCACATCTGATGTTTGAGGTATCGTCGACCGCCTCCCAAGAGGTTCCGCAATATCCGTCAGGATTGTTGACCTGTTCATCCGAAGACGGCCGATCGTCCTGCCTTCGCCCCATGAAAGCGGTATCTCGAACACACCAACGACATCGATACCTGCGAGCCCTTGCGGCACGGTCTGTTAGCATTTGACAGAGTATCCCCATCGAAACCGCTCATGTTCGGTGCCGATTCCATGATTCCTTCACCATCGGCATCCGCCGGAACCGACGACCGAACGGCCCCCACGGACGACGCCGAGCGTCTGACCGCTCTGCGCTCCTGCCACGTGATCGGCGCCGCCCCGGATGCCGGCCTCGAACGCATCGTCGCGGTGACGGCGGCGAGCCTCGGCATGCCGATGGCTTGGGTTTCCCTCGTGGACGACGAGGTCTCGTGGCTCGTGGCCCGGATCGGCGTCGATCTTCACCGCCTTCCGCGACACGGCCAGCCCTGCGAGCGCGTCCTCACGCAGTCCGGGATCGTGGTGGTAAACGCGGACGACGAGGGGCTCCTCTTCCGCGACCTGCCGGGCGTCAGGTTCCATGCCGGCGCGCCTCTGATCACGGCCGAGGGGCATTGCATCGGCTCGCTCTGCGTTCTCGACACGAAACCGCGCGACGGTTTCGACGATGCCGAGCGGTCGAAGCTCGCCGCTTTCGCCGGCCTCGTCATGGACCGGCTGGAGATTCGACGGGCGCAACTGGCCAACGCGGCGGCGATCGGCTTCGCTCAGGCCGCCGAATATGCCCTGCTCGTGGTGGACGGGACGGGCACGATCACCTTCTGCAATCCCTCGGCCGAGGCCTTGTTCGGCCATGGCGCGGGCGGGATGGTCGGCCGGCCCGCTGAGATCATCATTCCCGAGCCGCTCCGCGCCGCCCACAAAGCGGGGCTTCGCCGGATCGCCTCCGGGGGGGCGTCACACCTCGCCGGCCGCACCATCGAGCTGACAGCGCTGCACCGCGACGGTCGCACGTTCCCGATCGAGTTCTCGATGTCGATCTGGCAGGGACCCGGCGGGATCGGGATGGGCGCCGTCATCCGCGACATCAGCGAGTGGCGCGCCCGCGACGCCAAGCTGGTTCAACTCGCCCACCACGACAAGCTGACCGGCCTCACCAACCGCGCCCTCTTCGACGAGCGCCTGGACGCCAGCCTTACGACGGACCAGTACGCCACGGTGATGCTGCTCGATCTCGACGGCTTCAAGGAGGTCAACGACAGCCTGGGCCACGCCGTCGGGGACGTGCTGCTCCAGGCCGTGGCGGTTCGGCTGTCGTCCTGGGTCACCGCCCAGATCACGGTGGCCCGGTTCGGCGGGGACGAGTTCGCGCTGCTCCTGCCGGGCCGGGGCAGCCCGCTCGATGCGGGGGCCCTGGCCGCGCAGATCCTGGAGGCGTTCCAGACCCCGTTCCCGGTGGCAGGGCACGTCTTCCATGTGGGTCTCAGCATCGGCGCGGCGATAGGCGGGCCGGGAACCGTCCGGGACGAGCTGATCGCCGATGCGGATCTGGCCCTCTACCAGGCCAAGCGTGACGGACGGCGCTGCTTTCGCCTGTTCGAACAATCCATGCGCAATGCGGTGGTCGCCCGACGGACGCTCCACGACGAGCTGACCCGAGCGGTGGAGCGTGCCGAACTGGTGCTGCACTACCAGCCGCAGGTGGAGCTGGATTCGGGACAGGTCATCGGCGCCGAGGCCCTGCTGAGGTGGCAGCATCCCACCCGCGGCCTGCTCTTGCCGGCCGCCTTCATCGACGCCCTCGAAGCCCATCCCCTCGCCGCCTCCATCGGCCGATGGATCGTCGACGATGCCTGCCGGCAATCCGCGCTCTGGCGCGCCCTCGGCCTGCCTCCCTTGCGGGTCGCCGTGAACCTGTTCGGGGCTCATCTCAGGACGGGACGGCTGGCTCGCGAGGTGATCGGCGCCCTGGAACGCCACGCCTTGCCGCCGAGCCTGCTCGAAATCGAGGTGACGGAGCGGATCGCCCTTCAGACCGACGATTTCCTGCTGGACCCGTTGCGCGAGCTCCATCGGCACGGCGTCTCCATCGCCTTCGACGATTTCGGCACGGGCTATGCCTCGCTGAGTTCGCTCAAGCGTTTCCCGCTGACGCGCCTGAAGATCGACCGCGGCTTCGTGCGGGACATCCTCACGGATCGGCACGACGCGGAGATCGTCCGGGCCGTGCTCGGCATGGCTCAGAGCTTCGGCCTGGATGTCATCGCGGAGGGAATCGAGACGATCGAGCAGGACACGATGCTGCGCATCATGGGCTGCCGCGAGGGCCAGGGCTATCTCTACGGCCGGGCCATGACCGCCGAGGCGCTGGCCGCCCTGGTCATGGGCGGGCGGGTCGAAGGCAGGCGGGGTCCCAGGGCGGCCTGACGAGGCGTCAGAGCGGGCGCGTGCCGCTCGCCTTCTGGAGAAGCCAGCCCTTGGCGCGCTGGATCAGGGCCGGACGGACCCGGGATACGTCCTCGTCATCCACCAGGGGGGACGTCGACAGGGCGGCGAGATAAGCCGCTTCGCTGGCACGGCAGGATTTCACGGCCGACTCGACGGCCAGCGTCCGGCTCGTCACGAGTGCCTGCAAGTCGAAATTCCGATGCAGGCATCCGCGCCAGGAGGCGTGCAGGGCACCGACGTCGGAATTCAGGGCCGAGGCGGGGGCCGTGCAGCACAGGGGCAGGATGGCGGCCAGCAGCAAGGCTGCGGGCGAGCGGCTCAGCTTCGTCATGGCGAGGGATTCCCGAACCCGGCAACCCTCACCCGCACGCGCTTAACAAGTCGCTAATGTATCGCCTTTGATGCGATCTCCCTCCGGGACGGCTCGTCCCAGCGAATCCCGCTCCTAGCGGTTGGCTGTGGTCACCGGCGACGCGGCACGGCCGAGGGACACCCAGGCCATGGCATTCTGGCTCTCGCGTTTGATGAAAGTGTAGCCGGTCTGGCGCCAGGGCAGCACGCTGTTGGTCTTGTTGTCGAGGATGAGGTCGCCCCGGTCGGTGATCAGGGTGAGGACGGCATGACCCTCCCCCTTCTCGTCGATGACCACCGTCATCCGCATGGCCCGGCGCGGCAGGCCGGCCTCGGCGAGGAGCTTGCGCTTCAGGAGCTGGAAATCCTCGCAATCGCCGGCACCGGATTCGGCCAGATCCCAGCGGTCGGCCATGCCGAGCTGGTCCATGTCGGTGACGGCACGGATGGACTTGTTCACGCGGCGGTTCACCGAGACGATGGTGTTCCAGACGCCCGGCGTCAGGCTGATCGTCGCGGGCTCCGAGACATTCACCGCGCATTCGGAGGCGTAGGTCTCGCAGAAGGTAACCCAAGCGCTGATCGGGCGGGCGGCACCGGTGGTGGAGATGGTGCTCGCCACGCTGGGGAGCGAGGCCAGGGTCTGAGCGGAGGCGAGGTTCGGCATGGCGGCGAGGGACGCGACCGCCAGACCGGAGAGCAGACCCAAACCACCGATGCCGCGCTTGAGGGCGTGCACCGCATCGTGGAACTTCGAAATCGCGATCCGCATGGCCGCCGCTCGTCTCGTTAATCTGTTGTTAACGAACGTCTCACGGCCACGTTGGATCGGCAATCGTCGGGTTAATAAAAGGTTAACGCTGTGGATTTCGGGGCATGATTGCGGAAACGGGAGATCGTTGCCCCGGCGCCACGCCGAACCGCACCAGCCGACTACGACGGGTTCGGCGGGGACACGAGCCACCACGCGGGCGGATGGTGATGAGGCCGGCTCACCACCGTCCGGTCTCAAGCCTCCGAGACGTCCTGGCTGATCCCGAGGGCGGCGAGCCCTTCGTCGAGGAGATCACCCGCATCGGGCGAGGCCATGATCTCGTGCAGCGCGCCCTCGCCCACCGCCTCGCGTTCGCGGGCGAAGCGCACGGCCTCACCCCATTCCTCCGCCTCCATGTCGCCGCGCCCGACATAGAGAAGGGCGAGGAGATTGGCCCGCTCGTCGTCGTTGAGGCCGGAGATCATCGAACGGACCTCCGATTCCGTGGCATCGTCGGTGCCCGACGTGAGCACGTCGGTGGAGCCGTCATCGATCGGGTTGGAGCCCGAATCGGGGTCGGTGGCACCCTCCTTCACGTCGAGCGCCCTGACCCGGAGGATGATCTCGGTGACCTTGTCGACGGCGATGTCCATGGAACGATCCTGTGAAGCGTGCCGCCGGCGGCGGCGTTATCCGGTGCGACGGGACGGCCCTCGAAGCCGGCCGTCCGTGAGCAGCATCAACCCGCCAGAGCCGTCGCGGTTCGCGGGGCTCGCATGACGCGCTGGATCGCCGGACTCGACGGCTGCCGCGGCGCCTGGGCCGGAGCCCTCCTCGATCTCGACGATCCCGGCCGCTACCGCGCCGGGCGCTTTGCCCGCGTCTCCGATATCTTGGACGGGCCGGAATCCCCGGTCTGCGTCGGGATCGACGTCCCGATCGGCCTGCCCGACCGCGTCGAGGGCGGCGGCCGGGTCGCCGACCGCGCGGCCAGGGCCTATCTCGCTGGCGGGCGATCCAGCGTCTTCCCGGTGCCGCCACGGGCAGCGGTCCATGCCGGCAGCTACGAGGAGGCCAAGGCGCTCTCCCGCGCCGCCAGCGTCCCTCCCTTCGCACCCTCGATCCAGTGCTGGAACATCACCCGCTACATCCGCGAGGTGGATGACCTGCTACTGGCGCGGCCGCCGCTGCGCGAGCGGGTTCACGAGGTTCACCCGGAAGTGGCGTTCCGCCGCCTCAACGGCGACCGTCCGCTGGCATCGGCCAAGAAGGGGCCGGGGCGTCGGGAAGGGCTGAAGGAGCGCCGCGCGCTCCTGCGAAGAGCCGGTCTACCCGCGATGCTGGTGGACGCAGGCAGATCGGCGGGCGTGGGGGCCGACGATCACCTCGACGCCCTCGCCGCCCTGGTCGTCGCCCGCGACATCGTCCTCGGACGCGCCATCCCGATGCCCGACCCGCCGGGACGCGACCGTCACGGCCTGCCCGTGGTGATCTGGGCGCCTGCTGGCGAGGGTCCGATTCCCTGCTAGACCGTCGTCATGATTCGTCCCTCGTCGACCCAGCCCCCCGAACCTGAGTCCAGCCAAGGGTCCGGTGCGCCTCCCCTGCGCCACGTCGCCCGTGCCCTCGTCTTCGACCCGCAGGACCGGCTGCTCCTGATCGCCTACGAGGCGCAACGCCCCATCGATCCATCGAGGCCGGAGGAGCGGACCTTCTGGTTCATGCCCGGTGGCGGGCTGGAGCCCGGCGAAAGCCACGCGCAAGCCTGCCTTCGGGAACTCGGCGAGGAAATCGGGGTTTTCGATGCCGAGATCGGGCCGCAGGTCGCTGCCTGCGACGGTCCGTTCTTTCTGTTCCCGAAGCCGCGTGATGCCCGCGAACGCTATTTCGTCGTGCGTCTGCCCAGCGACGAGGTCGATACCAGCCGCCTCGCCGAGACCGAGGACAGCACGGTCCTCGGCACGCGCTGGTGGACGCTCGACGAGTTGGAGGCCAGCGGTGAGCGGATCGAGCCCGCGGGCCTCGCTCGCCTGGCCAGACGCATCGCGTCGGGCGAGCGGCCCGAGCCGCCCGTCACCCTGACCTGGCATCAGGTGTGACCCCGCACTGGGCCACCGGCCCGAGACTGGGCCAGATAGGGCCTCGGAACCAGATACGGCACAGGTCTCGCTAGTCGAGGCTGAATGTCGAGAACCGGGTTGTCACGGCGACCCCCAACAACAACGCTCAAGGAAGGAAAACGCATGTTCCCACAAAAGCTGACCTCAGGATACCGGTCGTTCCTCGATGGACGCTTGTCCCACGAGGCCAAACGCTACGCCGCCCTGGCACAAGGGCAGAGCCCGGAAGTCTTGCTGATCGGCTGCTGTGACAGCCGCGTTTCGCCGGAAGTCATCTTCGATACCGGACCGGGCGAACTCTTCATCATCCGCAACGTGGCCAACCTCGTTCCCCCCTTCGAGGAGGGCGGCGAGTATCACGGCACCTCGGCGGCCATCGAGTTCGCCGTCCAGGCCCTGGAAGTGAAGCACATTGTCGTTCTGGGCCACGCCACCTGCGGCGGCATCAAGGCCTACGCAAACCCGCCAGGCCCGCTCTCGACGAGCGACTTCATCGGCAAATGGGTCTCCCTGGTGAAGGGCGCCGAGGAGAAGCTCAAGGTGCAGAAGGGACCGGACCACCTGACGCGCCTCGAATACGCCACCGTGGCGCAGAGCCTCGAGAACCTGATGACGTTCCCCTTCGTGCGCGAGCGCGTCGCCGATGGGCGTCTGGCGCTCCACGGCGCACATTTCGGCATCGCCCATGGCGAGCTTCTCCTGCGCAATCCCGAGACGGGTGATTTCGAGCCCGCCGTCGATGGCGGCGGAAAGACGATGACCCCGGCCTCCCTGATGCACAGCAGCGAAGTCTGATCGCATCGGCCCACATATCCTGAGCCCCCGTATCCTGCCGGATACGGGGGCCATCACCCGATCCGGTGAGATGCACGCAAAAACATAACGCCGGGCCTCATCGGCCCGGCGATTTTTCGTGCATCCGTTCCACCGCCGGCCCATCGACCGGCGGTGGGTTTCAACCCCTTAGCGGGCGCCGGGGAGGCGCTGCGCCATCTGGTAATGCTGCTGGAGCACCGGCAGCGCCTGTTCGGCATGGGCGCGCAGGGCCGGGTTCGTGCCGGTCTGGGCGTAGGACTGGTACATGCCGATGGCCGCCTCGTGCGACCGCACCTGGATCTGGCCGTAGAGACGGTCGAAGCGCGGGCCGGCCGGAGCGGCGGCGAGCTCGGAGAGCATGGCCTGCTGCTGCGGATCGACCGGGACCATGGTGGTGCCGGCGGTGGTGTCGACATCGCCGTTGAAGGCCTGGCTGCCGGCGGCGGCGCCACGGCTCGCGCCGCTGCCGATCCCCTCGACGGCGCCGACAGGGCCGCCGCTGAGCGTACCGGCCACGACGCCCGTGGCGGCACCCGTGGCCGCGCCCACCGCGCCGCCGGCAATCGCCAAGGGCGCGCCGATCAGGCCGCCGGGACCACCGTTGCCGGCATAGGTCCGCTCGCCGCCGGCCAGGGCCACGTTCGCGGCCCGGTGGTCACGCACGGCGTCACGGGCGAAGCGGATGACCTGCGGATTGCGGCTCTTCGACAGCGCGATCTGGCTCGACTGGACCTCGAACGCATTGGCCTGCATCGCCTGGAGCCGGAAATCGCCGGACATGGTCTGGGCGGCGGCGGGGGTCGCCATGACGACGGCAATGGCGGACAGCGCAACGTACTTATTCATGATTCTGACCTCTGGATATGATCTTGAAAACGCAAAGGCGGCGGACCGGACCACATCTCTGCGGATCGGCGTATCCGACAACGCCACGTTTGCCGGACAACGACAGCCCCTCCATTGGGTTCCCGAAGAATGTCATCGTAATGCGGGCCATTCTACTGATATCGGCCGGATCACGGCGATGATCGGCACGGCTCTATAGCCAAGCTTCACCTGTCGTTTTAGCCTCGCCGGCTCGTCGTAGGCACGGATTCACGGCGTGACCCGCGAAGGCCGCAGAAAAGCGTGGGTTGACGACGAGCCGGAGTTTTCGGGAACGCGAAACCGCACTAGCCTGCCCGTCGGCGGCGATGATGTGGATGGAGGCTCCCGGCGATGAAGACCCTGCTCGTTCCGGTGGCGCTCCATGACGCGCTGCCCTCCGTCTTCGCGACCACGCTCCTGGTGGGACGCCGCTTCGGCAGCCTGATCGAGGGTGTGTCCCTGCGTCCGGCCCTCGCCGAATACGTTCCGGTGGACATGGTCGGCGGCATGACGTGGCTGCGCGACGAGGAGGCCGACAAGGCCGAGGCCGAGGATGCCGGCAAGCGCTTCGTCGATTTCCTCGCCGGCGCCGGCATTCCCGTCGCCACGGAAGGGCCGTGCACCCCCGAATTCGTGGCCGCCGCCGGAACCCGCTACCGCTGGCGCCCGGACGTGCCGGCGGGCGACGCCTTCCTCGGACATTACGCCCGCCTGTTCACCGCCACCGTGGTGGGCCGGCCCGGGTCCGGGGATGGCGCCCCGCGCATGACCACGTTCGAGACGGCCCTGTTCGAGAGCGGCCGGCCGATCCTGCTGGCGCCCCCCACTCCTCCGACGAGCCTCGGCGAGGCGATCCTGATCGCCTGGAACGGGTCGAGCGAGACCGCGCGGGCCGTGGCCTTCGCCATGCCCTTCCTGCGCAAGGCCTCGCGTATCCGCGTCGTCAGCGCGGAGGGCGGCATGGTACCTGGGCCGAGCGCGGAGGATCTGGCCAGAGCGCTCGCCTGCGAAGGCATCTTCGCGGACCACAAGGCCTTCACCGAAGGCCGGCGCACACCCGGCGAGGTCTTCCTCAACGAGGCGCAGGAATTCGGCTGCGATCTCCTGATCAAGGGTGCCTATACCCAGAGCCGCCTGCGCCAGATGATCTTCGGAGGCGCCACCAGCCACGTGCTGGCCCATGCCACCATGCCGATGCTGATGGCCCACTGACAGACCCACGATAGCGCGCAATTGATTTGTGCGCATACGAACCCGATGCCACATCGCGCGTTGTCCGAGCGCTTCCCGCCGTGCAGGCGGAAGCGTCCGGCGAGGGTCCCGACAGCCGGGATCGCTCCAGCGCAAGGCATTCCATGACACGACGGATCATCGCGGCCGCCACCCTGTGCGTCGGCCTGTCCTCCGGCCTGCCCGTCCTGGCCGATTCTCCACTGGTCCGCGTGCGCGGAACGATCGAATCCGTCGCGGCCGATCACGTCACGATCAAGCCCCGCATCGGTCAGGCCGTCTCGGTGAAGTTCGCCGATGCGATGAGGGTGGCCGCCGCCAGCAAGGCCGAGATCGGCGACATCAAGCCCGACAGCTACGTCGGCACAGCCGCGACGCCCCAGGCCGATGGCACCCTCAAGGCCCTCGAAGTCGCCGTCTTCGCCCCGAGCATGCGCGGCACGGGCGACGGCCATTATCCGTGGGACCTCGAGAAGGAGAACACGATGACGAACGGCGCCGTGGGCGCCCTCGCGGGCACGACCGGCCGCACGATCACCGTGACCTACAAGGGCGGCGAGAAGACCATCACGGTCCCCGAGGACGTGCCGATCGTCTCCCTCAACCCCTCCGACACATCCGTCATCAAGGTCGGCGCCCGCGTGGTGGCGATCACCAAGGCGGATGCCGCCGGCACGATGGTCGCCGACAGGATGATCGTCGGCGAGAACGGCACCGTCCCGCCCATGTAGGCGGCAGCCCCGCGAACACACCCTTCCGGGGCGGCGGCGCAGCCCCGGCACCGGGGCCGGATTCTATCACTCCGCCCCGACCACAACGACGCCGAACCATCGAGGAACCGCCATGCTGAAATCCTTCCTGACGACGCTCACCCTGACCCTCGCCGTGACGGCCACCGCCGCCCAGGCCGACGACATCACGCGCTATCGCGGCACCATCGAGAAGGTCGACGGCGCGGCCGTGACGATCAAGCCGCGCGTCGGCGAGGCACTGACGGTCAGCATGGCACCCGACGTGAAGGTGCTGGCGGCCTCCACCGGCAAGATCACCGACATCAAGCCCGACAGCTACATCGGCACCGCGGCGATCCCGCAGCCGGACGGTTCGCAGAAGGCGCTCCAGGTCACCGTCTTCGCCTCCTCCCTGCGTGGCACGGCGGACGGTCATTACCCGTGGGATCTCGGCTCCAACTCCACCATGACCAACGGCGCCATCGGCACCATCTCCGGCACCGAGGGGCGGACCCTGCTGGTCAAGTACCAGGGCGGTGAGAAGAAGGTGAATGTTCCGGACGACGTGCCGGTGACCCTGGTCGATCCGGGTGACAAGTCCATCGTCGTCGACGGCGCGAAGGTCGTGGCCTTCACCAAGAAAGGCACGGACGGCAAGCCCACCGCCGTGATCCTCATCGTCGGCCGCAACGGCACCGTCCCGTCGATGTGAATGAGGCAACGTCGACGAAGCCATTCACAAGCCTCGTCGGCCGCATTCCCCGCCCAGACACCTCATCTTGAGGTGCCGCAAAGCGGCCTCGAAGGAGCCCTCCGGAACGCACAGCGACATCTGGAGATCTCCTTCGAGGCCTTCACTTCGCTCCGGCGCCTCAGGATGAGGTCGCGGATGGGAGCAGGGACCGAGACGCCACCGCTCATAGGATGTTCTGGATGACCGTCTCCTCGAACACGCAGTTTCGCATCACGGTGATCCACCCGCTCATCGTGCGCGTGACCCACTGGATCAATGCGGTCGCGGTGTTCTGCATGCTGTTCAGCGGCTGGGCGATCTACAACGCCTCGCCGTTCTTCCCCTTCGTCTTCCCGAAATGGGCGACCCTCGGCGGATGGCTGGGAGGGGCGCTCGCCTGGCACTTCGCCGCCATGTGGTTGTTCGCCCTGAACGGCCTCGCCTACGTCCTCTATGGCCTGTTCGCACGGCATTTCGCCAGATCGTTCCTGCCGCTGAGCCCGAGGGCGTTCTGGCGCGACGCCGCCGACGCCGTCAGGCTCCGCCTCGCCCACCGGATCGGCGAGTACAACGCGGTGCAGAGGGTCGCCTATCTGGTGGCGTTCCTTCTCGGCATCCTCCTCGTCGCCTCCGGCCTCGCTCTGTGGAAACCGGTCCAGTTGCAGGGACTCGCTGCTTTGTTCGGCGGCTATGAATGGGCGCGGCGCGTGCATTTCCTCGCCATGTCCGGCCTCGTCGGCTTCATCCTGCTCCATCTCGCGCTCGTCATCCTGGTGCCGCGCACCCTCGTGGCGATGGTCACAGGCCGCGCCCGCATTCCCGTGGACCCCGTGGAGACGCGCTCATGAGCCGTGACGAGACTGAGGCGAACCGCCTGCGCGCGCTTCGCCGGGAGATCCAGCCGGAACTGGTGAAGCTGGAGCGCCGCCTGTTCCTGCGCTCGGGCCTGTCTCTCGGAGCCCTGTCGCTGCTTTCGGGCTGCGACCTCTCCACCGGCACCAACGGCACGCTGATCGACCGCACGCTGTGGGCGATGTCGCGTGCCAACGACCGGGTCCAGGCCTGGCTGTTCGACCCGAACAAGTTGGCACCGACCTATCCGGCGAGCATGATCGACACGCCGTTCCGCTTCAACGCCTACTACCCGCCGGACAACATCCCCGAGATCGACGAGGCGACCTGGAAGCTCGACGTGTCGGGCCTCGTCGCCGACAAGACGCCCTGGACCTTGCAAAAGCTGCGCGCCCTGCCGCAGGAGAGCCAGATCACCCGTCACATCTGCATCGAGGGCTGGAGCCAGATCGGCCAGTGGAGCGGCGTGCCGCTGAAGGCCTTCCTGGAGCGGGTCGGGGCCGACCTCACCGCGAAGTATGTCGGCTTCAAATGCGCAGACCGCTATTACGGCAGCCTCGACATGCCGAGCGCCCTCCATCCGCAGACGGTGCTGGCCCTGGATTTCGGCGGTAGCGCCCTGCCTCTCGAATACGGCTACCCCCTCCGGGTGCGCGTGCCGACGAAGCTCGGCTTCAAGAACCCCAAGCACATCGTCTCTGTCTTCGTGACCAACGACTATCCCGGCGGCTACTGGGAGGACCAGGGCTACAACTGGTTCAGCGGAATCTGACCGGGGTCAGACACCGGCGATGCCGGCCCCGGAGGCCGATGGCCGGGAATCGAAGCGGAAGGACAAGCCTGCTCCCCGCACCGGACTCGAGGGAAGGATCTTTCGGGAAGCGCCTGGTCTTTGAAAATCACTCTCGTTGACCCGAACGAGCCAAGATATGCACAATGCAGGGAGACAAAAGAAAGAACCGCCTGCCTGCACCATGCCTCCCGAGACAGGTTTGTCCGCAGGCAATGCTTGGATTGGAAATCCGTGTCGTTACGCCTTGGACTGTTACCCTCAGACGTGACGATCCACCCGGCGCATGCCGAGTGTACGCCTCGCCTCGCACGAATGCCGATACTCGGCGAAAGCTCATAGGTTCGACCCATGAGACGAGCGTTTCGAGGCATGTGAGGTCCTGACCGGCATTGGCCGACAGGCGCACGGACGATCCCCCAACACTGAAAAACGATACCCGGAGGAGGGAACGATGGTTCTCGGAGATCAGGTCGTGTTCGCGAGACTCGATGTCGCCGAGGCGCTGGGCATCTGGCGTCACGCCACGGGGCGTATCGTCGACATCGTATCCGGCCCCGACGGGGCAGAGGCGGTGAACGTCCAGTTCGAGGGCCACGGCCTGCTCGTCGGCTACATCGCGACGCTGTTCCAACGCATCGGCTGAGCGCGCGGTCTGCGGGGGTAAAGGCAGGCTCTCGCGAGCCGGGCGCGAGGAGTGGAAGACCGATCATGACAGCGGGCAGCCTGGCGACGCGCAGCGTTCCCACCAACATCCTCCGTCCGCCCCTGCGCACCGTGAGCCAGACCACCGTCGAAGCCGACCTCTGGCGTGCCATGCGCGCCGAGGCCGAAGCCGCGTTGATCGAAGAGCCGCTCTATGCCGGCATCATCCAGGCGACGGTCCTGGATCAGCCGAGCCTGATCCATGCCCTCGCCTACCGGCTCGCCCATCGCCTCGGCGACGGCGATCTCTCCCGCCTGTCCACCCGCGACCTCTGCCTCGCCGCCTTCCAGGCGGACCCGCATGCGGGCGGTCACGCGGTCCGCGACATCGTCGCCATCCGCGAGCGCGACCCCACCTGCCGCCGCTATCTCGATCCCTTCCTGTTCTACAAAGGGCTGGCCTCTCTGGAGGGCTACCGGGTGGCCCATTGGCTTTGGCACCAGGGCCGCGCCACCCTGGCGCTGCATATCCAGAGCCGGATCTCGGAGGTGTTCGGGGCCGACATCCATCCCGCCGCGCGAATCGGCTCGGGCGTGTTCATCGATCACGCCACCGGCGTCGTCATCGGCGAGACCACGGTGATCGCCGACGATGTCTCGATCCTGCAATCGGTGACCCTCGGGGGCAACGGCAAGGAAAGCGGCGACCGCCATCCGAAGATCGAACGCGGGGTCCTTCTCAGCGTCGGCGCCAAGGTGCTGGGCAATATCCGGGTCGGCGAGGGCGCGAAGGTCGCCGCCGCCGCCGTGGTGCTGCACGACGTGCCCGCCCACACCACCGTCGCGGGCGTGCCGGCCCGCGTCGTGTCGCGCATCAGCCCCACCGAGGACCCCGCCCTCAGCATGGACCAGTTTTTCGGTGACGGGATCTAGGGACGATTTTTCAACTCTTCTTCTCCCATCCATCCGTGCGGGCGAGATAAATAATCTCCTATACCGTCAAAATATAGAATTGAATTATCTTATATAACGAAAAATAGAATATCCATTCTCTAATTCTACGAATTTATAGAACAGAATTTCATTGACCCTCTTCAAGATCGAGCGTTAGAAACAAAGCGTCCCCGCAGTGACGCTTTGTCTGAGGCGGCGGGGGCCGACCAAGATCAGTCCAAGATCATCATCGAGCGAGAGCGGACGCGTGACAGGCACGGCTACGATGCGGCATGCGCCGCGTCACGGCCGGCCGACGCCTCCTGCCGCAATACGGAGACGAACCCCAATGAGTGGACCCGGTCTGAGCGTGAGCGCCTCGGCGGCACGCAATCTTGCAACGGCGACCGTCACGTCGGTCCAGAACGCGGCCAACACCCCCCGCTGGTTCCATCGCCTGCTGCCCTTCGTCGACGTCGCCGGCGGCGTCTACCGGGTCAACCGCCGCGCCGTGGTGCTGGCCAAGCCCGGCAGGATTGTCCTCGCCAACGACGGCGGCACCCACACCGTGCGCCCGGCCTCCCTGCGCAGCGTCCCGCTGTTCAGCCGCCTCGGCGACAACGAGCTGTCGGCACTGGCCTCCAAGTTCACCGTCTCCCAGCACAAGGCGGGCGAGATCATCGCCGAGGAGGGCTCCACCGGCCGCAGCCTCACCGTCGTGGCCGAGGGCACCGTCGAACTGACCCTGTCGGGCCCGTTCAAGAACCGCCTGCGCCAGGGTCTGGCCACCGGCGGCGACTATTTCGGCGACAACGATCTCGTGAGCGAGAACGCGCCCGCTCCCGCCGTGAAGGCGCTCTCGGCGGTGACGCTGCTCACCCTGGACCGCTCCGCCATCGAGGACGAGGGCATCCGCTCGCGCATCTCCCAGTTCGTGGAAGAGCGTGACCGCCTCAAGGGCCACACCAACAGCGAGGGCGAGCAGGGCATCGAGCTTCTGGCGGTCCATACCGGCGAGCCGCGCCTGCCCACGACCTATGTCGATTACGAGGTCGACCCGCGCGAGTACCACCTCTCCACGATCCAGACGATCCTGCACACCCACACCCGCGTCACCGATCTCTACTCCAACGAGATCGACCAGCTGCGCGAGCAGATCCGCCTCACGGTCGATGCCGTGAAGGAGCGGGAAGAGTGGGAGCTGTTCAACAATTCCGAGTTCGGCCTGCTCCACGAAGTCAGCCAGCGCCAGCGCATCCCGACGCGCGGCGGACCTCCCACCCCGGACGATCTCGACGAGCTCCTGACCCTGGTCTGGAAGAAGCCCGCCTTCTTCGTGGCCCACCCTCGCGCCATCGCGGCCTTCGGCCGTGAAGCCACCCGTCGCGGCGTGCCGCCGGTGGTGATCCACCTGTTCGGCTCGCCCTTCATCACCTGGCGCGGCGTGCCGATCGTGCCCAGCGACAAGCTCCCCATCGACATCGACCCGGTGACCGGCGCCCAAACCACCTCGATCCTGCTGCTCCGCGTCGGCGAAGGCGAACAGGGCGTGGTCGGTCTGCAGAAGTCCGGCGTCACCGGCGAGATCGAGACCGGCCTGTCGGTGCGCTACATGGGCACCAACGACCATTCCATCGCCTCGCACCTCGTGACCCGCTACTTCTCGGCCGCGGTGCTGGTGGAAGACGCCATCGCACGCCTCGATAACGTGCTGCTGGGCAACTACCATGACTACGCTTAACGCGCCGTCTGTCGGCCTCCCCACCGGGGTGTTCGGCGACACGGCGCATGCGGATCTCGTCGGGCGCCTCGCCCGCGAGATCTACGGTCAGGGTCAGGCGGCGTCCGCGCCCCTGACCCCCAACCTGCCGCAGACGCCGCAAGCACCGCAGGCCCTGGAGAACATTCCCCAGGGCTTCGGCCACCCCCTCGCCCCCAAAGCGGATCTCGGCACGCCGTCGATCCCCTCGGGCGCCGCGCCGTCGGGCCTCCAGCCCGACGCCTCGGCGCTGGCCGCCCGCTCGTTCGGATCACCTCCGGTCGGCCTTCCCGGCCTCACCGGTCCGGGCTTCGCTCAAGCATCGGCATTTCCCTCGGTCCATCCCGAGGCGCAGGCTCCCCGTGGGGGCCTGCCCGAGTTCTTCGTGCCGAGCGTCGCCGATGTCGCCGCCTTCCTCCCCGGCGGCCACGATCTCCACGCCACGATCGCCAAGGACCACCCGCGCGCCAATGCCTTCGCGCATGGGTTCGCGCCGTCCCTGGTGCCGGAAGCGCCCGGTCATCGGGGCCAGAACGCCTCGCGTCAGGACGCCTCGCAGGAGACGGTCTCCCGCGCCGGCCGGGCTTCTCCGAATGCAGGCCGGAAGGTGGAGATCGCCGACGAGCCGTTCTCGTCGGGCGAGTACTACTTCCTCACCGACCACAGCCGGACGGGCAACGCCGCGCCCGCTCCGACGACCCGCCACGAGCCGCGCCCCGGCCATGCGCCCCATGTCTCGTCGCAGGGCTCCAGCCCGGTGGCGGCACCCTTCGACGTGGAGCGGGTGCGCAAGGACTTCCCGGCCCTGCACCAGAGCATCAACGGGCATCCGCTGGTCTGGCTCGACAACGCGGCCACCACCCACAAGCCGCAGAGCGTCATCGACGCGACGAGCGAGTTCTACGCCCGCCACAACTCGAACATCCACCGGGCCGCGCATACCCTGGCGGCGCGTTCCACGGACCTGTTCGAGGGCGGGCGCGAGAAGGTGCGTCGCTTCATCAACGCCGCCTCGACGGACGAGATCATCTTCCTCCGGGGCACCACGGAAGCGATCAACCTCGTCGCCAACTCCTACGGTCGCGCCAATATCGGCCCGGGCGACGAGATCATCGTCTCGACCATCGAGCATCACGCCAACATCGTCCCCTGGCAGCTCCTCACCCAGGCGACCGGGGCGACCCTGCGCGTGATTCCCGTGGACGATCGCGGCGAGATCATCTTCGAGCAGTTCGCGACCCTCCTGTCGGGCCGCACCAAGATCGTTTCGATCACCCATGTGGCCAACGCTCTGGGCACCATCAACCCGGTCCGTGAGATTATCGCCCTGTCGCATGCCTACGGGGTGCCGGTGCTGGTGGATGCGGCGCAATCGTCGCCGCACATCCCCCTGGACGTGCAGGCGCTGGACGCCGACTTCCTCGTCTTCTCCGGGCACAAGGTGTTCGGGCCGACGGGCATCGGCGCCCTCTACGGCAAGCGCGCGCTGCTGGAGGCGATGCCTCCGTGGCAGGGCGGCGGCCACATGATCGAGGACGTCACCTTCTCGAAGACGGTCTACAAGGGCGTTCCCGAGAAGTTCGAGGCGGGCACGCCGGACATCGCGGGAGCGGTGGGGCTCGGCGCGGCCCTGGACTACCTCGAGAGCGTCGGACTTCCCGGCATCGCGGCCTACGAGCACGACCTGCTCGAATACGCGCAAGCCGGGCTTGCCGAGGTGAAGGGCCTGCGTCTGATCGGGACCGCGCGACAGAAAGCCAGCGTCATGTCCTTCGTCGTCGACGGGCATGACAACGAAGCGGTGGCCAAGCACCTCGACGCTCGCGGCATCGCCGTGCGCTCGGGCCACCATTGCGCCCTGCCGGCCCTGCGCCGCTTCGGCGTCGACCAGTCGGTGCGCGCCTCGCTGGCCTTCTACAACACCCGCGCGGAGGTGGACGCCTTCCTGAAGGGGCTCCACAGCCTGCCGCGCCGATAGCGCAACGGACCGAAGACGCAAGGCGATAGCATTCGGCCTTCGCTGGAGCCGAAGCTCACCGGCTCCACTGCGCTTCCTCCTACGGTGCGCGTTCTCCTACGGTGCGCGTTCTCCTACGGTGCGCGTTCTTGGCGGCCAGTCGATTCGGCCGGGGCCACTGTCAAGACGGACCGCCCGCTCCGCAGCCGTTTCGACACGGCGAGGGCCTCCTCGCGGTCGGCCAGACCGCCGACCGATAGGGCGCCGGTGACGAGCGGCTCTTGGATGAACGGAGTGGACTTTACCCTCCCGTCGACGAGAACCGCGATCGGTCGGCGGATATGTGCCCGCGTGAAACCAGCAAGTGCGGTCGCGCTTCTACGAGTCAGGCGAACGAAAATCCGGCCGTCACCGTCATCGATCATGGCCTGGGCATCCGCCACCTCGAGCGCGAGGGTCTCGGCCACGGCGGAAGTGCCGAGCGAACCCGCGATGAGGATCGCGGCCAGGAGAAGACGATGATGCATTCTGGCTTGTCCTTACGGCGATACGGCACAGGTGTTCGTGATCAATGCCGTCACCGGGGGAGCACGAAGGCCATCCTTCCCGGCGCGCCTGCAGAGAGCCCGGCGGGCTCGGTTCACGAGGCGCGGCGGCGAGCGGTGGTAAAGCGGTGGAGCAGCATCCCGGTCACCATCGCCGCCACGAAGCCGATCACCTGAGGCAGGCCGAGCGTCAGGCCGGCGAGAGCCGGGCCGGGACAGAGGCCGACGAGGCCCCAGCCGATGCCGAACAGAGCGGCCCCCGCGATCAGGCTGGCGGTGATCGGCCGGTTATGGGGAATCTCGAACCGTTGCGCGAGAACGGGTTTCCGCATCCGCCTGACGAGGAGGTAGCTGAGGGCCGAGACGCCGACGGCGCCCCCCAGCACGAAGGCGAGGCTCGGGTCCCAGGCTCCGGCGATGTCGAGAAAACCGAGGACGCGCTCCGGGTCCATCATGCCCGACAGAGCGAGGCCGAATCCGAACAGGAGGCCGGCGAACAAGCCCACCGCGGAACGCAAGGTGTCCATCACCATCCTCCGTGGCGGACGAGGAACACCGTCGCGGCGGCGGCGGCCATGAAGGTCGCCACCGCCGCGATGGAGCGGGGCGACAGCCGGGCGAGGCCGCAGACGCCGTGGCCGCTGGTGCACCCCCCGCCGAGCCGCGTCCCGTAGCCGACGAGGAGACCGCCGAGGACGATGAGGCTCCACGGTGCGTCGAGCTGCACGACGGGCCATGCACCGAAGGCGAGGCGATACAGGACCGGGCCGAGGAGCAGGCCGGCGAGGAAGGCCCAGCGCCACGGCGTGTCCCGGCTCAACGGCGGCATCGCCCCGGCGGCGATGCCGCTGATCCCGGCGATGCGGCCGTTGAGGACGAGGAGCAGGGCGGCGGAGGTCCCGATCAGGGCACCACCGGCAAGAGCTGACAGGTAGACGATCATTCGGAGACTCCGGCTCCAGTCGAGAGAGCCACTTGGAACGAGTTCTTTCGTGGCGGACCAACGCGGCCGACCGTAGAGAACCCGCTATCGAGAATGAGAAACGACGCCCCGGCGGTATCCCCCGCGCCCACCGAGAGGTCGAACGCCGAAGCGTTGCTGTCAATGCGAAACATCCTGCCACCACGCCCCGCCGCAGAGCGTGCCGGGATGGCTCAGGGAATGACGGCGGTGACGCGGATCTCGATACGCATCCTGGGCAAACCGAGCGCATCGACGCCCAACTGGGTCCAGATCGGGGCACGATCGAGCGTGGAACGGCGGAAGCGGCCGGCAGCGCATCATGCCAAAGTGTGGGGAGCTCTGACGTGCCCAGATCGCCAGACGTCATCAGCCAGACGACATCCGGATGACATGGCCAAGACTGGAAATGGCTGAGACTGAAATGGCCAAAGCCGAAAGCGGGCCACGCGCTCCCTAGAACATCCCGTTCGGATTGGCGGAGGAATCGGGCAGGATCTGCAGCACGTCCCAATGCTCGACGATCCTGCCGCCCTGATCGAGCCGGAAGATATCGATGGCCGCATAATCGTGGTCGCCCGGCCAGTGCTGCAGGCAATGCAGCACCACGAGATCCCCCTCGGCGACCGCCCGCTTCACCTCCACCCGCTTGCCCGGCCATTCATGCGCCATGCGCTCGAAATAGGCGATGAAGCCGTCCTTGCCGTTAGCCACATGCGGGTTGTGCTGGATGTAGTTGTCGCCCGCATAACGCTCGATGGCTTCGCGCGGCAGGCACTCGTCGAACATCAACCGATAGAAGGCGATCACAGTCGCCTTGTTCTGCTCCAGGTCGGTCATGTTGTCCCCTGAGCGAGGCGGATTCCGCTCGAGAAAGGCGGCCCGCCTTTCTCGATACCATCCATCACGCCCTCACGACCATGACCGGCCGCCCTGCCCGGCCGTCAGTGACGGTCGGCCGACGCCGCCATCGCCGCGTCCAGCACGCGCGCCACATGGAGCGCTTCGAGCCCGAGACCGTCGTGGATCTGGTGGCGGCAGCTGCTGCCGTCGGCCACGACGAGATCGTCCGGGCCGGCCTTGCGCAGGGCCGGGAACAGCGAGAGCTCGGCCATGGCGAGCGACACGTCGATGGTCTCGGCGCCGTATCCGAAGACGCCCGCCATGCCGCAGCAGCTCGACTCGATGACCCGCACGTCGAGCCCCGGCACCGCGCGCAGCACCGTCTCCACCGCGCCCATGGCGGCGAAGGCTTTCTGGTGGCAATGGCCGTGCAGATGGGCGACCCGCCCGCCCTGGTCCGCCAGAGGCAGGGCGATCCGCCCGGCATCGAGATCGACGGCGAGCAGTTCCTCGAACAGCAGGCTCGCCTTGCTCAATTCCCCCGCCTCCGGTCCGGGAAGCAGGGACGCGAACTCGTCACGGAAGGTCAGCAGGCAGGACGGTTCGAGCCCGACGATCCGCGCGCCCGCCCGGATGAACGGCAGTAGGGCGGTGAGCGTGCGGTTCGCCTCCTCGCGGGCCCGGTCGGTCTGACCGGAGGCGAGATAGGTGCGGCCGCAGCAGAGGGGGCGTCGTCCACGGTTGGGGAAGACCCGGTGCAGGCGGTAACCGGCGGCGATCAGCACACGCTCGGCCGCCTCCAGGTTCTCCCGCTCGAAGGCGCGGTTGAACGTGTCGCCGAACAGCACGATGTCGCGGAAATCCCCGGTCACGTCGCCCGGATGGGCCGGCTCGCCCTGCTCGACCCAGGGCCTGCGCCAGCGCGGCAGGGTGCGCCGCGCCGAGAGCCCGGCGACCCGCTCCGACAGCCTCGCCAAGGCGGGCACCCGGTCGCGCAGGTTGAGGAGCGGCGCCAGCCAGGCGGCGGTGCCGGCATAGAGCGGCAGGGCCGCCACCAGCCGCTCCTTCAAGGGCAGGCCGTGGCGGGCATGGTAATGGTGCAGGAACTCCACCTTCATCTTCGCCATGTCGATGCCTGTGGGGCATTCGCGGCGGCAGGCCTTGCACGAGACGCAGAGATCCAGGGTCCGCTTCATCTCGCGGCTGGTGAAGGCGTCCGCGCCGAGCTGACCCGAAATCGCGAGCCGCAGGGAGTTCGCCCGGCCACGGGTCAGATGCTGCTCGTCTTTCGTGGCCCGGTAGGACGGGCACATCGCCCCGCCCGCGAGCTTCCGGCACGTGCCGTTGTTGTTGCACATCTCGACGGCGCCGCCGAAACCGCCCCATTCCGACCAGTCGAGGGCGGTCTTCTTCGGCTGGCTCACCGCGTAGCCCGGCTGGAACCGCATCAGCGAGCGGTCGTCCATCTTGAGCGGCCGGACGATCTTGCCGGGGTTGAGCCGGTTCTCCGGGTCGAACCCGTCCTTCACCTGTTCGAAGGCGCGGGTCAGGCGTTCGCCGAACATCGGCGCGATGTATTCCGAGCGCGAGATGCCGTCGCCATGCTCGCCCGAATACGATCCCTTGAAGCGGCGGACCTGTTCGCTCGCGGCCTCCGCGATGGCGCGCATCTTGGCGACGTCTCCGCCCTGCTTCATGTCGAGGATCGGGCGGACATGCAGACAGCCGACGGAGGCGTGGGCGTACCAGGTGCCGCGCGTGCCGTAGCGGGTGAACACCTCCGTCACCGCGTCGGTGTAATCGGCGAGATGCTCCAGCGGCACCGCGCAATCCTCGATGAAGGAGACGGGCTTGGCATCCCCCTTCATCGACATCATGATGTTGAGGCAGGCCTCGCGCACCTCCCAGACCGATTTCTGGCGGATCGGCTCCGGCACCTCCACCACGGCGTCCACATGGCCGTTGTCGGCCATGCACGCGTCGAGACGCCGAAGATCGGCCAGGAGCGCGTCCCGGTCGTCGCCGGCGAACTCCACCAGCAGCAGACAGTTCGGCGTGCCACGGGTGATGTCGGCCAAAGTCGCCCGGAACAGCGGGATGTCGGCCCCGAGCACCAGCACGTTGTTGTCCACGAGCTCCACCGCCACGGGATCGAGATCGACGATGGCCTTCGTCGTCTCCATGGCGGAGCGGAACGACGGGAAGTGGCAGACGCCCATGACCCGGTGCGTCGGCAGGCGCGACAGCTTCAACGTCACGCTGGTGGTGGCGGCGAGCGTCCCTTCTGAGCCGACGAGGAGATGGGCGAGGTTCGGCCGCGCCTCGATCAGCGCATCGAGATTGTAGCCACCGACCCGGCGCTGCACGCGCGGGTAGATGCGCAGGATCTCGTCGCGCTCGGATTCGGCCAGAGCCCGCATGGCGGCGGCGAGGGCGTCCGCCCGCCGCGAGCCGGTGACGCCCGTCGCCGCGTTCCCGGTGAGACCGAAGCCGAAGGGCTCGCCGTCATGGAACAGAGCTTCCATCCCGAGCACGTTGTCGCTCATCTTGCCGAAGCGCAGGGAGCGCGCGCCGCAGGAATTGTTGCCGGCCATGCCACCGATGGTGCAGCGGGTGGCGGTGGAGGGCTCCACGGGAAAGAACCAGCCATCGGCCTTCACCCGTGTGTTCAGCCGCTCCAGCACCATTCCGGGCTCGACGGTGATGGTTCCGGCTTGCGCGTCGTAGGCGATGATCCCGTTGAAATGCCGCGAGCAATCGACCACGAGGCCGCGCCCGATGGGCTGGCCGTTCTGGGACGTGCCGCCGCCGCGCAGGATCACCGGCACGTCGTGCTCGGCCGCGATCTTCAGGGTGGCGGCGATGTCAGCGGCACTGCGGGGCAGGACCACGCCCGCCGGCATGATCTGGTAGATCGACGCGTCGTTGGCATAGCGCCCCCGGGTGAAGGCATCGAACTTCGCCTCGCCGGCGAGGGCCTCGGCGAGGCGGCGCGGCAGGCCGGCGCCCTGCCGGTTGGCGGCGCGCGGACTGATCGGCCCCGCCCCGGCAACGGGCGAAGAGGCGCGGTTCGGGCCGGTGGCGGGCTCAGCCGTTGCGGTCATGATCCATCGTCCTCGTGGGAGTGCCGTGGGCCGGCTTCAAAGCGATGCGGGTTCCGGTAGGGTGGCGGGATCGTCCCGACCGGCTAGAATGGCCCACACGGGTTGCATGCAAAACAGGGCCGGCAGATGATCGATTTGTATAGCGATACGCAGACGCGGCCCACACCCGGCATGCGCGAGGCCATGGCCCGCGCGGAGGTCGGCGACGAGCAATCCGATTCCGATCCGACGACCTTGGCTTTGTGCGAGCGCGTCGCCGACCTGCTCGGGATGGAAGCGGGGGTGTTCATGCCCTCGGGCACGATGTGCAACCTCGTCTCGATCCTGGTCCAGACCCGGCCCGGCGACGAGATCGTGGTCGACGATCAGTCCCATATCTACAACACCGAGGCCGCCGGCTCGGCGGCCATCGGCGGAGTCTCGGTGAAGGCTCTTTCCACCCCGGCCGGCCTCTACACGCCCGAGGCGTTCGAGGCGGCGATCCGCCCCCCCGCCCGCACCGCGCCGCGCTCGGCCCTGGTCTCGGTGGAGCAGACCACGAGCTTTTCGGGCGGCTCGGTCTGGCCGCTCACCGACATGCGCCGCATCCGCGACCTGGCCCATCACAAGGGCATGAAGGCGCATATCGACGGGGCGCGCCTCCTCAACGCCGTGGCCGCCACCGACATCTCCGCCAGGGACTACGCCAAAGGCTTCGACAGCGTCTGGATCGATCTGAGCAAGGGACTCGGCTGCCCGGTCGGCGCCGTCCTGTGCGGCGCGAGCCACGTCATCGTCGAGGCGTGGCGGTGGAAATACCGCCTCGGTGGCGCCATGCGCCAGTCGGGAATCCTCGCCGCGGCCGGCCTCTACGCCCTCGATCATCATGTGGACCAGCTGGAACTCGACAACGCCAATGCCGGCGAGTTGAAGGCCCGCATCACCGGCGCGCCCGGCCTCGCCATCGCGCCCGATGCGGCCCAGTCCAACATCCTGTGCTTCTCGGTGGAGCCGCTGGGCATCACCGCAACCGCCTTCGCCGAGGCGTGTCTCGCGGACGATGTGCGTATCCGCGCCATCGGCGCGCATCAGATCCGGGCGACCACCCATCTCGACGTCGACCGGGCCGGCATCCTGCAAGCGGCGGACGTGATCCGGGCGCAGGCCGCACGGTTTCATGAGGTGCGCCGCTGAGCCGCCGTCACGATGCGACGCCGGCGTCCGGCGGACACGTTGTCTCCCGCCCCGCCGCCGCCCGGCGCTTGTTGCGCAGGTGCCCGAACAGGATGTCGCTGAGCTCATTGCCGGCGCGCCGGCGCAACGCGTCGAGGATTTCCTCATGCTCGCGCATCGCCTCGCCCCAGCGGTCGCGATTCTCGTCGAGATTGGCCGAGTAGCGCACGCGGCGCAGGCGCCCGGCGAAATTGGCGTAGCTCGCCCGCAACGGCTCGTTGTCCGCCGCCTGCACGATCCGGTCGTGGATCGCTTGGTTGCAGGCGAAGTAGCCGTGGAGGTCGCGCCGCATGTAGCAGCCGTACATCTCGTGATGCAGCCGCTCGATCTCGTCATAGGCGGCGGGCGTGATCTTCTCGCAGGCGAGGCGTCCGGCCAGGGCCTCGAGCCCGCCCATGACGTCGAACAGGTCCACGAGTTCCTCGGCGCCGAGCTGGCGCACCCGCGCGCCCCGGTTCGGCAGGAGCTCGATCAGCCCCTCCGAAGCCAGCACCTTCAGCGCCTCGCGCAGTGGCGTGCGCGAGATGCCGAAGCGCTCGCAGAGCATCCGCTCCGGCACCCGCGCGCCGGCGGCCAGATTGCCCTCGACGATGTAGTCCCGCAGGCGTGCCAGAAGCTCGCCGTGGAGGGATTTCGCCAGCGACGGCATCGCGGAAAGACGCGCTCCATCGGCGGGTTCGAGGCCGGCATCGGCCTCCGGTTCAGTGACAGGATCAAGCACCATAATGCGAACCTAGCAGCCGAAAGCAGGAAGGTCGAGACGAGATGTTCGCATAATAATGCTTGCCCTCTCAAAAAATGAATGCAATTTTCTGCTCCGACGCACAGTGGATCATCGATCCGGGCGCAGCTTTCCCTCGACCGGCCATCGCGGAGATCTCGATGACGACACGGACCGGACGCCATTTCCTGCATATTCCAGGCCCCAGCCCGGTGCCCGAGCGCGTCCTGCGCGCCATGGACATGCCGGTGATCGACCATCGCGGCCCCGATTTCGCCGGACTCGGCAAGGCGGTGCTGGAAGGCGCCCAGGCCATCTTCCAGACGCGGTCGCCGGTGATCATCTATCCGGGTTCCGGCACGGGTGCCTGGGAATCGGCCATCGTCAATACGCTCTCGGCCGGCGACCGGGTGTTGATGTTCGAGACCGGCCATTTCGCCACCCTGTGGCGCCAGATGGCGGCGCGCTGGGGCATCGAGGTGGAGTTCGTCCCCGGCGACTGGCGCCGCGGGGTCGATCCGGCGCAGGTCGAGGCGATCCTAGCCGAGGACCGCGCCAAGTCGATCAAGGCCGTGATGGTGGTGCATAACGAGACCTCCACCGGCGCCACGAGCCGGATCGCGGAGATCCGCAAGGCGATCGACCGGGCGAACCATCCCGCGCTCTTCCTCGTCGATACGATCTCGGGGCTCGGCTCGGCCGAATATGCCCATGACGAATGGGGCGTCGACGTCGCGGTGAGCTGCTCGCAGAAGGGCCTGATGCTGCCGCCGGGCCTCGGTCTCGTCGCCCTGTCGGACAAGGCTCTGGCCGCCGCGAAGACAGCGACTCTGCCCCGTTCCTACTGGGATTGGGAAGACATGCTGAAGCCGAATACCGGCGGCTACTTCCCCTATACCCCCGCCACGAACCTCCTCTACGGCCTGCGCGAAGCCATCGCCATGTTGCGAGAGGAAGGCTTGGCCGAGGTCTTTGCCCGCCACCAGCGTCTCGCCGCCGCCACCCGCGCCGCCGTCGAGGGCTGGGGCCTGGAGGTTCTGTGCCGGGAACCGTCGGAATACTCGCCCGTGCTCACCGCCGTGGTGATGCCGGAGGGCCATGACGCGGATGCCCTGCGCACTCTGATCCTCGAGAAATACGACCTCTCCCTCGGCACCGGGCTCGCCAAGATGGCGGGCAAGATCTTCCGCATCGGCCATCTCGGCGAATGCAACGACCTGATGCTGATGGCGGCGCTGTCGGGCGTCGAGATGGGCCTCAAGGCCGGCGGCGTCCCGCACGCGCGCGGCGGTGTGCTGGCGGCCATGGACGCCCTACGGGCCGGTATCGACGATTGAAATCGGCTCGCCCCAAGGAAGGCGGGGCGACTGCGACTGGGCGCCGAGCCGAGTAGACGACCTCTGCCGTGCAGCAATGGGTGCGCGGTCCGGGCGTGAACATCCCCTCGCCCCGCCTGCGGGGAGAGGGAAACCCACGCCTCCGTTCGCGTGAGGCATCAGGCGCGATTGCCCTTCCGGCACGGAGGACACGCACCACCGCAACAGACGCCTCTACCCTGCGAGAGAGCAAGAAAAAGCGACGACCCAGCCAGACGCAACCACGCGTGATCCCACAAACAACCGGTGATCAAACCGGGGCGGGTGGCGCGCTCAACCCGAGGAAACCCCGATGACGCCAGCTAAAAGACGCGTCTCCGCGTCGAACATGGTGCTGTTCCTGCTCTGCCTGATGTATTTCGTCACCTATCTCGACCGGGTGAACATCGCCACGGCGGGCGGTGAGATCATGAAAGATCTCGGCCTCTCGAACACCCAGTTCGGCCTGATACTCTCGGCCTTCGCCTATCCCTACGCCATCTTCCAGGTCATCGGCGGCTCGGTGGGCGACAAGTTCGGCGCGCGGCGAACCCTCCTCGTCTGCGGCCTGATCTGGGCCTCGGCGACGATCCTCACCGGGTTCGTGGGCGGGCTCATCAGCCTGTTCCTCGCCCGCGTCCTCCTCGGCTTCGGCGAAGGCGCCACCTTCCCCACCGCCACCCGCGCCATGCAGAACTGGACCGCGCCGGGCAAGCGCGGCTTCGCGCAGGGCATCACGCATGCCTTCGCGCGGCTGGGCAACGCGGTGGCGCCGCCCATCGTGGCCTTCCTGATCTACCAGTTCGGCTGGCGCCTCGGCTTCGTCATCTTAGGGGTGGCGAGCTTCGCCTGGGTGGTGGTCTGGTACCTCTACTTCCGCGACGACCCGAAGGATCACCCGGCGATCACGCCGGAGGAACTCGTGGTGCTGCCGCCCCCGAGCCAAGTGGGCGCCAAGCAGAACGTGCCCTGGGGCCGCCTCACCCGCCGCATGCTGCCGGTGACGCTGACCTATTTCTGCTACGGCTGGACCCTGTGGCTGTTCCTCGGCTGGCTGCCGAGCTTCTTCAAGCTCAACTATGGGCTGGACTTGAAGAATTCGGCCCTGTTCGCCTCGGGTGTGTTCTTCGCCGGCGTCGTCGGCGATACCCTGGGCGGCGTGTTCAGCGACCGCATCCTGAAGCGCACAGGGGATCTCAAGCTCGCCCGGCTCAGCGTCATCGTGGTCGGCTTCCTCGGCGCGGCGGCGAGTCTCACCGGCGTATTCTTCACCCGGGACCTGACCCTGGTGGCGCTGCTGCTCAGCTCCGGCTTCTTCTTCGCCGAATTGGTGATCGGCCCGATCTGGTCGGTGCCGATGGACATCGCGCCGAAATATTCGGGCACGGCGGCGGGCCTGATGAATACCGGCTCGGCGGTGGCGGCGATCATCTCGCCGATTGTGTTCGGGATGATCGTGGACATGACGGGGAGCTGGACCCTGCCCTTCGTCGGCTCCATCGGCCTCTGCCTCCTGGGCGCGGTCCTCGCCTTCACCATGCACCCGGAGCGCCCGTTCGAAGAGGAGCCGGTGGTACCGCCCCTGGGACGGGCGGTTCCTGCGGAGTAGCGCGATCCTGGCTGCGCTGGCTTGAGCCGAAGCCAGAGCGCAATCCCCTCTCCCCGCAGGCGGGGAGAGGAGATGCACACAGCGAGTCGTGTCCTCCTCGCGTAACGCCACCGCCGGCGGGCCGCACCCACCCCCGGCGCAAAACAGGAACCGAGCACGATGGATCACTCCGTGCACGAAGAACCCCGCCCCCTCCCCCTCGCGGGCATCCGCGTCCTCGACGTGACGCAGGTGATGGCGGGGCCGTTCTGCAGCATGCTGCTCGGCGATCTCGGAGCGGATGTCATCAAGGTGGAGCCGCCGGGCACGGGCGACCAGACCCGCAGCGCCATGGGGTTCAAGATGAAGGGGCCCGACAGCATGGGCTTCCTCAACATGAACCGGAACAAGCGCAGCCTCGCCCTGAACCTCAAATCCGATGCCGGGCGCGACCTGCTCCTCGATATGGCCGCCAATGCGGATGTGCTGGTCGAGAATTACCGGCCCGGCGTGATGGCGCGCCTCGGCCTCGGATACGAGGCGATGCGCGCCCGCAATCCAGGGCTCATCTATGCGAGCATTTCGGGCTTCGGCCAGTCGGGTCCCTGGGCGAAGCGCCCCGGCTACGACCTGATGGCCCAGGCGATGTCGGGGGTGATGAGCGTCACCGGCCATCCGGGCGGTCCGCCGGTGAAGGCCGGCGTGCCGGTCGCCGATATCGGCTGCGCGTTGTTCACCGTCTACGCGATCCTTTCAGCCTATATCGGCCGACAGGCGAGCGGTGAGGGCCAGTATATCGACGCCTCGCTTTTCGACGCGGCCCTGGCCTTCTCGATCTGGGACGTCTCGGAATATTGGGGGACGGGACGGATCCCGCAGCCGCTCGGCACCTCCAACCGCATGAGCGCCCCCTACCAGGCGGTGCGGGCCTCGGACGGCTACTTCGTCATGGGGGCCACGAACCAGAAGCTCTGGCGCCTGCTCTGCGACGTGCTCGATCGCGCCGAACTGTTCGAGGATGCCCGCTTCGTCGACATCCCCGCGCGCCTCGCCAACCGCGAAGAGCTGATCGAGGAGCTGGAGCGGAGCTTTGCCGCCAGGACCAGTGAGGAATGGGTGTCTCTGCTTCTCGCTGCCGGCATTCCGGCCGGCCGCATGAACACCTATCCGGAAGCGTTCGAAAGCGAGCATGGCCGGCACAGGCAGATGCGCATCGAGGTTCCCCACCCGATCGAGGGCACGGTGCCGAACATCGGTTTCCCCGTGAAGCTCACGGGCACACCGCAGCGTGCCCGCAGGCATGCGCCGCTTCTCGGCGAACATACCGAGGACGTGCTCTCGGAGTTCGGCCTCTCGGCGGACGAGATCGAGGCCCTGCGCTTGCGCGGCGCCTTCGCCGCCTGAGCGGGAGCCAGCACGTCATAGGCCCGTCAGACCCATGGGGAGCGAACGGCATCTGGGGCGGCCCAGGCTTTGCCGGGCTCGCGGAGGATGGCAGAACCGCGCGAGCGGAGCCGCCTCCGGCGCCATGAAGGGATGACGACATGACGGTGTCGAATGACGACGAGCTGGCCGGCCTGAAGCGGATCGGGCGCATCGTCGCCGACACCCTCGAGGCGATGGGCAAGGCCATCGAGCCCGGCATGACCACCCGCGACCTCGACGGGATCGGGCGGCGGATCATGGAGTCGGCCGGAGCTCGCCCGGCACCGGAACTCGTCTACGCCTTCCCCGGAGCCACCTGCATCAGCGTCAACGAGGAAATCGCCCACGGCATTCCGAGCGACCGCAGGATCAATCCGGGCGATCTCGTCAATATCGACGTGTCCGCCGAGAAGGACGGCTACTTCGCCGATACGGGCGCGTCCTTCGCGGTGCCGCCGGTGACGCGGGCGGTGGAGCGACTGTGCAGGGACGGGCGCCGAGCGATGTGGACAGGCCTGCGCCAGGTCGGTACCGGCAAGCCCCTGGCCGATATCGGACGGGCCGTCGGAGCCTTCGCGCGGAAGAACGGCTACACTCTCGTCCGCAACCTCGCGAGCCACGGCGTCGGCCTGTCATTGCACGAGGAACCGACCGAGATCGCCACCTGGCCCGACGCCTCCGAGCGACGGATCATGCAGGAGGGGCTGGTCTTCACCGTCGAGCCGTTCCTGTCCCTCGGCGCCGAGTTCGCCGCGGATGGCGACGACCCCTGGACCCTCTACAGCCAGCCGAAGGCCCTCACGGTGCAATACGAGCATACGGTCATCGCCTCGCGCAGCGGGCCGCTGATCCTCACCATGCCCGGGCAATAGGAGCCGGATACGGAGCGCGAGGAGCGAAGGCCGGCGGCACTGCGTCCAAACGGACCTTGCATGAAAGCGGGGCACGTCATAATCCGAACGAAAGGCCAATGTTTACAGTAGATTAGACTGTTTAAAAACTGCGCGCACGTCAAGACATAGGGAGGCTCCGGATGTCCGAAGGGAGGCCCTGTCCCGTCGCGCGCCGGATCGCGGATCGGTCGCCGCGTCAGTCGAGGCCGGTACAGCGCCGTCTCGGAGGAGCCGGCGTGACCGGCGCGGAAGCATGGTTCCCAGGGTCCGTGCCTATCCCCAACGAGCAACCGGGCCGGGCGGCGCGGAGCGCATGAGCGGGACCCGGTTCGACGGGGCGTCCAGAGCGTGGCGCCGGGCGCGGCCCCTGCTGCCGTTCTTCAGCCTCTACATCACCTTCGGGACCACGCTCGGCTTCCTGGCCAGCGGCGCCCCGCTGATCCTGCGGGCACGCGGCGTCGAGCTCGCCGAGATCGGTCTGCTGCAGCTCATCAACCTGCCCGTCGGTCTGACGTTTCTCTGGGCCGTCGCCATCGACAGGCTGCGCCTGCCCCGCCTGCCGCATCGCATCGGCTGGATCGCGCTGATGCAGGGCGCGACCATCGCATTGCTGCTGGTGCTGAGCCTGGGCGAAGCGTGGCCGCTCGGCCTTCTCCTCGGTCTCGCGGTGGCGACCTGCTTCTGCGTCGCCACCATGGACATCGCCCTCGAAGCCCTGGTGGTCGAGACGGTGCCCGTCGACCGGCGGCCCTTCGTGGCATCGGCCAAACTCTCCGGCGCGTCCCTGGGCGGAATCGCCGGCTCGGGCCTGCTGGTCGGGTACTACGACATGATCGGCTGGCAGGCCGCCGTGCTGGGCATCGCCGGTCTCAATCTCCTCTGCCTGCTGCCGATGCTGCGCTACCCGGAAGTCCGGCTTCGCCGCGATGCCGGTCCGGCGGAACGCATGACGGCCCCCTTCGAACGCCTGCGCCTCCTGGGGCCACGCATTCTGGTCCTGGGCCTGTACTTCGCCGCCATGTTCGCCCTCTCCGGCCTGAACAACCTCGCCCTGCTGGATCTGGGGGTGTCGTTGCGGGAGGTCGGGTTCGTCACCGGTTCTCTCTCGCCTGTCATCAACCTCGTCATGGCCCTGGTCTCGGGCGTCCTCGTGCGACGGGTCGGGACCCTGCGGCTCATCACGGTCTCGGCGCTGGGCGTGATCGCCGGCGGCGGGCTGATGATCGCCGGCGCCGCCACCGGGTCGGCCCCTCTCGCGATCGCCGCGACGATCCTCGGCATCGTCGGCGGCGGCGGCCTCGGAGTGCCGGTGTTCAACATGATCTATCGCTGGGCGCAGGGGCCTCGTCCCGCCACCGATTACGCGCTCCTGTTCGGAGCGGCGTTCTTTGCCGCGATGCCCCTGCGCGTCGCCGTGCCGGCGCTCGCGGCGCATGTGGGCTGGCCGGCCTATTTCAGCATCGCGATCCTGTTCTACGCCGTCGCCGTTGCCGCCCTGCGCGCGACGATCCGCCGGACCCTCGATGCCGATCGGGTCGCGGGGCGCGCATGATCGATCAACTCGCCGCACTGGTTCCGCCGTCACTGTCGGCCTTCGGCTGCCGGATCGCCACGGCGCCGTCCGGGTCCGGAACCCGGCCGCTCTCGATCCTCACCAGCAAAGCAGCCTTCGACGAGGTGGTGGACGGGTTCGGCAGGGCGTCAGGCGACGGCTTCGAGACCGCCGACCGTCGCGCCCTGGTCTCGCTCTGGACGCAGTACTACCTTCCCGCCCTGATCATCCCCTACTTCACCGCACTCAGCCGCCTCGGCCGTGCCCTGCCGATCGGGTTCGACAGGGTCGGCTTCGAACTCGACGAGAGCGGCATCGTCTCCCGCTTCATCGTGGCGGAGGAGGACGACCGGCGCGCAAGCCCGGAGCCCGGCCTCGATCCCCTGATCGAGGGCCACCTGCGGCCGTTCTTCGACCTGTGCCAGACGCATTACGGACTGTCCCGCCATGTTCTCTGGTGCAATGCCGGCGTTACCGCTGATTTCGCCCTGCGCGCGTTGAGTGGTGACGCCCTGCCGGCCTCCTCCCGCGCCGAGGCGTGCCTCGGCCGATGCGGTGGCGATGCGTTCGGCCGCTGCCCGCTGGCCCAGGCTTTCCGAGGCGGCGAGGAGCGGCGGCGGCGGGTTTGCTGTATGCGCTACCGCATACCGGGCGTCCCCTCCTGCGGTGCCCTCTGCCCCGTCGATCACCTGACGAAAGCATCATGCTGAAGGACTTCCTCGCCTATTACCGCCCGCACCGGACCCTGTTCCTCGTCGATTTCGGATGCGCCGTCCTGTCGGGCCTGCTCGAACTGGGCTTTCCCATGGCCGTGAAGGCCTTCGTCGATGTGCTGCTGCCGCGCCAGGATTGGCAGTTGATCGTGCTCGCCGCCCTCGGCCTCGGGGTGATCTACGTGGCCAATGCCGGCCTCATGGTGGTGGTGACCTATTGGGGGCACGTGCTCGGCATCAATATCGAGACCGAGATGCGTCGCCGTGCCTTCGATCATTTGCAGAAGCTCTCGTTCCGCTATTTCGACAACCAGAAGACCGGCCACCTCGTCGCCCGCGTCACCAAGGACCTGGAGGAGATCGGCGAAGTCGCACATCACGGGCCGGAGGACCTCTTCATCGCGGTGATGACGCTCATCGGCGCCTTCGCGCTGATGGTCTACGTCCACCCGCCCCTGGCCTTCCTGACCGCCGCCATCCTGCCGGTGATCGCCTTCGTCACCCTCCGCTACGGCGGTCGCATGACGCGGAACTGGCAGACGCAATACGGTCGTGTCGCCGCCTTCAACGCCCGCATCGAGGAGAATGTCGGCGGCATGCGCGTGGTGCAGGCTTTCGCCAACGAGCCGCACGAGCGGCGCCTGTTCGCCTCCGACAACCGGAAGTACCGCGAGACCAAGCTCGAAGCCTACCGGATCATGGCGGCCAGCCTGTCGATCAATTATCTCGGCATGCGGCTCGTCCAGATCGTCGTGCTGCTGGGCGGCGCGGCCTTCGTCGTGCGTGGCGAGCTCTCGCCCGGTGGGTTCATCGGGTTCCTGCTGCTGGTGGGCGTGTTCTACAGGCCGCTCGAGAAGATCGGTGCCGTCGTGGAGACCTACCCGAAGGGGGTCGCGGGCTTCCGGCGCTACGCCGAGCTGCTCGCCACCGAGCCCGACATCGTCGACCGCCCCGGCGCCATCTCCGTGCCGGCCCTGAAGGGCGACATCCGCTTCGAGGCCGTGAGTTTCGGCTACACCGCCGGCCGGCCCGTCCTGTCGGGGCTCGATCTCGACATCGCCGCCGGCGAGACCGTCGCCTTCGTCGGCCCGTCCGGGGCCGGCAAGACGACGTTGTGCTCCCTCATTCCGCGGTTTTACGAGGTGGAGAGCGGGCGCATCACCATTGATGGCATCGACATCCGCGACCTCACCCTCGCCTCATTGCGCCGGCAGATCGGCATCGTGCAGCAGGACGTCTTTTTGTTCGCGGGCACGATCCGCGAGAACATCGCCTATGGCCGGCTCGACGCCACCGAGGCGCAGATCGCGCAGGCCGCGGAGCGGGCCAAGCTCTCCGCCCTGATCGAGGGACTGCCCAACGGCCTCGACACCGTCGTCGGCGAACGCGGCGTGAAGCTCTCGGGCGGCCAGAAACAGCGCCTCGCCATCGCCCGCGTGTTTCTCAAGAACCCGCCGATCCTGATCCTCGACGAGGCCACCTCGGCCCTCGATAGCGAGACCGAACAGGCGATCCAGGGCTCCCTCGTGGAACTCTCCGAGGGCCGCACCACCCTCGTCATCGCCCACCGGCTCGCCACCATCCGCAAGGCGGACCGGATCGTCGTGGTCGGCTCGGAGGGCATCGTGGAGCAGGGACGGCACGAGGCGCTCCTTTCGGCGGACGGGGCCTACCGGCGCCTCTACAATGCGCAATTCGCCCAGGCCGACGATGCGGCGGACCGGGTGCGGATGGCCGCCCGGAATGGCGTTCTGGAGCGCGCTACGCCGTGATCCGAATGGCCGGCGCGCTCGAACCGCACCGTCTCCCTCGGCGAAGACTGGGATGGGATGGGAAGAAGTCATGCGCGGCCATGGCCGCGCGGGCTTGGTGACCTAAAGGGGCTGCCACGATCGCGTCGCCATCGGCGGCGCGCCCGCGATGCGGGATGGCTGGCGGGAAATGGACGCCCTGAGCGATGCGGGTTTCAGCGGAATTCGCGACCCGCGACAGGAGGCGCCCAGCGTCTTCGCGCACGCCTTAGCGACATTTATCAATGAATGCGCAGTTTGTCGATAGATTTCGCTAACCGCCGCTCATGATGTTGGTTGCCGAACGTGACGCGCCCATGTGTAATTCCCTCGTCATGAGAGGATCAGCACGTGAAGCCACGCCTCGTCGCCCTGGTCGCCATCTTTAGCGTCGCATCGCTGCCGGCGATGGCCTTTCCCATCGCCCCAGCCTCCGCGAGCGAGGCACCCGTGCTGCGTGTCGCGGGCGGCTGCGGCCCCAGAGCGTGGCGTGGCCCATGGGGGCATTGCCGCTCGACACCCTATGTCGGACGTCTTCCGGGCGGGTGGTATCAGGCACGGGCCGGCAATGGCTGCCCTCCCGGTTACTGGCGCGGGCCGTGGGGCCATTGCCGCAACACGCCCTATCACGGCCGCCTGCCCGGGGGCGGATGGAAGTAGCCGGTCCGCCCCCTCCGAGAGGCGGGCGATGCGCGCGCATCAAGGCAGATTGTCCGCCGCCTTACACGGCGAGGGTCGCCGTGCATGGCCCATCATCAACAATCGGCATGGGAACGGATCGGCGCCGAGGCTCGAAGAGCAGGCTCCATTGAAGCAATCCACTCCTCAAATAGAGCTATATTCTATTTTGCGGCCAAAATTCCGATTTTGTTAAACCACACTTCGGCAGTGTCGCCCCTAAGGTGGCGAAAGGCTGTCGTAGAATGTATCGTGCCTTTTTGTGCATGACCGAGCAGCATCATTGGTGGGTCCTGCCGCTGGCGGCGCTCGTATGCTGGGTATCGTGCCATACTGCCCTGCGGCTCGCTCGCCACGTTTTTCGGAGCCGGGGCTTCGAGACATGGGCCTGGTTGTTCGCGGCTGGTTTCTCGGCCGGTGCCGGGATGTGGAGCACCCACTTCATCGGGATGCTCGGCTACGACCCCGGCATCGCGATCGCCTATGATCTGAAACTCACCCTCGTCTCGCTTCTCGTCGGCATCCTCGGTTCCATGGCGGCGCTCACCTTGTCCCGGTGGTGCGCCATACCCGTGGTGGCCGTAGGGGCCGCGGTGATCCTGGGCATGAGCATGACGGGGATGCATCTCGCGGGGATGGCGAGTATCCGGTTCGCCGTCGTCCAATCAATGAACTTGCCGCTCCTCGTGACCGCGCTGCTCGTCGGCTGGTCGCTTACCGCCATCGCCTTCGTCATTTTCGCGCGTGACACGCTGCGATACGCGACAGCCGTGGCGGCGATGCTTCTGACGGTTTCCATCGCGGGCGTGCATTTCATCGCCATGGGCGCGGCCGAGCTGGTTCCGAACATGGCCGCGCCCGACACGGCATCGAGTCTGCCGCATTTCGCGCTCGCCGCGGGCATTGCCGCGATCATGCTCACGATTGTCGGTTTCGCGGCACTCGCCCTGTTCGTCGACCGTATGCGCCGGGCCAATCACGCCTTGCGCGAAAGCGAAGCCGCCTACAGGCTCCTCGCCGAGAATACCACCGACGTCATCATCTGGTCCGATCTCGATAGGACCCGCCGGTATGTATCGCCTGCCTCGATGGCCGTCCTCGGCTATCGCCCGGAGGACATCATCGGCACTCGGCCCCTCGATTTCATCCATCCGGACGATGTCGCCGAACTTGAGCAGGTGCTCGCCGATCTCCTGGCAGGCCGGATCGAAGGGGCCATCACGACCCAGCGCCATCGTCGGCGGGATGGGTCCTGGGTGTGGATCGAGGCGTGCCTCAAGGTCACGCGCCTGCCGGGCTCGTCCGAGCCCATCGGCTACGTGTCGTCGCTTCGCGACGTCACCGACCGCAAGGCCGCCGAAACGGCGTTACGGTCCAGCGAGGAACGGCTCGCTTTCGCCCTGGACAGCGGCAGCGACGGCCTCTGGGATTGGAACATCCCCACGGGCAACATCTGGTTCTCGGACCGTTGGCAGACCATGCTCGGCTACGAACCGGGCGAGATCGACGGACATATGCACGCCTTGCAACAGTTGATGCATCCCGACGATGCCGCGACGGCCCGGCGGCTCCTATCGGACCATATCGACGGACGGACGCCGGTTTTCGAATGCGAGCTCCGGATGCGGACGAAGGCCGGCCCCTACGGCTGGGTCCTGTCGCGCGGCAAGGTGGTGACGCGCGATGCGGAAGGAATCCCCGTGCGCATCGTCGGGACGCATATCGACATCGGAAGGCGCAAGCATGCGGAACAGCAGCTGGAGCATCTGGCGTTGCACGATGCCTTGACCGGCTTGCCCAATCGCGTGCTGTTCCGCGACAGACTCGGCCGGGAAATGGACAATGTCGAACGGCGCGGGCACATCTTCGCGGTTCTCGCCTGCGATCTGGACCGTTTCAAAGCGATCAATGACAGCCTCGGTCACCCGACGGGAGACAGCCTGCTGCGCCAGGTCGCAGAGCGCCTGACGGCGACCGTTCACGAGGGGGACACCGTCGCCCGGCTCGGCGGCGACGAATTCGCCATCGTGCTGAGGGGACTCGACCAACCTCAGAATGCCAGTGCCGCAGCGCAGCAGGTCATCGAGGCGCTGAAGCGGCCTTTCGATCTCGACGGTCGTTCGGTCAGCGTCGGCGTCAGCATCGGCATCGCCGTCGGGCCTCAGGACGGCGGCGACCCAGACCAGTTGCTGAAGAACGCCGACATCGCCCTCGGCCGCGCGAAAGCGGCCGGCCGGGGCACGTTCCGCTTCTGCGAACCCGCCATGGATGCGGCGATCGCAGAGCGAAACGTCCTCGAACTCGACATGCGCGAAGCCGTGCGGCGCGGCGAGTTCGAACTGCATTATCAGCCGATCATCGACCTTGCCACCGACACCGCCAGCGGCTTCGAGGCGCTGATGCGCTGGCACCACCCCGTGAGAGGCATCGTCTCGCCCGCCGATTTCATTCCGTTGGCCGAAGAGACCGGTCTCGTCGTTCCCCTCGGGACATGGGCTTTGCAGGAAGCCTGCCGGGAAGCGGCGAGCTGGCCGGGCGATCTGCGGGTCGCGGTCAACGTCTCGGCGGTGCAATTCGCGGAGCCCGGCCTGGAACATTGCGTGATATCGGCTTTGGCCGCTTCCGGCCTGCCGCCGAACCGTCTGGAACTGGAGATCACCGAGAGCGTGCTGATCGGTGACGTGGAGAGCGTGACCGCCTGCCTCCACCGGCTTCGCGCGTTCGGGGTCCGCATTGCCCTGGACGATTTCGGCACCGGCTACTCGTCGCTCAGCTACCTCCGGCGGTTTCCCTTCGACAAGATCAAGATCGACCGTTCGTTCATTCGTGAAATCGCCGATGCCGACACGGCCGCCATCGTGCGCGCCATCGTCGGACTCGGCGAACGGCTGGGGGCGAGCATCACGGCGGAGGGCATCGAGGACGAAGCGCAGCTGACTCGCGTCCGTCGCGAAGGCTGCACGGAAGCCCAGGGCTACCTCCTGAGCGAGCCGTTACCCGCCGCAGACGCGTACAAGTTCGCCTTTGCCAAAAAGAACGTCGCCGCGGCCTGACAGGCTCCACGAGCGGTAAACCCGACGACCGACACTCGCCCCGGAACACGATCTCCCCCGCCTGCGGGATGCGACCCGGCGCCGCCCGAGGCGCTCGGACCCTTCGATCCCGCAGGCAGAACCCGGTGGTTTCGACGACATCGAGACGAGCGACCCGGTCCTGTCCGGGCCGGATTCAGCGGTCCTCGCTCAGCGTTCTCAAGGCGAAGATCTTCAGGTCGAGCGCGATCAGCATATCGATGACGGCATAAGACGCAGGTCCACGGCGTGCCATGTCCTGCACGAGCGCCTGCTTCTCTCGTTCCAGATCATCGATGAGCATGTCGAAACTGACCATGCCTGGAATACGCGGTAGCCAAGGCAATGGTTTCACCTCCTGCGACGGGAGCCGCACGCAAGCGCCTTGAGCGCATGTTTCGGTGCCGCCACAAAGGGGTGGACGGTAACTTCCTGTTAACGACGTGTCCGCGGAGCCGCGCCCCGGCCGGAACGTCATCCTCTCCGGTGCTCACCGCCCTATCTATCCGGCCGAGGTGCAACGGCGCGCCGGTGGACACCGCATGGCCCTTTCCCGCGACATCCTGGATATCCGCACGATCTACCACGAGCCTGCAGTGGCGGATTTCGCGCGCGGGCTCGCGATTCTCGACCGCTTTCCCCACGCCGAGCGGATCGAGGTCCCGTCGCACTGGAACATCCCGAACCTGCACGGAAACGCAGGCTCCGCGGAGGATTGGCTGCGGATCAAACGCTCGACCTTGGTGCTCGGTGTGAAGAAGGGCCTGACGATGCGGCCGAACGGGC
Source organism: Methylobacterium sp. Leaf85 (assembly GCF_001422125.1). NCBI lineage: Bacteria > Pseudomonadati > Pseudomonadota > Alphaproteobacteria > Hyphomicrobiales > Methylobacteriaceae > Methylobacterium > Methylobacterium sp. Leaf85. Next base: position 12,720 of record NZ_LMME01000001.1, on the reverse strand, counting down.
GCAGCGCCCACTTCATCGCGCCCTCGACCTCGAATGGCTGCGCGATGGCCTGCGCTTACTGCTACGTCCCCCGGCGCAAGGGCTTCGCCAATCCGATCTCCCTCTTCGTGAACATCGAGCAGGTCTGCGCCGCGATCACCCGCCACGCCGCACGCCAGGGGCCGCTACCGGAGCCCGATACGGTGGATGCGGCCCATTGGGTCTACGATCTCGGCGAGAATGGCGACCTGTCCGTGGACGCGACCCTGTCGGACAACGTGCGCGACATGGTCGGCCTGTTCCGCGATCTGCCCAACGCCAAGGCCTCCTTCGCCACGAAGGCCGTGAACCGGGAGCTGCTCACCTATGATCCCCGGGGCAAGACCCGTATCCGCCTCTCGCTGATGCCGGAGCGGATCGCCAAGGTCGTCGATGTGCGCACGGCGCCGATGCATGAGCGCATCGCCGCCATCGACGATTTCGTGGCGGCCGGTTTCGAAGTCCACGTGAACTTCTCGCCGGTCATCCTCTACGAAGGCTGGGAGGCCGATTGGCGCAGCCTGTTCACCGCCATCGACGAGGGGATCGGCCCGGCGGCCAAGGCGCAGCTCAAGGCCGAGATCATCCTGCTCACGCACAATGCGGATCTCCACGCGGTCAACCTGAACTGGCACCCCCGCGCGGAAGACCTGCTCTGGCGGCCCGACATCCAGGAGGGGAAACGGTCGCAGGGAGGAGGCGACAACCTGCGCTATCGAACCGGCTGGAAGGGCCGATGGATCGCGCGCCTCAAGGATCATCTGGCCGAGCTGATGCCCTATTGCCACGTTCGCTACGCCTTCTGAGCAGGTCGCGACCGTAGGGCGGGACGTGGAGCCCCCGTGCTCGGACCGCCTCGATGGTCTCGCAAACATCAGCGACCGCGTGGGTGCACAAGTTGCCGGAGGATGACGGAACAAATAGATCCTGAGGATTATAAATTGTGCATCCGGTTATTTTTAATTTGTATAGTTGCTTTCACCTAGCATAATAAAATTATATTATCAAATAATCAGAATGACATCGGATATTTCGGAAAATATCTATGAACTAGCGTGAGACGGGCGCTTCAGGCCACTGAACAAGCCTCTGACGCATTGAGTCAAAGGAACCTCGATCCGACGATGTACGATCCGGGCAACGAGTCCGGCGAGTACGACTGCGCCGACGAATGCGACCATCCTCAGAGAGAAATTCTGAGGATCAAAGAATTTAAACAATACTTTCTCACATACTTGATAAGACAGGAAGTGCGTGAGGTACAGCGCATAGCTACTGTCTCCCTGCTCGACGGCAAAGGCGGTTCTCGAACTGATGCCGTTGGCTTCCAGCAACACTGCGGCAGTGACGAGTGAGGCTGCCGGCAAACCAAGTGCGACGAAGCGAGGTGCTGTCGGCCAAAGAAATTCTGCCGCCAGCAACAGACCGAAACTGGCGAGGCCCAAGGCGCCGATCATCGAGACGTTGAGAAGACCAGCCGGAACAGTGATGCGGCGGACAACATAGCAAATCCACATGCCCGCAGCGAATTCAAGGATAATAGCATTCGTATAGAATCGGCCCAGCGCATTTTCTGGCCGAAGCAGCAGCCCGATCATCACGAGGGCCACGATGACAAGACTGACATAAATGTACCGGTTTATTTCCGGATAAATGTACAGACCCAGAAAAAAGAGACAATAGAAGAACATTTCGTAGTTTAGAGTCCATCCAAGGAACAGGATAGGCTGTATCAAGCCGTTCGATTTCTCGAAGGGGATGAATGCCAGCGACATGAGCAGATGACCCAGCCCGTCATCGATGCTGCGAAACAGGAAGGGCATCGAGAGGGCTGCGAGAAAAACGGCCATCGTCATGAACCAGTACAGCGGAACGACGCGAACCAGCCGTTTCATGATGAATTGATATGGTGGCGCGATCCGGCCGTCGGTGGTGTAGGCCATCACGAACCCGCTGATGACGAAGAAGATATCGACCCCCCAGGAGCCCATCGAGTATTTGAGATGGCCGAACAGCAAGACTTGGCAGTGGAAGCAGACGACGAGATAGGCTGCGACCGCCCTCAAGGACTGGACATTGTATATCATCAGATTGTTTCCACATACGATGATATGAGCGGGCGTTCGACGCTATCCAGAGTGTTGCAATCGACTGTATTGATCGGGAGCGCACCACCCGTATCATCGCGGCCTTGGGCTCCGCGAGGAAGTGCGCATCGGGACTACGTCCGTCTTGAGCGACGGTGGCCCCGCCAGGACGGGCATTCGAGCCTGCACCCACCCGCTCGGAGCGGCCGGCAGCATCCGAGGCCACCTCCCGCCTTCGGGTGAAGACGGCCTCCTCCCAACTCCCGCCGCCCCGCTCCACCGCTCTCGATTCGATGATTGATCGCCGGGCCGGGCCTCAGCTTCCGTCCGGTAGAAACGGGTCCGCGCTGTGCACGCACCGGCATGCCTCCCCCCTCTCGTCCGGCACGATCGGTGAGCCGCTCGACAGGATCGAAAATCATCAGCGACACATTTTGAACAAGTTCTGCTCACTAAGATTTGTTGTATCAATAAAGTACTAGATTACCGAAGTGTACCTATCTGTACATTTGCCGGAAAACATAGAGGAAGTTCTTCTTAGTACTGCCCGATAAATCAACAAATCCGATTATTCGCTCATCATTGCGATAATAATCTTGGGAATAGTGTCAGCGGACAACGCCGATGCTGAGGGGGATCCGTGACCAGAATCGGCGCGGATTGAGAGGATCGGCATCAGGACCGATCGCAGACACAACTGGAAAACGAATGCAGCATTCGCATCATGACGTCGCGTCGCAAGACGAGGAGCGTTCCACCTTCGATACGGGTCTCTGGTCGAGCCCGACATACGACTTCGTTTCAAGCTTCACCGAGAACGGTATTTCGAGCCCGGTTCCGGACATGGGCAGCCGGGAGCCTCTCTCCGACAGTCAGGATCTGGTGGAATCCGGCGCCGGCACGGCTCCGCTCACACGCCATGACGGGACGATCGTCGCCCGGGAAGGCGATGTCATTCGCGACCTCGACATCTATGTCGATAGCGGGCCCGGCATCGACGTCGATCACGTAAACAACGTGACCATCGAGAACGTCCGCATCCATATCAATGGAAACGGCGGCACCGAGGAAGGTGCCGGCATCCGTATCATGCGGGGTAACAACGTCACCGTCCAAAACGTCGAAGTCTTCAACGAGGGCGCACCCGAGACGGGCGCCGAGCGGACCCCGGACCATTACGGAATTTCGGCCTTCGAGGCCGAGGCTCTGAGCGTGACGAACGCGACCTTCCACGACACGTCGACGGGCATCCTGGTCCAATACTCGCCGGGCGCCACACTCGAGGGCATCGAAGGTTACGACATGCGCGGGCCCTTCCCCCGCGGTCAGCTCGTACAGTTCGGCGAGTCGCCGGACAGCAGCCTCAACAACTTCTACGTCCACAACGATCCGAACGTCGCCTGGACCGAGGACAACATCTCGATCTACTACAGCGACAACGTCACCGTCTCCAACGGCGTCATCGACGGCAACAATTCGCCGAGCGGCCAGGGGGTCATCTTCGAGGGATCGAACGACGGCACCGTCCGCAACGTCGACGCGATCCATATGGGCAACGGCGCCTTCGCGGATTACGGCCAGAACAACACCTTCGACTCCACGCGCTCCTTCGACAACATCGCGGAGGACCAGGGGCGTGGACATCCGCTCTCGAACGCCCTGCTCTGGGGCGTGAACGAGAGCACGGTGGTGACCGATTCCTCGTACCAGAACGCGGGAAATCCGGGCAACATCGTCTGGGGAGAGGGCAATATCGGCGCCGGCATCGACGTGACCGAAGTGACCGGCCAGGCGCCCATGGCGCATTGGACGAACGACTTCGGCCAGGGCGTCTCAGAGCCGGTGCCGGACGTCGGCAAACCGGATCCCATCTCCGAGGGACCGGATCCGGTGGTTCCGGACATCGGACCGACGCCCTCGCCCGAGGAGCCTCCGGTGGTCGCGCCGCCATCTGATCCGGTGCCCGGGGACGACACGGCTCCGCTGACACGCCATGACGGGACGATCGTCGCTCGGGAAGGCGATGTCATCCGCGACATGGACATCTATGTCGATAGCGGTCCCGGCATCGACATCGATCACGTGGACAATGTGACGGTCGAGAACGTCCGCATCCATATCAATGGAAACGGTGGCACCGAGGAAGGCGCCGGCATCCGCGTCATGGAGGGCGACAACGTCGATATCCAGAACGTGGAGGTCTTCAACGTGGGCGCCCCTGAGACGGGCGCCGAGCGGACCCCGGACCATTACGGGATTTCGGCCTTCGAGGCCGAAGACCTGAGCGTGACGAACGCCACGTTCCACGACACGTCGACGGGCGTGCTCATCCAATACTCGCCGGGTGCGGAACTGGAAAACATCGAAGGGTACGATATGCGCGGGCCCTTCCCCCGCGGGCAACTCGTGCAGATGGGCCAGTCGCCGGACAGCACCCTCAACAACTTCTACGTCCACAACGATCCGAACGTCGCCTGGACCGAGGACAACATCTCGATCTACTACAGCGACAACGTCACCGTCTCGAACGGGGTCATCGACGGCAACAACTCACCGAGCGGCCAGGGTGTCATCTTCGAGGGATCGAACAACGGCACAGTCCGCAACGTCGACGCGATCCATATGGGCAACGGCGCCTTCGCGGATTACGGCCAGAACAACACGTTCGAGTTCACCCGCTCCTTCGACAACATCGCGGCGGACCAGGGGCGTGGAAACCCGCTCTCGAACGCCCTGCTCTGGGGCGTGAACGAGAGTACGGTGGTGACGGATTCCTCGTATCAGAACGCGGGAAATCCGGGCAACATCGTCTGGGGCGAGGGCAATATCGGCGCCGGCATCGACGTGACCGAAGTGACCGGCCAGGCACCCATGGCCCATTTGACCAACGAGTTCACCTGGAGCTGATCCGGTCCGTGCCTTCGGACAGAGCTTAGGCTGGGCCGAAGCGCATGACGCCAGACTTTCGGTGTGAAGAGCATCGACGATCTGGTGTCGCAGCCGAACTTGAAACAAATATGGGGCCCCGACCGGCAATGGTCGGGGCCCCATTCGTGTTCGACATCCTATTGTGCCATCCGGCATCCCCGCCCCCCCTTGCGACGCTGGTCACACCCTCACCCCCACGATCGGGAAGACCGGCCTGATCGGCACCCGACATCGAGCGACCGGCCGGTTTCGTTTCTGGCATGACGGCTTTGCGGGCCGCTTCGTGCCACATCAGCGGACACGGGACGGCCGAGCCGGGACCATGCTGGAGAAAACCCCATCCCGGCGGATCAAACCGTGCATCAGGGCCGCCCCCAGATGGGCGAGGACGAGACCGAACAGGGTGTAGGCCAGGATTGTGTGAAGCGGACGGAGCCACGCATAGAGACTTGGATCGCGCGGCAGGATCGGCGGCAGGACGAGGGAGCCGGCGAGCCCGATCGGATAGCCGGCCGCCGACAGCATCGCCCAGCCGACCAGCGGCAGCACGAGCATCAGCCCATAGAGCAGGACGTGCGAGACATGGGCCGCCCGCCGCTGCCAGCCCGGAAGGTCAGACGGCAGGTCGGGCGGGGGATGGCGCCAGCGGTTGAGCAGGCGCAACAGCGCGAGGACCAGGATGCCGATCCCGAGTGGGCGGTGCAGCGCGACCAGGGTGTGGTAATGCGCCAGCGAGGTCACCATCGCCACGCCGATGAACAGCATGGCGAGGATCAGGGCCGCCATGGTCCAGTGCAGCAGCCGGGCCGGCAGGTTGAAGCGCGCGGTGTGGCTCACAATCCGGCTCCCGTTGCGGGCGTGTTCTGGACGGCGCTCGGCGTTTTCGGTTCGCCGGCGCGGCGCGTGAAGGATTGCGCATAGGCCGCCGAACGGGCGCTGAGCAGCGGATCGTCCGATCCCACGATGCCGGCGGGCAGGACGAGAGGATCGAAATTGACGTCGCGGCAATTGCCGTCCGCTTCCGACTGCGTGTCCGCGACGATCACGGTCCCGACGTCCAGGCTCTGCCGCTCGACCGGCCAGGGACGCGTCGCATCGGCCGTGGGGTCGCCGGGCTGCCCCAGGGTGACGACGAGATGCCACCGCACGGGCGCCCGACGGACGGCAGACTCGAAGTCGTCGAACAGAACGTTCTTGTCCGCGCGTGATCTCTGGGCTGGGCTCTCCTCCGTCGCGACCTGCTCCGGCACGAACGCCCAGCGGACGGGCGTCCGGGTCCCGTCCGCGGCGATGAAGCGGAAGGCGTTCAGGCTGCGGAAGGTGTCGTCGGCAAAGCCCGAGGTGATCGTCCGCGCCTTGATCAGGGAAGCCGCTTTCGCGCTCTCGGGATGCGCGGCGAAGAACGCCTTGAGCGCCTCGGGATCGGGCCTGCCCGTGGCCGGATCGGGCTTGGCGGCCAGAAGCTGCGCGTAGAACCCCTCCGGGCTACGGACCGGGAAAACCGGGATGTCGTTGTTGCCGGTGCGCCATTCCTCGCCGTCGGGCAGGTGGAAGCGCAGCGCGAGGCTGCGCACCGTCGTGGCCGCGTCCGCCGCGTAGGGCTGGCCGCCCGCCAGCGCGATGCGGCCGGTGATGGGCGTCACCCGTCCCGTGCCGAACAGCGACGCCGTCGATACACCCGCGCCCCGGCCGCTGCTCTCGAAGCGCCCGGCGAGGCAGAGCCCTTTGGCGTGGTTGCGCCGAAAGCCCGGATGGGGGCCATTCACCTGCTCGAAGCGGTCGACGATCCGCGCCTGGGTCAGGTCCCCCGGAGAGAGCCAGCCGCCGGCATAGGCGAAGGCCCCCGTCGTGCCGGCGACGAGCGCCCCGATGGCGGCGAGGCGCAGACAAGCGGCACGCGGGCTCACGGCCGGATCGGCCCCGGTGAGGTCGTTCAGGAGGGACATGGCGGGCCTTCAGATGGCTTTCGCGGTGGCGCGGCGAATCTCGTTGGCGAGGGGGTGCAGGATCGTGGGGTCGGCCGCACCCACGAGGCTGTAGCCGAGCCCGTCCTGGACCCAGGCGTAGCCGTTCGACGTCTCCGTCGTGTGGGCGCGCATCGGCGCGTCGCCGGGTAAGCTCATGGGCCGCATCAACATGACGAAGCGCGCGCCGTGCCCATCGTCGTACATCAGCAGCCCGGCGGGTCCCTGCTGCGTGGCGACGAGACGCCCGCCCATGAGGCGGTAGCCGGAGCCGCTCAGGTCCGGCACGGCCACCGGCCGCTTCATCCGGGCGGTGAACCAGCCGGCGAGTTCGTCCCGGTCGGCGGCGGCGAGTTCGACGGGGCGGGTGTGGTCGGGCGCATAGACCGCGTAATTCATGCTCGCGGACTGAGCCAGCGCCTCGATGCCGGTGGGCACGGGCGCGACCACGTCGCGCAGGCCCCACCCACCGGCGCCTCCGACGAGGAGGAGCAGCCCGGCCGCCATCGCCTGCCAGATCGGAAGAGTTTGCAAAGCCGAACGGGCCGGCCGGCGGCGCGCCTCGACGATCCGCGCCAGGTTGAGCCGGGCCGGAACCGGCTCGGCGGCGATGGGCGCGAAGGCGGCCCGCATCTCCTCGCGCAGGGCGATCATCCGCGCCACCCGTGCCCGCGCCTCGGGATGGGCATCGAGATAGGCCTCGACCTCGCGCCTCCGGGCGGTATCGAGCCGCTCGTCCACGAGGCCCTGGAGATCGTCGTCACCGATCGGACGCATGGTCATTTCACCCTCCGCAGGAGCGGGCGCTTGGCAGGGACGGAGGCTTCGGTGCCGTCCATCGACTGGATCATCCGGTCCCTGGCCCGGGACAGGCGGGACATCACGGTCCCGGTGGGAATGGCGAGGATGTCGGCGGTCTCGGCGTAGGACAGGCCCTCCACCGTCACCAGCAGGAGCACGCTGCGCTGCTCTTCCGGCAGTGCGTCGAGCGCCGTCATCAGGTCCCGGTGGCGCAGGCCGCTCTCCTGCGTCGGCGCCACCGCGAGATTCGCCTCCGCAATGTCCTCGATCGGCATGTGGGCGCCGCGGCGAGCGCGCTGGCGCATCTGCGTCACGGCGAGATTGTGGAGGATGGCGAACAGCCAGGTCCGCGCGTCGCCGTCGACCTGGCGCTGGTGCCAGCGGGTGACGGCCCGCTCGAGGCAATCCTGCACCAGATCGTCGGCATCGGTCGGATTGCGCAGAAGGGCGTGCGCGTAGCGGCGCAGGGCCGGGATCAGCGGCTCGATGAGGCGCATCATGTCCGTCATCTCCTGTCTCCTGGCATGGGCGGGGCTCCCATAGGCACGCTGGCCGGACCGAACGGACTTCAGGGTCGGCGACAGGGGCATGGACGCCGCGAAATCGTGTTTATTCCACGCCTGCACGAGAAATTTCGCACCCGGCAGCGAGTATTCGTTCACGCTGATCTGGTCTCGATCATGGCGTTGGAATTTTTCGATAGGGTCATGGAATAAGCAGCCGAAGACGTCGTCTGTCCGGCATCACTGCTCGACGATATCGGATCAAGCAGGAACCACCGGAGACCTGACATGACGATGATCAAGACTTTTTCGGCCGTCGTTTTCGCGTCCGCCTGCACGCTCGCCGCCCTGACCGGGGCCTCCCAGGCCCGGCCCGCCCCGCATCGGCTGGAGAGCCCGACGATCACCGGCTCGATCCCGGCGCCGACCCGATCCGCGTCCTGGCTCGGCGGGCCGGACACCGACAGCGGAAACGCCAAGAACCCCGCTCTGCCGGGCTATGCCCAGGCCCGTGGCCAGGAGACCGGCGGCCCGGCCCGTGAGTTGATCCCGAACTAGAATCATGCCGGCCCATGGCGTCCGTCTCCGGCCGGCAATGCCCGCGGCTCCATGCAGATCAACCGCAGTGTCGCCTTCGGCGATGCCACGTCGAGCTACGACAAGGTCGCCTGGACGCCGGCGGTCGGCCTCGTCGTCAAGCCCCTGGAGCACCTCTCGCTCTACGGCAACTATATCGAGGGCCTGCTCTCGAGCGGTGCCTCGCCGGTCACGGCCAGCAACCCGAACCAGGCGCTCCCACCGACCATCGCCGACCAGAAGGAGATCGGCGTGAAGTACGATTTCGGTGTCGTCGGCGTCAGCGCCGCCCTGTTCGAGATCAACCAGCCCAACGCCTTCCAGGACCCGGCGACGCGGAACTACGCGCTCAACGGCCTGCAGCGGAACCGGGGGATCGAGTTCAGTCTGTTCGGCGAGATCGCGCCGGGCGCGCGCCTCATCGGGGGCATCGCCTTCACCGACGGTCGCCTGGTCCGTACCGAGGGCGGGGCCTTCGACGGTAGGAGCGCGCCCGGTGTCCCCGGCACCACGCTCAGCCTCTACGGCGAATACGACCTGCCGCCCTGGTTGCCGCGCGGCCTGACCCTGACAGGCCGGGTCATCCACACCGCGTCCCAATACGACGATCAGACCAATCTGCAGCCCATCCCGGATTGGACGCGGTTCGATACCGGCCTCCGCTACACGTTCCTCGGCACGTGGGGCAAACCCGTGACGGTGCGGGCCACGGTGGAGAACGTGTCGGGCGAGAATGACTGGGCGTCCACCGGAAACGGGTTCCTGACCCTCGGAGCGCCCCGGACCTACCTCGTCTCGGCCCAGCTGGACTTCTGACGATGGCGACGGGCCCCGACGCGCCGCAGCTGCGAGCCTTCCGGCTCTGGTCATTCGTCCATACCTGGACGAGCCTCGTCAGCATGGTCTTCATGCCGATGCTGTGCCTGACGGGCCTGCCACTGATCTTCCATCACGAGTTCGGCGGCATCCTCGGCTACGAGCCCGAGGTGCCGGCGATGCCGGCGGGGACGGCGCACGTGTCGTTGGACATCCAGGCCCTGCTGGTCTCGCAACCGCTGCATTTCGGCGATTACGGAGGCCTTCCCCTGAAGATCGTCTGGGCGCTTCTCGATTTCGCGACCATCGTCGTGCTCGGCAGCGGGCTCTATCTCTGGATCGCCCGCAGACGATGGAAAACGGCCGGCGAGCGGGTGCAGCCCGGCGCGAGGCCGTCTGGCGCAGGAGCCGCGAGATGAAGACGCGCCCGCTCATCCGCTCCCGGATCTGGACAATCCCATCGATCCTCGCCGCCCTGACCCTGCTCAGCCTGGTGGTCGCCCTGGTCGTCAATGGAATCTGGGACAGTCTGGCCAGCGCCGTGTTGGCCGGAATCCTGATCTACATGACCTACGAAGGGGGCCGTTCGCGAACGAAGTAGCAGAACGACAAGTGTCGTGAGATCCGCTCCCCCCCCTCATCGCGTTCATTCTGCAGCTCCGCGCTGATCCCTCGTCAGGGCGCCGTCGTCGCGCGGCAGGCCCTCGACACCCTCTCCAGCCAAGCGCCGGTGCCGGGCCGCGGGCCGACGGCCGAGAACCTCCCGCCCGTCGAGGCGCGGGGCCGAGAGCAGGGCGATGCGGGCTGTAGGCCGTGTTCGAGAGGCCGTGTTCGAGAGGCCGGGATCGCTCGCCGGCGATCCCGGCAGGTTCAGACACCGTAACGGCATCGAAGCGTGACGTACCGATCGAGCCCTCACCTGGGCCCTCACACGCATCACTTCCCTCGTGAATCGGCCATCCGCATCCGCGCGGGGAACGCACGGCGTCGATGCATCGCGCGGATTTTTTTAATGCCGCCTCCCTCAAATGAGTGATGTGCCGAGACTTTGAAGCTCCTACCAAACCGCCTAAGCCGTCGGAGCCGCGTGTCGAGGGCGATAAGTTTATGCAAGGTATGTGGATTGATCCGTGTGCATTGCATCTTGTTTCGTGAGTATTCGATTTATTGACTCTCTTTAAGCCAAAGCAGGGATAGTCCTGCGGACGTGGCTTACGTTGGTCTGTGACTTCCAAGTATGATGTGTACTGATCTGTTGCTTCGTCTCGTGCTTCGCTTCGCATAAAACATCACGCCTCTTCAAAGCGTCCGCCGCTTCGAGAGATTGAGCCGCACAACGGCCGCTCTCCCACAGGGTTCAAGGGAACATCGTCATGGCCATCAGCATCAGCGGCTTCTCGACCGGGCGCAATTTCTTCGAGAACGCCCTCAACGCGAACGGCGCATTGCTCGACGCTGACGGTGGCGTGACGGTGACCGGCGCCAACTTCAGCGGGGGTGGCATTCTCTCGATCGGAAGCGCGACGAGTGCCGCGCAGGACAATATTTCTTTGTCCGGTGCGCCCATAACGGTCGGAAGCGTGGAGGGGAAATTCGAGATCGTCGGTTCCAGCGTTCGCTTCGTCCCAGACGGTATCCCAGGCGGTGGCGATTTCGTTCTCATCGGTACGCTCAGCACGAACGGTCAGGCCGGCAAGGCCTTCGCGTTGTCGATCGCCAGTGGCCTGGAGCCGACATACATCGAAGCTCTTCTGGATCGCGTCACCTATCAGAATACCAGTGACACTCCGACCGACACCCGCTCCTACGCGGTCACCCTGACCGATTCCAATGGCGGCGAAACCTCGGTGAGCACGAGCGTTTTCGTCCTCGAACAGAACGACGCTCCGGTGAACACGAAGCCGGGCGCACAGACCGTGGCTGAGGACACGTCCCTTGCGATCTCGGGCGTGTCGGTGGCCGATGTGGACGGTGACAGGCTGACGACGACGCTGAGCGTCACCAGCGGTGTGCTGACCGTGACGGGCACTGCTAGCGCGATCAGCGGCAACGGGACGAACACCGTCACGCTGACCGGCACGGCGGACGAGATCAACACGATCTTGTCGAGCTTGAACTACCAGGGCACGGCGAACTTCAACGGCACCGATCAGCTGACGGTCGTGACGACAGACATCAGGCAGACCGGTTCTCTGAGCGACACCGACACGGTGGCGATCACGGTGACGCCGGTGAACGACGCGCCGGTTCTGAATACCGTCAGCCCGTCCACCTATACCGACACCATCGCCAACGACACGTTCAATTCCATCAACGGCTCGCTGTCCGCGTCGGATGTCGACACCAACGATACGAAGACGTTCGGTATCGATGGTGGCACCACCGGGCCCTTCTCGGTCAACAATAGCACCTACCACGTCTCGAAGGCCGGAACATACGGCACGCTCTACGTCACCAACGACGGCGCTTACACCTTCGTGCCCAACGACGCGGCCATCAATGCGCTGACGCCCGGGCAGACCCCCAGTGACACGTTCACCGTCAAGGTGACCGATTCCGAGGGAGCGGTCAGCACCCAATCTTTCGTCGTCAATGCAACGGGCGTGAACGACGCGCCGGTGGCCGGTAACGACGCCAATTCCGGAGYCGAGGATGCCTCGATCACCGGCWCGGTGGCGGCCAACGACAGCGATGCCGAAGGCGACACGCTGAGCTATGCGGTCTCGGGCACCGCGCCTGCCGGCTTCACGCTGCAGAGCGACGGCAGCTACNCGGTGGCGGCCAACGACAGCGATGCCGAAGGCGACACGCTGAGCTATGCGGTCTCGGGCACCGCGCCTGCCGGCTTCACGCTGCAGAGCGACGGCAGCTACACCCTCGACACGACCAACGCGGCCTACCAGARCATYGCCGAAGGCGCGACGCGCGACGTCGTGGTCGCCTACACCGTCTCGGACGGCAACGGCGGGACSAAGACGGCTGATCTGACCATCACGGTGACGGGCGTGAACGACGCGCCGGAGGCCG